>NZ_JCALEE010000005.1:0-250009 GCF_059813225.1 Mycobacterium sp. NGS16
CCTCGGACACCGTGTGACTACAGCCGTCGAGTCGTAGGCTCGATGGGGAGATGACTCGACCAGGCGGCTCGAACCAGACGTCGGCGCCTCGCACCTTCCGCGACCGCCACGACGCCGGCCGGTTCCTGGCCGAGCGGCTGGCCGATTATCGCGGCACCGAGTCTCTGTTGGTGCTGGGTCTGGCCCGCGGCGGGGTGCCGGTCGCCTGGGAGGTGGCCGCCGCCCTGCAGGCGCCGCTGGATGTGTTCCTGGTGCGCAAGCTGGGCGTTCCGCAGTGGCCGGAACTGGCGATGGGCGCGTTGGCCAGCGGCGGGCTGGTGGTGGTCAACGATCAGGTGGTCGCCGACCTCGGTATCAGCAGCGAAGTGCTGCAGTCGGTGGTCGACCGCGAGTCGGCCGAACTGCGGCGGCGGGAAATCGCCTACCGCGGTGACCGGCCGGCCGCCGATCCGCGCGGCCGGGTCGTCATCCTGGTCGACGACGGCATCGCGACCGGCGCGAGCGTGCTGGCGGCGGTGCGGGCGGTGCAGTCAGCCGAACCGGCGAGGACCGTGGTCGCGGTACCGGTCAGCCCACTCTCGGCCTGCCGCAAGATCGCCCAGGAGGCCGACGACGTCGTGTGCGCGACGATCCCCGCCGCATTCGACGCCGTCGGTCAGACCTACGTCGACTTTCGTCAGGTCAGCGATGACGAGGTCCGCGACCTGCTGGCCACGCCGACCACCATTGCCGGTTAATCGGCCGGATGCGTCACGGGGTCGTCGGTGTTGTCCTCGACCGCCACGCCGTCGTAGTCCTCGAGGGCGTCGGGGTCAACCGTTTCCGCCACCTCGGGCGTACCGTCTTCGGCGTCGTCGTCGGCGTCGGCGTCGGCGTCGGCGTCGGTGAAGGCCTCCGCGTCCGCCGGGGCCTCAGCCGCGTCCGAGACCGCCTCGGGCGCGGCCGCCGGGCTGTTGCGGCGACGCTCACGCAACGCGTCCACGATCAGCAACACCACGCCCAGCAGGCTCGCCCCGATACACACCCAGGCCACCAGCGCGTTGCTGGTGACCACAGCGAATACCAGTGCAGCAAGTCCGATTGCCGCCAATACCAGCGCGATGATCAGCATCGATTCACCTCCCGCCCCACGAGCAGACTACTTGCACCCACCGCGTGACGGCCCGACTGCCACCGTCAGTTGGTGCCGCGGTTGAAATGGTTGAACCCGCCGCCGTCACTGGCGGCGCTGGTGTCCACCGGTGCCGCTGAGCCGCGCTGACCCAACTCCTCGAGCTGGGATTCCAGGTAGGTCTTGAGCCGGGTGCGGTATTCGCGCTCGAAGGTACGCAGCTGCTCCAAGCGGCCTTCCAGCACGGTGCGCTGCTGGTTGATGGTGCCCATGATCTCGGAGTGCTTGCGCTCGGCGTCGGCCTGCAGGGCGTCGGCCTTCTCCTGGGCCTGACGCAGCTGCGTCTCGGAGCGGGTCTGCGCATCGGCGAGCATGGCGTCGGCCCGCTGCCGGGCCTCGGCGACCGTCGTCTCCGCGGTCTGCCGGGCCTCGCTGAGGATCTGCTCGGCGTTGGCGCGGGCATCCGCCATCAGCTTCTCGGATTCGGCGCGGGCGGTGCCGGTCAGCCGGTCGGCGGTGTCCTGGGCCAGGCTCAGCACCCGTGCCGCCTTGAGTGCCTGGTCTTCGGTGGCCGGC
Organism: Mycobacterium sp. NGS16; assembly: GCF_059813225.1. Taxonomy (NCBI): domain Bacteria; kingdom Bacillati; phylum Actinomycetota; class Actinomycetes; order Mycobacteriales; family Mycobacteriaceae; genus Mycobacterium; species Mycobacterium sp. NGS16. The sequence continues at coordinate 1,688 of NZ_JCALEE010000005.1, forward strand.
TCGGGCGCGGCCGGCTGTGGCGCCGGCGCGGCCGGCTCGGGGGAAGGCTCGTAGACCGGGATCGAGGTGGTGACCTGCTGGCCCCCACCGGCGCGGGCCGCGGCCAGGTCCTGGTCGAGCTCGCTGACCCGCTGACGCAGGTCGGCGTTCTCCTCGATGAGCCGGGTCAACTCGGTCTCCACCAGGTCGAGAAAGGCGTCGACCTCGTCCTCGTTGTAGCCGCGCTTCCCGATCGGCGGTTTGCTGAACGCGACGTTGTGCACGTCTGCCGGTGTTAGTGGCATCGTCTGCCCCCTTGGTCAGGTAGGTAGCACCGATCGGGCAAGTGTAGGTCGACCGGGAATACGCTAGCCGTGTTGTAACTGCCGTCCATCCTGTCACATCAGACGCTGGGCTCGGCAATGAGAATGATATTAAGAGTGAATTTCAAATTGCTGCCACAGAAATCACGCTTCGGCAAACACCACCGGTGAGGCCGGCCACCCATGCTCGTCGGGGCGTCGCGCGGCTAGCAAGGGCTGCCGTGACCGGGGCCGGCCCCGGCGGTGGCGCCGGTCCGGCCGCGGGCAGCAAAGTGTCAGACCCCGGCCGGGTGAGCGCCGCGTATTTCGCTGTGCCCCAAACGCCGTCGGTGACCCCCGGGTCCGCGCTGCCGGCACCGCCCCACGGGGTACCGGCCGGCCACCCGGGACCGTATTATTCACAATGTCGGCCCGTAAATATTGACGGCGGGTGGCCCGCCCCGACGCAGGGCCGATCGGGACCAAACGGAAGGAACCCCAGGATGACAACCAACGACGTGGTCGTGGCGACCAGCGCAGCGGATTCGGCGGCGGTCGATGAGGTGCGATCCCGCTATGCCGAGCTGCTCGGCCGCCAAGCCGCGCTGGGGGCGGCGGTGTTCGCCGCGGTGGGTACGGCCGGCCCGGGCTTCGACGACGCCCACCGCGCGGTCCAGGCCTTCATCGAGCAGGGGGTGCGCCCGCAGCTGCGGGCCGCGGTGGAGGTCATCTACCCGGCGTCGGCGGGCGTCGAGCGGTCGCGGTTGCTGATCGAGGGCCTGCTCGGCGAGACCCAGCTGATCGAGCAGGCGGCGGTGCGCATCTCCCGCGACATCGACCGGGTGCAGATCGCCGCGCACGTCGAGGCGCTGCGGGTGCTGTTGGAGGCGCTGCTGGGCAAGATCGCCGACCTGCTGCTGCCCGCGCTCGCCGAGGCCAGCGGTGTCTCGCTGGCCGATCTGGCCGCCCAGCTGCCGGCGATCCCCGCCGAGCCGGCCCAGGCCGCCCAGTCCGGCGCGGCCGGCGACGGTCATGGTGGCCACGGCGGCCATGGCGGCTGCGGCTGCGGCGAACAGGACGAGGAGATGCCCGAGCTCGACGTGCGCGAGATTCCGCACGCGATCCGGCACGCGACGGTGTTCGGGGCCTTCGACGCGGTCCCGATCGGCGGCTCGATGCTGCTGGTGGCGCCGCACGATCCGATTCCGCTGCTGCACCAGCTCGCCGAGCGCAGCGGCGGCCGGCTGGCGGTCGGCTACGAAGAGCGCGGCCCGGAGGCGTGGCGGCTGCGGTTGACCCGGGTCTGAGCCCGGGCCCTCACGCGGCGTGCTGCAGCGCCAGTTCCATCCCGACGAACGCGATCAGCAGCAGCACCATGATCGACAGGTCGATGCGCACCGCGCCGATGGTCAACTGCGGGATCAGGCGGCGCAGCAGCTTCACCGGTGGATCGGTGATACTCATGATCAGCTCCAGGATCACCACCGTGGCCCCGCGTGGGTGCCAGTCCCGGCTGAACGAGCGGATGAACTCGATGACGATCCGAGCGATGAGCAGCAGCCAGAACACGAACAGCGCGATACCGAGAATCGTGAAGAACAGCGCCAACGGAATGCGACCTTACTGACGAGGGTGTGCCCGCATCAGCATCGCGCTGACCGGCCCGACTGTCGTGCCAGCCTACCGATAGGCGTAGAAGCCGGTCTCGGCGATGCGGCGGCGCTCCTCCGGCGACACGTCGACGTCGGCCGGCGACAGCAGAAACACCTTGGTCGCGACCTTGTCGAACGAGCCGCGCAGGGCGAAGGCAAGACCCGCCGCGAAGTCGACCAGCCGCTTGGCGTCGGCGTTGTCCATCGACACCAGATCCATGATGACCGGGGTGCCGTCGCGGAACCGCTCGCCGATGGTGCGGGCCTCGCTGTAGTCCTTGGGGCGCAACGTGGTGATCTTCGACAGCGGGCTGCTCTCGTCGAACATCATCGCCATCCGGCGCGGTTCCATCGCCAGGGCGCCGCGGGTGGAACCGCGCAGCGAGGCGAAGCGCGAGCGTTCGAAGTCGCGGGGCCGGTCGAACTCGCGGCTCCGGTACCGCGGGTCGTCGTCGTAGCCGCCCCGGTAACCCCCGGGCGCCTCGTCGTAGTCGCGGTCGGCGAAGCGGTCGTCGTAGCGGCCGTCGGAGCGGCCCGCGACGCGGTCGAAGACGTCCTCGGAGAACCGCTCCGCCCGGGGTGAGTAGTCGCGCGACGCGGCCCGGTCATCGCCGTCGTCGTAGTAGTCGTCGTCGTAGTCGTCCATAGGAGCCATCCCGAAGTAGGCCTTGACCTTGTGGAGTGTGCTCATCCCTAGACCCTTCTCTGATGACTGTGATGAAGGTGTGACTGAAGTGACTAATAACGGTGACGGTAACGGCCCAGACCGCGCACGCCCCGCAACGACACGCGGACAGGCGCAACCGGTTTCATTCCAGCCACACCAGCGAGGCCAGCCGGCCGGTGCGCCCGTCACGGCGGTGGCTGAACAGCTGCGGATCCGCCGCCGTGCAGCGCGGGTCGATGTCGATCGCTGCGACACCCCTTTCCTTTAATTGCCGGGCGATTCCGGCTCGCAGATCCAGCCCGGGCGTCCCGGCCGAGGTGAGTGTGCGACTACCGGGCAACGCCGCCTCGACTTCGTCGGCCATCGCGGCGGGCACCTCATAGTGCGGCCCGCTGACCGCTGGGCCCAGCAGCACCGAAATGTCGCCGACCTGCGCGCCCGCAGCCAGCATGCCCTCCAACGCACGAACCACCACCCCGTGTTGCGCGCCGACTCGGCCGGCGTGCACCGCGGCGACCACCCCCGCGCGGGCATCGGCCATCAGCACCGGGACGCAGTCGGCGGTCACCACCACCATCGCCAGCCTGGGGACGGCGGTGATCAGCGCGTCGGTCGCCTCGACCGGGGTGTCGCGTGGTCCGTCGATGAGCTCCACGTGATCGCCATGCACTTGGTTCATCCACACCAGGCGATCAGCGCCCAGGCCGGTCGCCTTCGCCAACCGTGCGCGGTTGGTCGCCACGGCCGCGGGATCGTCGCCCACGTGGTCGCCCAGGTTGAAACTGTCGAACGGAGCTGCCGAGACGCCACCGGCCCGGGTGGTCGTCACCCGCCGGACCCGAAAAGCCATGCGGCCGAACTAATGCCGCATGAACGGCGGCACGTCGACGTCGTCGTCGTCGCAGCCGTCATCACCGTTGCGGCCGCCGACGCTGACCGTCGCCCCGTTGGTGGGGGCGGGCACGCTGACCGCATCGACCGGGTCGAACAGCGACGAGGTCACCTTGCCGGCCTGCCCGGGGGCCACCGCGTGCCGGGCCTGACCGGTGGTCCCGGTCACCGGCTTGCGACCCGAACCGGCCGAGTCGAAGCCCGCCGCGATCACCGTCACCCGGACCTCATCGCCGAGCGAGTCGTCGATCACGGTGCCGAAGATGATGTTGGCCTCGGGGTGCGCGGCGTCCTGCACCAGCGAGGCCGCCTCGTTGATCTCGAACAGGCCCAGGTCGCTGCCGCCGGCGACCGACATCAGCACGCCCTGGGCGCCCTCCATCGACGCTTCCAGCAGTGGCGAGTTGATCGCGACCTCGGCGGCCTTGAGCGCCCGGCCGTCGCCGCGGGCCGACCCGATGCCCATCAGGGCGGTGCCCGCACCGCTCATGATGCCCTTGACGTCGGCGAAGTCGACGTTGATCAGGCCGGGGGTGGTGATCAGGTCGGTGATGCCCTGCACGCCGTTGAGCAGCACCTCGTCGGCGCTGCGGAAGGCGTCCATCAGCGAGACCTGGGCGTCGCCCATCTGCAGCAACCGGTCGTTGGGGATCACGATCAGGGTGTCGCAGCTCTCACGCAGCGTGGTGATGCCGTTCTCGGCCTGCATCCCGCGCCGCTTGCCCTCGAAGGAGAACGGCCGGGTGACCACGCCGACGGTCAGCGCCCCGAGCTTGCGCGCGATGCTGGCGACCACCGGCGCACCGCCGGTGCCGGTGCCGCCGCCCTCCCCGGCGGTGACAAACACCATGTCGGCACCGCGCAGCAGCTCCTCGATCTCGTCCTTGGCGTCTTCGGCGGCCCGGCGGCCCACTTCGGGGTCGGCGCCGGCGCCGAGGCCGCGGGTGGAGTCCCGGCCGACGTCGAGCTTGACGTCGGCGTCGCTCATCAACAGTGCCTGGGCGTCGGTGTTGATCGCGATGAACTCGACGCCTTTGAGGCCCTGCTCGATCATCCGGTTGACGGCGTTGACGCCACCACCACCGATACCCACGACTTTGATGACGGCCAGATAGTTGTGCGGTGGGGTCATCGTTCGTCTTCCTCCCTGGTGGGATTGGATTCCTCTCTGGGGCCTGTCTGCGGAACTCCCGGAACTGCCTTGTTGACTGACCTGGGGCAAACCCTCAACCTCAACCAAAGGCTTAGAGTTATGTCAAGTTGTTCCACGCAACCGCCACAGTAGGGCCGCCGCGGCTGTCACCGGCGCCGACGCGCCGAGACACGCCGGGCGAATTTTCTTGACTGGCGCGGTATTCCCGTCGGGATCCGCGCGTGCCGTGACGACCGAGTCCCGCTCGGCGACGTGCGGCCGCGGGTTAACGCACCGTGGGCAGGTCCGGACTCGACACGTCGTAGGTGTGTCCGGGCTGGGTGAGCAACGCCGCCAGCTTCTGGGCCTTCTCCGTGGTGCGGTCGGTATTGCCCCAGATCACCACCCGGCCGTCGGCTAGCGTCAGGGTGATCGAGGCGACCGACGGGGCAGCCACCCGGCTGACCTGGGCGGCGACCTCCGGGGCCAGCGCGGTCATCACCTGCAGCGCGGCCCGGCTGGCCGGATCCGTCGGGCCGGGGTTGTCGACGTCGAAGATCGGCAGCATCGCCGGGGGCGGGGCCGTCGCGAAGTCGACGCCGTCCTTGTCGAACAGGTGTGGGCCGTCCGGAAAGTCCTTGAATACCACGGGGACCCGCTCCACCACCGAGATGCCCAGCGCCGACGGATACTGCCGCTGCACCCGGGCGCTGGCCACCCTCCGGATCGCGGCGACCCGCTCGGCGACACCGCCGGTGTCGACCTGCAGCAGCGGGGTGCCGAGCTGGACTTTCGCGACATCGAGCACCTCGTCGCGGGAGACCGCCGCGATCCCGGTCACCTCGATCTCGCGCACCGACATCACCGGCGTGAAGTACAAGACGAGCCCGAGCCCGATGATCACAACCAGCGCGAGAAAGGTGGCCAACGCCATTTTCAGGCCCCGAACGGTGCCCCGCGGAACACCTTTGGCCGGCTCGGACGAGCCTGTTCGCAGCCGCCGCTTGGCCTCCCTGCGGGCTTGCTCGATCGCCTCGGCGCGGGCCTGCGCGGCGCGCCGCTCGGCCCGTTCCCGCCGGGCGCGCCGGCGCGGGCCCTCGACCTCGGCCGTTTCGGTGGCCTCGGTGTCCTCGACGTCAGCTGCCTGGGTGTCCTGGGGCGTCTCCTCCGCCGGGTCCTGCGGTGGGACATCCGGGATTTCGGGTGGCACGCTCACAGCACGCCCGGGCGGCCGGGAAAGGTCCGGGCGGCCCGCGCCCGCAGCGCGGTGACGATCTCTGGGCCCAGCACAGTCACGTCGCCGGCGCCCATGGTGACGATCACGTCGCCGGGACCGGCGGCCGCTGCCACCGCTTCGGGAACCGCGGCGAAGTCCGGCAGGTAATGCACCGGAACACTCACGTGCTCTGCGACGCTTGCCCCGCTCACACCGGGCAACGGCTGCTCGCGCGCACCGTAGACGTCGAGTACGAAGACCTCGTCGGCGCCGTCCAGTGCGCGACCGAACTCGGCGGCGAACGCCTTTGTGCGCGAGTACAGATGAGGCTGAAACACCACCAGGCTGCGCCCCGTGCCGCGTTCGGCCAGCAAGGTGCGCACCGCGGTCAGCGTCGCGGCGATCTCGGTGGGATGGTGCGCGTAGTCGTCGAAGACCCGCACCGAATCGCCGGTACCGGCCGAACCCACCAACTCGAACCTGCGCCGCACTCCGTCGAACCCCGCCAGGCCGTCGAGCACCGCGTCCAGCGGTGCCCCGACCTCGATCGCCGCCAGCAGTGCACCCAGCGCATTGAGCGCCATGTGCCGGCCCGGCACCGCCAGGCGCATCGCCGCCCGGTGGGTCGATCCGGCCAGCGCGATCTCCGCGACGGCGCCGGTGCCCTGCTGCTCCCAACTCAGCAATGACCCGGCCAGCTCCTGCTGCCCGGGTGCTTCCGTGCCGTAGCGCAGCACCCGGATGCCTTGTGCGGCAGTACGGTCGGCTAGCTCGGCGGCGCCGGGATCGTCGACACAGACCACTACCGCCCCGCCCGGGGTGATGCGCTCCACAAACGAGTCGAACACCTGGGTGTAAGCCTCGGCGCTGCCGAAGAAGTCGAGGTGATCGGCTTCGATGTTGGTGACCACCGCCACGTTCGGGGTGTACTCCAGCAGTGAGCCGTCGCTCTCGTCGGCTTCGGCGACGAACAGCGGACCGCTGCCATGGTGGGCGTTGGTGCCGGCTTCGGCGCCGGCAGAACCTAATTCGCCCCCGACCGCGAACGACGGATCGAGTCCGCAGTGCTGCAGCGCCACCACCAGCATCGAGGTGGTGGTGGTCTTGCCGTGGGTGCCGGTGACCATCAAGGTGGTGCGCCCGGCCATCAGCTTGGCCAGCACCGCGGGCCGCAGCACCACCGGGATGCCGCGGCGGCGGGCCTCGACGAGTTCGGGGTTGGTCTTGGGGATCGCCGCGTGCGTGGTGACCACCGTGGTGACGCCGCCCGGCAGCAGGTCCAGGGCCGAGGCGTCGTGCCCGATCCGGACCTGCGCGCCGCGGGCCCGCAGCGCGTGGGTTCCGCGGGACTCCTTGGCGTCCGATCCCGACACCAGGCCGCCACGATCCAGCAGGATGCGGGCGATGCCGGACATGCCCGCTCCCCCGATGCCGACCATGTGCACCCGACGCAGCTCCGGCGGCAGTTGCTCAGCGTCCATGCCGGCTCCGAGAGCGCCGGGCGGTAGCGACGTCGAGAGCCACCTCGGCCACTCGCCGCGCCGCCTCGGGATGTCCGGCCAGGGCGGCGGCGCTGGTCATCGCGGCCAGCCGCCCGGTGTCGGTGAGCAGTCCGACGACCGTGCCGGCCACGAAATCCGGTGTGAGCGCCGCGTCGTCGACGAGCACCCCACCGCCGGCGTTGACCACCGGTAGCGCGTTGAGCCGCTGTTCGCCGTTGCCGATCGGCAACGGCACATACACCGCGGGCAGACCGACCGCCGACACTTCGGCGACCGTCATCGCCCCGGACCGGCAGATCGCCAGGTCGGCGGCCGCATACGCCAGGTCCATCCGGTCCAGGTAGGGCACCGCGACATAGGGCGGATCACCCGGGCCGGGCTCCGGCAGCTCCAGGGTGTTCTTCGGCCCGTGCGCATGCAGCACCGAGATCCCTGCCGCGGCAAGGTGTTTGGCGGCCCCGGCCACGGCCTGGTTGATCGAGCGGGCGCCCTGCGAGCCGCCGAAGACCAGCAGCACCCGGGCGTCGTCGGCGAAGCCGAAGTGGGCGCGGGCCGCCGCCCGCAGCGCCGCCCGGTCCAACGTGGTGATCGCGGCGCGGACCGGCACCCCGACCACCTCCGGGTGCGCCAGCCCGCAATCGGCCACGGCCGAAAGCACCCGCGCTGCGCCGCGCGCCCCGACCCGGTTGGCCAACCCGGCACGGGCGTTGGCCTCGTGGATCACCACCGGGACCCGGCCGTTGCCGATACCGCGCGCGGCCAGGTACGCCGGCAGCGCCACATAGCCGCCGAAGCCGATCACCACGTCGGCGGCGGTGGTGCGCAGCACCGCCCGGGTCTCCCGGACGGCCCGTGCCACCCGCAGCGGCAACCGGGCCAAATCGGCGTTGACCTTGCGGGGCAACGGCACCGGGGTGATCAGCTCCAGGTCATAACCGCGCGCCGGCACCAGTCGGGTCTCCAGGCCGCGGGCGGTACCCAGGGCGGTGATCCGGACGCGCGCGTCCAAGGCGCTCAGCGCGTCGGCGACGGCCATCGCGGGTTCGACGTGGCCGGCGGTGCCGCCACCGGCCAGGACCACCGAGATCGGCGCACCGCGGTCGGGCTTGCTGACCGAGTCGTTCACTGCCCTAACGCTGACCTTCCAATGCGCGTGCGCGCCCGCGGGTCGGACGCCGCTCGTCCGACGCCGCCGGGCGGCGTCGGCCGCCTCCATTTTGCCCTGCGCGGCCCGCGCCCCGGCTCGCCGCCCGCTTGGGGGCCTGCCTGGCCCGGCCGCTGCCGCGCGGCCGGGCGGCCGGTTGCGGCCGGGACCGCAGCCGGTCGCGCAGCGCCTCGATGCGGGTCGGTGTGTAGGGCTCCGGCAGCGGCAGCCGCAGGATCCGGTTCATCCGGTCGTCGGCGCCGGCACGCAGCGCCGCCACCGCCTCCGGTTCGTGCCGGGCCGCGTTGGCCATGATGCCGATCATGAACAACGTTGTGGCCGTGGAAGTCCCACCCGCAGATATCAGCGGTAGCTGGATTCCGGTGACCGGCAGCAGCCCGATCACGTAGCCGACGTTGATGAACGACTGGCCGATCACCCACATCGTGGTGGTGGCGGTCAGCAGCCGCAGGAACGGGTCGGCGGAGCGCTTCGCGATGCGCATGCCGGTGTAGGCGAATAAGCCGAACAGGGCCAGCAACCCGAACCCGCCGATGAAGCCGAGCTCCTCACCGATGATGGCGAAGATGAAGTCGTTGTGTGCGTTGGGCAGATAGTTCCATTTGGCGGTGCCCTGACCCAGGCCGTCGCCGAAGATCCCACCGTTGGCCAGCGCGAACTTGGCCTGCCGGGCCTGGTACCCGGCGCCTTGGATGTCGGCGTCGGGATCCAGCCAGGACCGCACCCGGTCCGAGCGGTAGCCCTCGGTCACCGCCATGATCGCGGCGGCGGCGACGATGGCCGCCAGGGAGGTGGTGAACACCCGCAGCGGCAGGCCGGCGTACCACAGCAGCGCCAGCAGGATGATGCCCAGCGAAACCGTCTGGCCCAGGTCGGGCTGGATGACGATCAGCACCAGGGCGACACCGGCGGCGGGCACCAGGGGCACCAGCATCTCGCCCAGCGTCGCGCGCTCCATGCGCCGGGCCGCCAGCAGATGGGCGCCCCAGATGGCGAACGCGATCTTGGCCAGCTCGGAGGGCTGCATGGAGAAGCCGTAGATGACGAACCAGCCCCGCGACCCGTTGGACAAGGTGCCGATGCCCGGGATCAGCACCAGCACCAGCAACACAATGGTGAACGCGTAGCCGGCAAAAGCCGTGCGGCGCATGAACCGTACCGGCATCCGCAGCGCCACGTAGCAGCCGAACAGTCCGATCACCGTCCACAGCACCTGCTTGGCGAAGATCCGCCACGCCGAGCCGTCCACACCGTAGGACTCCACCCCGGAGGCGGACAGCACCATGATCAGCCCGAGGGTCGTCAGCAGCGCGGCGATGGCGATGATCAGATGAAACGAGGTCATGGGGCGGCCCAGCCAGGCGCCGAACCGGGTGCGCGGTTCGCTCTTGACCGGCTTGTCAGCAGCCGTGTCTTGGGCGGGATCGGCGGCTTCGGCGGCAGCCTCGCGCCGCCGCAGCCGGCCCAGCACCCCGAGCACGCCGATCACACCGAGCCTGCCGCGGATCGCGCGGCGGCGGCAAACGCATCGCCCCGGGCGGCGTAGCCGGAGAACTGGTCGAAGGACGCCCCCGCCGGCGCCAACAGCACCGTGTCGCCGGGCCGCGCGAGCTCACGGGCGGCGGCCACCACCGCCGTCATCACCCGGGAACTCAGCGACTCATCAGACCCTTCAGCTACATGTGCAACACGAGTAACTGGAGACACGGCAGCATCACCCATATCAATATCCTCGCCTGTCACAACGTGGACGACGGGGACATCCGGTGCGTGTCGCGATAACGCCTTGGCAACCTCGCCGCGATCCCGGCCGATCAACACCGCCCCGGCCAGGTGGCCGGCGATCCTGGCGACGGTCGCGTCGACTGAGGCGCCCTTGAGCAGCCCGCCGGCCACCCAGACGACCCGCGGATAGGCCAGCACCGAGGCTTCGGCCGCGTGCGGATTGGTCGCCTTGGAGTCGTCGACGTACCGGATGCCGTTGGCTACGACGACCAGTTCGGCGCGGTGCCGGCCAACCTGGAACGACGCCAGCGCGTCGGCGATCGCCTCCGGGGACACGTCCACGCTGCGGGCCAGTGCGGCCGCGGCCAGCGCGTCCAGCGTCCCAACCGGTCCGGGCACCGGTATGGACGACACCGGCGCCAACGCCAGGCCTTCACCGGATGGGCCGAAGGCGCGATCGACCAGCATGCCGTCGACGACCCCGAGCTCGCCGGCCGCGGGCTCACCGAGCCGAAAGCCCACCTTCACCGCGGCGGGGGCCGTATCCAACAGCGCGGCGGCGCGGGCGTCGTCCAAGCCGACCACCGCCACCCGGCCGGCCAGCGCACGGGCCTTGGCGGCGGTGTAGGCGGCCATGCTGCCGTGCCAGTCCAGGTGGTCTTCGGCGATGTTGAGCACCGCGCCGGCCTCCGGGCGCAGCGACGGGGCCCAGTGCAACTGGAAACTGGACAGCTCGACGGCCAACAGTTCGGATTCATGCGGCGGTCCCAGCTTCCGCTCTCCTCCGTCGAGCCTCGCTGAACCGCCGGCCGGCTCTCCCAGCACGTCCAGCACGGGACTGCCGATGTTGCCGCACAACTGAGCGCGTCGGCCCGCTGAGGTCAGCATTGCGTGCAGCATCGACGTCGTGGTGGTCTTGCCGTTGGTGCCGGTCACCACCAGCCAGCGCCGCGGTGGTCCGTACCGGCCGGCCGCATCCAGCCGCCAGGCCAACTCGACGTCGCCCCAGATCGGTACACCGGCCGCGGCGGCGGCGGCCAGCACCGGGGTGCCCGGCGGAAATCCGGGGCTGGTGACCACCAGGGCGTAGTCGGCGATCTGTGGCGCCACCGCAGCCGGGCTCAGCGTGGCGACCCCGGTGTACCGGGCCAGCGCGGCCGGGTCGTCGTCGCAGAGCGTCAGCTGCAGTCCCAGGGGCGCCAACGCCCCCAGCACCGCCCGGCCGGTCACCCCGGCGCCGGCGACGAGCACCCGGGCACCGGGCTCCAGCACACTCAGCATCTCAACCGCCGACCGCGGTGAACCACTCGCCGTAGAACATGGAGACGCCCAAGCCGCAGGCGATGGCCGTCAGCAGCCAGAACCGGATGATCACCGTGGTCTCGGCCCAGCCGGCCAACTCGAAGTGATGGTGGAACGGCGCCATCCGGAACACCCGGCGGCCGGTGCTGCGAAACGCCAGGATCTGCACCACGACCGAGGTGATCTCGGCGACGAAGAGGCCGCCGAGCACCACCGCGAGGATCTCGGTGCGGGTGGTGATCGACAGTCCGGCGATCACCCCGCCGAGCGCCAGCGACCCGGTGTCGCCCATGAAGATCTTGGCCGGCGCGGCGTTCCACCACAGGAATCCGATGCAGGCGCCGGCGGTCGCGGCGGCGATCAGCGCCAGGTCCAGCGGGTCGCGGACGTTATAGCAGCCCAGTCCGGGCGCGCTGGCGCAGGCGTTGCGGTGCTGCATCACGGTGATCAGCACATAGGCGGCGCTGACCATCGCCATGGACCCGGCAGCCAACCCATCGAGGCCGTCGGTGAAGTTGACCGCGTTCGACCAGGCGCTGACCACCAGGATGACGAACAGCACGAACACCGCCGCCGGCAGCGTGACGGTGGCGATCTCCCGCACGTAGGACAGCTGGGGGCTGCCCGGGGTCAGGCCGGAGCTGTTGCGGAACCCGAGCACCAGCAGACCGAACAAGGTGGCCGCGGTGACCTGCCCGACGGTCTTGGCGGTCTTGTTCAGGCCGAGGTTGCGTGCCCGGCGGATCTTGATCAGGTCGTCGACGAAGCCGACCACGCCCAGCGCGGTGGCCAACCCCAGCACCAGCAGCCCGGAGGCCGTCGGCCCGGTGCCGTAGAACACCAGGCCGGCCAGCTGTGCGGTCAGATAGCCCGCCCAGATGCCGGTCACGATGGCCACGCCGCCCATCGACGGGGTGCCGCGCTTGCTGTGGTGGCTGGCCGGCCCGTCCTCACGGATCTCCTGTCCGAACCCCTGCTTGGTGAAGACCCGGATCAGCACGGGGGTCAGCAGGATCGCGACCAGCAGCGCGACGCCGGCGGCGACGAGGATCATGATCATCAGCGATCTCCCGCATCGTCGCTGGTCAGGGCATCGGCCAGCGCGGTCAGCCCGGCGGAGTTGGAGGCCTTGACCAACACCACGTCACCGGGGCGCAGTTCGGCGCGTAACAGGGCGAGGGCGGCATCGGCGTCGGGAACCGTACTGGCCCCCCTGTCACCTTGGGCGCCCCAGGATCCCTCCATGACCGCGCCGTGGTGCATCGCGCCCATCGATCTCCCTACTCCGACGACAACAAGACGAGAGACATCTAAGCGCACCGCGAGCCGCCCGATGCGGTCATGCTCGGATATCGCGTCCTCGCCCAGCTCTGCCATCTCCCCGAGCACCGCCCAGCTGCGGCGCTTCGTCCCCGGTTCCTCGCCGTGGGCGATCCAGGCCAGCGCCTGCAACGCCGCTCGCATCGAATCCGGGTTGGCGTTGTAGGCGTCGTCGATCACCGTCACCCCGTCGGCGCGGGTGGTGACGTGCATCCGGTGCTGCGAGACCGGTCCGGCGCCGGCCAGGGCGGCGGCCACCTGCTGCGGCGTCGCGCCGCATTCCAGGGCGACCGCGGCCGCGCACAGCGCGTTGCCGACCTGATGGTCCCCGGACACCCCGAGCTGCAGCTCGGTCTCGACCCGGCCGGCGTGCAGGGTGAAACGCGGGCGGGCCAGTTCGTCGAGCGCCACCGGCCCGGCCCACACGTCGGTGGGCGCCGCGCGGCTGACCCGCACCACCCGGGCGACGGTCTTGTCGGCCATCGCGGCCACCGCCGCGTCGTCGACGTTGAGGATCACCACGCCGGATGCCGGGACCGCTTGGGCCAGCTCGGCTTTGGTCTCGGCGATCGCCTCACGGGAGCCGAACTCGCCCAGGTGCGCCGTCCCGACGTTGAGCACCACCGCCACCTGCGGCGGGGCGATCGCGGCCAGCGCCGCGATGTTGCCGCGATGCCGTGCCGACAGTTCCAGCACCAAAAAATCGGTGTTCTCGTCGGCGCGCAGCACCGTCCAGGGGTGGCCCAGCTCGTTGTTGAACGATCCCGGCGGCGCCACCACCTCCCCCAGCGGCGCCAGCACCGCGGCGATCAGGTCCTTGGTGGAGGTCTTGCCCGACGAGCCGGTGATGCCGACGATCGTCAGTCCCTGGGCCACCAGGGTTGCGGCCACCGCGGCGGCCAGTTTGGCCAGCGCCGCCAGCACCGCGGCGCCGGATCCGGCGGCGTCGTCGTGTTCGAGTGCACCGGAACGACTATCGGATGCGACCGGTTCTACAACGATGGCCGGCACCCCGACCGGGCGGGCCGCCAGCACCGCCACCGCTCCGGCGGCCACCGCCGACGCCGCATGGTCGTGGCCGTCCGACCGCGCCCCGGGCAGCGCCAGAAACAACGAGCCCGCCGTGATGCGGCGCGAATCGAACTCGACCGTGCCGGTGACGGTGGTGCGGGCGGCCTGCTCCGCCGAGATGTCGGCCAGGCGGCCGCCGACGATCTCGGCGATCTGCGTAAGGGTCAGCGCGATCATCGGTGCTGCTCTCGCGCTTCCAGCGCCTGGGCGAGTTCGACGCGGTCATCGAAGGGCTGGGTGCGCCCGCCGGCGGTCTGCCCGGTTTCGTGGCCTTTGCCCGCGACGAGCACCACGTCGCCGGGCCGCGCCCAACCCACCGCGTACTCGATCGCGGCCCGCCGGTCACCGATCTCGACCACCTCGGCGGCGCCGTCGGCGGTACCGGCCAGGATGGCCCGCCGGATGTCGGCCGGGTCCTCGCCGCGCGGGTTGTCGTCGGTGACGACGACGAGGTCGGCCGCCTGAGCGGCGATCCGGCCCATCGGGCCGCGCTTGCCGGGGTCACGGTCGCCGCCGGCGCCGAAAACCACGGCCAGCCGCCCGGCCGTGTCGCGCAGATCCTCGCGCAGGGTCTGCAACACCGCTTGTAGTGCGCCCGGCTTGTGGGCGTAGTCGACCAGCGCCAGGAAGCCCTGCCCGCGGTCGACCGGCTCCATCCGGCCCGGCACCCGGGCGTCACGCAGGCCGGGTGCCGCCTGCTCCGGCGACACCCCGACCGTGTCGAGGATGGCCAGCGCCACCAGGCAGTTGGCGACGTTGTAGTCGCCGGGCAGCCCGATGCCGACCGGATGGCGGACCCCGGCGGGATCGACCGCCGTGAACTCCCGGCCGCGCGGGCCGGCACTGACCTGGTCGACTGCCCAGTCAGCCGGCTGGCCGGTCGCGCTGACGGTGATCGGTGCCGTGGCCCGCGCCGCCATCGCCGCGCCGGCCTCGTCGTCCACACAGACCACCGCGCGGGCGGCCCGCAGGGCTGAGGCCGGATCGAACAGCCGCGCCTTGGCCTCGAAGTAGTCGGCCATGCTCGGGTGGAAGTCCAGGTGGTCCCGGGACAAGTTGGTGAACGCGCCCACCGCGAAGCGGGTGCCGTCGACCCGCCCCAGCGCCAGCGCGTGGCTGGACACCTCCATCACCACGGTGTCCACCCCGCGCTGGGCCATCACCGCCAGCAGCGCCTGCAGTGCCGGGGCCTCTGGGGTGGTCAGCGCGCTGGGCAGGTCGACGCCGTCGATGCGGACGCCCACGGTGCCGATCAGTCCGGCGGTACGGCCGGCGGCCCGCAGTCCGGCCTCGACCAGATAGGTGGTGGTGGTTTTGCCCGAGGTCCCGGTGACCCCGATGACCGTGAGCCGCTCGCAGGGGTGCCGGTAGACCTCTGCCGCCAGCTCGCCGAGCACGGCCCGCGGCGACGGGTGAACCAGCACCGGCGTGTCGGGTGCGGTTGCATTGTCCGCGATCTCGGCGGCCCCGGCCCCGTCGGAGAGCACCGCTGCCGCGCCGCGGGCAACCGCCTCGGCCACGAATCGCGCACCGTGGGTCGTCGCCCCGGGCAGCGCCGCGAACAGGTCGCCCGGCTGGACGTCCTGGGCGCGCAGGGTCAGCCCGGTGATCGCCAGCTCCGGCACCACCCCGCCGGTGGCCGTCACCGCCGCGATCCGGGCGGCCAGCGCCGGCAGCGGCGTTCCTGCGCCGACGTCCGGGCGCAATGCGGCAGACACCGCGATCACCTCCATCCGCTCCGGCCAGGTCGTCAGAACCGGACCTGAGACTACCCAGGCGGGCGGTGGCAGCTGCTACATCGCCTGCAGAACCAGTGGCGCTCCGGGGTCGGGCGACAGCGGGACGTTGTGGCGCTGCAACAGCCAGGCGGCGATGTTGTGGAACAGCGGCGCGCCTGAGGTGCCCGGTGATCCGTCCGCGGCGCGGTGCGGGTTGTCCAACATCAAGCCGATCACGTAGCGCGGGTTGTCGGCGGGCGCTATCCCGGCGAACGTGATCCAGTAGACGTCGTCGTAGTAGCAGCCGCACGCGGGGTTGATCTGCTGGGCGGTTCCGGTCTTCCCGGAGATCTGGTAGCCGTCCACCGCGGCCTGCCATCCGGTGCCCTGTTGGATGCCGGTCGGGTCGCGCTGGGTCACCGAACGCAGCATGTTGCGCACGGTTGCCGCGGTCTGCTCGGAAACGACCCGCACGCCGTCAGGCCGGGGTTCCTCGGTGCGGCTGCCGTCGGGGGCGATGGTCGCCTTGATGATCCGTGGCGGGATCCGCAGCCCGTCATTGGCGATGGCCTGGTACATGCCGGCCATTTGCAGCAGCGTCATCGAAAGGCCTTGGCCGATCGGCAGGTTCGCGAACGAGCTGCCTGACCACTGATCGACCGGCGGGACCAGTCCCGCGCTCTCGCCGGGCAGTGCCACGCCGGTGCGCTGCCCCAGCCCGAACTTCTCCAGCATCTCGAACCAGCGCTCCGGACCCACCCGCTGGGCCAGCATCAGGGTGCCGACGTTGGAGGATTTACCGAAGATCCCGGTGGTGGTGTAGGGCGTGACGCCGTGCTCCCACGCGTCGCCGACCGTGACGTCGGCGATGTTGATCGATCCGGGGACCTGCAACACCTCATCGGGGGTGCTCAGCCCGTACTCGATGACCGATGCGGCGGTGATGATCTTGTTGACCGAGCCGGGCTCGAACGGCGACGACACCGCCGGATTGCCGAGCTGCCGGTCCTCCTGACGCCCGATGTCCTGGGACGGGTCGAAGGTGTTGTCGCCGGCCATCGCCAATACCTCGCCGCTCTTGGCATCGAGCACCACCGCGGTCACGGTGCGCGCCCCGGAGAGGTTCTTGGCCTGCTGCACCTGCTGCTGGACGTAGAACTGGATGTCGTCGTCGATGGTGAGCTGGATCGTCGAGCCGTTGACGGCCCGGTGGCGGTTGCGGTAGCTGCCCGGGATCACCACGCCGTCGGAGCCGCGGTCGTAGGTGATCGAACCATCCGTGCCGGCCAACACGGCGTCCATCGAGTCCTCGAGGCCCAACAGGCCGTGGCCGTCCCAGTCGATGCCGCCAATGATGTTGGCCGCCAACGATCCGCCGGGATACTGCCGTAGGTCCTGGCGTTCGCTGCCCACTTCCGGGCACTTGTCGGTGATCGCCTCGGCCAGCGCCGGCTCGACGGCGCGGGCGAGATAGACGAAGGTCTCGTTGCTGCGCATCTTCTTCAGCAGCGTCGCCGCATCCGGCTTGTTGCCGAGCCGCCCGGCGATCTCCTTGGCGATCTCCTGCAGCCGACGCTGCGGATCGGGAGCGGCAGGATTCTTCTTCTTGGCTTCTTCGAGTTGCTTGCCGACCTTGATCGGCTGGAAGGTCAAGGCCCGCGCTTCGATGGTGAATGCCAGCTTGTCGCCAGTGCGGTCGATGATGTCGCCGCGCATGGCTTGTTCGACGTCGGTGACCTTGAGCTGCCCGGCGGCTTCGGCGCGCAGCCCCGACGCCCGTGGAACCTGCAGATAGAACAGCTGCGCCGCAGCAAGTGCCAGCACCAGGAAGATGACGGCGTTGCCGGTGCGGTGCCGAAAGACGAACGACGCGCTGCGCAGACCCAGGTCGGTGGCGGGGCGGGTGCGACGCTCGCGGGCCGAATGTCCTTCCGGCTGAGCCACTTTGGGTGGCTTACCGCCCTTGGCCGGCGCGGCCTGCTTGGCGGAGGCGGTCGTCCGGCCGGATTTGCGGGCCTTGATCTTGACGGAGCCGTCGGCGCGGCGCGCCGGTCCGGTCCCCCGCGCCGGCCGTCTCATCGCGCGGCTCCGGGGACCGCCGGGGGCAGCAGCACCTCCGGCGGCAGCACGGGCTGCGGCGGCACTGCGGGCTGCGGCGGCGCGGCCTCGGCGGGTGGCACGGTCGCCGGTGGCAGCACGGCGCCCGGTGGCAGCGCGGGCTGCGGCGGCAGCGCGACGGGCGGGATGTCGAACACCGGCCCCGGAGGCGGCCCAGACAGCGGCGCGCCGGGCAGGCCGGGCATCCCCGGCAGGCCCGGAATGATCAGGGGCATACCGGGTGCAGCAGGGGCGGGCACCGCCGGGGCGGGCAGATGCCGGTTGTCCAGCTTCGGCGCCGCGGGCGGCACCCGGACCGGAACCTCGGCCGGCGGCGTCACGGGCGCATCGTCGGGCAGTTTGGTGTTCAGCGGGGGCGGCGGCACACCTTCGGCCGGCTTGGGGACCCCGACCACCACCCAGTTGCCGGCGGGGTCCTGAACCAGGTGCGCGGTGTCGCGGGTCGGGATCATGCCCAGCTCGCGAGCCGCCTCGGCCAGTGCCGGTGCGGACTCGGCGGTCAGCACGTCACGCTCGAGCGCCTCCTTCTGCTGCATCAGCACCCGGTTGCGTTCCCGGATGTTGCCCAGCTGATAGGAGCGCTCGGCGGCATCCGTCGACAGCCACAGCGTGATGCCCAACCCGATGCCGAGCGAGCCGATGATCAACACCACGAACGGAACCTTGGCTGCCAGCGTGCGCGGGCGCAGGTCGATCGAGGCCAGCCGGGTAATCAGGCGTTCCCGCAGGGGGACGCGCACGACCTTGGGCGCCTTGGCCTTTCGTGCCTTGGCCCGCGCCTTGGCCTGCTTGGTGTTCTTCGGTGGTACCGGCCTTGCGTCGGGGCGCGGCTCCGGCCGAGTCGATGCCGCGTTCTGCGGCCCCGAGCGCGGCCGCGATTCACGCCCCGGTGCAGACGCGGTCGCGTGCTGCCGACGCGTACGCCGCGACGGCGGTGCCTCGTTTGAGCGGCGCGGCCCGGTTCGGGTTGCGCCGTCGGGGTTGCGGCGGCGGTCGCCGTGCCGTACCGCAGGTTTGCGCTTGGTCGCCATCAGTTCCCCCTCGATGCCGCGATCGGCCCGTCCGCAACCCGCTGCACGGCGCGCAACCGGACCGATCCGGCGCGCGGGTTGCGCTCGACCTCGTCCGGTTGGGCGCGTTCGGCGCCGCGCGTCAAGGCGGTGAAACGCGGTTTGTCGCCGGGCAACTCGACCGGCAGGTCGACCGGGGTCCGCGACGTGGTCACCGCGGCGAACAGCTGCTTGACGATGCGGTCCTCCAGCGACTGGTAGGACATCACCGCGATGCGCCCGCCCACCGCCAGGGCGTCCAGCGCCGCCGGAAGGGCATCGCGCAGCGAGTCCAGCTCACCGTTGACCGCGATGCGCAGCGCCTGAAACGTTCGCTTGGCCGGATGCCCCCCGGTACGCCGGGCCGGCGCCGGGATCGCCGCGTAGAGCAGGGCGGTCAGCTCCCCCGTCGATGTGAACGGGGTCTGCGACCGGCGGCGGACGATGTGCGCGGCGATCCGGGATGCGAAGCGTTCTTCCCCGAAGCGGCGCAGGATGTCGGTCAGTGCTGCCGCGTCGTAGGTGTTGACGATGTCCGCAGCCGTCAGCTCGGCGTCCGGGTCCATCCGCATGTCCAAGGGGGCGTCCTGGGCGTAGGAGAAGCCGCGCTCGGCCCGGTCCAGCTGCATCGACGAAACGCCGAGATCGAACAGCACCGCGTCGACGGACGCCGTTGCGGCCAAGCCTGTTTCGGTCAGTGCGGCGCTGATCCCGTCGTAGCGGATGCGCACCATGCTCAGGCGATCGGAGAAGCGGGCCAACCGGGCGCCGGCGATGTCGAGCGCGGTGGTGTCCCGGTCCAGCCCGATGACCCGTAGACCGGGGAACTCACTCAGAAAGCGTTCGGTGTGCCCGCCGGCCCCCAGCGTCGCATCGACGAGGGTGGCGCCCCCACCGTCGGGGGACTGCCGGGTCAGGGCCGGGGCCAGCAGTTCCACGCAGCGTTCCAGCAGTACCGGCACATGCCCGAAGGCGCCCTGGTCGGCCACTGCAACACCTCCCCGTCGCGTCTGCTCGCAAGCCCCTGCCTCGAGGTCCCTGCCCGACAGCGCGAACCTGACGTTGGGGAAGTACGTCAGGGTCGGTTCGGACAGAGGCCACGAGGCACGGGCGTGCGCCTCAGATGATGTCGCTGAGTGCTTCATCGCTGGCCGCGGAGAAGTTCTCTTCATGGGTCTGCTGGTAGTCGCTCCAGGCCTGCGCGTCCCAGATCTCGAGGTAGTCGACCGACCCGATGACCACGCAGTCCTTGGACAGGTTGGCGTAGCGCCGGTGGTCCGGTGACAAGGTGATTCGGCCCTGACCATCGGGATGCTGCTCATCGGTGGCGGCGGCCAGGTTGCGCAGAAACGCCCGCGCCTCCGGGTTTCTGCGCGAGGCCTTGGCCGCACGGCGGGCCAGCTGCTCGAACTCTGCCCGCGGATACACGGCCAGGCTGTGGTCTTGGCTCTTGGTGACCATCAACCCTCCTGCCAGCGCGTCGCGAAACTTCGCGGGCAGTGTGAGCCGCCCCTTGTCGTCGAGCTTGGGCGTATAGGTGCCGAGAAACATCGGCTACCTCCCGCTCACGTCGTCAACGTATGCCCACAATACCCCACAATCCCCCACTCCGCACCATCTAAAGCCCCATCTTCACCCCCTTTCCCCATCCGGCTAGCGATTTTCCGGCACGGTGACAGCAGCAGCGCTCGGCCGTGCCGATAAACGTGCTGGTCAGCCGTGAAAAATCGAAGTGGGGCGAAGTGGGGCCGATCGCCGACCGGGTGGCGCCGGTATCAGAGGCCGGGACGACGCGGCCACGAAAAAAGGGCAGCCAATCGGCTGCCCTGTTCCGTCAGACGTTGCGTGTTACGGCTCGAAGCGGCGGCGGAAGCGGTCCTCCATGCGGCTGGCGAAGGTGCCGCTGCTGCCCTTGACCCGACGCTGCTGGCTTCCGCCCGCCTTGGCCGCGCCATCGCGGCCGGCCGTGGCGTGGTTGCCGGTGATCGCGAAGACCACCCCACCGAACATGACCACGAAGCCCAGCACGCTCAGGATCAGGAAACCGGGGTTGACGGTCGCGTAGAACGGGATCCCCGAGACCAGCATCACCAGCCCGACCAAGAACAGTGCCATGCCCTGTAGCCGCCGCCGGGTGGTCGGGGTACGCAGAGCACCACCGCGAACGCTGGAAGCGAACTTCGGGTCCTCGGCGTAGAGGGCGCTCTCGATCTCATCGAGCATGCGCTGTTCATGATCGGAGAGTGGCATTCGTCCCTCCTTGCCGACGGCCGCTCACATCACTGCCCACGGCTGGCTACGGACTGTGCGGGCAACTAATACTGATAATACGAGGTCGACCTGCGGTGTACCACAGGCTTCCTCAGCTGATTGTAGCCGCGGTCCGGCGAGGCCGAACCACAACCGCCGACGTCCTCCGGATAATGGATCCGGCGCGCCGCACTACCGACCGGGAGAGGAACCTGCACGTTGGCGACATTGCTCATCGACCTGTCGCCGCACGATATGGCGGATCGCCTCGGCGAGGCGCTGCGGGTGTACGTCACCGCGATGGGCTACCCGCCGGGCACCGAGAACCAACGTGCCGCGATGTGGCTGGATCACACCCGCCGCCGCGGCTGGCAGGGCGTGGCCGCCCTGAACGGCGAAGACGGTGGTTCCAGCGCTGAGCTACTGGGCATCGCCTACGGCTACTGCGGAGCACCCGACCAGTGGTGGCAGCAGCAGGTGGTGCTGGGCCTGCAGCGCCGCGGGCTGCCGCGCCACGCCATCTCGCGCCTGATGACCAGCTACTTCGAGCTGACCGAGTTGCACGTGATGCCGCACTCGCAGGGCAGCGGCCTGGGCGAGGCGCTGGCGCGGCGGCTGCTCGCCAGGCGCGCCGAGGCCAATGTGCTGCTGTCCACCCCGGAAATCAGCGGCGAAGGCAACCGCGCCTGGCGGTTGTACCGGCGGCTGGGGTTCACCGACGTCATCCGTGGTCACCACTTCGCCGGCGACCCCCGGCCGTTCGCCATCCTGGGTCGGCCCCTGCCGTTGGAGCAGTCGTCAGCGCAGCACCCGGCCGGTCTGGCACGATGACCTCCGTGCATGTTCGGCGTTCGCCCCGGTCCACCGCATACCGCCGACTGCTGGCCCTGGTCGGGCTGTTGCTGATCACCGCGCCGCTCACGGTGGGGTGCGTGCGCATCAAGGCGACCATCACCGTCTCCCCCGACGACCTGGTCTCCGGGCAGATCATCGCGGCGGCCAAGCCCCGCAACGACAACGACACCGGCCCCAAGCTCAACGCCGACCTGCCGTTCGCCCAGAAGATCGCGATCTCCGGCTATAACCGGGACGGCTACCTCGGCTCGCAGGCGGTGTTCTCCGACCTGACCTTCGCCGAACTGCCCCAGCTGGCCGAGATGAATCGCGACGCGGCCGGGGTGAATCTGGCGCTGCGCCGCGCCGGCAATCTGGTGATCCTGGAGGGCCGGGTGGATCTCACCTCGCTCAGCGACCCGGAGGCCGACGTCGAATTGAGCGTGGCGTTCCCCGGCGAGGTGACCTCCACCAACGGCGAACGCGTCGGCCTGGACACGGTGCAGTGGCGGCTCAAGCCGGGCGTGGTGAGCACCATGACCGCGCAGGCGCGCTACACCGATCCCAGCACCCGATCGTTCGCGCGCGCCGCCATGTGGCTGGTGTTGTCGACGTTCGGTGTGGCCGCCGCGGTGGCGCTGATCGCCTGGCAGGGCCGGGACCGCTCACCGCGATTCGCGTCGACTCAGGACGCCGCCGGCGACCAGTAGTCGAGCATCTGCGCGAACGTCGTGAACGCGGCCGCGGAGACCCCGTACGTCGCCTCCAGGTGAATGCTCAGCGGGAAGCCGAGGTCGGCGACCCCGTCGACCACCCGCTTGTACAGGTCGAGCATCAGCTTGCGCCGCTGCTCGGGTTCGCTGCCCGACAGGGTCTTGACGAACGCCTGCTCGGCCGCCACCGCCGCGTTGCCGGGGTCCTGGATCAGCCAGTTGATCAACCCGACCCGGTTCTCGACCGTCGGCACGAAACCGAAGGACAGCAAGATCTCCGGGCGGGCGTCGCTGTGCCGGGCGAACTCGGTCAAAAACGGCACGATCGCATCGGAGTACAGCAGTTGGGTCAGCCCGAACGTCGCGCCGCGGTCGCACTTGAAGCTGAACCGGCTGATCTCGTCGGCGCGGGTCGGGATCAGGATGACGCCGCGGTTGGGCACCTCATCGCGGAATGTCGCCAGCGCGTCGGTGGGCGCCACCCCGGAGCCCTCCCCGTCGGCCATGGTGCGGGGCACGCCGACGAAGACGACACCTTCGATGCCGGCCGAGGTCAGATCGTCGAGCCGACGGCGCAGCGCCGGTTCGTCGGAGAACGCGGTGACCTGAGTGCACAGCCCGGCCATGCCCGGCAGCTCCGGCTTGATCGCGGTCCAGAAGTCCAGCACGTCGAGCTTGGGCTTCATCTCGACCGGGCGGTCGTCCTCCTCGGCGATCATGCCGGGCATCAGGATGTGCCGGATCCGGCCTTCAAGACCGGATTCGGCCGCGAACCGCAGCACCTTGCCGGCCTCCTCGCAGGCCTTGTCCCGGGGCTGCTGGTCGCCGGAGTCCAGGTTCGGTGGGACAAGCTCGAGTGCGACGGTGTTCAAGGTCACGAGGTTGCTCCTCATCGAAGGCGGTCAACGGGCCGCGGCGGCATCGCCGGCCCTCCGCGGAGAAGGCACGAGCGGCACGGCGGCCGACACGGCCGCAAGATGCTTGAGCCTATCGGCCTCACGTCAGCGCCGCCTGGCTGAGTCCCCCCGGGCGTGATGGCACACTCTACGCTGGACGCACGCCGGGAGTCCCGGTCCGGGCCGAGTGAGAAAGGGGCGCCGCGCTGAGCTTCAAGGCCACAGCAGCAACCGCACCGTCGGCCGTCGAATTGGCCGGCGCGGTAACCGAGCAGTTGCGCTCCTACCTGCGCACCCGCCGTACCGACACCGCCTACATGGGCGATGACTACCAGGCCCTGATCACCGGCCTGGAAGAGTTCGTGCTCAGCGGCGGCAAGCGGCTGCGTCCGGCGTTCGCCTACTGGGGCTGGCGCGCCATCACCGGCCGCGACGCCGTCGCCGACGAGCTGCTGCTGTTCTCGGCGCTGGAACTGCTGCACGCGTGCGCGCTGGTGCACGACGACGTGATCGACGCGTCGGCGACCCGCCGCGGCAGCCCGACCACCCACCACAAGTTCGCGGAGCTGCACCGCCGTCGCGGATGGCGGGGCGTCCCCGAACAATTCGGGATTTCGGCCGCCATCCTGCTCGGTGACCTGGCGCTGGTCTGGGCCGACGACATCGTCGCCGGTACCGACCTGCCCGCCGGTGCGCAGCGCCGGGTGCGGCGGGTCTGGTCAGACATCCGCACCGAGGTGCTCGGCGGGCAGTACCTCGACATCGTGTCCGAGGCCAGCGGTGTCGAGTCGATCGCATCGGCGATGGCGGTCAACACCTACAAGACCGCCTCCTACACGGTGGTGCGCCCGCTGCAACTGGGGGTCGCGGCCGCGGCCGACCGGCCCGACATCCACGCCCTGTTCCACGAACTGGGCACCGACCTCGGGGTGGCGTTCCAGCTGCGCGACGACGTGCTGGGCGTGTTCGGGGATCCGGCGGTGACCGGCAAACCGTCGGGCGACGACCTGCGCTCGGGCAAACGCACCGTGCTGGTGGCCGAGGCGGTGGAGCTGGCCGACAAGTCAGATCCGGTGGCCGCCAAGCGGTTACGCACGTCGCTGGGCACCGCGTTGACCGATGAGCAGGTCCGCGAGCTGTGCGAGGTGATCGAGGCGGTGGGCGCGCTGGCCGCCGTCGAGGACCGCATCGATGTGCTGACCCGTCGCGCCATGGCTGCCCTGGCGGCCGCGCCGATCGACGAGGTTGCCAAAGCCGGACTGACCGACCTGGCCCGCCTGGTCGCCGACCGGTCCGCCTGAGGACCCGGAGCGCCGATGCCCACGCCCACCACCCCACCGGCCCCAACCGTGTCCACCGCTCCCGCCGGAGCCGGCTCGCGGCTGCGCCGCTTCGCCACCAGCGAGCAGGCCGGCGCGGCGTGGCGCGGCTGTCTGGGAGCCCTGCTGATCACCTTGGGCGGCCTGGGGGCCGGTAGCACCCGGATCCAGGACCCGGTGCTGGAATCGGTGCACCTGTCCTGGCTGCGCTTCGGCCACGGCCTGGTGCTGTCGTCGGTGCTGCTGTGGACCGGGGTGGCGGTGATGCTGCTGGCGTGGTTCGGTCTGGGCCGACGGGTGATCAACGGCACCGTAACCACATACACCTTGATCGCCACCACCGGTTTCTGGCTGGCGCCGTTGCTGTTGTCGGTTCCGGTGTTCAGCCGCGACACCTACTCCTACCTCGCCCAGGGCGCGCTGCTGCGCGACGGTTTCGACCCCTATGTGGTCGGCCCGGTGGAGAACCCCAACCCGCTGCTCGATGACGTCAGCCCGATCTGGTCGGCAACGACGGCGCCCTACGGTCCGGCGTTCATCCTGATCGCGAAGCTGGTGACCATCTTGGTGGGCGACAACGTGGTGGTCGGCACCATGGTGTTGCGGTTGTGCATGCTGCCCGGGCTGGCGCTGTTGATCTGGGCCGCGCCGCGGGTGGCCCGCCGGGTCGGGGGTACCGCCCCGGCGGCGCTGTACCTAGCGGTGCTCAACCCGCTGGTGATCATCCACCTGATGGGTGGCGTGCACAACGAGATGCTGATGGTGGGTCTGATGATCGCCGGGATCGCCTTGACCCTCGACGGCCGCCACCTGGCCGGGATCACCCTGGTGGCGCTGGCCGCAGCGGTCAAGGCCACCGCCGTCATCGCCTTGCCGTTTCTGGTCTGGGTCTGGATGCGCCGGCTGCGACACGAACACCGCGGTTCAGCGAGGCTCGACGAAGGAGAGCCGAAGCTGGAACCGCGACACGAACACCGCGGTTCAGCGAGGCTCGACGAAGGAGAGCCGAAGCTGGAACCGCGACACGAACACCGCGGTTCAGCAAGGCTCGACGAAGGAGAGCCGAAGCTGGAACCGCGACACGAACACCGCCGCTACCCCGCGGCGACGGCGTTCCTCATCGCGGCAGGCATCGCCGCCCTGATCGTGGTGGGGGTCTTCGCGGTGCTGTCCAGCTTGGCCGGTGTGGGTCTGGGCTGGCTGACCGCTCTGCTGGCCGGCAACGTCAAGATCATCAACTGGCTCACCGTCCCGACCGCGGCCGCCAACCTGATCCACGCCGTCGGCGGACTGTTCGCCCCGGTGAACTTCTACGCGGTGCTGCACATCACCCGGATCACCGGCATCGTGGTGATCGCGGTGGTGCTGCCGGCGCTGTGGTGGCGGTCCCGTCGCGACGATCGCACGGCGGTGGCCGGGATTGCCTGGGCCATGCTCATCGTGGTGCTGTTCGTGCCGGCGGCATTGCCCTGGTACTACACCTGGCCGTTGGCGGTGGCGGCCACCCTGGTGCGCTCCCCCACGGCGATCGCCGCGATCGCCGCGGCCTCGACCTGGATCATGGTCATCTTCAAACCGGACGGCTCACACGGCATGTACTCGTGGCTGCACGTGATCGGCGCCTCGGGCTGCGCGCTGTTCGCCTGGTACCGGCTGTCGAAGGCCGACGAGGCACCGCGCGGCCAGGCGGGACAGCGAGCCGGCTGAGGTCAATACGCCATCGCCTGCGCCCGGCGCATCACCTCACGCGCCTGGTGGGCGTGCAGCGCGTCGATCGGGCGGGCGTTTGGCACCGACTCCTTGACGCCGTCGCGGGTCAACGACAGCGACGAGTCCGGGGTGAACAACCAGCGCACGATGTCGGTCTGCTGGTAGCCCCCGTCGTGCAGCACCGCCAGCAGCCCCGGCAGGCTCTTGACGACGTCCCCCTCGGAGGTGAAGAACACCTGCGGGACCAGCAGCACACCGTCGCGCCGCACCGCGACCAGATGGTTGTCGCGCAGATACTGATGCACCTTGGTGACCGGCACCCCGAGCATTTCGGCGACCCGGGGCAGGTCGAAGGTCGGTTCGTCGGGCTCTAGGACGTCGTCGGCGGCCGGGATACTGCTCACGCCACGAAGTCTAAAGCGTGCCGAACAACTCGGTTGAGTGTTGGAGACCGCCCTTCGCGGGCGTCCGTCGGTTCAGGCCGCGGCTGCGCTGTGAATGTCGGCTCCACGCATCATCCGGGGTGGTTTTCACCACCTCGCAGCTGTTGGTCAGCGCCGTCTCGTCGGCGGGCTTTGGCGGCCCGGCCTCCCGGTCCGGGGACCGCTGACGGTCATCGCGGCGCGCCCGGGCGAATGCGGATGCACAACCGCTCGTTCGACACGCCTTGGAACCGCCGCAGCGGGCGCCCACCCACATACCATGACCAGGTGACTTCCACGTGGGGGCCGGACGCACTCGAAGGCGCCCTGTTGGACGGGCGGTACCGGGTCGGGACCCGCATCGCCACCGGTGGCACCTCCACGGTGTACCGGGGTCTCGATGAGCGCCTGGACCGCCCGGTCGCGTGCAAGGTGATGGACCTGCGCTACGCCGGCGATCAGCAGTTTTTGACCCGGTTCCAGCTCGAGGCGCGGGCGGTCGCCCGCCTGAAGGACCCGGGGCTGGTGGCGGTCTACGACCAGGGGTTCGGCACACCGCTCGATCCCGGACAGCCGTTTCTGGTGATGGAGCTCGTCGAGGGCGGGACCCTGCGGGAACTGCTCAACGAGCGCGGCCCGATGCCCCCCCACGCCGTGGTCGCGGTGCTCCGCCCGGTACTGGGGGCGCTGGGCATCGCGCACCGCGCCGGCCTGGTGCACCGCGACGTCAAACCGGAGAACATCTTGATCTCCGACGACAGCGAGGTGAAGGTGGTCGACTTCGGGCTGGTGCGGGCCATCGCCGCGGCCGGAATCACCTCGACCAACGTGATCCTGGGCACCGCGGCCTACCTGTCACCCGAACAGGTCCGTGACGGAAACGCCGGGCCGGCCAGCGACGTGTACGGGGTCGGCGTGCTCACCTACGAGCTGCTGACCGGCCGCACCCCGTTCTCCGGCGACTCGGCGTTGACGGTGGCCTACCAGCGGCTGG
Organism: Mycobacterium sp. NGS16; assembly: GCF_059813225.1. NCBI lineage: Bacteria > Bacillati > Actinomycetota > Actinomycetes > Mycobacteriales > Mycobacteriaceae > Mycobacterium > Mycobacterium sp. NGS16. Next base: position 29,635 of record NZ_JCALEE010000005.1, read on the forward strand.
ACCGCGACGTCCCACCGCCCAGCTCCGCCATCGACGGTGTGCCAAGGGAATTCGATGACCTGGTGGCCCGGGCCACCGCGCTGGACCCGGCCGACCGCTACGCCGACGGCTTCGAGATGGCCCGCGACGTGGCGGCGATCGCCGAACGGTTGGAGCTGCCGGCGTTTCGGGTGCCGGCCCCACGCAACTCCGCTCAGCACGTCGCGGCGTCGCCCCAGCGCGCGACGCTGCACATGGCCCGCGAACCGCAGCACCCGGCGGCCGACACCGATACGCAATATCAGTTGGTGACAGGGCAATTCGCCGGAATCGAGTTGAGCCGGTTCGTGCTGGAGCGCCAGCATGCGCGCCGGATGGTGCTGATCTGGCTGGCGGTGGTGTTCGCGCTCACCGGATTGGTGGCCGCGGTCGGGTGGACGCTGGGCAACAACGTTGGCGCGCTGCTGTAGCCCCTCGCCGCGCGCGCAGAAACGTCAGCCGCGCAGCATCTCGGCGACCAGGAACGACAACTCCAGGCTCTGCTGGGTGTTGAGTCGCGGGTCGCACGCCGTCTCGTAGCGACCGCCCAGGTCCGCGTCCGAAATGTCCTGGGCCCCACCGAGACACTCGGTGACGTCCTCCCCGGTGAACTCCAGGTGGATCCCGCCGGGATGCGTGCCCAGCGCATGATGCACCTCGAAGAACCCCTGCACCTCGTCGACGATCCGGTCGAAGTGCCGGGTCTTGTGGCCGGTGGAGGCCTCGTGGGTGTTGCCGTGCATCGGGTCGCACTGCCAGATCACCTGGTGGCCGGTGGCCTGCACCTTCTCGATGATGCCGGGCAGCAGGTCGCGCACCTTGTTATTACCCATCCGGCTGACCAGCGTTAGCCGGCCGGGCACATTGTTCGGGTCGAGCCGCTCGACGTATTCGACCGCCAGCTCCGGCGAGGTCGTCGGCCCGAGCTTGATGCCGATCGGGTTGGCGATCAGCTCGGCCAAGCCGACGTGAGCGCCGTCGAGCTGCCGGGTCCGCTCCCCGATCCAGACGAAGTGCGCCGACAGGTCGTAGAGCCGTGGTTCGCCCTCGATGTCGGCCATCCGCAGCATGGCGCGCTCGTAGTCGAGCACCAGCGCCTCGTGGCTGGCGTAGATCTCGGCGGTCTGCAGTTCCCGGTCGGCCACGCCGCAGGCGTTCATGAACTTCAGGCCGCGGTCGATCTCCCCGGCCAGCGCCTCGTAGCGGGCGCCCGCCGGCGAGGTGCGCACGAACTCCCGGTTCCAGTCGTGCACCAGTTCCAGCGACGCCAGACCCGACGACGTCAGCGCGCGCACCAGGTTCATCGCCGCGCTGGCGTTGGCGTAGGCCCGCACCAGCCGGGACGGGTCGTGCTCGCGCACCGCGGCATCCGGAGCCAGCCCGTTGACCATGTCACCGCGGTAGGACTTCAAGCCGAGGGCATCGATGTCGGCCGAGCGGGGCTTGGCGTACTGGCCGGCGATGCGGGCGACCTTGACCACCGGCATGGACGCGCCGTAGGTCAGCACCACCGCCATCTGCAGCAGGGTGCGGATGTTGCCCTTGATGTGCGGCTCGGTGTTGTCGGTGAAGGTCTCGGCGCAGTCGCCGCCTTGCAGCAGGAAGGCCTCCCCGCGGGCGACCTGGGCCAGCAGCTCCTTCAGCCGCACGATCTCGGAGGCCACCGTGATCGGCGGGACGCTCTCCAGCACCGTTCGCATCGCCTTGGCCTGGTCAGCGGGCCAGCTCGGCTGCTGAACGGCCGGCCGGGCCAGCGCGGCGTCGAGACGCTCACGCAGGTCCGTGGGCAGCGGCGGCAGCGCCGGCAGCTGGTCGATCGGTACGTCAACGGTCCAGTTCACCCGACCATGGTAGCCGGGCGCCGACCTGCCCTGATCAGGCCAGTTCGTCTGCGGTGATCACCTGGAAGCGACGCAACTGGTCACGGGCGTCCACCAGCGCGTCGTGGCTGCCCGCCGACCGCGGCGGCAGGCGCGGCCGGCCCCGGTCCTCCCACAGTTGACGCAGCTCATGGGTGAACCGCGGGATCGGCGCCGGAAGGTCGGGCATGGTGCCCCACAGTTGGCAGAGCACCACGTGGTCATAGGCGGCCACCCAGGCCCACAATTCGATCGGCTCGCCGCGTTCGACCCCCAGGAATTCCTCGAGGTCGGCGCGGATCCGGCTGCGCGAACGCCAGGCCTGGGACGCCGGGGAGGGCAGCTTGGGCAGCACGTGGGTGCGGACCCATTGCCCGGCCCGGGCGGGATCGAACTCGGTGGACACCGCGTAGTACTCGCGACCGTCCTCGGCGACTACGCCGATTGAGATCAGCTCGATGGTGCGGCCGTCCTCGATGAACTCGGTGTCGTAGAAGTACCTCACCGCCACGGACCGCCGGGTCTCGGCAGCGGGGGAACCGAGAATGGCCTGGTGGGCGCCGAGGCGTCCGCGACCGCACGGTTGGGCACCGGACGTTGGGGGGCTGGCCCGGTAGGCACTCTGGGCCGTCCGATCCAGATCGGCTCGGTCGGCGCCGAGGCGGCCCGCACCTCGCGGTCCAGTTCGGCGTCGACGACCCGCTCGTCGGGCAGCTGGGGCCGGCCCGCGATGGCGTCTTGGAGCCAGAGCTTGGCCTGCACCACCGGGCGTCGCAGCCGCCGTTCCCGCTCCAGCGCGCGCCGCATCCGCTCCCGGCTGGCCAGGTAGCGCCAGCGGGCCCACGGCGCATGCGGCCGGGACAGCCGGATTGCACCGATCACCAGCAGCGGGAAGAAGAACATCCCGATCAGCCCGGTCCAGACCTTGCCCTTCAACAGCACCACCACACCCAGCGGCAGCGCCATCACCAACCCGGCGAACACCCCGGTGCGGATCAGCAGCGAGGACGTGTCATGCCACGCCGACAGCAGAAACGTCAAGGGGTGAAAGCCCAGCACCAGCAGGCCGGTCACCGCGGCAGCGGCGAATACCGCGTCCACCGAGGCGCGCCCGTCCTCTTCCCAGTACACGTCGGATAGGTGCAGGATCAGCGCGTACTCGTCGAGCACCAGCGCCGCGCCGATCCCGAAGGCGATCGCCGACAGGCTGAACGCCGGTTCGTGCCCGTGCGGTCCCGCCGCCACCAATGTCACCCCGGCGACCATCACCAGCACCACCCCGAACACCACGTGGTGGATGTGCTTGGAACCGATGTGCACGTTGCGCGGCTGCCACCACCGCGGCGCGTCGACGCGCCCAGCGGTGCTGCGGATGTAGCGGACCACCGAGCGGGTCACCAGAAACGTCACCAGGAACGCGAGCAGGCAGCACAGCAGCGGCAGCCTGCCCCGATCGACGATGTCGTGGCGGAACCATTCGAGCACCTAATGAAACGTACGCCGTCGTGGCACACCGCGCCCGGACCACCGTCGGTATGGCGTGGGTACCCGATAGGCTGTGCTGCGACATGAGTACATCGCGGCCGCCCGACCCGGGCCGTCGGCACGGGGGCGCCGCCGTTTGGTGGATCTTCGCCCTGCTGGCGATCGGAGCCCTGGGCTACACGACGTGGCGGGCGCTGGGCAGCACGCCCTATCACATCGACGTCGACGTCTACCGGATGGCCGCACAGGCCTGGCGCGACGGGCAGCCGCTCTACGGCGACGACTGGTTTGCCACCCAGATCGACGGCACGGTGCTGCCGTTCACCTATCCCCCGATCGCCGCCGTGTTGTTCGCCCCGCTCACCTGGGTGTCGCTGGGTGCGGGCACCGCCGCGCTGACGCTGCTGTCGACCCTGCTGCTGGTGGTGTCCATCACCATCGTGCTCAGCGGCCTGGGCGTCGGCGTCGGTCGCGGGAGCGGTCCCCTGTGGTGGCGCCGGGGCGTGGTGGCCGCGGCGATCGTCGCGGCGGCCATCTGGCTCGACGCCGAACCGATCTGGGCCAACTTCGACTTCGGCCAGGTCAACGCGGTGCTGATGACGCTGGTGCTGGCCGACTGTGTGCCGCGGCGCACCGCCTGGCCGCGCGGCGCGCTGCTCGGGGTGGCGGTGGCGCTGAAGCTGACCCCGGCAGTGTTCCTGCTGTATTTCCTGCTGCGCCGCGACGGCCGTGCCGCGGTGACCACGGTGGCGTCGTTTCTGGCGGCGACCCTGGTGGGTTTCGCGCTGGCCTGGAGCGACTCCTGGCAGTACTGGACGCACACGGTCCGCAACACCGACCGGATCGGCGGGGCGACGCTGAACACCAACCAGAACCTGGCCGGCGCGCTGGCCCGGCTGCCGCTGGGCGAACATCAGCGCTCTGTGCTGTGGCTGGTGGGTTGCCTGCTGGTCCTGGCGCTGACCGTGTGGGCGGCCCGCCGGGTGCTGAACTGGGGCGCTGCCGGGGCGCCGACGTGCGCGCTGGTCTGCGTGGCGCTGTTCGGGCTGGTGGTGTCCCCGGTGTCGTGGTCACACCACTGGGTGTGGATGCTGCCGACGGTGGTGGTCACCGGGGTGCTGGCCTACCGGCACCGGGCGATCGCGCTGGGCGTGCTCAGCGCACTGGGGGTGGCGCTGATGCTGCGCAGTCCGATCGAGTTGTTGCCCGAGCATCATGAGGCCGGCGCGGCGTGGTGGCGTCAATTGGCCGGGACATCATATGTGTGGTGGGCGCTGGCGGTGATCGTCACCGCCGGTGCGTCGCTGGGTCGTGGCCGCCCGGCGGCCCCGGATCAGCCGGCGGCGGTTTCCGGAAACCGGGCGACCGGCTGAGCCGTTGCCCCATCTTGTTGCGGGGCACCGTTTTTCAGACTGGCCGCGTAGATGTCGACGTACTCCTGACCGGACAGGCCCATCAGTTCGTAGATCACCTCGTCGGTCACGGCCCGCTCGATGAAGCGGTTGTCGGCCATCCCGTCGAAGCGGGAGAAGTCCATCGGCTTGCCGAAACGGACCGTGACCCGGCCGAACCGGAGCATCTTGGTGCCCGGCGGGTTGACCACGTTGGTTCCGATCATGGCGACCGGAATCACCGGGACGCCGGTGTGCAGCGCGAGCCGGGCCAGGCCGGTCTTGCCTTTGTACAACCTGCCGTCGGGGGAACGGGTGCCCTCGGGGTAGATGCCCAGCAGCTTGCCCTCGTTGAGGATCCGTTCGGCGGTGGTCAGCGCCGCCTGCGCGGCGTCGGCGTTGGTGCGGTCGATGGGCACCTGCCCGACCGCGGTGTAGAACCAGCGGGTGAACCAGCCCTTGATCCCGGTGCCGGTGAAATATTCGGACTTGGCCAGGAAGGTGATCCGGCGGCGCACAACCAGCGGCAGGTAGAAGCTGTCCATGACGGCCAGGTGATTACTGGCCAGGATCACCGCACCCTCATCGGGGATGTTCTCCAATCCCTCGACTTTGGGACGGCCGATCAAGGCCAGCAAGGGGCCCAGTAGTACGTACTTGAACAGCCAATACCACATGGCCCCTCCCTTCCAACCACGAACATCGGCCGTGTTCGCGCCAACTTTACCGACCATGCGTGGCTACGGCCACACGGTGATTCGTCACACGGACGATTCCCCGGAATTCCTTAGGTTGCTTGGTTTTCAGGGCTCAGTGCTCGACGGTGACCGGGATGTGCTGGTAGCCGGACCGCGTCGGTGCACCCCCGTCGCCGCCGGGGGGCGGGCCGCCGGGCGGGCTCGGCGGCTCACCGGTCTCACCGACCACCGCCCGGATCACCTCGAACAACGCGACACTGTGATCGGCGATGACGGTGAGCAACGGGTGTTCTTCGCCGGTCACCAACGCCGCCAGCGCACACACCGGGCACCACACCTGCTGACACTTGCCCGGACCGTCACCGGACGCCGCCAAGAGTGCCGCCCGCACCGCCGGGTCGAGACGGTCCAGAATCGCCTGGGCAAGCTTGCGCAACTCGGGTCCCAATTCACCCAGATCGGGGTGCGCGCCAGCGCTCAACGTCGCGCCTCCTCGTCCCTGCTCACCGGCCACACCTGGGGGTCCGGCCGGAAACGCACCGTCAACTCGCTGCCCCGCAACGTTGCGTCCAAAACCGTGCATCGCCGCAGCACCGACGCCAGCCGAACTCGGCGTCTGGTGCCGCCGGCACCGATGATCAAGTCGTCACCGGACCGCCCCAGGCTGAGCGAACCGGAGTCGACCTGGGGCAACTCTAGCCGCAATCGGTACACCGCCCCCAGTCCGGAACCCGACTCCCGGTCGACAACCGGGCGTAGGGGTCCCGGCGGCGCCGACCCGTCGCGGCGTCGGCTGCTCTCGAGGAGTTCGGCCAGCGCTTTGGGTCCGATCGGTTCCCCCGCCAGGTGGGGTACCAGCACCATCGCCACGTCGCCGATGGCGCGATCCAACTCGTCGAGGACGCCGTGCTGTTCGCGGATCCGCTCGGCGTACCAGTCGAACGCCGGGTGGGCGGGCAGATTGGTGTAGACGTACGAATCATCTTGCAACAAAATCTGATTCACGATCAGCTCATCGACGCGCACGCCTGTCAGGGCCAGCGTCCCCAGGGTCCGTACGGCTTCGGCGGCCACCACGCGCTCAGCGGTCAGCACCAGGTGCGCCCCGACCAGCGCCTCGTCGGTCAGCAGCGCGGCAAGCCGCTCGGCGGCACCGCTGACCCGCTCGATCAGCTCGACCAGTGCGGCCGACCTGTCCTCGGCCGCACTGAGTCTGCGGTGCCTCGGCCAGGACCGCTCCGCGTACAGCGCCACCGCGGCGGGCAGCGTCAGCATCCGCATGGCGTCGGCGGTGGACGCGCAGTCGACGACGACCCGATCCCACCGGCCGCTGCCGGCCAGTTCGCCGACCTCGTGCAGGCCGAGCACCTCCTGGACGCCGGGAAGCGCCGAAAGCTCTTCGGGGGCAAGATCTCCCAGATCCGACTCGGGGAATCGCTCGGACAGCACCACGACGACTTCAGCCCAGTGCGCCTCGAGCAACGCCAGGGTGTCCAAGGCCAGCACGTCAAGCCGGCCGGGACCGGCGTCGTCGAGCCCCACCGAAACCAGATCACGGCCACCACTGGGCGCCACCGTCACACCGAGCACGTCACCGACCGAATGCGCCTGGTCGGTGGAGATCAACAGCACCCGGTTGCCGGCGCGGGCTTCCGCGACGGCGGTCGCCGCGGCCAGTGTGGATTTGCCCACGCCGCCTTTGCCGACGAACAGACTGATCGGCGCCACCGGGAGCACTGTGGGCGTTCCTGCCTCAGCCGGCCTCACTCAGCCTCGGCTCGTTTCTTCAGGTCCTTCAGCGCCGTGTCGGTCAATCGCCGCTCCGCCTTGCGCTTGAGCAGACCGATCATCGGAATCATCAGATCCACCGACAGCTCGTAAACGACCTCGGTCCCAGATCCCTTGGGCGCCAAGCGGTATTCGCCTTCCAGAGCTTTCAGCAGCGAACTGGAGACCAAGGACCAGCGCACCGAGCGACGGTCGGGCGCCCAGTCGTACTCGAGCACCATGGTGTCTTTGAGCACCGCCGCGTCCAGCACCAGCCGGGCCACCTTGGGGTACCCGTCGGAGTCGGTTTCGAGCACCTCGGCCTCGGTGTATTCCGACACCCAGTCGGGGTAGGCACCGATGTCGGCGATCACCTTCATCACCGTGCCCGGATCTGCCGCGATGAAGATGGTCTGAGCTGTCTTGTCCGCCACCTGGTTACTTCCCTAACTCGTTCCCGCCTGCCACCGGCCCTCGGCAGAGACGCTACCTCGCCGCACCGCGTGCCCGCCCGTTCCGCCCGGTCAGCTCACGGCGGTCGGCGCGACGCCCACCGGCCGGGACCGCTCGAGGCGGGCTTTCACCTCGAAGGCCATCCGCTTGCCGGCCACCCGGCGCCGGTGAACCAACTTCGGCAGGTTCATCCGGGCCAGCTGGCGGCCGGTCACGCCGGTGGGCTCAGCGTGCAGGAAGTAGTGCAGCATCACCCCGTCGAGCACCGGATCCAGCCAGATCTCCATGGTGCCGGTCAGCGGTCCGCTCACCGTCCATCGGACGCCCTTTTCGGCGCGGTCCTCGACCACGTGAAGCTGCAGGTCCGGCCACCACCGTCGCCAACTCGACCGGTCGGCGACCACAGCGCCGACCTGCGCGCCGGGTGCGGCGATGAACGTCTCGTCGGCAACCTGGATACTGTTCATCGCCCCAGCTTCACATATGCCGCCGTGCGCGCGGAACGCCCCGGGTGCGCAGCCGCGTTCTGCGCGGCCGTGGCAGTGAACGCCGTCACACCCGCCGTCGGGCGCCGACTAGGCTGGGCACACCGACAGCTGGCTGCCAAGAGAGGTCATCGCATGCGTGAGTTCAGTGTTCCCGCGCCGTTCACCGTCGAGGAGCACGACAACGTCGCCGCGGTCGTCTTCGAACACGAACGCGACCATCCCGACTACGTCATCTACCAGCGCCTCGTCGACGGGGCGTGGACCGATGTGACCTGCGCCGCCGCGGCCGCACACATCCGTTCGGCCGCACTGGGTCTGATCGCCCACGGCGTGGCGGCCGGCGACCGGGTGGTGATCTTCTCGGCGACCCGGTATGAGTGGGCCATCCTGGACTTCGCGATCCTGTCGATCGGCGCGGTGACCGTGCCGATCTATGAGACGTCGTCGGCGGAGCAGGTGCGCTGGGTGATGGAGGACTCCAGCGCGGTGCTGGCGTTCGCCGAAACCGACGCCCACGCCCAGATGGTCAACGAACTCGCCGGTGAGCTGCCGGCGCTGCGACGGGTGCTGACCATCGACGGGTCGGGTGCCAAGGCGCTCGACGAACTCGCCGAGGCCGGCGCCGGCGGCGACCCGGCGCAGGTCACCGCGCGCCTCAACGCGCTGAAGGCCACCGACCCGGCCACCCTGATCTACACCTCGGGCACGACCGGGCGCCCCAAGGGTTGCGAGCTCACCCACTCCAACCTGATCTACGAGGTGCGCGGCACCAAGGCCGCGCTGCCGACCCTGCTGGGGCCCGGCCAGCGGCTGCTGATCTTCCTGCCCCTGGCCCATGTGCTGGCCCGCGCCCTGACCCTGGCGGCCTTCACCAACCGGGTCACGGTCGGGTTCACCAGTGACATCAAGAATCTGGTGCCGATGTTCTCGGTGTTCAAGCCGACCGTGGTGGTGTCGGTGCCCCGGGTGTTCGAGAAGGTCTACAACACCGCGGCGCAGAACGCCGCCAACGACGGCAAGGGCCGGATCTTCGAGATGGCCGCCCAGACCGCGGTGGACTGGAGCGAGGCCACCGACCGCGGCGGGCCCGGGCTGCTGTTGCGCGCCAAGCACGCGCTGTTCGACCGGCTGGTCTATCACAAGCTGCGTGCGGCGCTGGGCGGCGACTGCCGTGCCTCGGTGTCCGGCGGTGCGCCGCTGGGTGAACGACTGGGCCATTTCTACCGCGGTGTCGGACTGTCCATCTACGAGGGCTACGGCCTGACCGAGACCACCGCCGCCGTCACCGTCAACCCGGTCGGCGGGATGAAGGTCGGGACGGTCGGAACGCTGGTGCCGGGCAACAGCATGCGCATCGCCGACGACGGTGAGTTGCTGGTGCGCGGTGGGGTGGTGTTCAGCGGCTACTGGCGCAATGAGCAGGCCACCGCCGAGGCGTTCTCCGACGGCTGGTTCCGGACCGGCGATCTGGCCGACATCGACGCCGAGGGCTACCTGAAGATCACCGGCCGCAAAAAGGAGATCATCGTCACCGCCGGCGGAAAGAACGTCGCTCCCGCGGTGCTCGAGGACCAGCTGCGGGCCCATCCGCTGATCAGCCAGGCGATGGTCGTCGGTGACGCGCGGCCGTTCATCGGGGCGCTGATCACCATCGACCCGGAAGCCATCGAGGGCTGGAAGCAGCGCAACAGCAAGGCCAGCGCCGCCACCGCCGCGGAACTGGCCTCCGACCCCGACCTGATCGCCGAGGTGGACGCGGCGGTCAAGCAGGCCAATCTGGCGGTGTCGCACGCCGAGTCGATCCGCAAGTTCTCGATCCTGCCGGTCGACTTCACCGAGGCCACCGGTGAGCTGACGCCGACGCTGAAGGTCAAGCGCAAGGTGGTCGCCGAGAAGTTCGCCGATGCGATCGAGGCGATCTACGCCAAGGACTGAGCCGGCCCGGGTGTCACGGCTTAGGCCCGCAGCAGGTCGGCCATCCGCCCGGCCAGCGTGTCCCAGCGCCAGTGACTGGTCACCCAGTCGCGTCCGGCGGCGCCCATCGCGGCAGCACGGTCCGGGTCGGCGAGCAGTCCGCTGACGGCGTCAGCGATTGCGGCGACCGACCGGCCGTCGACCACCCGCCCCGTCCGGTTGTCCAGCACGGTCTCCGGGGCGCCACCGGAGCGACCGGCGACGACCGGGACACCGGCCGCTGAGGCCTCCAGGAACACGATGCCCAGCCCCTCGACGTCGAGCCCGGCGCCGCGGGTGCGGCACGGCATCGCGAAGACGTCGCCGAGCAGGTAGTAGGCCGGCAACTCGGCGGCCGGCACGCCGCCGGTGAACGTCACGGCATCGGCCACCCCGCAGTCTGCAGCCAGCTTGCGCAGCTTCTCGGCGTAGGGGCCGCCGCCGACGATCACCAGCGCGGCCCCGTCTACCCGCTGCCGAATCACCGGTAGCGCCCTGATCAGCATGTCCTGGCCCTTCCGTGGCACCAGCCGCGACACACAGACCACCGTGGGCCGCCCGCCCAGCCCGTGCCGGACCCGCAGTTCGGCGCGGGCGCCGGGATCGGGACGGAACCGGTCGGTGTCCACCCCGGGCGGCAGGTGTTCCAACGCGGCCTCCGGCCCGAACGCCGAGGCGAACCGGCCACGGGTGTAGTGGCTGACGAAGGTGACGGTGTCGCAGGTCTCGCCGATCCGGCGCAGCACCGAACGGGCCACCGGCAGCATCGACCAGCCGACCTCGTGGCCGTGGGTGCTGGCCAGTACCCGGCTGGCGCCCGCGGCGCGGGCCCGCTGCGCCAGCAACGCCAGCGGGGCGGCCGCGCCGAACCAGACGGTGTCGATGGCCTGTTCGGCGATCAGACGGCGCATCCGGGTGTCGACGGCGCGGCCCGGCAACATCAGCGTGCCGGGATGGCGCACCACCCGGTAGTCCGCGGATGTCGCCGCCTCGTCGAAGGCGTCGGCGCCCTTCCATTGCGGCGCATACACCGTCACGTCGTGGCGTCCGGAGCCGGCGATGCGGCGCACCAGCTCGTCCAGATAGCACTGGATGCCGCCGGGACGCGGCGGAAAATCGTTGGTTACCAGCAGGACCCGGCTCACTGCAGGGATGCTAGCGCGGTGACGGGTCGGGCCGCCCGCGGCACGACGAGGAACCGGGCAATCAGCGTCAACCCCGCCACTGCCGCCACCCGGCGAGCAGGTCGGACAGATCCACCCCGAGCACCAGCGGCACGGCCACGGCCGGCTCGACATGACCGGGGCCGCAAGCCGACAGATACAGCTCGCGCAGCTTGGCGGTGCCGAAACGGTCGGCGACGAACCGCGCGAACTCCCACGCCCGGTCGTAGGCCTGCGCCCGTCGCGGGCCCGGCACGTCCAGGTCGGCGTCCGCGGGCAAAGCCACCGGGGCCACCGGGGCAGCGGCCGAATCCGGGGCGGGGCGGGCGACGAAATCGGCGACGCCCTCGGTGAGCCAGCGCGGCGCGTCGATGGCGGTATCGGCGCGAGCCGCGAAGTGGAAAAGCTCGTGGGACAACACGATTCGCAGCGCCGGCGTGCTCATCGCCGCTGCCCCGGGGGCGAACACGATCCGCTGGCCGCTGACCTGCCGGCGTTCGGGATCGACCCGGTCGGCCACCGCGACCGCGGCCACGTCGGACCACTGTTCGACGTCGACCCCGCCGGCGTCTCCGCCGGCCAGGGCGGCGAATTGCCGATCCGAGCCGGTCGCGGTCACCTCGATGCGGTGCGCCCAGTCGGTCCCCCAGAACGCCTCGACCGCCGCGACGGCCTCGCCGATGTTCGCCTCGATGCGGGCCAGCAGTGCCGCGCCCCGCGGGCCACCGTGATTCTGCACAACGACCCTACGGTGATCGCCCACGATCAACGGCGCATCGGCCGGCGGAGGCGTCGCCACGGTCAACACCGCCGCGGCGGCGATCAACTCGGCTGCCAGCACTGCGGCCAGCAGCCGGCGGATGCGGCGGCGCTCAGTAACGGCGGGCGTTGTGGATCGGGCCGGAGGAGTTCATCGGAACCACCCGGACCGGCTGACCGTAGGTGGACGAGTGGATCATCATGCCGTCGCCGACGTAGATCCCGGAGTGAGAGGCGTCCGAGTAGAAGGTCAGCACGTCACCGGGCTGCAGGTCCGACAGGGCCACTGGCTGACCGCCGTTGGCCTGCGCCTGGCTGGAGTGCGGCAGGTTGATGCCGGCCTGGTGGAACGCCCACATCACCAGCCCCGAGCAGTCGAAGCCGCCTGGTCCGGCCCCACCCCAGACGTAGGGCGTGCCGACCTGGGTCAGTGCTGCCTGCACGGCGGTTGCCGCGGCACCTCCGCCGCCGCCGGGTGCGCCCAGCGGCAGGTCCCCCGGGGGCGGGGCGTCGAACCCGGGAGCCGGCAGACCCGGCGGCGCCGCCTCGGGGCCGGGTGCCCCCGGCGCGGCCTCCGGGACCGGCCCGGGTGCGGCCATCGCCGTGCGCTGCTCGGGGGTGAGCGCGTAGTACTGCGACTTGACCACCGAGATCTGCAGCTGCAGGCGGCTCTGCTTGGCCTGCAGTTCGGCGCGCACCGCAGCGGCCTGCTCGGCCGCTGTCCGGGCCTCCTCGGCCGACTTGGCCGAGGCCTGTTCCGCCTGGTCGGCCTGGTCACTGGCGGCGCGGTAGCGCTCCAGTTGCACCGATAGATCCCTGGCGACCACCCGCTGGACGGCGAGCTTGTCGATCAGCTGCTGCGGCGACTCGGCGGTCAGGATCGCGTCCATGCCGCCAACCCGGCCACCCATATAGGTGGTGGCGGCGAACCGGTTCACCGCCGAGCGGTAGGTGGACAGCTGCTCCTTGGCGGCGACGAGCGCGGCCTGGTCAGCGGCGTGTGCGGCGTCGGCGGCCTGCTGTTCGGCCAGTTTCTGGTCGAGGTTGAGCTGCGCGGTGTGCATCGCCTCGGTGGTCTGCTCGGCCTGCCGGGACAGCTCGCTGAGCTTCGCCAGCGCGTCATCAGCCGGGTCAGCATGCACGCAGCCGACGAATGTGCCGGTCAGGGCCGTGACGCCGACCGTGAGGCCAGCCGCAACACCGAGAACAGGACGCCTAAAAGCACGCAGATTCCACCGCATACGTTCGAGCTTCAAGATTGCATCCTTAACACTGCCAAGGGAGGTACGTGGCCGTGCCGCCGCCGAAAGTACGTAAGGTCTCGAACAGGTTACGAAATGGCAACGGCGTTGTCCATCGCGAGCTGCCACTTTAACAGCCGGGCCCGTCCGAGCCCCAAAGCGGCGCGCCGGAGGTCAGGCTACCCCGGACCGGCGCGCCGGTCGGCGTTCTCCACGGATCGGCACCAACCGCAACCGCGGCGCCATGCCGGCGTCGGCGAGCACCTCCAGGGCGGCCCGCTCGTCTTCGAGTAGCTCGTCGGGCACCCCCAACAGCACACTGACCACACAGTCCCGGCAGGCGGGGCCGCGGACCGCACAGTCATCACAGTCGATCACCACCGGCTCCGGATCGGCCCGCTGCGCGTCGCGGTGACCCGGCTGGTCGGAGATCTCTCCCATGGTGATTCCTCTCGATCGGTTGCCGGCACGTTAGCGCCGGGCACCGACAAGCCGGCCACTGCGATGTCGGTGCCGCCGCCTACGGTGCTGCGCATGACCCGCCGCGCTGATGCAGGGCAGCTGAGCCTTCTTTCGTTGCCGGGCCAGCTCGAAGCCGCCCCGGCCGCCACGGCGTTGCGGGACACCACCTTCGTGGTGGTGGACCTCGAGACCACCGGTGCGCGCGCCTCCCCCGGTGCCGACGGCGCGGCAGACGCCATCACCGAGATCGGCGCGGTCAAGGTCCGAGGCGGCGTGGTCGAAGGTGAGTTCGCCACCTTGATCAACCCGCAGCGCGGCATCCCACCCCAGATCGTCCGGCTGACCGGGATCACCACGGCGATGGTGCACGACGCGCCCACCATCGAGGCCGTGTTGCCGACCTTCCTCGAATTCGCCGGGTTCGACCGCGGTTCGGTGCTGGTCGCCCACAACGCCGGATTCGACGTCGGCTTCTTGACGGCGGCCGCGCAGCGGTGCGGGCTGGGCTGGCCGCGGCCGCCGGTGCTGTGCACGGTCCGGCTGGCACGACGGGTGCTCAGCCGGGAAGAGGCACCCAGTGTGCGACTGGCCGAGTTGTCCCGGCTGTTCGCGGTCAGCAGCACCCCCACCCACCGGGCCCTCGACGATGCCCGCGCCACCGTCGACGTCCTGCACGCTCTGATCGAGCGGGTCGGTAACCAGCGGGTCCACACCTTCGCCGACCTGCGGGCCTACCTGTCACACGCCACACCGGCCCAGCGCCGCAAGCGGGCCCTCGCCGACGGGCTTCCGCACCGCCCGGGGGTTTACCTGTTCCGCGGCCCGTCCGAGGAGGTGCTCTACATCGGCACCGCCACCGACCTGCGCCGCCGGGCCGGCGCGTACTTCAACGGCTCCGATCGCCGGCGACGCATCGCCGAGATGGTGGCTCTGGCCACCCGGCTCGATCATGTCGAGTGCGCCCACCCGCTGGAGGCGGGGGTGCGCGAACTGCGGCTGCTGGCCGCGCACGCCCCGCCGTACAACCGGCGGTCGAAGTTTCCCCGGCGGTGGTGGTGGATCGCCTTGTCGCAGGAAGCCTTCCCCCGCCTCGCGGTGATGCGGGCACCCCGCCACGACCGGGTGATCGGGCCGTTTAGCTCCCGCGCCGATGCCGCCCAGACCGCCGCCCTGCTGGCACGGTTCACCGGAATCCGCACCTGCGCAACCCGTTTGAGCCGAACCAGCCGGCACACCTGCCCGCCGGCCGAGGTCAGCCCCTGCCCGGCCGCGCCGGAGTTGACCGCCGCGCAGTACGCCGAGAACGTGCAGCGGGCGGCGGCGTTGATCGCCGGCACCGACAACCATGCGCTACGCGCGGCGGTGCGCCAGGTAACCGCGCTGGCCGACCGCGGGCATTACGAAAGTGCCGCGCGGCTGCGCGACCACACCGCCGCGGCGATCGATGCGCTGTGGCGAAGCCAGCGCGCCCGCGCGCTGGCCGCGCTACCGGAGCTGGTGGCCGCCGCGCCGGACGGCGCCGGCGGCTGGCACGTCGCGGTAATCCGCCATGGCCGGCTGGCCGCGGCCGGCTGCGCCGCCCGGGGCGTGCCACCGATGCCGGTCATCGACGCGATCACGCTGGGCGCCCAGGCGGTGGTGCCCGAGCCGGCGCCGTTGGCCGGTGCCCTGGTCGAGGAGACCAGGCTCATCGCGCGCTGGCTGGCGGCGCCGGGCGTGCGCATCGTGCGCGTCGGGGCCCTCGAAGGCGAGAACGCCGGGTGGGCATCGCCAGTGGGCTCGGCCGGGCCGTGGACCGCGTGGGCGGCGCTGGCCCGCTCGGCGCGGCTGGCTTCAGAGCTGGGCGCCGAAGCGGACCCAGCGAGCGAGCAGCTGTTCGGCCGCGCCGCTGTCTATCGCCGCGACAGCGCGCTGCAGCCCGTCCTCCCAGGCCGGCAGCCATTCAGCGCTGCTGGATAGCCCGGCATGGGCGACCAGCGCCCCGGCGGCGTTGAGCACCACCGCATCGCGCACCGGGCCCGGGGTTCCGGCCAGCACCGACCGGGCCTCTTCGGCGTTGGCCTGGGCGTCACCGCCGAGCAGCTGGTCCACCTCGGCGCGGGCGAACCCGAACCCGGCGGGGTCGAACGTCAGCCGGTCGATAGTGCCGGCCTGCACCCGCCAGATGGTGCTGGTCGTGGTCGTGGTCAGTTCGTCCAGGCCGTCGTCGCCGTGCACCACCAGCACGCTGGACCGCCGCGCCGCGAACACCCCGGCCATCACCTCGGCCAGCTCGCCGAAGGCGCAGCCGATCAGGCCGGCCCGCGGCCGGGCCGGGTTGGTCAGCGGACCCAGCAGGTTGAACACGGTGGGCACGCCGATCTCGCGACGCGCCACCGACGCATTGCGGTAGGACGGCTGGAACTGGGGAGCAAAGCAGAACCCGATGCCGACCTCGGCGACGCTGCGCGCCACCGCGTCAGGCCCCAGGTCGATGCGCACGCCCAGCGCCTCGAGGGTGTCGGCGCCGCCGGACAGCGAACCGGCCGACCGGTTGCCGTGCTTGACCACCGGCACACCGGCGGCGGCCACCACGATCGCGGCCATCGTGGACAGGTTCACGGTGTTGGCGCCGTCACCGCCGGTGCCAACCACGTCCACGGTGTCGGTGCCGATCGCGTCGGTGGGAACCTTGCGGCCGTAGGCCAGCATGACGTCGGCGAGCTCGGCGACCTCGGCGGCGGTCGGGCCCTTCATCTGCATGGCCACCCCGAAGGCCGCGATCTGCGCCGCGGTGGCGCTGCCGCCCATGATCTGCTCCATCGCCCAGGCCGCCCGGCCCCGGGCCAGATCCGCGCCGGACGTCAGCGCGCCCAGTACCTGCCGCCACTGTGCTATCTGCGCTATCGGCTGTGCTTCACCACCCGGCTCGACCACGCGCCGATCGTCGCATGCGGCCCGCACGCCACCAAAGCCGCCCGGAAACGAGCAGGTAACAGCAGAACCAACAGCAGTTCGCAGGAATTGTCAGCCCCGGGTGGAGATCTACAACTACGTAGCGTCATACTTGCGGATGTGACGAGCGCTGTGGGGTCCTCGGGTACTGCCATTACGTCGCGTGTGCATTCGCTGAACCGTCCGAACATGGTCAGCGTCGGCACCATCGTGTGGCTTTCCAGTGAGTTGATGTTCTTTGCCGGGCTGTTCGCGATGTATTTCACGGCCCGTGCCCAGTCCGGAGGCGCCTGGCCGCCACCGCCAACTGAGCTGAACCTGTGGCAGGCCGTCCCGGTGACCCTGGTGCTGATCGCCTCGTCGTTCACCTGCCAGATGGGCGTGTTCGCCGCCGAGCGCGGCGACGTGTTCGGGCTGCGCCGGTGGTACCTGGTGACCTTCCTGATGGGCCTGTTCTTCGTGATCGGGCAGGGCTACGAGTACTACCACCTGGTGACGCACGGCACCACCATCCCGTCGAGCGCTTACGGCAGCGTGTTCTACCTGTGCACCGGCTTCCACGGTCTGCACGTCATCGGCGGGTTGGTCGCGTTCATCTTCCTGATGGTGCGCACCACGATGAGCAAGTTCACCCCGGCCCAGGCCACCGCATCGATCGTCGTGTCCTACTACTGGCACTTCGTCGACATCGTCTGGATCGCACTGTTCGCCACGATCTACTTCATCCGATGAGCAACCGCCCGATGAACAGGAGTGTCCGGTTGAAGACACCGAAGAAGTGGGCCCGACCTCGCCACAACGAAGCCGTCGCCCGGCGGCGGCTCCGGCGTCGGTTGTCCGGAGGGCTGCTGCTGCTGGTCGCGCTGGCCATGGCGGGCGGGCTGGCCGCACTGCTGACGCCGACGCCGCAGGTGGCGGTCGCCGACGAGTCGGCTTCGGCGCTGCTGCGCACCGGCAAGCAGCTGTTCGACACCTCATGTGTCAGCTGCCACGGCGCCAACCTGCAGGGTGAGCCGGGCCGCGGACCGAGCCTGATCGGTGTCGGCGAGGCCGCCGTGTACTTCCAGGTCTCCAGCGGACGCATGCCCGCGGTTCGCGGCGAAGCGCAGGCGCCCCGCAAGTACCCGATGTTCGACGACAAGCAGATCGACGCCCTCGGCGCCTACGTGCAGGCCAACGGTGGCGGCCCCACCGTGGTGCGCAACGCCGACGGCAGCATCGCGCAGGCTTCGCTGCGCGGCGACGACCTGGGCCGCGGCGGCGACCTGTTCCGGCTCAACTGCGCGTCCTGCCACAACTTCACCGGCCGGGGCGGCGCGCTGTCCTCGGGCAAGTACGCCCCCGACCTGGAGCCGGCCAATGAGCAGCAGATCCTGACCGCGATGCTGTCCGGCCCGCAGAACATGCCGCGCTTCTCCGACCGGCAGATCTCCATGGAGGAGAAGAAGGACATCATCGCCTACGTGAAATCCGTTACCGAGGAACGTGATCCGGGCGGCTACGGGCTGGGCGGTTTCGGCCCGGCGCCGGAGGGCATGGTGATGTGGATTATCGGAATGGTCGCTGCCATCGGCGCGGCGTTGTGGATCGGGGTGCGTTCATGACCGAGGTCAGCAAGGACACAGGCGTTCCCGACGCGGCTCAGCTGGCCGCGATGAACACCGACGAGCTGCTCGCGCTCGGCGGGCGCCTCGACGGCGTGGAGACGATCTTCAAAGAGCCGCGCTGGCAGGTCGAAGGCACCCGGGCCGAGAAGCGGGCCGAGCGCAGCGTCGCCGGTTGGTTTCTGGCCGCTGGCGGCTTCGGGCTCGCCCTGCTGCTGATCTTCCTGTTCTGGCCGTGGGAGTACGCGCCGGTGGGGTCCCCCGACGGGTTCGCCTACTCGCTGGCCACCCCGCTGTACGGGCTGACCTTCGGGCTCTCGGTGCTGTTGATCGGCATCGGTGCGGTGATGTTCGTCAAGAAGTTCATCCCCGAAGAGATCACCATCCAGGAGCGCCACGATGGCAGCTCTGCCGAGCTGGACCGTAAAACGGTGGCCGCCCAGCTGACCGACGCGTTCGAGGGCTCGACGATCGGGCGGCGCAAGCTGCTCGGCGCCTCGCTGGGCATCGGCTTCGGCGCATTCGGACTGGGCACCCTGGTGGCCGGGGCCGGTGGCCTCATCAAGAACCCGTGGAAGCCCGTCGTTGAGACCGCCGAGGGCAAGAAGGCCGTGCTGTGGACCTCGGGATGGACCCCGCGCTACCCCGGCGAGACCATCTACCTGGCCCGGGCGACCGGCCACAGCACCAACTCCCCGTTCGTCAAGATGCGCCCGGAGGACCTCGACGCCGGCGGCATGGAGACCGTCTTCCCGTGGCGGGAGTCCGACGGCGACGGCACCACCGAGGAGTCCCGCGAGAAGCTCAACGAGATCATGATGGGCGTGCGCAACCCGGTGATGCTGATCCGCATCCGGCCCGACGACATGCCCAAGGTGGTCAAGCGAGCGGGACAGGAGAGCTTCAACTACGGCGACTTCTTCGCCTACACCAAGATCTGCTCGCACCTGGGTTGTCCCTCTTCACTTTTCGAGCAGCAGACCTACCGCATTCTGTGCCCGTGCCACCAGTCGCAGTTCGACGCACTGCACTTCGCCAAGCCGGTCTTCGGCCCGGCGGCACGCGCACTGGCACAGCTGCCGATCACCGTTGACGGCAACGGGCATCTGGTCGCCAACGGCGACTTCGTCGAACCTGTCGGACCGGCCTTCTGGGAGCGCACCTCATGAGCCCTGCAATCGGCGACCTGCTCGCCCGTCAAGCAGACGACATCGATACCCGCTACCACCCGGCGGCCGCGTTGCGCCGCCAGTTCAACAAGGTCTTCCCGACGCACTGGTCGTTCCTGCTCGGTGAGATCGCGTTGTACAGCTTCATCATCTTGCTGCTGTCCGGCGTCTACCTGACGCTGTTCTTCGACCCGTCGATGGCCGAGGTCATCTACCACGGCGTCTATCAGCCGCTCAACGGCGTGCAGATGTCGCGGGCTTACGAGTCGGCGCTCGACATCTCCTTCGAGGTCCGCGGCGGCCTGTTCGTCCGGCAGCTGCACCACTGGGCGGCGTTGATGTTCGCCGCGTCGATCATGGTGCACCTGGCCCGTATCTTCTTCACCGGCGCGTTCCGCCGGCCGCGCGAGGCGAACTGGGTGATCGGTTCGCTGCTGCTGATCCTGGCCATGTTCGAGGGCTACTTCGGCTACTCGCTCCCCGACGACCTGCTGTCGGGCATCGGTCTGCGCGCGGCGCTGTCGTCGATCACGCTGGGCATGCCGGTCATCGGCACCTGGCTGCACTGGGCGCTGTTCGGCGGCGACTTCCCCGGCACCATCTTGATCCCCCGGCTCTATGCGCTGCACATCCTGTTGATCCCGGGCATCATCCTGGCCCTGATCGGCGTGCACCTGGCGCTGGTGTGGTTCCAGAAGCACACCCAGTTCCCCGGGCCCGGACGCACCGAGAGCAACGTCGTCGGGGTGCGCGTGCTGCCGGTCTTCGCGATCAAGTCCGGCGCGTTCTTCGCGATGATCACCGGCATCCTCGGCCTGATGGGCGGGCTGCTGCAGATCAACGCGATCTGGAACCTGGGCCCCTACCGGCCTTCTCAGGTCTCGGCGGGCAGCCAGCCGGACTTCTACATGATGTGGACCGAGGGGCTGGCCCGGCTGTGGCCGGCCTGGGAGTTCTACTTCTTGGGCCACACCGTGCCCGGCCCGGTCGGGGTCGCGCTGATCATGGGTTTGGTGTTCGTCCTGCTGACGATCTACCCGTTCCTGGAGAAGCGGTTCACCGGTGACTACGCCCACCACAACCTGCTGCAGCGCCCCCGCGACGCTCCGGTCCGCACCGCGATCGGCGCCATGGCGATCAGCTTCTACATGGTGCTGACCCTGGCCGCGATGAACGACATCATCGCCTGGAAGTTCCACATCTCCCTGAATGCGACGACCTGGATCGGCCGCATCGGGATGGTGGTACTGCCGCCGATCATCTTCTTCGCCACCTACCGGTGGTGCATCGGATTGCAGCGCAGTGACCGTGAGGTGCTCGAGCACGGCATCGAGACCGGCATCATCAAGCGGCTGCCGCACGGTGCCTACATCGAGCTGCACCAGCCGCTGGGACCGGTCGACGAGCACGGCCACCCGATTCCGCTGGAATACGCCGGTGCGGCACTGCCGAAGAAGATGAACAAGCTCGGCTCGGCCGGCTCCCCCGGCCGGGGCAGCTTCCTGACCGCCGACCCGGTGGCCGAGGACGCCGCGCTCAACGAGGCCGCGCATGCCAGCGAACGGCGGGCGCTGACCGCGCTGGCCGAGCGTCAGGACGGCAACGGCAACGGCCAGCAGCACTAGGCCCACCGGGTCCGAACAATCGGGCAGCCTGCGCAATCTCCTGCGCGGGCTGCCCGTTTTGGTTGGTGCGGCCCCGCAGTTCGACCCGGCGCAGGCACCCGATGACCCGGTAGAGCTGTTCATCCGGTGGCTGTTGCACGCCGTCGACAGCGGTGTTGCGGAACCGCACGCCATGACCGTGTCCACGGTCGCGGGTTCGCGGCCGTCAGCGCGGGTGCTGATCCTCAAGGACGTCGACGCCGCCGGTTGGCATTTCGCGGTCAGCTCGGTGAGCCGCAAAGGCGCCGAGCTAGCCCGCAATCCCGCTGTGGCACTGACGTTTTACTGGCCCGCGCTGGGCCGGCAGATCCGGGTCGAGGGCATCGCGCAGGCTGACCCGCCACAGGTGACCGCCGACGATTTTCTGGCCCGCTCCGAAGGCGCCCGCACGATGGCGCTGACCGGGCGGCAGAGTGAGCCCTACTGCGCTCCAGCTGAGATCGGTGAGGCGCTGGCAAAGGCCCGCTTGGAACTCGAGCGGTCCCCCGCTCTGGTGCCTGCGGACTGGGTGTCGTATGCGGTACGCGCCGACACGGTCGAATTCTGGCAGGTCGATCGTGATCGCCGGCACCAGCGGCTGCGTTACGAGCGGGCCGAAGCGGGCTGGTCGCCGACATTGCTGTGGCCGTGACGTCGGGCGGTCGTCCGATCGATGTCATGGGAATCCTATTGCCCACCAAACTCATTCAATCGACGATCACGCCGCCAGTCAGGTTCGCGACCGTGCCGGTCATGGCGGCCGCCCGATCCGATGCCACGACATGGGTGTTCTCCCTTCGCCGTCGAGCGGCTCTTGTGGTTGTGGCGCAACGCGTTTCATGGCAGTTCTTGCAGCCCGGCGCCGGTGAGCAGATACCCCGGCGCCGTGTTGGCAGGGTCGGCAAGCACCAGTTCGACGAGAGCGGACCCGGCCACCTGCGGCGTCAAGAGCTTCCCGAGTTGCTGCAGGTATTGCTCTTCGGTTTGGCCGGTGCGCGCCGCGTAGGCCCGCACGCCGCGGCTGCCCACGTCGCCGAACGGGGTCATCCTGGGCAGCACCGTCGTGATGGTGAGGCCCAGGCCGGCGCGCCGGGCTTCGTCCTGGGCATAGTCGGCGATAAACCGCTGGGTGGCCTTGGCCCCGGCGTAGCCTCCGCTGGCCGGGGATCCGTTGAGGGCAGCTCCGCTGCTGACCACGACCACCCTGCTGCCGGGTGGCAGCGGCTTGAGCAGTGCTTCGCGCAGCCAGCTGAACGCGATCTTGACGTCGGTGTGCCAGTTGGCCGAGAACGTCTCCCAGGTCTGGTGTTGCAGCGCACGCATCACCGGGTTGGCGCCGGCGACCAGCACTAGCACCGGCGGCTCGTATCGGTCGATCAGGTTCCAGGCCACGGTGGCGTCGGCCGCGTCGGCGACCTCGGTGGCGATGTTGGGGTTGCTGTCGGCCAGCTCGGCAAGTGCCGGGGCGGTTCGCGCCACCGCGACCACCCGGGCACCGGCTTCGGCGAACGCGCAGGCGATCCCGCGTCCCAATCCGCGGCTGGCCCCGACGACGACGGCCCTCTGGCCGCTCACGATAGTCATTGCTGTCACTCCCTTTTCGGGTCGGTTCGTTCCGCCGGTGGCTAGCTAGCCGGCGCCGCGTCGAGCAGCGCCGCGTATTGGCGCTCGAGGGTTTTGGCCGCCCCGCTGTGCCAGGTCGGTGCGAGCGACTGCGACAGCGGGTCCGGGAAGATGTCCTCGTCTCCCCGCTCCACCCCGTCGAAGATCGCGCGGGCCACCGATTCGGGTGCGGCCTTGACGACGTCGAATCCGTTGGTCATGTCGGTGTCGGTGGGGCCGGTCAGCACCGCGTGAACGCGCACCTGCTGAGCGGCCAACAGGATCCGCAGCGATTGGGTCAGGTTGAACGACGCCGCCTTGGAGATCGAGTAGGCCGGGATGAGCGGCAGTGGGGCCAACGCGTTCAACGACAGGTTGTTGACGACGGCCCCCTGGGAGCGCGTCAGCGCCGGCAGGAACGCCCGGGTCACGGCGTAGGTGCCGAACAGGTTCACGGCGAGATGCCTCTCGATCATCGTACGGTCACTCAAGTCGTCGTAGAGGGCCACGCCGGCGTTGTTGACGAGAACGTCCAGCGAGTCGACGTGCGCTGCGGCGCTTGCGATCTGCGCACCGTCGGTGATGTCGAACGTGAGCGCCGTGACGCGCGCGTCGGGATGGTGCGAGGGGCGGCGTGCAGCCGCATACACTCGCGTCGCGCCCCGGCGCAGCGCTTCCTGCACCAGGGCCCGACCGATTCCCCGGTTGGCCCCGGTCACCAACACGGCCTTGTCGGTAATGGTCATGTGTCCTCCTCGGCGAAGTTGTGCAGCTGTCGAAGAGGTAGAGGCAACTACGCCCCGAAACTGGGCGCCCCCGATGCGCCCAGTTTCGGGCCCCGCCAGCGTCAATACTGGAACCGCAGCGTGACGCGAGGGTGGAGGTGGTGATGGAAACAGCCGACCTGATGGCCAGGGCGCGGGCCGGAGACGGCGACGCGTTCCGAGAGCTGACGGAGCCGCACCGTCGAGAACTGCAGGTGCACTGCTATCGGATGCTCGGATCGCTGCATGACGCCGAGGACGCCCTGCAGAACACGCTGCTGGCCGCCTGGCAAGGTCTCGACGGGTTCGAAGGACGGGCCTCCATCCGCACCTGGCTGTACCGAATAGCGACCAACCAATGCCTGAGCACGCTTCGCTCGGCGAGCAGGCGCTCGGCCAAGGAGTGGGACATGCCCCACATTGAACCGCCCGAACCGAGCTCCCTCGGCGAAATCGTGTGGCTGGAGCCGTATCCCGATGCCCTGCTTGAGGGCGCGATGAACGCGCCCCCGGGTCCGGAGGCCCGCTATGAGCAGACTGAGGCCATCTCGCTGGCCTTCATGACCGCATTGCAGGTTCTGCCCGCCCGCCAACGCGCCGTGCTCATCCTGCGCGAGGTACTCGGATACCCCGCCGCAGAGGTGGCCGAGATGCTCGACTGCACCGTGGAGGCGGTCACCAGCGCTCTCAAACGCGCCCGGGCCGCCCTGCGTAGCCGGCTGCCGGCCGGGGCCCAAGGCCCGGTCCCGTCCACCCCCAACTCGCCGGCCGAGCAGGCCCTCGTGACCAAGTTCGTCCGTGTCTACCAGTCCGGCGATGTCGCGGCGCTGGTCGCCCTGCTCACCGACGATGTCCGCCTCTCCATGCCACCGATTCCGCTCGAATACCACGGCCGCGACGTCGTTGGGCGTTTCTTCGCCACCATCTTCGGGGCGGGCCGGGAATACCACCTGGTGCCGACCCGCGCCAACGGTCAACTCGCGTTCGGCGCCTACGGCCGCTTCGGCGGCGACGGCATCCGCCACGGCGCGGGCCTGCTGGTCCTGTCGGTCACTGGGAATCGCATATCTGCGCTGACCCGCTTCGACAACGACGTACTCCCCTGGTTCGGGCTGCCCCACGCGCTGCCGGGCTGACGGCGATGTCCCTGGAAGTGGTCGCGCAGCCGCTGCGTATAACCGTCAGCCGAACCGGGACGGCAGTTCCAGCACCTCACCCAGCTGGCGCAGGTACAGCCACGGGATCACCGGCATGGCCAGGGTGATCGCCCCAGCCAACCCATAGCAGACCCACGAGCCGGTGTCCTTGCCGACGGCCATCAGATAGGTCGCGGCGGCGACCATGGTCAGGGCGCCGCCGACGGCGCTGGCGAGCACGGTGACGCCGCGCAGCAGCACCCGGTCCACCTGGGCCTGGTTGGGCAACACCGGGCGTTCGGTGGCCGACCGCCGGCCCGGGGCGTCGAACCCGCGCTGCGGCAGCGGCGCCCCGGGTCGCGCCGGCGCCCCGGCCCGGGGAGCGAAGCCGGCCGGTCCGGGGGCGGGCCCGGATGAGCGGGCCCGCAGCAACACCGGAATGGCGGCCAGGATGACCAGCGCGGAGACGCCGATGACGATGTAGAGCAGGCCGGTGTGCGAATTCTTCGCCGGCTGATGAAAGCCCCGCCCGAGGTCAACCAGGGCGACCATGGCCGCCACGCTCATGCCCAACAGCGTCAGCCAGATCGCCGCACAGGCGCCGAGCAGCACCCGGTCGGTGACCTCCGGGGACTGCCCCGGGCGGACGAAACGGTCTGCGATGTTTCGGCCGGCCATCAGCAGCTCGTCGCCGGTGCGTCGTTGCTGTTGGACGACAGCACCCTGCCGTCACTGCTGGTGATCGAGCAGTTGAGCTTGCTCAGCCGCAGCATGCTGGACGCCTCCACCGAGCCGATCTCCGACTGGGAGATCGGTGTCAGCGTCAGCGACCACGGGATGTAGGCGTTGCGCTGCGTCCGGCGTTGCCCGGAGGCGTCGACGTAGGTGATCGTGATCTGGTCGAACGGTGCCTTGGTGCCGGTCACCGAATAGGTCACCTGCAACGGCTTGGCCTGGGTGGTCGTGGTGGCCTCCGGTGTCGTAGTGGATGGTTCAGGAGACGTCTCAACCGGTGGCGGTGGGGGCGGTGGCTCCTCGCTGGACGGTGGCGGCGGCGGTGGGGGCTCCTCGCTGGACGGCGGCGGGGGCGGCGGCGGCGTGGTGGTGGTGGTCGGGGTGCTGGTCCGGGTGATCTCGTCCTGCACGGGCGGCTGCGAGACGGTGGTGCTCGTGGTGGCCGGCGTGGCCAGGTCGTGGGTCTCGGTGCGGGCGAATAGCAGCGCCACCGAGACGACCAGTGAGATCGCGGCGATGATCACGGTGACCCCGACCACCCAGGGCCAGCGCGGGGTCTTGGCGTGTGGATCGGGCTCGTCGGGTGTGTCGTAGCTGTCGTAGTCGTAGAGTCGCGGATCCATCGGCACGTAGGGCCCGCTCAAGAATTGCTCGGACTCAGGTGCCGAATAGGCCTGCGAATAGGCGGTGTTGTCCCGAGTGCCGCCCGGTGTGTCTGCGGCGATCTCGTCGATCGGCGGGATGTCGTCAGCGGCCGAGACCGCTTCAGGAGTCAGTTCAGAGGCCGGCTGACCGTTGCCGGGGTCCTCGTCGCCAGAGCCCGCCTCCGGGGGATTCGGCCCGCTCATTCCTGCCTATCCTGTTCCAACCGCAGCGCCCACGCGCGCCACACCGACCGCGATCGATATCAACCGCCGTTGGTCATTGTGCACCGGCAACCCTACCCAAGCGGGTTGACACGGCGGTCCAGACGGACCGGCTCAGTGTTTCTCGGGGCCGATGTAGTACTCGAAGACCAGCCCGGCCGCGCTCGACAACACCATCGCCACTCCGGCAGCGATCAGCCACGGGAGCCACAACGCGATCCCGACGGCGGTCACCGAACCCGACAGCGCGATCAGCACCGGCCACCAGCTGTGCGGGCTGAAGAAGCCCAGCTCGCCGGCGCCGTCACTGACTTCGGCGGCCTCGTAGTCCTCGGGGCGGGTGTCCAGCCGGCGTGCCACGAAGCGGAAGAAGGTGGCCACGATCAGGGCCATGCCGCCGGTCAGGAACAGCGCGGTGGTGCCGGCCCATTCCACACCGCCGGTGGCGAACTGCGCGGTCAGGAAGGCGTAGATCACCCCGACCACCACGAAGAAGGTGGCCACGAACTCGAACAGCCTGGATTCGATGCGCATGAGGTTGTGTCCCTACTTGTTGCTGGCGTTGGGGGCGAGCAGGCCGCGGCGGCTGTCGAAGGGCCGCGTGGTGATGGCCAGCGGCTCCTGCTTGATCGCCTCCAGCGCCTCGGCGTTGCTCTTCCCGGCGATGCGCTGACCGAGGTAGGCCTTGAAGTCGTTGGGCGAGACCACCCGGACTTCGAAGTTCATCATCGCGTGGTAGGTGCCGCACATCTCGGCGCAGTGGCCGACGAACGCCCCCTCCTTGGTGATCTCGGCGACCTGGAAGGTGTTCACCTGGTTGTTGCGCTCGGGCCAGGCGATGACGTCACGCTTGAACAGGAACTCCGGCACCCAGAAGGAGTGGATGACATCGGCGGAGTTCAACACGAACTCGATGCGCTTGCCGCTGGGCACCACCAGCACCGGGATCTCGTTCGTGGAGCCGAGCGTCTCGATCCGGTCGAAGTTGAGGTAGGTCCGGTCCTCGGTGTTGAGACCACGAACCGGTCCGACCAGCTCCTCGCCGTGGGCGTCGACGCCTTCGGGCTTGGAGGTCATCGCCTCTTTGCGCTGCTGGTCGGCGCCGTCATAGCTCAGCGTGCCGTCGTGGAAGTTGACCTTCTGGTAGCCGAACTTCCAGTTCCACTGGAACGCGGTGACGTCGACGACCACCTCGGGGTCGGGTTCGTGGTGCAGCATCTTCTCCTGCACCACGACGGTGAAGTAGAAGATCACCGCGATGGCCAAGAACGGCAGGACGGTGAGCCCGAGCTCCAGCGGCATGTTGTAGCCGAACTGGCGCGGCAGTTCGGTGTCGGTTGCCTTCTTCCGGTGGAAGATGGTCGCCCAGAAGATCATTCCCCAGACGATCCCGCCGATCGCGACCGAGGCGATCACCATGCCGATCCACAGCTTGTAGTTGGCCTCGGCCTCCGGCGTGATGCCCTTGGGCCAGCCGAAGCCGACCACGTCGGTCCAGTCGTAGCTGCAGCCGCTGAGCGTCACCGCCAGCAGGCTCAGCACGCCGGCCCCCGCCAGCGGTCGACGCAGACGGCTAAGCACAACGCCCTGCCCGCGACGTGTCACGTTGGTGCCTCCTCGAGTCACAGACCGGGCCGGCGGGAACCGGCGGAGCAGTCGAATACTACGCAGCGTAGACCACCCCGATCACCGAGGTTCGCGTGACCTGCCGGTCAGCCGGTCACGGCGTGTTGCCCCTGTCCCGGACCGTCCCGGTCGGTACCGGCCCTGCGCAGGCCGGGGCCGATGCCGGTGCGGCATACTGGGACCCGATGTGTGGACTGCTGGCCCTCGTGTGTGCCCCGGCCGGCACCGCCAACCCCGGCGCGGTAGCCGCCCGGGTCGAACGGGCGGCCCACCTGATGCGCCACCGAGGCCCCGACGAACTGGGCACCTGGACCGGCGACGGCATCGCCCTGGGCTTCAACCGGCTGTCGATCATCGACATCGAGCACTCGCATCAGCCGCTGCGCTGGGGGCCCGCCGAACAGCCGGACCGCTACGTGCTGGTGTTCAACGGCGAGATCTACAACTACCTGGAATTGCGCGAGGAACTGGCCGCGTCGCACGGCGCGGTCTTTCATACCGACGGCGACGGGGAAGCGATCGTCGCCGGCTACCACTACTGGGGCGCCGACGTGCTGCCCCGACTGCGCGGCATGTTCGCCTTTGCGCTGTGGGACACGCTGCGCGGTGAACTGTTCTGCGCCCGCGACCCGTTCGGGATCAAGCCGCTGTTCATGGCCACCGGGCCGGGGGGCACGGCGGTGGGCAGCGAGAAGAAGTCGCTGCTGGATCTGGCTGACCTGGTGGGCTTCCAGACCGGCGACGACGGCATCGACCTGCGCGCGCTGCAGCACTACACGGTGCTGCAGTACGTCCCCGAACCCGAAACCCTGCACTCCGGCGTGCGGCGGCTGGAGTCGGGTTGCTGGGCGCGGATCAGCCCGGATCGGCCGGTCCCGGAGATCACCCGCTACTTCACACCGCGGTTCGACGCCAGGCCGCTCACGCGCGACACCGAGCAGGCGCGCTACGACGAGATCACCGCGGTGCTCGAGGACTCGGTGGCCAAGCACATGCGGGCCGACGTCACGGTCGGCGCCTTTTTGTCGGGGGGGATCGACTCCACCGCGATCGCCGCGCTGGCGATGCGCCACAACCCCAACCTGATCACGTTCACCACCGGCTTCGAGCGGGAGGGCTTCTCCGAGGTCGACGTGGCCGCCGCGTCCGCCGAGGCGATCGGCGCCCGCCATGTGGTCAAGGTGGTCAGCCCGGCCGAATTCGTCGCCGCCCTGCCCGAGATCGTGTGGTACCTCGATGACCCGGTCGCCGACCCGGCCCTGGTCCCGCTGTACTTCATCGCCCGCGAAGCCCGTAAGCACGTCAAGGTGGTGCTCTCCGGGGAAGGCGCCGACGAGTTGTTCGGCGGCTACACGATCTACCGCGAGCCGCTGTCGCTGCGGCCGTTCGACTACCTGCCCGCACCGGTGCGCCGGTCGATGGGCAAGGTATCGCGGCCGCTTCCGGACGGCATGCGCGGCAAGAGCCTGCTGCACCGCGGCTCGCTCACGCTGGAGGAGCGCTACTACGGCAACGCGCGCAGCTTCTCCGACGAGCAGCTGCGGGCGGTGCTGCCCGGCTTCTGCCCCGAGTGGACTCACACCGACGTCACCGCGCCGGTGTATGCCGAATCGGCGGGCTGGGATCCGGTGGCCCGCATGCAGCACATCGACCTGTTCACCTGGCTGCGCGGCGACATCCTGGTCAAAGCGGACAAGATGACGATGGCCAACTCGCTGGAGCTACGGGTGCCGTTCCTGGATCCCGAGGTGTTCGCGGTGGCGTCGCGGCTGCCGGTGTCGGCCAAGATCACCCGTACCACCACCAAGTACGCGCTGCGTCGCGCGTTGGAGCCGATCATCCCCGCCCACGTGCTGCACCGGCCCAAGCTCGGCTTCCCGGTGCCGTTGCGGCACTGGCTGCGCGCCGGCGAACTGGTGGAGTGGGCGTATGCCACGGTGGCCGGCACCGGCGCGGGTCACCTGGTCGACGTCGCCGCGGTGCGCACGATGCTCGACGAGCACCGCACCGGCGTCGCCGATCACAGCCGCCGGCTGTGGACCGTGCTGATCTTCATGCTGTGGCACGCGGTCTTCGTCGAGCACTCCGTGGTGCCGGCCATCAGCGAGCCGGCTTACCCGGTGCAGCTCTAAAAGCTTCTCCCGAACGTGCGGTTTCATCCGCAACGCGCCGCAGCGCACGTATGAAACCGCACGTTCGCCTGGCTGGAAACTATTTGAGGGCGGTGCCGATCTCGGCGGCCGCGGCGTCACCGTAGGCGTCGGCCAGCCGGGCCAGCGCGGGGTCGCGGTCCCATGACCACTCCTGGGTTCCGGTGGACTCCAGCACCAGCACCGCCACCAGCGAACCGAGCTGCGCCGAGCGCTCCAAGCTCAGCCCAGCGCTGCGCCCGGTGAGGAAACCGGCGCGGAAGGCGTCACCGACTCCAGTCGGGTCGGTCTGGGCCTTCTCCGGGACCACGCCGACATGGACGCGGGAACCGTCCGGGTTGACGATGTCGACTCCCTTGGCGCCCAGCGTGGTCACCCGCAACCCGACCTGCTTCATGACGTCGGCCTCGGTCCAGCCGGTCTTGGACAGCAGCAGGTCCCACTCGTAGTCGTTGGTGAACAGGTAGGTCGCACCGTCGATGAGCCTGCGGATCTCGTCGCCGGTCAGCCGGGCCAACTGCTGGGAGGGGTCGGCGGCGAACGCCAGGCCGAGTTTGCGGCACTCCTCGGTGTGCAGGAACATCGCCTCGGGGTCGTTGGCCCCGATGATCACCAGTTCCGGTTTCCCGACGCTCTCCACCACCTTGGCCAGCGAGATGTTGCGGGCCTCGGACATGGCGCCCGGATAGAACGAGGCGATCTGGGCCATGTCGACGTCGGTGGTGCAGGTGAAGCGCGCGGTGTGCGCCGTGGTGGACACCAGCACGTTGTCGCAGTTGACGCCGTGCGACACCAGCCAGTCGCGGTAGTCGGCGAAGTCGTCGCCCGCTGCGCCGACCAGCGCGGCGTCACCGCCGAGCACGCCGATCGCGTAGGCGATGTTGCCGGCCACCCCGCCGCGGTGCACCACCAGGTCTTCGACCAGGAAGCTCAGCGAAACCTTCTGCAGGTGATCGGCGAGCAGCTGCTCGGAGAACCGACCCGGAAAGCGCATCAAATGGTCGGTCGCGATCGAACCGGTCACCGCAATCGTCACTGACTATCCCCCTCGTGTGTTCAACGTGGACCTGGCTGTGGGTTCCCACGGTAGCGGTCCGGGGAACCCGGCCCGTCGGCGGGCAGCGCCAAGCCGTCGCGTCACGAGGCGGTACTAGGCGGTCAGTTGAAGGAGTCGCCGCACGAGCACGAGCCGCCGGCGTTGGGGTTCTCGATGGTGAAGCCCTGCTTGTCGATCTGGTCGGCGTAGCCGATCTCCGCTCCCTGCAGGTACGGGGCGCTCATCCGGTCGACGGCCAGCTTGACCCCGTTGAACTCGGTGATCATGTCACCGTCGAGGGTGCGGTCGTCGAAGAACAGGTTGTAGCGCAGGCCGGCACAGCCGCCCGGTTGGACCGAGATGCGCAGCGTCAGGTCGTCCCGGCCTTCCTGGGCCAGCAGCGACTTCACCTTGGCCGCGGCTTCATCGGTCAAGACCACGCCGTGAGACTCGGTGGTCGACTGATCCTGAACAGTCATTGCGTCTCCCTACTGCGGTTGATTCGGGTGGGCTCACCTCGACTCAAAGCGTCGCCGAGGCGTCTGCGCCCACCGTGACAACGATACCTTGCGCCGACGTGTTCCCTACTGCGCCGCCGGACCGGGGCTGCCGATCTGCGCCGCAAGCACGGTGGTCAGACCGATCAGCTGGTTGGCCGCATCGACCAGGGCCAACCGCACCGAGCCGGCGTGGTCGGCGATCGCCCGGGCAGCCACCACACCCGCCGACCGCAACGCCGGTTCGTCCAGGTCGATCTGACCGGCCAGCACCAGCACCGGCAGGTGCCGCGCCCGCGCCGCGGTGCACAGCGAGCCGATCACCTTGCCGTGCAGGGACTGCTCGTCGAACCGGCCCTCACCGGTGACCAGGACGTCGGCATCGGCCAGGGCGGCCGCCAGACCGGTGCGACGGGCCACGATATCCGCCCCGGATTCGGCGGTGCCCCCCAGTGCGAGCAGCGCTGCGCCGATCCCCCCGGCGGCGCCGGCCCCCGAGGCCGCGCTGACCTGCCGTCCGGCCGCGCCGTCGAGTTCGGTGGCCCAGGCGCTCAGGCGGGTTTCCAGCACGGCCACGGTGGCGGCGTCGGCGCCCTTCTGCGGCCCGAACACCCGCGCCGCGCCCCACGGGCCCAGCAGCGGATATTCGACGTCGCAGGCCGCGATCAGTTCGACATCGGCAAGGCGCTGGCGGGCGACGGCCAGGCCGCCGAGTTCATCGACCATGCCCCGCCCGCCGTCGGTGCTGGCGCTGCCGCCGAGTCCGACGACGATCCGCGCCGCCCCGGCCGTCAGCGCCGCCTCGATGAGCTGACCCACCCCGGCGCTGTGGGCGGCCAGAGCGGTGCTGGGCGACGGCGGCCCGTCGAGCAGTCCCAAACCGCAGGCCTGGGCGCACTCCAGGTAGGCCGTCTGGGAATCGGCGTCCCAGAACCACTCGGCGTCGGCCGGTGTGCCGAGCGGTCCGCTGACCCGGCACCGCTGCACCGCGCCCGCACCGTCGGTGCCCGACCCGGCGGCCAGCACCGCGACGAAACCCGGGCCGCCGTCGGACTGCGGGGCGATCGCCAACCGGTCACGGGGGCGGCTGCGGTGCCACCCGGTCGAGATGGCGGCGGCGGCCTGCACCGCGGTCAGACTCTCGCCGTAGCAGTCCGGCGCGATCAGCACCCGCAGCACGGTTGTCCCCGAGGCCGCTGAGGAGCCGGCACCGGGGTGGTCAGCCATACCGGCAGGGTATCGAGCCACGCGGACGCCGTTACCTGCCGGGCAAGTAATCTGGCGGGCGTGAAGTTGCCGGGACGCAGGAAAGATGAGGCGGGTTCCGCGGGGACCGCCGATTCCGTGGGCGGCGCCGTCGACCTCGACAGCGCCGACGCCAAGTACACCGCTCGTTCCCGCGGCACCGCTCCCAAGGGCCGGCCGACCCCCAAGCGCAACGCGGCGGCCAAGCGTCGCGGCCCGGTTGCGCCGGCTCCGATGACCGCCGCCGAGGCCCGGGCCCGACGCAAGAGCCTGGCCGGGCCGAAGCCGACCAAGGCCGAGCGCCGGGCCCAGAAAGCCGAACGGCGCGAACGGATGGCCCAGCGCCGGGAGCGGATGCTCGCCGGCGACGAGGCGGCTCTGCTCGAACGCGACCGCGGCCCGGTGCGCCGGTACGTCCGCGACATCGTCGACGGCCGGTACAACCTGCTCGGCATGTTCATGCCGGTGGCGCTGGGGTTGATGTTCGTCATGATGGCCGTGCCGCAGATCCAGTTCTACATTTCACCGGCGATGTTTGTGCTGATGATCTTGATGGCCATCGACGGCGTCGTGTTGGCCCGCAAGGTCAGCAGACTGGTCGACACCAAATTCCCCGCCGACACCGAAGCCCGCTGGAAACTGGGGATCTACGCCGTCAGCCGCGCATCGACGCTGCGTCGGATGCGAGCACCGCGCCCCCAGGTGCGGCGCGGCGAACGCCTCGACTGAGTCCGGCGCGGGGGCTGACAGCTTTGGACTTTGCCGACTTCCCGCCGGTCAGCCCGCCTGATGCGACGGTGGCCGCCGCCGCCCGTGCCCGCCAGGCCGGCCTGACCAAGCCGCCCGGATCGCTGGGCCGTCTCGAGGACCTGTCGGTATGGGCGGCGGCATGTCAAGGCTGTTGCCCGCCAAGGCAATTCGAACGGGTCCGGGTGGTGGTGTTCGCCGGCGACCATGGTGTGACGCGCGGACGGGTGTCGGCTTACCCGGCGGAGGTGACCGCGCAGATGGCCGCCAACATCGATCGCGGCGGCGCTGCCATCAACGCGTTGGCCGCCGTCGCCGGCGCCGGCGTGCGGGTGGTGGACATGGCGGTCGACAGCGAGGCGGCCGACTTCAGTGCCTACAAGGTGCGCCGGGGCAGCGGCGACATCACCAGCGAAGACGCCCTGACCGCCGAGCAGGCCGCGGCTGCGGTGGATGCAGGCCGCCGGATCGCCGACAGTGAGGTCGATGCCGGGGCAGATCTGCTCATCCCCGGCGACATGGGCATTGGAAACACCACGGTCGCAGCCACGTTGGTCGCGGCACTGACCGGCGCCGAGCCCGTCGAGGCGGTCGGCCATGGGACCGGCATCGACGACGCCGGTTGGGCGCGCAAGACCGCGGCGGTGCGCGATGCGCTGTTTCGGGCTCGCCGGGTGTCTGATCCGCTGGGGCTGTTGCGCTGCTGCGGGGGTGCCGACCTGGCGGCGCTGGCGGGGTTCTGCGCGCAGGCGGCCGTCCGGCGCACCCCGGTGCTGCTCGACGGCCTGGCGTCGACGGCCGCTGCCCTGGTCGGCGAACGGTTGGCCTCAGGCGCGCGGGCGTGGTGGCAGGCCGGCCACCGCTCCCCCGAACCGGCCCACGCGCTGGCCTGTGCGGCGCTGGGGTTGGAGCCGATACTCGACCTGCGGATGCGGCTTGGCGAGGGCACCGGCGCCGCGGTGGCACTGCCGGTGCTGCGGGCCGCGGTGGCGGCGTTGGCCTCCATGTCCACCTTCGCCGAAGCCGGCGTTTCCGGGCCCTCCGAGGCTAAAGCGGGAGCCGACGCGTGATCCGGTCGCTGGCCTCGGCGGTCGCGTTCGGCACGGCGGTGCGGCTGCCGGGCGTCGGCGGCCCGCCGGGACGCGGGACGTTGACGGCACTTCCGGTGATCGGCGCCGCCCTGGGGGCGCTGGCGGCCGGGGTGGTCTGGGCCGGCGGGATCGCATTCGGTCCGGGCAGCGCCTTGGCCGGGCTGCTCGCGGTGGCCGTGCTGCTGGCCGCCACCCGCGGCTTACACATGGACGGCGTGGCCGACACCGCCGACGGGCTGGGCAGCTACCGGCCCGCCGCGCAGGCGCTGCAGGTGATGCGCGAGGGGTCGACCGGCCCGTTCGGCGTGGTCGCGGTGGTGCTGGTGATCGGCCTGCAGGCGTTGGCGTTGCCGATGCTCGACGTGGCGGGGATCGTGGTCGCGGTCTGCGCCGGCCGGGTGGCGGCGGTGCTGGCCTGTCTGCGGTCGGTGCCGGCCGCGGCGGGCAGCACGCTGGGGGCCACCGTGGCGGGCAGTCAGCCGGTGCCGGTGGCGCTTGCCTGGGTGCTGGCGCTGGCAGCCGGGTCGACGGTCGCCGGCTCGGCGCCGTGGCACGGGCCGGTGGCCGTCGCCGTCGCGCTGGGCTGCGCGTTGGTGCTGGTCCGGCGGTGCGTACGCCGGCTCGGCGGAGTCACCGGCGATGTGCTGGGCGCCGCCGTCGAGTGGACCACGGCGCTGGTCGCCGTGCTGCTGGCCGCGCTCTAATTCATCCGATAAGTAACATTTCTCCGGACATATAGACATTCCTCCCCTGTGATGTGATAACTACAGAGTAGCTTTGTAAAAAGCGAACCAGCATTAACTTCTGGTCCACGGAGGGGACGTCGATGGCTCGCCATCACCGCTACAGCAAGAGAAGTCGGGAATCGCGCAGGGCCATGGCCGACGACGCCAGCGACCCACCGGACTATCCCGATCCCGACGACGCCGCGGCCGAGGACTGGCACGCCGGCCCCGACGAACCGGATCTGCCGCCGGGGCCGGCAGGCTGAACCGAACCCGGCGGGTCAGTCCAGCCGGGCCATCCAGCCGTGGGTGTCGGCGAAGGTGCCGCGCTGGATGCCGGTCAGCGTGTCGCGCAGCGCCATGGTGACCTCACCGGGCTGGCCGTCGGCGATGGTGAACTCCCCGTCGGCGGACTTGACCTGCGACACCGGGGTGATGACGGCCGCGGTGCCGCAGGCGAAGACCTCCGTGATCTCGCCGGCGGCGGCCTTCTTCTGCCATTCCCCCACGTCGATCTTGCGTTCCTCGACCGCAAACCCGGCGTCAGTGGCCAACTGCAGCAACGAATCCCGGGTGATACCGGGCAGCAGCGAGCCGGACAGCTCCGGCGTGACCAGCCGCGCCGAACCACCGCTGCCGAACACGAAGAACAGGTTCATCCCGCCCATCTCTTCGACGTAGCGCCGCTCGGCCGCATCCAGCCACACCACTTGATCGCAGCCGTTGTCGGCGGCCTGCGCCTGAGCGACCAGCGACGCGGCGTAGTTACCGCCGAATTTGGCTGCTCCGGTGCCGCCCGGGCAGGCCCGGACGTACTCCGTCGACAGCCACACACTCACCGGTTTGATGCCACCCTTGAAGTACGCGCCGGCCGGCGAGGCCATCACCAGGCAGCGATACTCGTTGGCCGGCCGCACTCCCAGCCCCGGCTCGGTGGCGAAGATGAAGGGGCGCAGGTACAGCGACTCCTCCCCGCCGGACGCAGGTACCCAGGCGGAGTCCACCGCGATCAGCTGCCGCAGCGATTCGATGAACAGTGCGTCGGGAAGCTCCGGGATCGCCAGCCGCCGAGCCGACGCACGCATCCGGGCGGCGTTGGCCTCCGGCCGGAACGACACGATCGAGCCGTCCGTCCACCGGTAGGCCTTCAGGCCCTCGAAGACCTCCTGGGCGTAGTGCAGCACGATCGCCGACGGGTCCAGTTCGATCGGCCCGTACGGTATGACCCGCGCATTGTGCCAACCGGCGTCGACGGTGTAGTCGATCGAGACCATGTGATCGGTGTGGTACTTGCCGAAACCCGGTTGGGCCAAAATGGATTCGCGCACCTCGTCGGGGGTCGGGTTCGCCGTGACCGACACGTGGAACTCGAGGACGCCGCTTTTCATGCAGCGATTGTATAACCGGTGCGCTAGCGGGTTTTTGCCGTCACGAACGGCGGCTGCACCACCTCGCACTCCACCGGGCGACCTCGCACGTCTACGGTCAGTTGCGCGCCGTCGTCGATACCCGCGTCCGCGTCGATCAGCGCCAACGCGATCCCGGCCTTGAGTGTCGGTGAGAACGTGCCCGATGTGGTGATCCCGACCTGCCGGTCACCGTCGAGCACCGCCAGCTCGGCCCGCAGCACGCCCCGCCCGGTCGCGCGCAGCCCGCGCAGCAGCCGGGCCGGGCCGGCCGCCTTCTCCGCCTGCAGCGCCTCGCGGCCGAAGAACGCCGGCTTCTTCCAGCCGATCGCCCAACCGCAGCGGGCCTGCAGCGGCGAGATAGCAAGCGACAGTTCATGACCGTGCAGCGGATAGCCCATCTCGGTGCGCAGCGTGTCGCGGGCACCCAGACCGGCCAGCTCACCGCCGGCCTGCGCCACCGCCGCCACCAGCGCGTCGAACACCACGGCCGCCGAATCCCACTCCGGCAGCAGCTCGTAGCCGTGTTCGCCGGTGTAGCCGCTGCGGCACACCCGTACCGGCACACCGGCGTAGCTGGCGTCGGCGAACGCCATGTAGTCCATCTCGGTCGGCAGACCCAAACCGGCCAGCACCTCGGTCGATCGCGGGCCCTGCACCGCCAGCACGGCGCGTGACCGGTGCTCGTCGGTGACGCTGATGCCTGCCGGCGCGGCCTCGCCCAAGGCGGCCACCACCGCGGCGGTGTTGGCCGCGTTGGGGACCAGGAAGATCTCGTCGTCGGCCACGTAGTAGGCGATCAAATCGTCGATGACGCCACCGGATTCGTTGCAGCACAAGGTGTATTGCGCCTTGCCCGGCCCTATCCTGCCCAGGTCGTTGGTGAGCGTCGAGTTGACGAAGGCCGCCGCCCCCGGGCCGGCCACGGTGGCCTTGCCGAGATGGCTGACATCGAACAGGCCCACGGTGCTCCGGGTGGCATTGTGCTCGGCGACAGTGCCGGCGTAGGAAACCGGCATGAGCCAGCCACCGAACTCGGCGAAGCTGGCGCCCAGCTCGCGGTGGCGGTCTTCCAGCGGCCCGTGTTGCAGTTCGCTCACGACGAGCCAGCCTAATCGGCACACTGATGTAGGTGGTTGACTGGGACGCGCTCGAAACCGCGGGAATCGTCGACGCGCGGGAGCGCGCCGGCCTCCTGGAGTACCTTGACGGCCTCGGCTTCACCACCGAGCAGATGGTCGAGGCCGAGCGGCAGGGCCGGCTGTTCGGGCTGGCCGGTGACGTCGTGGGGCGCTCGGGCCCGCCCAGCTACACGCTGCGGTCCGCCGGCGAAGCACTGGGCGTGCCGCACAGCGAGGTCCAGCGCGCCTGGACGATGCTCGGGCTCAGCGTGGCCAGTCCGGACACGCCCGCACTGAGCCAAGCCGACGTCGACGCGCTCGCCACCTGGCTGGAGATGCGGTCCTACCTCGGCGAGCCGGTCGACGGCTTCCTGCGGGTACTCGGGGCGACGATGGCCCGGCTGGCCGAGGCCGAGTCGTCGATGATCCGGATCAGTGAGCCCGACGTGTGGCTGGGCCACACCTTCGACGAACTCACCACCGCACGGGCCTGGCGCTCGGTCGCGGAGTTCATCCCGCGCCTGGGCGCGATGATCGACGCGGTGCACCGCCAGCACCAGGTCAGCGCTCGGACGTTCCTCGAGGGGCTGGCCGAGGGGCCGACGGCGAGCATGGTGTGCGGTGTCGGCTTCGCCGATTTGACCGGTTTCACCGCCCTGACCCGGGTGCTCACCCCAGAGGAGTTGGCCAACCTGCTCACCGAGTTCGGCGGCAGCGTCGCCGACGTGGTGCACGCCGACGGCGGGCGGGTGGTGAAGTTCATCGGCGACGCGGTGATGTGGGTGAGCGCGAGCGCGGAACTGCTGGCGAAGGCCGCGGCCGACCTGGTCACCCATCCCAAGGCCCGCAAAGTGGGTCTGCAGGTGCGGGCCGGGCTGGGTTACGGCGAACTGCTGGCCATCAACGGTGACTACTTCGGCACCCCGGTGAACCTGGCTGCGCGGTTGGTGGATGCCGCCGCCCCCGGGCAGGTGCTGGCCTGCGCCGGCGTCGTCAAGGAGTTGACCGACTGGCCTGTTATCGCCCGGGGACCGTTGACGCTCAAGGGTTTCGACGAACCGGTCCCGGCATACGAGCTGGACCTGGCCGCCACTCGTTAGGGTGAGTGCTTGTGAGCACCCAACCCGGATACCCCGTCCCCGCCGTCACCGTCACCGCCACGCTGCCCGCCGCCGAGGACGCCGTGCTGATCGTGCCGGTCGTCTCGGCCGGCGACGAGTCTGAACCCGGCGCCGTGGTCGCGGCCACCGAGCCTGCGCTGCCCGCCGAGGCGGTCGCCGAGATCGAGGCCGGGCTGCGCGCGTTGGGTGCCAAGGGCGGCAGCGAGCAGGTGAATCGACTGGTGGTCACGTCGCTGCCGGTGGCCAGTGTGCTGACGGTCGGGCTGGGCAAGGCCCGCGACGCCTGGCCCGCCGAGCTGATCCGGCGCGCCGCGGGCACCGCGGCGCGCTCGCTGAACGGCACGGCGGCGGTGATCAGCACCCTGGCCGGGTTGCCCGGCGAGCCCGAGCAGGATCTGGTGGCCGCCACCGTCGAGGGGCTGCTGCTGGGCGGCTACCGCTTCACCGCGTTCCGCACCGACAAGACCGCCCCGAAAGATCCGGGCCTGCAGAGCGTCACCGTGGTCTGTGCCGCAGCCGACGCCGAGGCCCGCGCGACACACGGGGCCGATGTCGCCGCCGCGGTCGCCACCGCGCGGGATTTCGTCAACACCCCACCGAGTCACCTGTTCCCGGCGGAATTCGCCGAGCGGGCCCGGGCGCTGGGCGAATCCGCCGGCCTGGAGGTCGAGGTGCTCGACGAGCACGAACTGGCCGACGCCGGATACGGCGGGGTGATCGGTGTCGGCAAGGGGTCGGCGCGCCCGCCTCGACTGGTGCGGCTGACCCACCGGCCCGCGGGGGCGGCGTCGCCGAAGAAGGTGGCGCTGGTGGGCAAGGGCATCACCTTCGACACCGGCGGCATCTCGATCAAACCGGCCGCCTCGATGCACCACATGACCTCCGACATGGGTGGGGCCGCGGCGGTGATCGCGACCATGGTGCTGGCCGCGCGGCGCCGGCTGCCGATCGAGGTGATCGCCACCGTGCCGATGGCCGAGAACATGCCGTCGGCCACCGCGCAGCGCCCCGGCGACGTGCTGACCCAGTACGGCGGCACCACCGTCGAGGTGCTCAACACCGACGCCGAGGGCCGGCTGATCCTGGCCGACGCGATCGTGCGGGCCTGTGAGGACAACCCGGACTATCTGATCGAGACCTCCACGCTGACCGGTGCTCAGACCGTGGCGCTGGGTGCGCGCACCCCCGGGGTGATGGGCTCGGACGAGTTCCGCGACCGGGTGGCGGCGATCTCGCAAGCCGTCGGCGAGAACGGCTGGCCGATGCCGCTGCCCGACGAGCTCAAAGAAGACCTGAAGTCGACGGTGGCCGATCTGGCCAATGTCAGCGGGCAGCGCTTCGCCGGAATGCTGGTGGCCGGGGTGTTCCTGCGGGAGTTCGTGGCCGACGGCGTGGCCTGGGCCCACATCGATGTCGCCGGCCCGGCCTACAACACCGCCGGCGCCTGGGGCTACACCGGCAAGGGCGGCACCGGCGTGCCGACCCGGACCATGTTCGCGGTGCTGGAGGACATCGCCGCGAACGGATAACGCCCTTGGGCCGTCAGGCGTTGGTCTGCGCGCACTCGGTGTCGCGGGCGGGGCGGTACGGGCTTTCCACGCCTTGTTGGAAAGACAGCGCCGCACTTTGAGCCAGCATCAACACGGCGAAGAGGACGACCCAGAGCCAGGCTTCGGTCGGGTCGAGGTGAGACGCCACATCGGTTTTCGGCAGCGCCACCATGGCACGAATGATCGCCGCGATGATGACGACGGTGCTGAAGTACGGAAATGCCGTCCGAATGCGTCCGGCCATCGGCCCGATCGGCGAGTCACTACGCCGTCGTCCCCGTCCGAGGAACCAGCCGAGCGCGCAGGCGACCGCGACGGCGGCCGTGATCGGCAGCGAAAGTCGGTTGGCGTCGTCCCACAGCGGCTGCAACGGCCGATGCGCCTGCAGGTCACCGAGCGAGAGCGCCAGGTCGGTCAGCGTCGCTTGCACGAAGAACACCGCAATCGGCGGGACCAGAACCGCCACGATGAACACGCAGTGTCTGATCAGGGTGCCGGTAGATCCCGACACGAACTGCACGATCGCATACAGCAGGATGTAGAGCGCGGCCACAAACGATATGCCGCCCAACAGTTCTGCCGACGTGGCACGCCCGCTGGCCACCGCACAGCCCTGTTCACCGGAGAGCAGGCTGTATTGCACCGCGGCCAGAAACAGCCCGAGAAATGCGTTCATCAGCGCAACCCCGGTGAGGGTCTCGTGCTCGACCTCGCGCGGGTCGGGAGAATGCCCATCACTACGACGCCGATACGCACGATCGAGCACCAAGTTGATGACGACGAACGCGAAACCGGCCAGCAAACCGGCGAGTTGCGCGTAGTTGCGCGACACGATCGATATGTCGAAGCCGGTCCAGAGCTCACAAGCCTGGGCGATCTGCTCAGCGGGCACAGCGAGATAGTAGTGACGCGGCCGCGTCGGCAGCGCTGCTTTGGCGCACGGCATTGCGCGCGCTACCACGCCGCGCCACCAGCCGCCCGACCCCACCTCGATGTGTGCCGGCGACACCGCAATGACAGGATGGTTTTCGACAGTCCACCTGGGCACCGCCCCGGCCTCACCACAGACGTGGTATTCAGGGACGACGTGCAGCGACCGACCGATCGAGGAGTCAACAGCGATGGCGTTCTCAGTCCAGATGCCAGCACTCGGTGAGAGCGTCACCGAGGGAACCGTGACCCGCTGGCTCAAGAAGGAGGGCGACACCGTCGAGGCCGACGAGCCACTGCTGGAGGTCTCCACCGACAAGGTCGACACCGAGATCCCGGCGCCGGTCTCCGGCGTGCTGACGAAGATCATCGCCGAAGAGGACGCCACCGTCGAGGTCGGCGGCGAGTTGGCGTTGATCGGCGACGCCAGCGAAGGCACCGGGAGCGCCGGGGGGCAAGCCCAGCCGCCGGCTGCCGCAGAGCCCGCGCCCGCGGCGCCCGAGCCCGCGGCGGCCCCCGAGCCGGCGGCGGCCCCTGAGCCCGCGTCCGAGCCGGAGCCGGGGGCAGCACCGGCCGGTGGCGGCACCCCGGTGCTGATGCCGGAGCTGGGCGAGTCGGTCACCGAGGGCACCGTGACGCGCTGGCTCAAGCAGGTGGGCGACTCGGTCGAGGTCGACGAACCGCTGGTGGAGGTCTCCACCGACAAGGTCGACACCGAGATCCCGTCTCCGGTGGCCGGCACCCTGCTGTCGATCACCGCCGAGGAGGACGCCACGGTCGAGGTCGGTGGTGAGCTGGCGAAGATCGGTTCGGCGTCCGAGGCCGCCCCGAAGGCTGCACCGGCACCGGCACCCGCTCCCGCACCCGCACCCGAGCCGGCACCCGCGCCCAAGCCTGCACCGGAGCCCGCACCCGCGCCGCAGGCCCGTCCCGAGCCCCAGCCCGCGCCCGCCGCAGCGCAGCCGTCCCGCGAAGCACCGGCGCAGCCCTCCCCCAGCTCGGAGGTCACGCCCTATGTCACCCCGCTGGTGCGCAAGCTCGCCGCCGACCACAACGTCGATCTGAGTCAGGTCAGCGGCACCGGGGTCGGCGGGCGGATCCGCAAGCAGGACGTGCTGGCCTTCGCGGAGAAGCAGGCCGACCAGCAGAAGGCACCGGCCGCCGAGCGCACGTCTGCGCCGGCACCCGCGGCCGCGCCGGCCCCGGCGCCGGCCTCGGCGTTGGCGCACCTGCGCGGCACCACCGCCAAGGCCAGTCGGATCCGGCAGATCACTGCCAAGAAGACCCGCGAATCCTTGCAAGCCACCGCCCAGCTCACCCAGACTCACGAGGTCGACATGACCAAGATCGTGGCGCTGCGGGCCAGGGCCAAGGCCGACTTCGCCGAACGCGAAGGCGTCAACCTGACCTACCTGCCGTTCATCGCCCGCGCGGTGATCGACGCGCTCAAGGCGCACCCGAACGTCAACGCCAGCTACAACGAGGACGCCGGTGAGATCACCTACTACGACGCCGAGCACCTGGGTTTCGCGGTCGACACCGAGCAGGGGTTGCTGTCCCCGGTGATCCACAACGCCGGCGACCTGTCGCTGGCGGGCTTGGCCCGGGCGATCGCCGACATCGCCGCCCGGGCGCGGTCGGGGGGCCTCAAACCGGACGAGCTGTCCGGGGGCACCTTCACGATCACCAACATCGGCAGCCAGGGCGCGCTGTTCGACACCCCGATTTTGGTGCCGCCGCAGGCCGCCATGCTGGGCACCGGCGCCATCGTCAAGCGGCCGCGGGTCGTCGTCGACGAGGCCGGCAACGAGTCGGTCGGGGTACGGTCGGTCTGCTATCTGCCGCTGACCTACGACCACCGTCTCATCGATGGTGCCGACGCCGGAAGGTTCGTGACCACGATCAAGAACCGACTCGAAGAAGGCGCGTTCGAGGCGGAGCTGGGCCTGTAGCGACGTTAGGGGCTTTGGGAAGGGCTGCAAGAGGTTTCAGCTGTGGGCAATCCCATCGTCGCGGTCGCCGGGTCGTCCGGGCTGATCGGCTCGGCTCTGGTGTCGGCCCTGCGTGCCGCCGACCATCGAGTGCTGCGGATCGTGCGCCGGGCACCGGCCAACACCTCCGAGCTGCGCTGGGATCCCGAGGCCGGTGACATCGACGCGGCCGCCCTGGCCGGAGTCGACGCGGTGGTCAATCTGTGCGGCATCGGCATCAGTGATCGCCGCTGGTCCGGTGCCTTCAAGCAACTGCTGCGCGACAGCCGGATCACCCCGACCGAGGTGCTGTCGACGGCGGTGGCCGAGGCCGGGGTGCCGGTGCTGATCAACGCCAGCGCCGTCGGCTTCTATGGCGATACCGGCGCCCGCACGGTCGACGAATCCGCGCCGGCCGGCGCTGGC
The DNA here is from genome assembly GCF_059813225.1 of Mycobacterium sp. NGS16. Lineage (NCBI taxonomy): Bacteria > Bacillati > Actinomycetota > Actinomycetes > Mycobacteriales > Mycobacteriaceae > Mycobacterium > Mycobacterium sp. NGS16. The sequence continues at coordinate 73,466 of NZ_JCALEE010000005.1, forward strand.
TTTCTGGCCCGGCTCGCCCAGGACTGGGAGGCCGCCACCGCCCCCGCCCGAGACGCCGGCGCCCGGGTGGTGTTGGCCCGCACCGGCTTGGTGCTGGCCCCCTCGGGCGGGCTGCTGGGCCGGCTGCGTCCGTTGTTCTCGCTGGGGCTGGGCAGCCGGCTGGGCAACGGCCGCCAGTACATGTCCTGGATCAGCCTCGACGATGAGGTCCGGGCCCTGCGATTCGCGATGGCCGAGTCGGCGATCGCCGGCCCGGTCAACCTGACCGGACCGGCCCCGGTCACCAACGCCGAGTTCACCGCCGCGCTCGGCCGGGTGCTGAACCGGCCGACACCGCTGCTGCTGCCCGGATTCGCCGCCCGGATCGCCTTCGGTGAACTCGCCGATGAAGGCCTGCTCGCCGGTCAACGCGCCATTCCGGCCGCCTTGGAGCAGGCCGGCTTCCAGTTCCGGCACAACACCATCGGCGAGGCGCTCGGCTACGCCACCGCCGGCCCCACCCTGGTTTAGCTCCCCCGCCGCCGTACCCCGTGCACCCGGTCCGGCGGCCGGTAGCGAGCCGGGTAGCCTGCGAGCATGAGGTCCATCCGCTCCAGCACCGCGCCGCTCGACGTGCGCCAGCTCGGCACCGTCGACTACGGCACGGCCTGGCAGCTGCAGCGTGACCTGGCTGACGCCAGAGTGGCCGGCGGCCGGGACACGCTGCTGCTGTTGGAGCATCCGCCGGTCTACACCGCCGGGCGGCGCACCGAGCCGCATGAACGCCCGCTGGACGGCACCCCGGTGGTCGACGTCGACCGGGGCGGCAAGATCACCTGGCACGGCCCCGGCCAGCTGGTCGGCTACCCGATCATCGGACTGACCGAACCGATGGACGTGGTGAACTACGTTCGCCGGCTTGAAGAATCACTTATCGAGGTGTGTAACACCTTGGGTCTCAGCACGATTCGTGTCGAAGGACGGTCCGGGGTGTGGCTACCGGCCGACGGCGCCCGTCCTGCCCGCAAGATTGCCGCCGTCGGCGTGCGGGTGGCCCGCGGAACGACCCTGCACGGGTTCGCGCTCAATTGTGATTGTGACCTCAGCGCGTTCGCCGCGATCGTGCCGTGCGGGATCACCGACGCGGGCGTGACGTCGCTGTCGGCGGAGTTGGGCTTTGTGACCAGCGTCGAGGATGTCCGGCGCGCGGTCGGCAGTGCCGTCGTCGACGCGCTCGACGGCGTGCTGCCGGTGCGCGAACACGTCGCGTCGCGCGTAACATCGACCCGGTGAGCGCCGTCGGAGAAGGTCGTAGGTTACGTCGTGCTGAGGCACGCAACGCCGAGACACCGATCGAGCGCAAACCCTCGTGGATCAAAACCCGCGCCCGGATGGGGCCCAATTTCACCGAGCTGAAGGTCTTGGTGAAGCAGGAGAAGCTGCACACGGTGTGCGAGGAGGCGGGCTGCCCCAACATCTACGAGTGTTGGGAGGACCGGGAGGCCACCTTCCTGATCGGCGGCGAGGTCTGCACCCGCAACTGTTCGTTCTGCCTGATCAAATCGGGTAAGCCTCCCGAGCTGGACCGCGACGAGCCGCGCCGGGTCGCCGAGAGCGTGCAATCGATGGGCCTGCGCTATTCCACGGTCACCGGCGTCGCCCGCGACGATCTGCCCGATCAGGGCTCTTGGCTCTACGCCGAGACGGTGCGCGCCATCAAGGCGCTCAACCCGTCAACGGGTGTCGAACTGCTGATCCCCGACTTCGGCGGTCGGCCCGAGTTGCTGGGCGAAGTGTTCGAATCGCGCCCGGAAGTGCTGGCCCACAACGTCGAAACGGTGCCACGCATCTTCCGCTTGATCCGGCCGGGGTTCAGCTACGAGCGCAGCTTGAGCGTGTTGACCCAGGCCCGCGATGCCGGGCTGGTCGCCAAGAGCAACCTCATCCTGGGGATGGGTGAGACCCCCGACGAGATCCGCGCGGCGCTGGCCGCGATCTACGACGCCGGCGCCGAGCTGGTCACCATCACCCAGTACCTGCGCCCCACCGAACGCCACCACCCGATCGACCGGTGGGTAAAGCCGGAGGAGTTCGTCGAGCACGCCCGCTACGCCGAACAGCTCGGGTTCGCCGGCGTGATGTCGGGGCCGCTGGTGCGCTCGTCGTATCGGGCCGGCCGGCTCTACCAGCAGGCCATGGCTCGTCGCGCCGAGCTCAACGGGACCGCGGCCCACGGCTGACGGTGAGCGCCGCTGCGTATCCTTGGTAGCTATGCCCAGACCGCGCACCACCGCCGAGAACAAGGCTGCCCGGGCGGCGGCCAAAGCCACCCGCAAGGCCGCCAGCAAGGAGCGCCGCACCCAGCTGTGGCAGGCCTTCCAGCTTCAGCGCAAAGAGGACAAGCGGCTGCTGCCGTACATGGTCGGCGCCTTCGTGCTGGTCGCCGGCGTGACCACCGCGCTGGCCCTCAACGGCGGCACGTTCGCCAAGGTGACGACGATTCCGCTCGGCCTGCTGCTGGGTGCGCTGGTGGCATTCGTGATCTTCGGTCGCCGCGCCCAGCGGTCGGTGTACCGCAAGGCCGAGGGGCAGGCTGGTGCGGCGGCGTGGGCGCTGGACAATCTGCGCGGCAAGTGGCGGGTCACCCCCGGGGTGGCCGCCACCGGCCAACTCGACGCCGTGCACCGCGTGATCGGACGGCCGGGCATCATCTTCGTCGCGGAAGGCTCGGCCTCCCGGCTCAAACCGCTGCTGGCCCAAGAGAAGAAGCGCACCGCGCGGCTGGTCGGTGACGTCCCCATCTACGACGTGGTGGTGGGCCCGGGCGACGGCGAGGTTCCGCTGGCCAAGCTGGAGCGTTTCCTGACCAAGCTCCCGGCCAATATCTCGACCAAGCAGATGGATTCGCTGGAGTCGCGGCTGACCGCGCTGGGCTCGCGCACCGGCACCGCGGCCATGCCGAAGGGCCCGCTGCCCGGTGGGGCGAAGCTGCGCGGCGTCCAGCGCGCCGTGCGCCGGCGCTGACGGTGGTCGCAAGCGGCGCGGAGCCGGGCGAAGCTTGCCACCGCCGCAACGCTTAGCGGCTGCGCACCACCGCGGTGGCGGTCGCCCGGTCCTGCAGGCCGCGGCCGTCGGCGTCGATGAATAGCGCCGGGACCACCAGCGCGATCAGCAGCCCGCGTACCACCGCCCGCACGATTCCGACTCCCGGCCCGCCACCGTCCACCGGTATCACCCGCAGCCCGCAGACGTACTGGCCCGGCGTGAAGCCGAACAGCCGCAGCGCAGCGATCCCGAGCACCAGCCAGATGACCAACACCGCGGTCGGCAGCAGCTCCCGGGTCACCACGCCCATCGCCAGGCCCAGCCCGGCAATCCCGTAGGCCACCAGCCAGTCGACGGCCAGCGCCAGCACCCGACGCCCCGTCGCCGCCAGCGAGCCAGGACCGGTGGGCGGCAAACCCAGGGCCTGCCCCGGGGCGCCGTCGGGAGGCTGCGGTCCGGCCGACTCCGGCCCGGACAGCCACGATGAGAAGGTGCGGCTCATGGCCCCTACGATAAGCGGGTCGGAACCCGACCCGGCTTCGCCGGGTCCTGCCGCCGTTGCGTAACGTCAGCAGCGGCAACCCCAGCGCCCGACCGGGGCTACCAGCGGAGGAGAACACTTCTGTGACCGACAAGACGGCCGACGACATTCTCAAACTCGTCGCCGATGAGAACGTGGAGTACATCGACATCCAGTTCTGCGACTTGCCGGGCATGATGCAGCATCTGACGATTCCCGCGTCCACCCTCGACTCGAGCGTGTTCGAGGACGGGTTGGCCTTCGACGGTTCCTCGATCCGCGGCTTCCAGTCCATCCACGAGTCCGACATGATGCTGCTGCCGGACTTCTCCACCGCGCAGATCGACCCGTTCCGGGCGGCCAAGACGCTGAACCTGAACTTCTTCGTGCACGACCCGTTCACCCGCGAGCCCTACTCGCGCGACCCACGCAACGTCGCCCGCAAAGCGGAGAACTACCTGGCCAGCACTGGGATCGCCGACACCGCCTACTTCGGCGCCGAAGCCGAGTTCTACATCTTCGACTCGGTGGCCTTCGACTCACAGATGAACAGCACCTTCTATGAGGTCGACTCCGATTCGGGCTGGTGGAACACCGGCTCACCGACCGAGATCGGCGGCGGCGTCAACCGCGGCTACAAGACCCGCCCGAAAGGCGGCTACTTCCCGGTGGCGCCCAACGACCACTACGTCGACCTGCGCGACGCCATGACCACCAACCTCGCCAACGCCGGCTTGACCCTGGAGCGTGGTCACCACGAGTGCGGCTCCGGCGGGCAGGCCGAGATCAACTACCGGTTCAACACGCTGTTGCACGCCGCCGATGACCTGATGCTGTTCAAATACATCATCAAGAACACCGCCTGGGCGCACGGCAAGACCGTCACCTTCATGCCCAAACCGCTCTTCGGTGACAACGGCTCGGGCATGCACGTGCACCTGTCGCTGTGGAAGAACGGTGATCCGCTGTTCTACGACGAGGCCGGCTACGCCGGATTGTCGGACGTCGCCCGGTACTGCATCGGCGGCATCCTGCATCACGCCCCGTCGCTGCTGGCGTTCACCAACCCCACCATCAACTCCTATAAACGGTTGGTGCCGCACTACGAGGCGCCGATCAACCTGGTCTACAGCCAGCGCAACCGCTCGGCATGCGTGCGCATCCCGATCACCGGCACCAACCCCAAGGCCAAGCGGCTGGAGTTCCGCTGCCCGGACTCCTCGGGCAACCCGTATTTGGCCTTCGCGGCGATGCTGATGGCCTGCATCGACGGCATCAAGAACAAGATCGAGCCGGCTCCCCCGGTCGACAAAGACCTCTACGAACTGCCGCCGGACGAGGCCGCCGACATCCCGCAGGCCCCGACCACGCTGGCCGAGGTGATGGACAATCTGGAAGCCGACCACGAATACCTCACCGAGGGCGGGGTTTTCACCCCGGATCTGATCGAGAACTGGATCCGCTACAAGCGCGACCACGAGATCACCCCGATCAACCTGCGCCCGCACCCGTATGAGTTCGCGCTGTACTACGACTGCTGAGTGAACCCGAGCGTCACGCCCGCGCCACGCCGCAACCCGGCGAACACAGGATTATGTCGTAGTACGATCAAATCGTGCATGCGTCGACAGTCCGGTGGCGGCGCGCCATCGGCACCGCACTACTAATCGTGGCGCTGGCCTGCGCTCCGGGAGCACACGCCGATCCGGAACCGCCCCCGGGGGCGCCGGTCCCCACCGCCGAGCAGGTGGCGGCCATCCTGAACCAGCTCACCGACCCGAACGTCGCCGACACCGATAAGGCCAAACTGGTCGATGGCGGGCTTTCGCCGGATGAGCTGGGCCAGAACGATCAGGGGCTCGCCAAACTGGTCCGGCACCACGCCCTGCCGTTCACCTTCACCGTCACCGACATCCGGCCGGCGATCAACGACCTGGCCGGTGTCACCGCGGCCCTCACCGGACCGCGGGAGCCGTTCCCGGTGATCCGGCCGCTGGTCCTGGTCGACCACGACGGCACCTGGCAGCTCACCCACGACAGCTATGAGCCGACATTCGCCAACATGGTCCGGCACGTCATCCACCGGGTCGGACCGCATCCCGGTGCCGGCGGGAACGTAGCCGTCTTCGGCTGGTGACCCGTTCTCCCCAGTTGGGGGTTCATCCACAGCTCGGCCCTCGGGTGTGCTCCGGTTCGCTGTGGTTGTCGGGGCGGGTTTTTAGCGTCGGTGTATGGCATCAGTACTGAGTGCGGCAGCGGCGCAGGAGCAGATCTGTGCGGCGCTGGATGCCATCGACACCGCCCATCAGCTGTTGCGCGAGACACCCTCGGACCTGGTCGGTAACGACTTTCGGATCGAGATCGCCGACCGGTTGGAGACCCAGGACCGCACCAACCGCGGCCTGATGTACCGGATCTTCGGTGAGCTGGCCGACCCACCCGATGGCCAGGGCTCGATCGCGCAGGTGCGGGCGGCACTGTGGAAGCGGTTGCGCATCACCCCGCGCGAGATCACCCGCCGCTGCCGGCTGGCCACCCGCATCCGGCCACGCCGGTCGCTGACCGGCGCCGAGATCCCCGCCGAGCTGCCGCAGCTGGCCGCGGCGATCGAAGCCGGGCTGGTCGGGGAAGACCACATCCGGGCCATCTGCCAAGCCGTCGACGTGCTGCCGTCCTCGATAGCCCCCGATGAGATCGCCAAGGCCGAAGCCGCCCTGGTCGAGCACGCCACCCAGGCGGATGCGGGCGTCGTCAGCAAACTCGGCCAACGCATCGCCGACCACCTCAACCCCGACGGGCTGTTCAGCGACGAAGACCGGGCACGGCGCCGTGGCCTGATGCTGGGCCGCCAAGGCCCCGACGGCATGTCCACCCTGTCCGGGCTATTGGATCCACAGGCCCGCGCCTACTTCGAGGCGATCACCGCCGCAGTCCGACCCGGACGCCACCGACCCGAGGGATCAAACACCACCGGCCGCGATGACCGCACCGATGCCCAACGCCGCCACGACGCCTTCACACTCGCCATGGCCACCGCCCTCTCCGCCAACAAACTGGGCACCCACCGGGGCCACCCGGTCACCGTCGTGGTCACCACCACCCTGGCCGAACTCAACCAAGCCGCCCACGCAGTCACCGATCCCTGCATCCCCATGCCCTCGCCCGCTTACACCGGCGGCGGCTCCCGACTGCCTATGCGCGACCTGATCCACATGGCCGGCCAGGCGATCCACTACCTCGCGGTCTTCGACGACCACACCCAACGCCCGCTCTACCTCGGCCGGCAAAAACGCGTCGCCACCACCGACCAACGCCTCATCTGCTACGCCCGCGACCGCGGCTGCACCCACCCCAACTGCCTAGAACCGGGCTATCACTGCGAAGTCCACCACGCCCGGCCCTGGGCCCACGGCGGACGCACCAACGCCGACGAACTGTTCTTCGCCTGCGGACCCCACCACACCGACGCCACCGAGGGCCGCCAACACACCACCATCACCCAAACCGGCCGCCTCGGCTGGACCGACGGCACCAGCCCACCACAAACCAACCACGCCCACCACCCCGAAGAACTCCTCCACAGCAACCCCGACCCACCCAAGAACGACGCCGCATGAGCGCTGCGTTAGCTGTGCGACTCAGTCCAGTCCGTCACGCGCCCAGGCCGGCATGATGAACACGCCTTCGGCTTCCACCGTGATTCCGGCTGCATCGGAAATATGGCCGCGCGCATACGTTTTGATGCGTTCCCGGCGGTATACCGAGGCTTCTGCTCGCAGCGGGCCCAGCGGGGTGCCGCGCAAGTACTTCACCGTGATGGTGCCGGTGAACAGCGGCTTGGTCAGTCCGTCGCTGGCCGCCTCACCGAGCAGATGGTCGAGTACCAGGGCACTGACGCCGCCGTGGACCAGCGAGGGCGGGCCCTCATAGGCCGCGCCGAGGTGAAAGTCGCTCCAGCAGTGGCCGTTCTCGCCGTGGTGGATCACCAGCGGCGGGGCGATCGGATTGCGCAACCCGATCACCGCGTTGCCCCACGCCAGCGGCCGCCCGTTGACGACGTAACGCATGCCCGGTGAATCACTGAGGATCCCGGCACGCAGCCGCCCGGTCATCTGGCGGACCGCAGTGGTCACCTCTCGGATCGTGGTGTCGTCGGCTTCGGTGCGGATGGTGGCGTCGATCAGCTCACGTACCGCCTGCGCCAGCGGCCCATACCGTTGCGAGAGCAGCGCGCTCTCGTCGGCGCTGATCGTGGGCACGTCCGAGCCCGCTCCGAAATCCACCACAGATGTTCTCCTCTAATCTCCGAATACCTTGCGCACCACAGCCTTTGCGCGCCGCGTCACCCGCAGGTAGTTGTCCAGGAACTCGCCGCCGTCACCGCCGGGCCAACCGGCGGCCACCGCGACCGCGTTGAGCGCGCGCCCGGCCCCGGGCAGCTGGTCGGTGGGTTTGCCGCGCACCAGGACCAGCGCGTTGCGGGCGCGGGTCGCGGTCAGCCAGGCCTGGCGGAGGCGGTCCACGTCGTCTTCCTCGAGCAGTCCGGCGGCGGCGATGGCGTCCAGGGTCTCCAGGGTCGAGGTGTTGTGCAGCGCCGGAAACCGGTGCGCGTGGCGCAGCTGCAGCAGCTGCACCGTCCACTCGACGTCGGCCAGCCCGCCCCGGCCCAGCTTGGTGTGGGTGTTGGGGTCTGCGCCGCGCGGCAGCCGTTCGGCGTCGACGCGTGCCTTGACCCGGCGGATCTCCCGCACCGCGTCGGCGGACACCCCGCCGGCCGGATACCGGGTCTCATCGACCATCAGCAGAAACCGTCGGCCCAGGTCCGCATCACCGGCGACCCAGTGCGCCCGCAGCAGCGCCTGAATCTCCCAGGGCTGGGCCCACTGGGCGTAGTAGGCCGCATAGGAGGCCAGGGTGCGCACCGGCGGGCCGGTGCGGCCCTCCGGTCGCAGGTTGATGTCGACCTGCAGCGGGGGGTCGGCGCTGGCGGTGCCCAGCAGCGCGCGGACCTGTTCGGCGATCGACGTCGCCCAGCGCACCGCGTCGGCGTCGCTGACGCCCTCGGTGGGCTCGCAGACGAACATGACGTCGGCGTCCGAGCCGTAACCGAGTTCGCGCCCGCCGAGCCGGCCCATCCCGATGACGGCGATGCGCGCCGGGGCCGCCTGGCCGTCATCATCGGGCAGGTTGACCCGGATGATCGCGTCCAGACTGGCCTGCAGCACCGCCACCCACACCGCGGTCAGTGCCGTGCAGACGTCCCGGATTTCGAGCATGCCGAGCAGGTCCGCTGAGGCGATCCGGGCCAGTTCGAAACGGCGCAGGCTGCGGGCGGCTGCGATGGCGCGCACCGGGTCGGCGTAGCGGGCCGCCGACGCGATCAGCGCCCGCGCCACCGCGTCCGGCTCGGAGTCGAGCAGTTTCGGCCCGGACGGACCGTCGCCATAGGCCTGGATGACGTCGGGCGCCCGCATCAACAGCTCCGGGATGTAGGCCGAGGTGCCCAGCACCCGCATCAGCCGCTTGGCGACGGCGCTGCTGTCGCGCAACGTGCTCAGGTACCAGCGGTGGGCGGCCATCGCCTCGCTGAGCCGGCGGTAGGCCAGCAGGCCGGCGTCGGGGTTGGGCGTGTCCGACAGCCAGTACAACAGCTTGGGCAGCAGCACGGTCTGCACCCGGCCGCGGCGGCCGCTCTGGTTGGTCAGCGCCGCCAGATGCGTCAGGGCGTTCTGCGGCGCCTCGTAGCCGAGTGCGGCCAGCTGGCGTTCGGCGGCGCCGGGCGTCAGGCCGCCGGCCAGCTCCAGTCCGGCAGGGCCGACCGCCTCCAGCAGCGGCTGATAGAACAGCTTGGCGTGTAGCCGCGACACCCGCAGGTTCTGGGCCTTGAGCTCCTCGCGCAGCACCCCCAACGCATCGTGGCGTCCGTCCGGGCGGACGTGGGCGGCGCGGGCCAGCCAGCGCAACGCCTCGTCGTCGTCGGGAGGTGGCAGCATGTGGGTGCGCTTGAGGCGCTGCAGCTGCAGCCGGTGTTCGAGCAGCCGGAGGAACTCATACGACGCGGTCAGAGTCGCTGAATCCTCGCGGCCGATGTAGCCGCCGGCGCCGAGCGCGGCCAGGGCATCGACGGTGGAGGCCACGTGCAAGGACTCATCGCTGCGGCCGTGTACCAACTGCAAAAGCTGCACGGCGAACTCCACGTCGCGCAGTCCCCCGGCGCCGAGCTTGATCTCGCGGGCCCGGATCTCGGCGGGCACCAACTGCGCCACCCGCCGGCGCATCGCCTGCACGTCGGCGACGAAATCCTCCCGCTCGCAGGCGGTCCAGACCATCGGCAGCAGTGCGTCGACGTAGGCTCGGCCCAGTTCGGCGTCACCGGCGGCGGGGCGCGCCTTGAGCAGCGCCTGGAACTCCCAGGTCTTGGCCCACCGCTGGTAGTAGGCGACGTGCGATTCCAACGTCCGCACCAGCGCGCCGTGGCGGCCCTCCGGCCGCAGATTGGCGTCCACCTCGAAGAACGCCTCGCCGGCCACCCGCATCAGCTCGCCGGCGATCCGGCTGCTCACCGCGTCGGCCTCCTCGGCGACGAAGATGACGTCGACATCGCTGACGTAATTGAGTTCCCGCGCACCGCATTTGCCCATCGCGATCACGGCCAGGCGCGGCGCAGGATCGGTGCCGCAGACCAGCCTCTCGGCCACCCGCAGCGCCGCTGCCAGCGCGGCGTCGGCCAGATCGGCCAGATGCGCGCCGACGGTCACGAACGGCAGTTCCGGCAGGATCTCGACGGTCGGGGCCAGATCCAGCGCCGCCAGCACCAGGATCCGGTCGCGGTACAGCGCCCGCAGCCGCTCGACGTAGCCGCCGTCTGCCGTCTCGGCGACGCAGTCCAAGAACATGGCGCGCAGCGCATCTGCCGAGGGCAGGGCCAGCCCATAGTCGTCGTCCGTACTGGCCAGCAGCTTCCAGGACTGCGGATGGGTGATGAGGTGATCGCCCAGGGCCAACGAGGATCCCAGTACCCCGAACAGCCGCCCGCGCAGGCCGCGATCGGCCATCAGCGCCGCGCTCAGTTCCGCCCAGTCGATTCCCGGCGCCTCCGACAGCCTTACCAGGGTGCGCAGCGCGGCGTCGGCGTCGGGTGCTCGCGACAGCGCCCACAGCACATCGACATGCGGCTGGGTGTAGGAGCTGTACCAGCCCAGCTGGGTCAGGTCCGCCGCGGCGTACCGGTCGACCAAGCCCAACCGCCCGACGCTGGGCAGCTTGCGGCGCTGCGCTCCGGGGTAGGCCACCAGGCGTCCGGGCTAGAGCGCCAGGTAGTTCTGCAGCTCGTAGGGGGTGACGTGGCTGCGGTAGTTCGCCCACTCCTGGCGCTTGTTACGCAGGAAGAAGTCGAAAACCTGCTCCCCCAACGCTTCTGCGACCAGCTCGGAGTTCTCCATCTCGGAAAGCGCGCGCTCCAAGGTGCCGGGCAGTTCGCGGTAGCCCATCGCCCGGCGTTCCTCGGGCGTCAACGCCCACACGTTGTCCTCGGCCTCCGGGCCGAGTTCGTAGCCCTTCTCCACGCCGCGCAGGCCGGCGGCCAGCAGCACGGCGAAGGTCAGATAGGGGTTGCACGCCGAGTCCGGGCTGCGCACCTCGACACGCCGCGACGACGTCTTGTGCGGGCTGTACATCGGTACCCGCACCAGCGCCGAGCGGTTGGACGCGCCCCAGGACGCCGCCGTGGGTGCCTCCCCGCCGTGGATCAGCCGCTTGTAGGAGTTGACCCACTGGTTGGTGACGGCACTGATCTCGTTGGCGTGCTCCAGGATTCCGGCGATGAACGACTTGGCGGTGTTGGACAGCTGCAAGGGGTCGTCGGGACTGTGGAAGGCGTTGACCTCCCCCTCGAACAGGCTCATGTGGGTGTGCATGGCCGAACCGGCGTACTCCCGGAATGGCTTGGGCATGAACGACGCCCGCACCCCCTCTTTGAGCGCGATCTCCTTGATCAGGTAGCGGAAGGTCATCACGTTGTCGGCCATCGACAGCGCGTCGGCGTAACGCAGGTCGATCTCCTGCTGGCCCGGAGCGTTCTCGTGGTGGCTGTACTCCACCGAGATGCCCATGGTTTCCAGCGCGTCGATCGCGTGCCGGCGGAAGTTGGCCGCCGAGCCGTGGATCGCCTGGTCGAAATAGCCGGCGTCGTCGGCCGGCACCGGCGTGGAACCGTCGTAGGGGCCGGGCTGCAGCAGGAAGAACTCGATCTCGGGATGCACATAGCAGGCGAAGCCCAGTTCTCCGGCCTTGGCCAGTTGCCGGCGCAGCACGTGCCGCGACGACGCCCAGGCCGGGGAACCATCCGGCATGGTGATGTCGCAGAACATCCGTGCCGAGTACTGCCGGCCGTTATCCGACGTCCACGGCAGCAGCTGGAACGTCGACGGGTCGGGGTGGGCGACCATGTCCGATTCGAAGACCCGGGCGAAGCCCTCGATCGCCGAACCGTCGAAGCCCACGCCCTCCTCGAAGGCGCCCTCGAGCTCAGCCGGTGCGATCGCGACCGACTTCAGGTATCCGAGAACGTCGGTGAACCAGAGCCGGACGAAACGGATGTCGCGTTCCTCCAGCGTGCGGAGCACAAACTCCTTCTGACGGTCCATACCGCGAAGCGTAGCAGCGCTCAGCACTTCGCATCGGTTGGCGGCAACGTGCCGTCGACCAGGTAACGCGTGGCGTAGCCGTCGACGCATTCGTTGCCCTGGAACACCACCGTGTGCTGGGTTCCGTTGAACGTCAGCAGGCCCCCGCGCAGCTGCTTGGCCAGGTCCACGCCGGCCTGATAGGGGGTGGCCGGGTCGCGGGTGGTGGACACCACCATCGTCGGCGGCAGGTCCGGTACCGAGATGGTGTGCGGCTCGGTGGTCGGCGGCACCGGCCAGAACGCACAGGTGCCCAGCGGCGCGTCGCCGGTGAACTTTCCGTAGCTCATGAACGGCGCCAGCTCGCGCGAGCGGCGGTCTTCCTCGATCACCTTGGCGCGGTCGGTGACCGGGGGCTGGTCGACGCAGTTCACCGCCACCCGGGCGTCGGTGGCGTTGGTGTAGTGGCCGTTGGCATCGCGGCGCATGTACAGGTCGGCCAGCCCGAGCATGATGTCGCCGCGTCCGTCGGCCAGGTCCGACAGCCCATCGGTGAGGTGCGTCCAGAACGTCGGCGAGTACAGCGCCATGATGGTGCCGACGATCGCGTCGCTGTAGCTGAGCCCGCGCGGATCCTTGGTCTTGGCGCGCTTGTCCACCAGCGGGTCCACCAGACTGTGGTAGACGTCGACGGCCTTGGCCGGGTCGGTTCCCAACGGGCACTCCGGTTCCTTGGCGCAGTCCGCCGCGAAGTCGTCGAACGCCCCCTGGAAGGCCTGCGCCTGGCGCAGGTCCTCCTCGATCGGGTCGGCGTTCGGGTCCACGGCGCCGTCGAGGATCATCGCGCGGACGTTCTGCGGGTAGGCCTCGGCGTAAGCCGCGCCGATTCGAGTGCCGTAGGAGTAGCCCAGGTAGGTCAGCTTCTCGTCGCCCAGCCCGGCCCGGATCGCGTCGAGGTCGCGCGCGACGTTGACGGTGCCGACATTGGCCAAAAACTCTTCGCCGGTCTTTTCCAGGCAGCGCGCGACGTAGTCCTTGGTCTCGTTCTCGATACGCTCCACACCCGCCGGGCTGTAGTCGACTTGGTTGAGGGCCCGCAGCCGGTCGTTCTCCTTGTCGGAGTTGCACCAGACCGCCGGCCGGCTCGACGCCACCCCGCGCGGGTCGAACCCGACCAGATCGAAGCGCTCGCGGACCTTGCGCGGGAGCGTGGAAACCAGGCCCACCGCGGTTTCGATCCCGGACTCCCCCGGCCCGCCCGGGTTGATCACCAGGGAACCGATCTTGTCCTTGGTGGCCGGGAAGCGGATCATGGCCAACCGCGCGATGTCGCCCTGCAGTTTGGAGTAGTCGACCGGCACCGCGATGAAGCCGCACTGCGCGTCGTCGGGCACCTTGATGTTGGTGTCGGCGGTGAATCGACACTTGTCCCAGGAGACCGGCTGGCCGAGCCGTGGCGCGGCCAGCACCGCATGGCCCGGCGTCATCCGGGTGCAGCTGCCGACCGTGAGGGCCACCACCGCGATCGCGAGGCAGGTCAGGGCGGTACGCGCGATCCTGTCGCGGCGGGTCGGCGGGGTCATGACACCACATGCTGCCATGCACCGCTGGGCGCAGTCCGACACCGGGGCGCTCAGCGCGTGGCGTCGAGCAGTTCGTTCATCGCGAGGGTGAAGTCGTCAGCAAGTTCCCACAGGTTCGGCAGCAGTTCGGGGCAGCTGACCAAACCGACGTTGAGGTGGCCGTTCAACGACATCACGGTCACGTTCAGCCCTGACCCGTGGAAGATCGGCCCCAGCGGGTACATCGCGGTGATCTCGCAGCCCAGGAAGTACAGCGGCACCTGCGGGCCCGGGACGTTGGAGATGACCAGGTTGTGCACCGGGCGGGCCGAGGTGAGCCGGGTCTTGGCGTAAAGGCGCATGGCGACACCGAACACCGCTGGCGCGGCGAACTGCGACCAGTCCTGCAGCAGGGTCGCCCCGATCGCCGAACTGTGCTGCTTGGCCACCGCGTTGGCCTCGGAAATCGCCTTGAGCCGCTCTGCGGGGTCGGCGATCTGCGTTTCCAGGCGGGAGAACATGCCGGAGACCTGGTTGCGGCCCGGGCGGTCGGACCTGCCGTGCACCGACACCGGCACCATGGCCACCAGCGACGACTCCGGCAGCTTGCCGCGGTCGCCCAGAAACCTCCGCAACCCGCCTGACACCAGGGCCATCACCACGTCGTTGACCTTGACGCAGAAATGGTCCTTGACCTTCTTGATGTCGTCCAGATCCAGTTGGGCGTAGGCGATGTTGCGGTGGGCGCTGACACTGGCGTTGAACGCGGTCTGCGGCGCGGCGAACGGCGCCGCCATCGTCTCGCCGGTACGCACCCGCTGCACCGTCTTGGCCACTGATGACACGGTGCGCGGCAACACATTGACCAGATTGAGTGGCCGGCTCACGAATCGGACCAGCCCGCCCGCCACGATCGCCAGCCCACTGGCATCGCCGGGACCCTCGACCGGCTCTGGACGCGGGGAGTCGATCTCGGTGCTGCACATCTGCGACAGCATGTTCGCGCCGGTGACCCCGTCGACGCCGGCGTGGTGCATCTTCATCAGCACCGCAATGCGGCCGTCGGCTCTGCCGTCCAGGCCCTCGATGACCCACGACTCCCACAGCGGCCGGGTGCGGTCCAGCGGCAGCGACACGAGGTGCCCGGCGATTTCGGACAGCTCCACCCGCCCGCCCGGCGGCGGCAACCCGATGCGGTGCACGTGGCGGTTGATGTGAAAATCGCGGTCCTCCACCCAGACCGGGTGGTCGAGATTGAGGGGGTTGTCGGCGAGCTTCTCCCGGAACTGCGGCATCGCGGTGATGCGCTGCGCAAGTTCGTCGCGGAGCCGCTCGAAGCGGTAGCCGCCCGGCATGGTGGCCGTGTCAAGCTCCAGAATCGAGCAGACGTGCAACGGCTGTTGCGGAGTCTCCAAGTACAGGAAACTGGCGTCGAGCCCGCTGAGCCACTGCATGCCGCTGATCGTAGGCCGGTGCGATGCAACTGTGAGGAAATCCACTCCACCTGCTGGTTCAGCTGTGCGGGCGCAGGTGGCACACTGGCTGCTGTCAGACGACCCGGGGACCCGGCTAGGGCTTCGAGGATCGACCCGACCACTTCAAGGGACAACGATGTCTGAGCACATTTATGGCTCTTCGCCCGAACCTGCCCGCATTGCTCCGAAGACCCGCGTTCATCATCTGCAGCAGATGAAGGCCGAGGGCCGCAAATGGGGGATGCTCACGGTCTACGACTACTCCTCCGCCCGGATCTTCGACGACGCCGGCATCCCGGTGCTGCTGGTCGGCGACTCGGCGGCCAATGTGGTCTACGGCTACGACACCACGGTGGCGATCACGATCGATGAGCTGCTCCCGCTGGTGCGCGCGGTGGTGCGCGGCGCCCCGCATGCGCTGGTGGTCGCCGACCTGCCGTTCGGCTCGTACGAGGGCGGCCCGGCGGCGGCGCTGGCCACCGCCACCCGGTTCATGAAGGAAGGCGGCGCGCACGCGGTCAAGCTCGAAGGCGGTGAGCGGGTGGCCGACCAGATCGCGACGCTGACCGCGGCCGGGATCCCGGTGATGGCCCACATCGGCTTCACCCCGCAGAGCGTGAACACGCTGGGCGGTTACCGGGTGCAGGGCCGTGGTGACGCCGCCGAGCAGACCATTCATGATGCGATCGCGGTGGCCGAAGCCGGAGCGTTCGCGGTGGTGATGGAGATGGTGCCGGCCGAGCTGGCCACCCAGATCACCGGCAAGCTGACCATTCCCACCGTCGGGATCGGCGCCGGCCCCAACTGCGACGCCCAGGTGCTGGTGTGGCAGGACATGGCGGGGATGACCACCGGTAAAACCGCCCGATTCGTCAAGCGCTTCGGCGAGGTGGGCGCTGAATTGCACCGCGCGGCAACGCAATACGCCGAAGAGGTCGCGGCCGGAACCTTCCCCGCCGAGGAGCACTGCTTCTAGAACGACTGCTTTGAGAACGCGGTGTCGGGGCGGTCCGGATGTGACAGGCTGGAGGCGTGTCGGCAACCGACCCGAACACCGCCCAATATCGCGAGGTGGAACGCAAATTCGACGTTGACGCGTCGGCCA
Source organism: Mycobacterium sp. NGS16 (assembly GCF_059813225.1). NCBI lineage: Bacteria > Bacillati > Actinomycetota > Actinomycetes > Mycobacteriales > Mycobacteriaceae > Mycobacterium > Mycobacterium sp. NGS16. Next base: position 89,776 of record NZ_JCALEE010000005.1, read on the forward strand.
CCTCGCCGTCCTTCGACGACATCGCCGGGGTCGCCCGAGTTGAGCAGTTGCCGGAGCAGGCGCTTGCGGCCGTGTACTTCGATACACCCGGTCACGACCTGGCGGCCCGACGAGTTACGTTGCGCCGGCGCACCGGCGGTCCCGACCCGGGCTGGCACCTGAAGCTTCCTACCGGGCCGGACACCCGCACCGAGGTGCGCGCACCCCTGGGCCCGGAGATTCCGAACGACCTGCTCGACACGGTGGCAGCGATCGTCAGGGATCAGCCGCTGGCACCCGTGGCACGAATCTGTACCGCCCGCAGCGTGGTGGTGCTGCGCGACGATCGGGGCGAGGTGCTGGCTGAGTTCTGCGACGACCAGGTCACCGCCTCGGCCGAAGGCTCCGAGCACGAGCAAACCGAACAGCACTGGCGGGAATGGGAACTGGAACTGGGCTACGGGGACCTCGAGTTGCTGGACCGGCTGAGCCACCGGCTGCTCGACACCGGCGCCGGGCCGGCCGGCTACGGCTCCAAACTGGCCCGGGTGCTCGGCGCGCCGGCGGTGCCCGCGCACCCGACCGATCGCCTACATCGGGCGCTGGCCGAGCAGATCGAGCAACTGCTGGTCGCCGATCGCGCGATGCGTGCCGACGCCGATGATGCGGTTCATCAGATGCGGGTGACGATCCGACGGATCCGCAGCCTGCTGCACGGCGAGGAGTCGGCGCACGCCCAGCTGCTCGGCGAATTGCGGGAATTGGGTGCGGTGCTGGGTGTCGCCCGCGACGCCGAGGTCCTGGCCCAGCGTTATCAGCAGGCGCTCGACGAGCTGAGGCCAGAACTGGTCCGTGGGCCGGTGGGCGAACGGCTGGTCGACGGTTCGCTGCGCCGCTACCAGACAGGACGACGACGCAGCCTGGCCGCGATGCGCTCCCCGCGGTACTTCCGGCTGCTCGATGGCCTCGACGATCTGGTCAACGCGTCGGCCGCCGAGCGGTACGCCACCGTCGACATCGCCTACCGGCGGCTGCGCAAGGCGGTGAAGGCCGCCAAGACGGCCGCCGACCGCGACGCGGCGCTGCACCGGATCCGCAAGGCCGCCAAGCGGCTGCGGTACGCCGCCGCAGCCGCGAATGAGAAGAAGATCGCCAAGCGGGCGAAGGCGATTCAGAGTCTGCTCGGCGACCACCAGGACAGCGTGGTCAGCCGGGCGCATCTGCTTCAACAGGCGGATGCCGCGCTGGCCGCCGGCCAGGACACCTTCACCTACGGGCTGCTGTATGCCCGGGAGGCCGAGCTGGCTGCGCAGAGCCGGGCGAAGTTGAGGCCTGCACTGCGCAAACTCGACCGGGCGGTTCAGTGAGGCTCGACCCTCATGCCATCGTCGCCACCCCAGCTGCCACCGCCCCAGCCAGCGGGTTGGGGGCGCTGCCCTACCTCGAGGGCACCTATTCCCCCGCGGATGTTCCCGCCAGTGCGTCGAGTACCCGATCGATGAACCGGTCGGCGTTACCACGAAGGCTGTCGTTCGTGTGTTGGGCCGTGTCGACCTCAATCGCAGTTCCCGATGCAAAGCGCACCACCATTGCGCGCCGGTACGTTCGTTCCCCGAAAGCGTCCGCCGAACCATAGGCGTTGATGTCGACCCCGGTGACCTGGCTCAGCGGCCGGATCAGCGCATCCAGATCCTGCTCCTCCGCAGCGTCCGCGATGTAGTCCAGCTGTCCGATCACGTGCCTGTCGATCCACACAAGACGGCACTGCTGATCTGGCAACGTCTCGCGGGCGAAGCCGTCAACCGGCCATCGCCTAACCAGCTCGCCGATCTGCTCAACCACGATCCTGGGCGGCCGCGACCAGTCCGGGAATACGTCCCTGGCGATCTGCCGGAGTTGCTCTTCGTTCGTCATGGACGAAAAAGTTAGCCCGCAATGCTTGCGGCCGCAGAGTGGCCGACGGCAGCGTGTTCACACCGCCTGCCTGCGCTCCCCCGGCGTATTCACCGCGCCGTATCGCACGCATGGCAGCAGCCGCACGCTGCCGTTCGTTCAACCCATCGGGTTGACGCCGGTACCCGACCGCAGCCCCACGCCCGGGGCTGGTGGCCGGACTCCGACGACCCGACCCATGAGGCTATCGACTCGGTGCTCGGTGATTCCGCTGCGTACCGGCACCGCCTCGAAGGGGTAAACGCGCTGGTCAACGTTGCAGGGCGAACGAGTTGGCCTGTAAGCCGGATTCTGTTCCGCACCGCTTACGCGACGCGGCGGCGACCATCCATCTGGGCACACCGTCGCCGGGTACCTCAAGCGGCCTACCCGCAGATTCGGGCGAGCAGCCCTCAAACACCTGCGCGACCGCACCGCAGTGCGGCCTTCTTGGCCTTGCTTCGGGTGGGGTTTACCGAGCCGTACCGGTCACCCGGCACGCTGGTGCGCTCTTACCGCACCGTTTCACCCTTACCACCTGGCGGTGGCGGTCTGTTTTCTGTGGCACTATCCCGCGAGTCACCTCGGATTGCTGTTAGCAATCACCCTGCTCTGTGAAGTCCGGACTTTCCTCGACCCGCTTGCGCGCGCCGCGGCCGCCCGGCCAACTCGTCCGCGCTGATCACCGTACCGCCAAGCGTCGGCGCAGGCCAACCGGCATGATGGCGCCGTGGGCGTAACAACACCGTGGCAAAAGCGGGTGGACGCCGGCGACTGGGATGCCATCGCCGCCGAACTCGACGACTGCGGCGGCGCGCTGCTGCCCCGGCTGCTGACGGTGCCCGAGGCCGCGCGCCTGCGCCGGATCTACGCCGACGATGAGCGCTTCCGCGCCACCGTCGACATGCAGCGCCACCGCTACGGCTCCGGCCAATACCGGTACTTCGCCGCGCCGGCACCAGATCCCGTCGATGCGCTCAAGCGGGCGCTGTATCCGCACCTGCTGCCGATCGCCCGGGACTGGGCGGCCCGGCTGCGACGCGACGCGCCCTGGCCGGACGACTTCGACGAATGGCTGCAGCGCTGCCATGCGGCCGGGCAGACCAAACCCACCGCGCTGATGCTGCATTACGGTCAAGGTGATTGGAATGCCTTGCACCGCGACCTCTACGGTGACTTGGTATTTCCGCTGCAGGTGGTGATCAACCTGTCCGATCCGGCCACCGACTACACCGGCGGTGAGTTCCTATTGGTCGAACAGCGGCCGCGAGCCCAATCCCGCGGCACCGCCACCCAATTGCCGCAGGGGCACGGCTATGTGTTCACCACCCGCGACCGGCCGGTGCGTTCCACCCGGGGCTGGTCGACGGCACCGGTGCGCCATGGCGTCTCGGCCATCCGCTCCGGCGAGCGCTACACCCTCGGGTTGATCTTCCACGACGCCGCGTGAGGCCGCGTTATCCGGTGCGGCGCAGCAGGATCACGTTGTCAGTCAGGGTCGCGGTCTGACCGTCGGGCCCGAGAGCGTCGCGGTCGACCGGCTCCGCCCGCAACCGCTCCCAGCGCGCCTCGTCGAGGTGCAAATCGGACAGCACCTCCTCGACCGTGGCGAACCGATGGTCATGAGCCTGCTCGCCGGCCCATGGCGGCGCGGCGCCGTGGTCGACGATCAGCAGCCGCCCGCCCACCGCGACGGCATCGGCGGCGCGACGCAGCACCGTCTCGCGGTCCAGCCGCACCGGGGAGTGCAGGAACTGTGCCGACACCAGGTCGAACCGACCGTCCGGGAAGCTGGTCGACAGGTCATGACGCTGGAAGCTGATGCGGGACAACACATCCCGTTTCTGCGCAGCGGCCCGGGCCCGGTCCAGGGCGTTGGCGGAGACGTCGACGGCGACCACCTGCCAACCGTCCTCGGCCAGCCAGATGGCATCCGCGCCCTCGCCGCAGCCCAGGTCCAGTGCCCGGCCCGGCGCGAGATCAGCGGCGACCTCGGCGAGCCGGAGGTTGACCTGCCCGCTCCAGACCCGCTCGTCGCCGCCGTAGAACTGTTCCCAGAACTCCCGCGCGTCCTGTACCGACTCAGTCATCGCTCAGCGCTCCGGTGGCCACCCCTGGCAGCGGTAAGCCGTAGTCGTCGGCGGCCAGGCTCTGTACCACCGCCGCTGCCGCCCGCGAACCCGCCGCGATCGCGGCGGCGACCTGCGGCATCTCCCCGGTCAGGTCGCCGGCGGCAAACACCCCGGGAACCGACGTGCGGCACAGCGGGTCCACGCCGACCGGGTCTTCGGCGGCGGGGCCGGGTCCGGTGATGTCCACGCCGAGGCACTCGGCGAGCCGATCACGCTGCCGCATGCCCGTTGCGGCCAGCAGCCCGCGTCGCGCCAGTCGGCTGCCATCGGCGAACACCACCGCCGCCAATTCCCCCTCGGCTGCCTCCAGCGCCGCGATCGGCCGCTCGTCGATCTCGATGCCGGCAGCGGCCAGTCGGGTGCGGCCGGCGTCGTCGAGCTCGACCGAACCGTCGCCGAGCACCACGATGTCGTCGCTCCAGCACCGCAACAACAGCGCCAGGTGCACCGCGCGGTCGCCGCGGGCCAGCACCGCCAGCGGTTGATCGGCCACCTCCCAGCCGTGGCAGAACGGGCAGTGGAATACCGAACGGCCCCACAGCTCATCCACACCGGGTAGCGCCGGCGGCAAGTAGGCCATGCCGGTGGCCAGCAGCAACCGGCGGGCCCGATGGCTGGTGCCGTCGGCCAAGCGCACGACGAAACCCCGTTCCCCGCGCTCGATGCCGGTCGCCTCGCCGGAGCGGACCTGCACACCGTAGGACGCGAGTTCGCCGCGGCCCAGCGCATACAGCTCGGCCGGAGGACGCCCGTCATGGCCCAACAGGCCGCCGATGCCCGTGGCGGCCAAGTTGCTCTGCTCCCCCGCGTCGATCACCAGCGTGGTGCGCCGGGCTCGGCCCAGCACCAGCCCCGCGCTGAGCCCGGCCGCCCCGCCGCCCACGACGATGCAGTCCCAGATTTCATTCATGCATCCGAGCATTCCGGCCGGCCCCAGAAGGTGGCAACCCAATTTGCTAGTTAGGCAAATGGCGCGGGCGTCGGTCGATCGGCGTGCCAGGGCCCCTGCAGGTCGGACGCGAGGCCTTCTTCTGGGCCGTTCGCCATACCGCCGAGCCCGGCTCCTAGCATCGTTTACGGGGTCTGTTTACCTGGAGTAGCCACGCGGTACCGGACGAGCAGCGAGAGATAAGGTCTCCTATGGGCAGGATCTACGACAACGTCGCCGAACTGGTCGGGCACACCCCGCTCGTGCGGCTCAATCGACTGACCGACGGCCTCGACGCCCAGGTCGTGGCCAAGCTGGAGTTCTACAACCCCGCCAGCAGCGTCAAAGACCGGATCGGGGTGGCGATCATCGACGCCGCCGAGCGCTCCGGTGAGCTGCGGCCCGGCGGAACGATCGTCGAAGCCACCAGCGGCAACACCGGCATCGCGCTGGCGATGGTCGGTGCGGCGCGCGGCTACAAGGTGATCCTCACCATGCCGGACACGATGTCCACCGAACGCCGGGTGATGCTTCGCGCCTTCGGCGCCGAAATCGTGTTGACGCCCGGCTCCGAGGGGATGTCCGGCGCGGTGGCCAAGGCCAAGCAGATCATCGCCGAGACCGACAACGCCGTCGCCGCCGATCAGTTCGCCAACCCCGCCAACCCGCAGATCCATGCGACGACGACCGCCGAGGAGATCTGGTCGGACACCGCAGGCGCCGTCGACATCTTCGTCGCCGGCATCGGCACCGGTGGCACGCTGACCGGCGTGGGCCACGCCCTCAAGGCACGCAAGCCCGAGGTCAGCATCGTCGGGGTCGAGCCGAAAGACTCCCCGATCCTCAACGGCGGCGACCCCGGACCCCACAAGCTCCAGGGCCTCGGACCGAATTTCGTGCCTGAGGTGCTCGACCGGGAGGTCTACGACGAGATCATCGATGTCACGTTCGAGGACGCCATCCAGGTCGCCCGCGAGCTCGGCACCGCCGAGGGCATCCTCGGTGGCATCTCTGCGGGCGCAAACGTCTGGGCCGCATTGGAATTGGCCAAACGCCCGGAAAATGCCGGCAAACTCATCGTCGTAGTCATCCCCGACTTCGGCGAACGCTACATCTCGACCCCGCTGTTCGAGCACATCAGGGAATAATCACACACCATGAGCCTGCTATCGGCTGTACGCGAAGACCTGCGCAACGCGCGGGCGCATGACCCGGCGGCACGCGGGGATGTCGAGAATGCCTTGGTCTACTCCGGTCTGCACGCCATCTGGTCACACCGTGTGGCACACCGGCTTTGGCACCGCCCGGCTCTCCGCGGCGCCGCCCGGCTGCTCTCCCAGGTCACCCGCCTGGTCACCGGGATCGAAATCCATCCGGGTGCCACCATCGGCCGGCGGTTCTTCATCGACCACGGGATGGGCGTCGTGATCGGCGAGACCACCGAGATCGGCGACGACGTGATGCTCTATCACGGGGTGACGCTGGGCGGCCGCTCCCTGAACAAAGGCAAGCGCCACCCGACGGTGGGCAACCGGGTGACCATCGGTGCCGGTGCAAAAGTGCTGGGGCCCTTACGTATCGGCGATGACTCCGCGATCGGCGCCAATGCCGTCATCACCCATGACGTGCCGGCGAATTCGATCGCCACCGGCATCCCCGCGGTGGTGCGCGCCCGCACCGAAAACCAGCGCGAGCCGGGCGTCGACCCGACCTCCTACATCGACCCGGCAATGTACATCTGACCTTGCCCGCCCCGCCACCAGGTGGCAAGCTTGCTTGCCATGTCGGCAAACGACGAGGAAAGCAGCGTCGACCTGCGGGTGCGGCGACGGCTGCGTGAGCTGCGCACCCAGCAGGGCCTGACGCTGGAGGACGTGGCCACCCGCGCCCGCATCGACGTCTCCACGCTGAGCCGGCTGGAGTCCGGCAAGCGGCGCCTGGCGTTGGATCATCTGCCCAGGCTGGCCGAGGCCCTCGCGGTCAGCACCGACGAATTGCTGCGTGCCCCCGAACGCCCCGACCCGCGGGTGCGCGGCGCCTCCCAGACCCACCACGGCATCACCTACTGGCCGCTGACCCGGCACGGTCCGGCCGGTGGCCTGCATGCCTTCAAGATCCGGGTCAGCGTGCGGCGCCGCCGCCCCGCGCAGTTACCGGTGCACCAGGGCCACGAGTGGATGTACGTGCTGTCCGGCCGCCTGCGGCTGGTGCTCGGCGACGACGATTTCCTGATCGGGCCGGGCGAGGCGGTCGAATTCTCCACCTGGACCCCGCACTGGTTCGCCGCGGTCGACGGGCCGGCCGAGGCGATCATGATCTTCGGCGCCCACGGCGAACGGGTGCACCTGCACGACTGAGGCGCCCTAGAGGTAGGCGGTCTGGTTCACCAACCGCACCGACGCAGGACCGTCGCCGAAGAACTCGGCGATGCTCAACGACGCCAGATCCAGGTGCAGCCGGTAGAGGATCGCCGGGCCGGCGTCCAGCGCCAGCCGCAGCAGGGTCTTGATCGGCGTCACATGCGAGACCACCAACACGGTGGTGCCGCCGTGCGCGGCGATGATCCGGTCGCGCGCCCGCGTCACCCGCTTTTGCACCGCGTCGAAACTCTCCCCCTCCGGCGGCCGCGTGGAGGTGTCCTTGAGCCAGCGCCGGTGCAGGTCGGGATCGCGGGCGGCCGCCTCGGCGAAGGTCAGGCCCTCCCAGGCCCCGAAGTCGGTTTCGGTCAGGTCCTCATCGACGGTCACGTCCAGGTGCAGCAGCTTCGCCGCCGCGGTGGCCGTGTCATAGCAGCGCTGCAGCGGCGAACTGATCACCGCGGCGATGCCCCCGCGCTCGGCGAGATAGCGCGCCGCCGCGTCGGCCTGTGCCCGGCCGATCTCGGTCAGCGGCGGGTTGCCCCGCCCGGAGTAACGCCGCTGCACCGACAGTTCGGTCTGCCCGTGCCGCAGCAGCAGCAGGCGGGTGGGCGTGCCGGTCGCGCCTGTCCAGCCGGGTGCCGTTGGCGCCGCAGGCTTCTCGGCTTCCTCTCGGTCCACTTCCGCGGGTTCGGCCAGGGCCAGCTCCTGAACGGCCGGTGCGGCCGCCGCATCCATCGCCTGGTTGGCCAGCCGGTCGGCGTACGAGTTCTTCTCCCGCGGAATCCAGCTGTAGCGGACGTGGTCGAATTTCGCGGCCAATTCACGGGCCTGCCGGTGCAGCGGGATCAGGTCCGGGTGCTTGACCTTCCACCGGCCGGCCATCTGTTCGACGACCAGCTTGGAGTCCATGAACACCGCGACCTCGGCGGCGCCCAACCGTGCCGCCTCGGTCAAACCGGCGACCAGGCCACGGTATTCGGCCACGTTGTTGGTGGCCACGCCGATCGACTCCCTGGCTTCGGCCAGCACCTCGGCGCGATCCGCGGACCACACCACCGTTCCGTATCCGGCCGGGCCCGGATTACCGCGCGACCCGCCGTCGGCTTCAACAATGACCTTCATCCGCGCGTACTAACCGAAGTCCTTGACCCGCAACAGGATCGCACCGCACTCCGGACAGCGCAGCACCTCCTCCGGCGGAGCCGCAGAGATCCGCGCCAGCTCGCCGCGGTCGATCTCGATCCGGCAGGCCCCGCACTGCCCGCCCCGCAGCGGTCCGGCGCCGACGCCGCCGGATGCCCGCTGCCGCTCATAGAGTGCCAGCAGCTCGGCGTCGATCGCGGCGGCCAGCTCGTCCCGGCTCGCTGCACGCTGGGCACGGGTGGTCTGGAGCTCGGCCGACGCGGTGTCCAACGTCTGCTGCACCCGGGCCAGGTCGGCGGCGAGTCCGTCGACCGCAGCCGACTCGGCGCTCGCCTGGGCCTGCAGCTGCTCACGCTGTTCGAGCAGCTCCAGCAGCGAGTCCTCCAGGCTGGCCTGCCGCCGCTGCAGCGTCTCCAGCTCGTGCTGCAGGTCGACGACCTGCTTGGCGTTGGTCTGCCCCGAGTCCAGCAGGGCGCGGTCGCGGTCCTCCCGCTGGCGCACCGCGTCGATCTCCGCTTCGAAGCGGGCGGCTTGGCCGTCCAAGTCCTCCAGCGCCAGCTGCAGCGCCGCCAGCCGGTCGGATGCGGCCGTGTGATCGGCCTGGATGCGCTGCAGGTCCTGCTGCTCGGGAAGATGACCGGCCCGATGCGCGATCCGGGCCAGCTCAGCATCCAGCTCCGACAACTCCAGAAGCGAGCGTTGCTGTGCCACTTCAGCTTTCATCGTCGGTCTCCTTCGCACGCGAGGTTCCAGGGGTCGGTGCGCAGCCCGCTGACGCGTACCGGCAGGGCCGCACCGAAGTGCGAACGGAGCACCTCGGCGGCTTGCGCGCACCACGGGTATTCACTGGCCCAGTGCGCCACATCGACCAGCGCCACCGCCGACCGGCGGGAGTGCTCGTCGGCCGGGTGGTGGCGTAGATCGGCGGTGACGTAAGCCTGGGCGCCGGCCGCGGCCGCCGCAGCCAGCAGTGAGTCCCCGGCGCCGCCGCAGACCGCGACCCGCGACACCGGCAGGTCCGGATCCCCGGAGGCGCGCACCCCCCAGGAGGTCGCTGGCAGCCCGGCGGCAACGCGGGCGACGAAGGCGCTCAGCGGCTCCGGCGCCGGCAGGGTGCCGATCCGGCCGATCCCGACTCCGGCGGGCAGCGGCTGCAGGGCGAAGACGTCATACGCGGGCTCCTCATACGGATGTGCCGCCAGCAGCGCCGAGCGGACCTGCGCGCGGGCCCGGGCCGGGGCCACCACCTCGACCCGGTCCTCGGTGACGCGCTCCACCGCGCCCACCCGGCCGATCGTCGGCGCCGCCCCGTCGCCCGGGAGGAACTGCCCGGTGCCCGTCACGCTCCAGCTGCACTGTGCGTAGTCGCCGATATGACCGGCGCCGGCCGCGAACACCGCGGCCCGCACCGCCTCGGCATGCTCGACGGGGGTGTAGATCACCCACTTGTCGGTGTCGGGATTTCGCGCGGCCGGGTCCAGCACGGCGTCCACGGTCAGCCCAAGCGCGTCCGCCAGCGCATCCGACACCCCCGGGGCGGCCGCGTCGGCATTGGTATGGGCGGTGAACAGGGCACGTCCGGAACGGATCAGCCGGTGTATCAGGGAACCCTTGGGCGTGCTCGCCGCCACCGTGTCCACCCCCCGCAGCAGCAGCGGGTGATGGGCCAACAGCAGGCCGTTCTCGGGGACCTCGTCGACCACCGCCGCCGTCGCGTCGACGGCGACCGTCACCGAACTCACCACGTCGTCGGGGTCGCCGCACACCAGGCCGACTGAATCCCAGGAGTGGGCCAGTTCCGGCGGGTAGGCGGCATCCAGCACGTCGATGACATCAGCCAGCCGCGCGGTCACACTCCAAGACAGTAGTGCGCCACCCGGCGGGCCCGCCGCGCACGTCGGGGACAATGGGCCCCGTGACGCGCACGACCACTGCCACCGCCGAACTGGTGATCTTCGACCTGGACGGCACCTTGACCGACTCCGCGGCCGGGATCGTCGCCAGCTTCCGCCACGCGCTGGATCACATCGGCGCGCCGGTGCCCGACGGTGATCTGGCCCAGCGGCTCGTCGGCCCGCCGATGCACCACACACTGGCCGCCATGAGCCTCGGCGAGCAGACCGAAGCGGCGATCGCCGCCTACCGGGCCGACTACACCAGCCGCGGCTGGTTGATGAACACCGTGTTCGACGGCGTCGCCGCGCTGCTGGCCGACCTGCGGGCCGCCGGGGTCCGGTTGGCGGTGGCCACCTCCAAAGTCGAGTCGACCGCGCGCAAGATCCTGGCCCACTTCGGGCTTGACGGGTTTTTCGAGGTCGTCGCCGGCGCCAGCGCCGACGGCGCCCGGGCGGCCAAGTCCGAGGTGCTGGCCCACGCGCTGCACCAACTGGGCCCGCTGCCCGACCGGGTGGTGATGGTGGGCGACCGGCGTCACGACGTGGACGGCGCGGCGGCCCACGGTATTGACACCGTGCTGGTCGGCTGGGGCTACGGCCAGTCCGATTACGACGACACCGAGACCGGCCCGTTCTCCCGCGTTCAGACCGTCGCCGAGCTGCGGGAGGTGCTCGGTGTCTGAACCGGCGCTGCATGTCACGTTCGTCTGCACCGGCAACATCTGCCGCTCCCCGATGGCCGAGAAGATGTTCGCCCACCAGCTCGCCCAGCGCGGTCTGAGTGAGCTGGTGCGGGTGACCAGCGCCGGCACCGCGGACTGGCATGTCGGCAAGGGCGCCGACGAGCGCACCAACCGGGTGCTGCGCGACAACGGCTATCCGGTGGACCACCGCGCCGCCCAGGTCGGCGCCGACCACATGGCGGCCGATCTGGTGGTGGCGCTGGGGCGCAACCACGTCGGGCTGCTCCAGGGGCTGGGCATTCCGGCCGAGCGGATCCGGATGCTGCGGTCCTTCGATCCGCGCTCCGGGGCGGCGGTCCCCGACGTCGACGACCCGTATTACGGCGGTCACGACGACTTCCTGCAGGCGTTCACGGTGATCGCGGCCGCGCTGCCCGGCCTGCACGACTGGGTCGACGCACAACTGGCGTCCGGCGAGGGCGGCTGATGCGGCGCCTGGCCTTCCTCCTTCGCCCGAGCTGGCTGGCCCTGGCGTTGGTGGTGGTGGCCTTCGCCTATCTCTGCTTCACCGTGCTGGCGCCGTGGCAACTGGGCAAGAACACCGCCACCTCGCGCGCCAACAGCCAACTCGAGCGCGCGCTGACCGCGGAACCGGTGCCGCTGACAACGTTGCTGCCACACCAGGATTCGTCGGCACCCGATGCGCAGTGGCGGCCGGTCACCGCCACCGGGCGCTACCTCCCCGAGGCACAGGTGCTGGTGCGGTTACGGCTGGTCGACGGGGTACCGGCCGTCGAGGTGCTGACGCCGTTCGCGGTCCGGGGCGGGCCGACCGTACTGGTCAACCGCGGCTATGTGCGCACCGACGACGGCGGCACCCGGATGCCGCAGATTCCGCCGCCGCCGGACACCCAAGTCACGATCACGGGGCGGCTGCGGGATTCGCAGGCGCCGGCCAAGAATCCGTTCAGCGAGAACGGATTCCGCCAGGTGTACTCGATCAATACCGAGCAAATTGCGGCATTCACCAAGGTTCCGCTGACCGGCTCCTACCTGCAGCTGGTCGAGGACCAGCCGGGTGGGCTGGGGCTGATCGCGCTCCCGCGCCGCGATGCCGGGCCGTTCTTGTCCTACGGGATTCAGTGGATCGCGTTCGGGATCCTGGCCCCGATCGGCCTGGGCTATTTCGCCTACGCCGAGGTGCGCGCCCGCCGGTCGGAGCGAGCCGACACCGGGTCCGATGCCGGTGCCGCCGCGGCCGACGAGCCCGCCCCGCCGATGACCGTCGAGCAGAAGCTGGCTGACCGGTACGGGCGCCGCCGCTGAGCCACTCGCTGTCAGAACCGCCCGAGTGCGGCGTATTCGTCCCGGTATTCGGGCATACTCGCACCCATGGAGCAGCCCCGATGAGACGGGCCACCAGAGTCGTCGACCTGCTGAATCCCGCGGCGATGCTGATGCCGGCCGCCAACGTGATCATGCAGCTCTCGCTGCCCGGCGTCGGCTACGGCGTGCAGGAGAGCCGGGTGGACAGCGGCAATGTCTACAAGCATCCGTTCAAGCGGGCCCGCACCACCGGCACCTACCTGGCGGTGGCGACCATCGGCACCGACCACGACCGGGAGGTCTACCGCGCTGCGGTGGACACCGCGCACCGGCAGGTGCGGTCCACGGCCGAAAGCCCGGTGCGCTACAACGCGTTAGACCCCGCGCTGCAGCTGTGGGTGGCGGCCTGCCTGTACCGCTACTTCGTCGACCAGCACGAGTTCCTGCACGGCCCGCTCGACGACGCCGCCGCCGATGCGGTCTACGCCGACGCCAAGAAGCTGGGCACCACCTTGCAGGTCCGCGATGAGATGTGGCCGAAGGACCGCGCGGCGTTCGACGAGTATTGGAAACGCTCGCTCGACGCGCTGCGCATCGATCCCCCGGTGCGTGAGCATCTGCACGGGGTGGCGTCGATGGTGTTCCTGCCTTGGCCACTGCGGCTGGCCGGCCCGCTCAACTTGTTCGCGACGACGGGGTTCTTGCCGCCGGAGTTTCGCCAGCTGATGCAGCTGGACTGGTCGGCGTCGCAGCAACGCCGGTTCGAATGGCTGCTGTCCGCGCTACGAGTGGCCGACCGGCTGATCCCCCACCAGGCATGGATATTGGGGTACCGGGCGTACCTGTGGGACATGCGTTTTCGGGCCCGCAACGGTATGCGCGTCGTCTGACCCGCCGGCACCATGCCATCCTGGGGAGATGGTGAACATCGCGGGTGTGGGGATCTGGAGTGCGCCGCTGCGTTACGGCGATCAGGGCGAGGCCGCCGACGCGGCCGCCGAACTGGAGGAGTTGGGATTCGGAGCGCTGTGGATTCCCGACGTCGGCGGTCCGGTGTTCGACGCGGTGCGCAATCTGCTGTCGGCCACCCGGCGAGCGGTCATCGCCACCGGCATCCTGAACCTGTGGATGCACAGCCCGGCCGAGGTGGCGGCATCGTATGCAGCGCTGACCGCGGCCCACGGGGATCGATTCCTGCTCGGCATCGGTGTCAGCCACGCCCCGCTGGTAGACGCCGGCGATCCCGGGCGGTACCGGCGGCCGCTTCGCGCCATGAGCGAGTTTCTCGACGGGCTTGACACCGCCGACATCCCCGTCCCGGCCGAGTCCCGGGTACTGGCGGCGCTGGGCCCGAAAATGCTGCAGCTGGCCGCCTCCCGCAGCCGCGGCGCCCACCCCTACCTGACCACCCCCGAGCACACCCAGTATGCGCGCGAACAGCTCGGTGCGGGCCCGTTGCTGCTGCCCGAGCAGACCGCGATCTTGTGCTCCAGCCGCGACGAAGCCCGCGCGATCGGCACCAAATGGCTGGGCAGCTACCTCGCGCTGCCCAACTACGCCAACAACCTGCTGCGGTCAGGTTTCTCCGAGGACGACATCGCGCAAGTCAGCGACCGGCTGTTCGACGCGATCATCGCCTGGGGGACCCCGGAGGCCGTGCTCAGCCGGGTCGCCGAGCACCAGGCCGCCGGCGCCGACCACGTCTGCGTGCAGCTGTTGGATGCCGACCCGCGCGGGTTCCCGCGGGAGCAGTGGCGGCAGCTGGCGGCGGCGCTGGGCTGATCTCAGCCGACGGAACGTGCTGAGCCGGACCAGAATTGGGCGCGCACCGCCTTCTTGTCCGGCTTACCCAGCGCGGTCACCGGCAGCGATTCAGTGACGATGACCTGCTTGGGTGATTGCACCGACCCCTTGCGCTCTTTGACCGCGGACTGGATCTCGGCAGTCATCGCGGCGATGGCGGCGGCATCGCTGTCGACACCGGGACGCAGCACCACCACTGCGGTCACCGCCTCGCCCCACTTCTCGTCGGGAGTGCCGATCACGCACACCTGGGCCACCGACGGATGCTCGGCGATGACATCTTCGACCTCGCGGGGGAACACGTTGAAGCCGCCGGTGACGATCATGTCCTTGGTGCGGTCGACGATGTAGTAGAACCCGTCTTCGTCCTCGCGGGCCAGGTCGCCGGTGTGCATCCAGCCGCCGGAGAACGTCTCGGCGGTGGCCTCCGGAAGGTTCCAGTAGCCGCCCGACAGCAGCGGACCGGACACGCAGATCTCCCCGACCTCACCCTGAGCCACCGGGTTGCCGTCGTCACCGAGCAGCGCCACCCGGGCGAACAGCGTCGGGCGGCCGCAGGAGGTGAGTCGCTTCTGGTCGTGGTCGCCCTTGGCCAGGTAGGTGATCACCATCGGCGCCTCGGACTGACCGTAGTACTGGGCGAAGATCGGGCCGAAGCGGTCGATGGCCTCCTGGAGCCGGACCGGGTTCATCGCCGAGGCGCCGTAGTACACCGTCTCCAGCGACGACAGGTCGCGGGTGTGCGAATCGGGGTGATCCAGCAGCGCGTAGATCATCGACGGCACCAGCATGGTGGCGGTGATCTTCTGTTCCTCGATCACCCGCAGCACCTCGGCGGGATCGAACTTGGTCAGCACCACCAGCTGCCCGCCCTTGACGATCGTCGGCACGAAAAACGCTGCGCCGGCATGTGACAGCGGGGTGCACATCAAAAACTTCGGGCGCTCGGGCCATTCCCACTCGGCGAGCTGAATCGTCGTCATCGCGGTGATGGATGCGACGGTGCCGATCACGCCCTTGGGTTTTCCGGTGGTGCCGCCGGTGTAGGTGAGGCCGCCGATGTGGTCTGCGGCCAGGTCCGCGGGCACCAGCGGTTGCGGCTCGTACTTGGCGGCTTCGGCCGCCAGGTCGACGGCCTTGCCCTCGAGCTCCGGCGGCACCGGCCCGATGGTCAGCACCTGCCGCAACGTCGGCACCTTCTCCAGCAGGCCCACCGCGCGCTCCACGAAGGCCGGGGTGGGGTCGATGATCAGCGAGCTGACCTCGGCGTCGGCCAGCACGTAGGCGTGGTCGTCGAGTGACCCCAGCGGGTGAAGTGCGGTGCGCCGATGTCCGCGGATCTGCCCCGCGCCGATGATCATCAACACCTCGGGACGGTTCAGCGACAGCAGGCCGAACGTGGCGGCACCGAGCCCCTCGAACGCCTGGATGTACTGGCTGATGCGCTCGGCGAGCTGGCCACCGGTCAGCGTGGTGTCCCCCAGCGCCAGGACCGGGTTGTCCCGGTGGCGCTTGAGGGCGCCCACGGTGAGATGCCCGGAGTGGACTGGGTGGCGCAAGGACGGCGTCGACATGGAGTTCCCTCGGCTAGGTGCGCTAACGGTTTGTCGCTGGGGAGATTAACTCCCCGCCGGCCGGGCGGCGGGGTTGACATACCACCGCGCCCAAGAACTACTATTTGCGTATGCATGCAGATACGGGTGCAACGGACCGGCTGCCGGACGATCAGGTCGGCCTGATTGTCGAAGTGTTCCGAATGTTGGCTGACGCCACGCGAGTTCAGGTGCTGTGGGCGCTGACCAGCCGGGAGATGTCGGTCAATGAACTCGCCGAACACGTCGGCAAACCGGCTCCATCGGTCTCACAGCACCTGGCGAAGCTCCGGATGGCTCGGCTGGTGCGCACCCGCCGGGAAGGCACCACGATCTTCTACAGCATGGAGAACGAGCACGTCTGCCAGCTGGTCACCGACGCCGTTTTCAACGCTGAGCACGCGGGTCCCGGGGTACCGCCGCATCACCGTGCCGCCACCAACCTGCCGGCCGGCGCCGGCCAGGCGTTGCCCGCGCTGGGGCAACGAATCATCGAACAAGGGAGATGAGCAGTCATGTCGCACCACAACCACGACCACGACGCGCCGCATGCGCACGAGCACGCCCACGGCGAGGACACACACGTCCACTTGCACGACACGCATGAGCACGACCACGTCGTTCACGACCACGAGCACACCCACGAGGACGGCACCGTGCACAGCCATCCGCATGTGCACCAGGCCGGACTGGAGGATGCGGGCCACGCGCATTCGCACTAAGGCGGTGGGCGCTTAGGCCGATACGACGATCAACACGAGGATGATCGCGACGAGCACGGCCAGTCCCGCCCAGAGCACCAGGCCTGGGGAGACCCGGGACCGCCCCGATGGCGTCATCTGCGGGCTGGTGGTCGGCGGGACACCCCACTTTCCCGTCGGTGCTGCACCAGGGGTTTCGGGGGCCGGCGGTGGCGTGGGATCCTCGCCTGGTGTCGGGTTGGTGGTCATGAGTGGCTGCATTGACCGTCCACCGCGGCGTCAAACACTGGTGGGCGCGGACGGTATCGAACCGCCGACCGCTGGTGTGTAAAACCAGAGCTCTACCACTGAGCTACGCGCCCTTGCCTCGGGCAGGTTACCCGGCGTGATGCCGGGCGCCCAAAACCGCGGAACTACCCTTTCAGCGCGGCCAGGGCGTCGACCCACAGCTGCTGGTCGCGCGCCTCGCCGGGCTGCTTCATCTCGGCGAACCGGATGATCCCGGACTTGTCCACCACGAAGGTGCCGCGGTTGGAGAAGCCGGTGTCGTCGTTGAACACCCCGAACGCCTGGCTGACCGCCCCGTGCGGCCAGAAGTCGGAGAGCACCGGGAATAGGAACCCGCTCTCGGTGGCCCAGATCTTGTGGGTGGGCGGCGGGCCCACCGAAATGGCCAGCGCCACGCTGTCGTCGCCTGTGTAGGTGGGCAGGTGATCGCGCAACTGGTCGAGCTCGCCCTGGCAGATTCCGGTGAACGCCAGCGGAAAGAACACCAGCAGGACGTTCTTGTCACCGCGGAAGCTGCTCAGCGTGACCGGCTGCTGATCCTGGTCTTTGAGGGTGAAATCGGGAGCTTCGGTACCGACTTCCAACATCAGCGCTTTCCCGTCCGTGATTTGGGTTGAACCAATCGACTGGCGCTCCAGTCCCCGAGATTGACCGACGAGGTCGGCATCAGGCCGGCGGTCGGGGCCGCCTCGGCGATCTCGGCGGGTTGCACGTGCCCGGACCGGCCGGTCTTGGGCGTGAGCACCCAGATCACGCCGTCGTCGGCCAGCGCGGTGATCGCGTCCATCAGGGTGTCCACCAGGTCCCCGTCGCCGTCGCGCCACCACAGCAGCACCACGTCGACCACCTCGTCGGTGTCTTCGTCGAGCAGTTCGCTGCCGCAGGCCTCTTCGACGTCGGCACGGATGTCGTCGTCGGCGTCGTCGTCCCAGCCGAACTCCTGGACCAACTGCTTGCTCTGGATGCCCAGTTTGCGGGCGAAGTTCGGGGCGTTATCCGCCGCGACCACCGTGTGACCTCCTTCGATCATCAGCGCGCCGTGTATTGGGCATCATCGTTGCACAGCACCGGGCACTTAGAAGGCTCGGCACAGCTGCATTCCCTTCTCCCTCGCCCGGTTCAATTCGTCTTTGCGGGAGTTGTACACCGAGACCGGCGCCTTGGTCGAAATCGCGTTCGCCACGCCCCGGGCGGCTTCGGCATACGTGGTGAACGCGTCCTTGAGCTCTGCGGACAGCTTTTCGTTGATGGCGCCGGCCACCTCGTCGGCGCTGTGGTTGAGCGCCTCGACGGCCGGCCCGGCGGTTCCGGGGATGTCGCCGCCGTTGTTGAACGCCTCCACGTACTTGTTCACGGTGTCCACGGCGTCGCTGCTGCTCGAGGCGAATCTGCCGCATGCCCCGCGCACGGCCTGGGTGGTCATCGACTGCTGGCGCTGGGTCTCGCGAATACTCGAGGTCGCCTCCGAGGCCGACACCGACGCCGAGACCGAGGAGCGGTAGGCCGGCGCGGCCGACGTGTCCGCCTGAGGGTTCCCACCGATGATGCTGGTACAGCCGACGACGCCCATCGCGACCGCCGCGGTTCCACCAGCAACCAGCGCACCCAGCCGGGCGTGTCGCCGCGCCCGCCCACGCGGGACGGTCCGCCATCCGGTCAGCACAACCTCAGACGTTACCGCGTAGCGGCGCGCGGGCCGAGATCAACCCACCCCCCACCTGTCACTCACCCACCGCCGGTCCCGGGCCAGGTGGGGCAGGATAGAAAAGACGGGGCCGACGAAGCGATCGGTCCGGTGTCGTTCTGGCCACAAGCCGGGAGACACGTCTTCACCTCCAAACCAAGGAGTAATGCGTTGACCACTGAGGCCGTGCGCCAGGATCTGGGTAAAAAACCAAGCGGCACAAGCGAATCCGATCGTGTCCGGGTGATCCGCGAGGGGGTGGCGTCTTACCTCCCCGACATCGACTCCGAAGAGACCGCCGAATGGCTGGAGTCCTTCGACGAACTGCTGGCCCGGTCGGGCCCAGCCCGCGCCCGCTACCTGATGCTGCGGCTACTGGAACGCGCCGGAGAGCAGCGGGTCGCGATTCCGGCGCTCACCTCCACCGACTACGTCAACACCATTCCGACCGAACTGGAGCCCTGGTTCCCCGGCGACGAGGACACCGAGCGCCGTTACCGTCGGTGGATCCGCTGGAACGCCGCGGTGATGGTGCACCGTGCACAGCGCCCCGGGGTCAGCGTCGGCGGGCACATCTCGACCTACGCGTCGTCGTCGACGCTGTATGAAGTCGGGTTCAACCACTTCTTCCGCGGCAAGAACCACCCCGGCGGCGGAGACCAGGTGTTCATCCAGGGCCACGCCTCCCCCGGCATCTACGCGCGGGCATTCCTGGAGGGCCGGCTGAGCACCCACCAGCTCGACGGCTTCCGCCAGGAGCACAGCCACCCCGGCGGCGGCCTGCCGTCCTACCCGCACCCGCGGCTGATGCCCGACTTCTGGGAGTTCCCCACGGTGTCAATGGGGCTGGGTCCGATGAACGCCATCTACCAGGCCCGGTTCAACCACTATCTGCATGACCGCGGCATCAAGGACACCTCCGACCAACACGTGTGGTGCTTTTTGGGCGACGGCGAGATGGATGAGCCGGAGAGCCGCGGGCTGCTGCATGTCGGCGCACTGGAGGGCCTGGACAACCTGACGTTTGTGATCAACTGCAACCTGCAGCGCCTGGACGGCCCGGTGCGCGGCAACGGCAAGATCATCCAGGAGCTCGAATCGTTCTTCCGCGGGGCGGGCTGGAACGTGATCAAGGTGGTCTGGGGCCGCGAGTGGGACGCTCTGCTGCACGCCGACCGAGACGGCGCCCTGGTCAACCTGATGAACGTCACCCCCGACGGCGACTACCAGACCTACAAAGCCAACGACGGCGGTTACGTGCGGGAGCACTTCTTCGGCCGCGACCCGCGCACCAAGGCGCTGGTCCAGGATCTGTCCGATCAGGACATCTGGCACCTCAAGCGCGGCGGGCATGACTACCGCAAGGTCCATGCGGCCTACCGGGCGGCCGTCGAGCACAAGGGCCAGCCGACCGTCATCCTGGCCAAGACCATCAAGGGCTACAGCCTGGGCAGCTACTTTGCCGGTCGCAACGCCACCCACCAGATGAAGAAGTTCCGGCTGCAAGACCTCAAGGACTTCCGCGACGAGATGCGGATTCCCATCTCGGACGCCGAACTCGAGGACAACCCGTATCTGCCGCCGTACTACCACCCCGGCGAGGACGCCCCGGAGATCCGCTATCTGCTGGACCGCCGGCGCAGCCTCGGTGGGTTCGTACCGCAGCGCCGCACCCAGGCCCGCCCGTTGCAGTTGCCCGGGTCCGAGGCCTACGCGGCGGTCAAGAAGGGATCGGGCACCCAGGAAGTGGCCACCACCATGGCCACCGTGCGGGTGTTCAAAGAGTTGTTGCGGGACAAGCAGATCGGCCCGCGCCTGGTGCCGATCATCCCCGACGAGGCGCGCACGTTCGGGATGGACTCGTGGTTCCCGTCGTTGAAGATCTACAACCGCAACGGGCAGCTCTACACCTCCGTCGACGCCGATCTGATGCTGGCCTACAAGGAAAGCGAAGCCGGCCAGATCCTGCACGAGGGAATCAATGAGGCGGGCTCGACGGCCTCCTTCACCGCGGTCGGGACGTCGTATGCCACCCACGACGAGCCGATGGTCCCGATCTACATCTTCTACTCGATGTTCGGTTTCCAGCGCACCGGCGACGGCCTGTGGGCGGCCGCCGACCAGATGGCGCGCGGTTTCGTCCTGGGCGCCACCGCGGGCCGCACCACGCTGACCGGCGAAGGCCTGCAGCACGCCGACGGGCACTCACTGCTGCTGGCCAGCACCAACCCGGCGGTGGTCTCCTACGATCCCGCGTTCGCCTTCGAGATCGCCCACATCATCGAGAGCGGCTTGGCGCGCATGTACGGCCCCGACCCGGAGAACGTGTACTTCTACGTCACTCTCTACAACGAGCCCTACGTGCAGCCGCCCGAACCGGACGGCTTCGACCCTGACGGACTGCTGCGCGGCATCTACCGCTATCAGCAGGCCACCGGGTCCGGGTCCCATACCGCGCAGATCCTGGCCTCGGGCGTGGCGATGCCCGAGGCGCTGCGCGCCGCCGAGCTGCTGGCCGCCGACTGGGATGTGGCCGCCGACGTGTGGTCGGTGACCAGCTGGGGTGAGCTCAACCGCGACGGCGTGGCGGTCGAACGCGAGCGGCTGCGCCACCCGGACCGGGAGCCCGGGGTGCCATATGTGACCCAGGCACTGGCGGATGCGACCGGGCCGATCATCGCGGTCTCGGACTGGATGCGCGCGGTGCCCGAGCAGATCCGGCCCTGGGTGCCCGGCAACTACGTCACCCTGGGCACCGACGGGTTCGGCTTCTCCGACACCCGCCCGGCCGCGCGGCGCTACTTCAACACCGACGCGGAGTCGGTGGTGGTCGCGGTGCTGGCCGCCCTGGCCCGCGACGGGGCCATCGAGGCATCGGTCCCGGCCACGGCCGCGACCCGCTACGAGATCGACGACGTGCTGGCCGCCCCGGAGCAGACGTCCGATTCGGGTGTCGCCTGACCGACGCTGCTCCTTGTTGGGAATCGCCAGAAATCAGGCGTAGCTTTTAGGCATGGCTGACAACAGCACGGGTGGTCCGGTCCTGCCGCGGTCCACGCTGGATCTGCTGAGCACGGTCCCGGACACCCTGCTGCGCAGGCTCAAGCAGTATTCGGGCCGGCTGGCCACCGAGGCGGTGTCGGCGATGGGCGAACGGCTGCCGTTCTTCGCCGACCTGGAGGCCTCCCAACGCGCCAGCGTCGCGCTGGTGGTGCAGACCGCCGTGGTCAACTTCGCCGAATGGATGCATGATCCGCACGGCAACGTCAGCCACACCGCGCAGGCCTTCGAGCTGGTGCCCCAGGAGCTGACCCGGCACATCGCCCTGCGCCACACCGTGGACATGGTGCGGGTCACCATGGAGTTCTTCGAGGAGGTCGTGCCGATGCTGGCCCGCTCCGAGGAGCAGGTGACCGCGCTGACGGTGGGCATCCTCAAGTACAGCCGCGACCTGGCCTTCACCGCCGCCTCGGCCTACGCCGACGCCGCCGAGGCGCGGGGCACCTGGGACTCCCGGATGGAGGCCAGCGTGGTGGACGCCGTGGTGCGAGGTGACACCGGTCCGGAGCTGCTGAGCCGGGCGGCGGCCCTGAACTGGGACACCACCGCACCGGCCACCGTCGTGGTGGGCACCGCGCCGCCCGGCCCGGATGCCTTCTCCGGCCAAAAGGCCAGTCAGGACGTCCGCGACGTCGCCGAACGCCACGGCCGCGCCGCGCTGACCGACGTACACGGCACCTGGCTGGTGGCGATCGTGTCCGGCCCGCTGTCACCGACGCAGAAGTTCCTCGCTGACCTGCTGGGCGCGTTCTCCGACGGGCCGGTGGTGATCGGCCCGACCGCACCGACACTGACCGCGGCCTACCACAGCGCCAGCGAGGCGATCTCCGGGATGAACGCCGTGGTCGGCTGGACCGGAGCCCCGCGGCCGGTGCTGGCCCGCGAGCTGCTGCCCGAGCGGGCCCTGATCGGGGACCCCGCGGCGATTGCGGCCCTGCACACCGACGTGATGCGGCCCCTGGCCGAGGCCGGGCCGTCCCTGACCGAAACGCTGGACGCCTACCTGGACTGTGGCGGCGCGATCGAAGCCTGCTCCCGAAAGTTGTTCGTTCATCCAAACACTGTCCGCTACCGACTCAAGCGGATCGCGGACTTCACCGGTCGCGACCCCACCCAACCGCGCGACGCCTACGTGCTGCGGGTGGCCGCCACCGTCGGCCGGCTGGCCAACCAGGCCCAGCAAGCCAGCTTCAGCAGCGCATCGGTGACATACGTCACCCAACCGGCGGCCGCGGCCGTACCCGACGAGCATCAGGTCGGCTGAGGCGGGCATGGCGGCGTGCCCGGGGAGGCTTCCGGCCAGCTGACGCCGGCCGGCGGTTGTCGCAGGACGGTATCGAAGATGTCGCATAAGAGGACAGTTTTGTAGGACCTCCACAAAAACATAAGACAATGTTCATAATCTAGGACATCCTGCAAAACGCGCTTCACAATGTTCTCTTAAAGACGTGATTGCGTTGCTCGCTCCCGGACAGGGATCGCAGACCCCCGGCATGTTGTCGCCGTGGCTCGAGACGCCGGATGCCGGTGAGGCTCGAGCCCAGCTGGCCGCATGGTCGACCATCAGCGGCCTGGATCTCGTCGCGCTGGGGACCACCGCAACCGCCGAGGAGATCACCGACACGGCGGTCACCCAGCCGCTGGTGGTGGCGGCAACGCTGCTCGCCTACGCCGAGCTGGCCAAGCGCAGGAACAACGCGGACCTGGGCGATGTCATCGTGGCCGGCCACTCCGTCGGCGAGATCGCCGCCTACGCCATTGCCGGCGTGCTCTCCCCCGACGACGCCATCATGCTGGCCGCCATCCGCGGCCGGGAGATGGCCAAGGCCTGCGCACTCGAGCCGACCGGCATGGCGGCCGTGCTGGGCGGCGACGAAGCCGAGGTGCTGGCCCGCCTCGAGCAGCTCGACCTGACCCCGGCCAACCGCAACGCTGCCGGCCAGATCGTCGCCGCCGGCCCCGTGCCCGCCTTGGACAAACTCGCCGAGGACCCACCCGCCAAGGCGCGGGTGCGTAAGCTGGCGACCGCGGGGGCGTTCCACACGCAGTACATGGCTCCCGCGTTGGAGGCCTACTCCGCCGCGGCGGCCCAGGTCACCACCGCAGAACCCACCGCCACGCTGTTGTCCAACCGCGACGGGCAGCCGGTGGCCTCGGCGGCTGAGGCGATGGATCACCTGGTCGCGCAGCTGACCCGGCCGGTGCGCTGGGACCTGTGCACCGAGACGCTCCGTTCTCGCGGAGTGACGGCGATCGTGGAATTCCCGCCCGCGGGAACCCTGGCCGGCATCGCCAAACGCGAACTTCGGGGGACACCGACGCACGCCGTCAAGTCCCCCGCGGATCTGGACGGGCTCCCCGAGTTCTAGGCCCGCTTCCAAAGCTGCACAACCAGATACGCAGTTATCAACCCGCACACCCCGTGCGGAACCAACCGAAGGGAACACACTGTGCCTGCCAGTCAGGAAGAAATCATCGCCGGTCTCGCCGAGATCATCGAAGAGGTGACCGGTATCGAGCCGTCTGAGGTCACCGTCGAGAAGTCCTTCGTCGACGACCTGGACATCGACTCGCTGTCCATGGTGGAGATCGCCGTGCAGACCGAGGACAAGTACGGCGTCAAGATCCCCGACGAAGACCTCGCCGGTCTGCGCACCGTCGGCGACGTGGTCGCCTACATCCAGAAGCTCGAGGCCGAGAACCCCGAAGCTGCCGCCGCGCTGCGCGAGAAGTTCTCGTCGGAAAGCAACTGACCGTGTCCACGAAGCCTTCGACGGCCAACGGCGGTTACCCCAGTGTGGTGGTAACCGCCGTTGAGGCCACCACTTCAATCGCGGCGGACGTCGAGAGCACGTGGAAGGGCCTGCTGGCCGGAGAGAGTGGGATCCACGTCCTCGAGGACGAGTTCGTCACCAAATGGGATCTGCCGGTCAAGATCGGCGGCCACCTGAAGGACCCGGTCGACGACCACATGGGCCGGCTGGACATGCGCCGCATGTCCTACGTCCAGCGGATGGCCAAGCTGCTCAGCACCCGCCTATGGGAGAACGCCGGCTCGCCGGAGGTGGACCCGGACCGGTTCGCCGTGGTGATCGGCACCGGCCTGGGCGGCGGCGAGAAGATCGTCGAGACCTACGACCTGATGAACGAGGGCGGCCCCCGTAAGGTGTCGCCGCTAGCCGTTCAGATGATCATGCCCAACGGCGCCGCTGCGGTGGTCGGCCTGCAACTGGGCGCCCGCGCCGGGGTCATCACTCCGGTATCGGCCTGCTCGTCGGGTTCGGAGGCGATCGCCCACGCCTGGCGGCAGATCGTCATGGGTGACGCGGACTTCGCGGTCTGCGGCGGTGTCGAGGGCGGCATCGAGGCGCTGCCGATCGCGGCGTTCTCGATGATGCGCGCGATGTCGACCCGCAACGACGACCCCGAGGGCGCCTCGCGGCCGTTCGACAAGAACCGGGACGGGTTCGTGTTCGGCGAGGCCGGCGCGATGATGATCATCGAGACCGAGGAGCACGCCAAGGCTCGCGGCGCCAAGCCGCTGGCGCGGCTGATGGGTGCCGGGATCACCTCCGACGCCTTCCACATGGTGGCGCCGGGGCCTGACGGCAAGCGGGCCGGCCGGGCGATGACGCGGTCGCTGGAGCTGGCGGGTCTGTCCGCCAAGGACGTCGACCACATCAATGCGCACGGGACGGCGACTCCGATCGGCGACACCGCCGAGGCCAACGCGATTCGGGAAGCCGGTTGCGAGCACGCCGCGGTGTACGCGCCCAAGTCGGCGCTCGGCCACTCCATTGGTGCGGTCGGTGCGCTGGAGTCGGTGCTCACGGTGCTCACGCTGCGTGACGGGGTCATCCCGCCGACGCTGAACTACGAGACGCCGGACCCCGAGATCGACCTCGACATCGTCGCGGGCGAACCCCGTTACGGCGACTACAAGTACGCCATCAACAACTCATTCGGATTCGGTGGGCACAACGTCGCGCTCGCCTTCGGGCGGTACTGATACACCGGTACCAAGAGAGGGAAGTTCGCTACAGCCATGTCAACGCTGGCCACAGGAAACGGTTTACCCAACGTCGTCGTTACCGGTTTTGCATTGACGTCGCCGTTGGCCGCGGATGCGGAAGAGACCTGGAAGCGGCTACTGGACGGCCAGAGCGGCATCCGCAAGCTCACCGATTCGTTCGTCGACGAGTATGACCTGCCGGTCCGCATCGGCGGGCATCTCGTCGAGACGCCCGAGTCCTTCGACGAAGGGCTCAGCCGGACCGAGCTGCGCCGGTTGTCCTACCTGCAGAAGGTGGCGCTGGTGATGGGCCGGCGGGCCTGGGAGCACGCCGGCTCACCCGAGGTCGACACCACGCGCCTGATGGTGTCGGTCGGCACCGGGCTCGGCTCCACCGAGGAGCTGGTCTTCGCCTATGACGGCATGCGGGAACGCGGGCTCAAAGCGGTCTCGCCGCTGGTCGTGCAGAAGTACATGCCCAACGCCGCGGCGGCCACCATCGGCCTGGACCGCCAGGCCAAGGCCGGGGTGCTGACGTCGATCTCGGCCTGTGCGTCCGGGTCCGAAGCCATCGCCCGGGCCTGGCAGCAGATCGTGCTCGGCGAAGCCGACATCGCGATCTGCGGTGGCGTGGAGCAGCGCATCGAGGCGGTGCCGATCGCCGGCTTCGCGCAGATGCGCATCGTGATGTCGACGAACAACGATGACCCGGCTGGGGCGTGCCGCCCGTTCGACCGTGACCGCGACGGGTTCGTGTTCGGTGAAGCCGGTGCCCTGATGGTGATCGAGACCGAAGAGCACGCGAAGGCGCGCGGCGCCAACATCATCGCGCGGCTCATGGGTGGCGCGATCACCTCCGACGGCTACCACATCGTGGCACCCGACCCGAATGGCGAGCAGGCCGCTCACGCGATGAAGCGGGCGATCGAGTTGGCCGGACTGACCCCGGGCGACATCGACCACATCAACGCCCACGCCACCGCGACGACGGTCGGTGACGTCGCCGAGTCCCACGCCATCGATAACGCCCTGGGCAAGGGCGGCGGGAACGCGGCGGTCTATGCGCCCAAGTCGGCGCTGGGCCACTCGGTGGGGGCGGCCGGTGCGGCGGAATCCATCCTGACCGTGCTGACGTTGCGCGACCAGGTCATCCCGCCCACGCTCAACCTGGCGAATCTCGACCCCGAAATCGATCTGGACGTGGTGGCCGGCGAACCCCGGCCGGGCAACTACCAGTACGCGATCAACAACTCGTTCGGATTCGGCGGGCACAACGTCGCGCTCGTCTTCGGCCGGTACTGACGGCCATTAACCGGCCCCGCAGCGGCATAAGCATCAAACGACAAGGAGAGGCGCGATGACGACCATGGTTCCCGAGACGGTGGGCGAATCACTCGACCCGCGCGATCCGCTGCTGCGGCTGTCGACGTTCTTCGACGACGGAACCGTGGAACTGCTGCACGAGCGGGACCGTTCGGGAGTGCTGGCCGCTGCCGGCGAGGTCAACGGGGTGCGCACCATCGCGTTCTGTACCGACGGCACCGTCATGGGCGGGGCGATGGGTATCGACGGCTGCGACCACATCGTCAACGCCTACGACACCGCGATCGCCGAGCAGAACCCGATCGTGGGCCTGTGGCACTCCGGCGGAGCCCGGTTGGCCGAAGGGGTCCGCGCCCTGCACGCGGTGGGGCGGGTCTTCGAGGCCATGATCCGGGCTTCGGGCTATGTCCCGCAGATCTCGGTGGTGGTCGGTTTCGCCGCCGGCGGTGCCGCCTACGGCCCGGCCCTCACCGACGTCATCGTGATGGCCCCGGAGGGCCGGGTGTTCGTCACCGGCCCCGACGTGGTGCGCAGCGTCACCGGTGAGGACGTCGACATGGCCGCGCTGGGCGGCCCGGACACCCACCACAAGAAGTCGGGCGTGTGCCACATCGTCGCCGACGACGAGCTCGACGCCTATGAGCGGGGCCGCCGCCTGGTCGGGTTGTTCTGCCAGCAGGGGCATTTCGACCGCAACAAGGCCGAGGCCGGCGAGATCGACCTGCACGCGCTGCTGCCGGAGTCGGCGCGCCGCGCCTACGACGTGCACCCGCTGGTGCAGGGGCTGCTCGACTCGGACGCGCCGTTCGACGAGTTCCAGGCCAAGTGGGCGCCCTCGATGGTGGTCGGGCTGGGCCGGTTGTCGGGTCGCACCGTCGGCGTGCTGGCCAACAACCCGCTGCGGCTGGGCGGCTGCCTGAACTCCGAAAGCGCCGAGAAGGCGGCACGTTTCGTGCGGCTGTGCGACGCGTTCGGGATTCCGCTGATCGTGATCGTCGACGTGCCGGGCTACCTGCCGGGCGTCGGTCAGGAATGGGGTGGCGTGGTGCGCCGAGGCGCCAAGCTGTTGCACGCGTTCGGTGAGGCCACCGTCCCGCGGGTCACCCTGGTCACCCGTAAGACCTACGGCGGGGCCTACATCGCGATGAACTCGCGGTCGTTGGGCGCCACCAAGGTGTTCGCCTGGCCGGACGCCGAGGTCGCGGTGATGGGCGCCAAGGCCGCGGTCGGCATCCTGCACAAGAAGAAGCTGGCCGCCGCGCCCGACCACGAACGCGAAGCGCTGCACGAGGAGCTGGCCGCCGAGCACGAGCGGATCGCCGGTGGCGTGGACTCCGCCATCGACATCGGGGTGGTCGACGAGAAGATCGACCCGTCGCACACCCGCGGCAAGATCACCCAGGCGTTGGCCGAGGCCCCCGCGCGGCGCGGGCGCCACAAGAACATCCCGCTGTAGGCAGTTCCCTTCCCTTCCTCCTTGCCGCGAGCGTGCGTGTTGGCCCGGCGGCACGCCGGCAGCGGTGTGCAAGTGTGCACGCTCGCGGCGCTGACCGGGCTCACCGCGTGGTGTAGCCGCCGTTGGCGAAGAGGGTCTGCCCGGTGATCCAGTGGCCGCCATCGAGCAGGAACACCACCAGCGGCGCGATGTCCTCGATCCGGGTCAAGCGGTTGCCCATCCCCTGCGACTTGTGGAACTCGACGCGCTCCGGGGTCTCCTGCGGGTAGAAGAACGGGGTGTCCATCGGCCCCGGCGCGACACTGTTGACATTGATGCCCCGGGTGCCGAACTCCTTGGCCGCCGCGCGGGTGAAGTGCTCCACGGGGCTCTTGGAGCCCGCGTAGGTCGAGTATCCGTCGGTGAAAGCGCCGAGCAGTGCGGTCACGATCGTGACCACCGAGCCGTTGTCGTTGAGCCGCTTGCCGGCCTGCTGCAGAAAGAAGTAGGCGGACTTGGCGTTGATGTCGAACATCGAATCGTATTCGGCCTCAGAGGTTTCCAGGATCGGCTTGCGCAGCACCTTGCCGACGGTGTTGACCGCGAAGTCCACCCCGCCGAACGCGTCCGCCGCGGCGTCAAACAGCGCGGTGACGTTGGCCGGGCGGGTCAGGTCACCCTGCACCTTGATGGCCTTGGCGCCAGCCTCCTGCACGGCCGCGACGGTCTTGTCGGCGTCGGCTTCGGAGCTGTCGCTGTTGTAGTGCACCGCGACATTGACGCCGCTACGCCCCAGCGTGGTGCTGATCAGTCCGCCGAGGTTCTTGGCCCCCGCCGCCACCACCGCGGATCTGCCCGCAAGATTGCTCATGGTCGTCCCTCCTGTCTCCTGCCACGAACGTAACCCGGCCATGCACAAATGAGAAACAGCGTTCTGCGGGTTATTGACAAGAGTCATTTGTGGATAGCATGAGCCGATGTCCCCGGTCCCGGACCTGCGCCGCCTCACCCACTTCATCGCCGTCGCCGAGTCGGCCGGCTTCACCAGCGCCGCCAAGCAGCTGCACCTGTCGCAGCAGGCGCTGTCGCATTCGGTGCAACAGCTGGAGAAGGAGATCGGCGCGACGCTGCTGGTGCGCTCCGGGCGCCGGATCGCGTTGACTCCGGCCGGCCGGACGCTGATGGACGAGGGCCGAGCCCTGCTGGCGGCGGCCAGAACCCTCACCCAGCACACTCGGGCTGCGGCCAGCGCCGAACCGGATGAGTTCGTCGTCGGGCACTCCCCCGCGATCAGCAATCACGACGTCTACGCCCTGCTCGAGCCGGCAATCGCCGCGTCCCCCGACACGTCGTTCACGGTCGTGCAACTGTTCCCCGACCGGCTCACCGCCGGTGTGCGCGACGGCGATGTGCAGTTGGGACTACGCCGCGCCGTGGTACCCCAGGATCGCCTTGCCGGCGCGGTGATCGGCTACGACCCGCTGCGAGTCGCTGTGCCCGGCAGCCACCCGCTGGCGGACCGGCCCCGGATCAGCATCGCTGACCTGGCCGACGAAGTGATCGCGCTGTGGGCGCCGCCCGGCGCCTCGTATTACAGCGACTTCCTGGTCAACGCCTGTCGGCGCGCCGGATTCGAGCCGCAGTACCGTGTCAGTCGGGTGCAGGGCTGCCCACCCGAAGTGGCAGCGCTGACCGAAAGCGCGGTCGCGTTCGTCACCGCACCGCCGGGACCGGCCGTCGGCGGCGCTGTCACCGTGGTCGATCTCGCCGAACCGCTACTGGTGCCGGTGCAGGCGCTGTGGCAGCCCCACACCAATTCACCGGTCCGGGACCTGATCCTGCGCCAGCGCCCTTGACAACCGGCGCGGCGCACCCAGACAATTCACCCTACGATGAATTCCGCGCGTTAGCCGCAGGCAACCAAAGGGGATACCGATGCCCGGATACCTGGCCGCCCTGGCGCTCGCGCTGTGTCCGGTTCTGGTCGCCGTTCGCCTGATCGTGCTGCGGCGCAGCGGAACCGATGCGCTGCACTTCGGAAGCACGGACAGGAAGGACTTCCTGATCCCGCCGTTTGCGCTGGTCTACTTCTACGTGATCTTCGCCGGGGCCTTCGGATGGCCGCTGGTCGGCTCGCAGCGGTTCTTCGACTCCGATGGCCTCTCCTGGATCGGGGTGGTGCTCTGCTTCAGCGGTCTGCTCATGGTGGTGGCGAGCCTGGTCGCCTTCGGCACCAGCTTCCGCGTCGGCATCGACACCGATCACCCGGACAAGCTGGTGACGTCGGGCGTCTTCGCGATCAGCCGCAATCCCATCTATGTGGGGTTCGGGCTGGTGCTGCTCGGCCAGTTCTTGGTCTTTCCCAGCTGGATTCCGTTGATCTACCTGCTCGCCGCGGTGTGGCTGTTCAACCGTCAGGTGCTGCGCGAGGAATCCTTCATGCGCGAGCACTACGGCCGCGAGTACGCCGAGTACTGCAGCCGGGTCCGCCGCTACCTCTAGCGCCAGCTGTAGCGGCTCGACCCCGAGCCAGGATCACCGTCGACTTCGAGCGTCGAAACCCCGGCGTTCATCCGCTGCAGCCCCAGGTGCGGAACCCGCGTGCCCAGCTCGGCTCAATCGGCGGCCGCGAGAAACTCCCGCGCCGCCTCGACGACGCGCTCGCGGTCGGCGGTTACCAGCCCGATCCGGGTCCGCCGATCCACGATGTCCTCGGCGGTGAGCGCTCCTTCGTGGCTGACCGCGTATTCGAACTCGGCACGGATCACGTCGATCCCGTCGGCCACCGGTTCCCCGGGACGCTCGCAGGTCGCGGCGGCCAGCACGTTGGGCGCCTCCGCGCCGTAGCGCAGCACCAGCGATGGGGGCAGGTCGGCGGTCAGCGCCCGCTGCGATCCCGGGTTGTCCGGGGCACCCACCAGCGGCAGGTCGCGGGTACGGCAGGGCGCGGCGCCCAGCGCCCGCATGCGCTCCGCCCGGTCCAGCACATCTTCAGCCATATGCCGGTACTCGGTCAGCTTGCCGCCGATCACGCTGAGCACCCCGGACTCCGACTCGACGACGGCGTGGTTGCGCGAGACGTCGGCCGTGCGCCCCTCGCCCGTGTCGATCAGCGGCCGCAGCCCCGCGTAGGCGCCGATGACGTCACCGGCGCCCAAGGTGGTTCCCAGCGCGGTGTTGACGGTATCGAGCAGGAAGGACACTTCGCCCGAAGTAGGCTGTGGCACATCGGGAACCGGTCCGGGCGCCTCTTCGTCCGTGAGCCCCAGATAGACCCGGCCGAGCTGTTCGGGCATGGCGAAGACGAACCGGTTCAGTTCGCCCGGGATCGGTACGGTCAGCGCGGCGGTCGGGTTGCCGAAGGCCGACGCGTCGAACACCAGGTGAGTGCCGCGGCTCGGCCGCAGCCGCAAGGCCGGGTCGATATCGGCGGCCCACACCCCGGTCGCGTTGATGACGGCCCGCGCGGTGACGGCGAACGACTCGCCGGAGAGCTGGTCGGTCAGTCGGACCGAGTCGCCACTGGCCTCCGAAGCCGCGGTGTAGGTGAGGATCGTCGCGCCGTGCTGGGCTGCGGTGCGGACCACCGCCGCGACCAACCGGGCGTCGTCGATCAGCTGCCCGTCGTAGGCCAGCAGCCCGCCGTCGAGTCCGTCACGGCGTACGGTGGGCGCCAAGTCGATGACCTGCTCGCGCGAGATCCGTTGCGAGCGGGGCAGTACCGTCGCCGGTGTCCCCGCCAGCCGGCGCAGGACGTCACCGGCGAAGAACCCGGCGCGCACCAGGGCCCGCTCGCGCCCACGCATCGACGCCAGCAAGGGCACCAGCTGCGGCATCGCCCGCACCAGATGAGGCGCGTTGCGGGTCATCAGGATTCCGCGTTCGATCGCGCTGCGCCGCGCGATGCCCACGTTGCCGGTCGCCAGATACCGCAGCCCGCCGTGCACCAGTTTGGAGCTCCACCGGCTGGTGCCGAACGCCAAATCGTGCTTTTCGGCCAGCACCACCCGCAGGCCCCGGGTGGCGGCGTCCAGGGCGATCCCGGCCCCGGTGATCCCGCCGCCGATCACGACGACATCGACGGGCGCACCGTCGGCCAGGGCCGTCAGCTCGGCGGTGCGGCGGGCGGCGTTGAGGGCTGGATCGGATATCACGACAGGTACCTGTTCAGGGTGTAGGTCAGTTCGGCGGCCAGTGCCTGCTCATCCAGGATCGGCGCGACGATCTGCGCCGACTGAATCGCCGACTGGGTGATCAGCAGGCACATCGCGGCGAGCTGACGCGGGTCGCCCGCCCGCACCCCGCCGCCCCGCTGGGCATCAGCGAGCTCGGTGGCCACCAGGTCGATCAGGCGCCGCTGGCTGGCACCCATCCGCTCGGCGATGTAGACCATGGCCAAATCCGGCGCGTGATGCAGCACCTGCATGACCACCTCGTCGTGGCGCAGCCGCCCGGCCACCGTGACGATGCGGTCGACCAGCGCCTCGCGTCCGGCGCCGGCTTGCGCCAGCCCCGTCCAGGCCTCGGTGATCCGCGCGGTGAGCAGCGCGGCGATCACCGATCGACTGTCGGGCCAGCGCCGGTAGACGGTAGGACGGCTGACCCCGGCACGGCGCGCGATCGCCGCCAACGTCACCCGCTCGACGCCGAGCGCGAGCAGACAGCTCGCGGCAGCGTCGAGGATCCGCTCGCCCACATCGACGCGCTCGTCATTACTGGTTGACAGCATATGTAATACTGTAACGCATGACTCCGTCTGACGCCCAGGATGCCCTCCTTCCGCCGATGAAGTGGAACGCCTGGGGCGACCCCGCGGCGGCCAAACCGCTGTCCGACGGCATCCGCCAGCTGCTGAAGGCGGCACTCGGGATCGAGGGCGCCGCCGCCGCCGAAGCCGACCCTGCTCAGGTGCCGCTGCGGCCGTCGGCGTTGGCCGACCCGGACCAACAGGCCCTTGCGGCGATCGTCGGCAAGGAGTTCTGCCGGGTCGATCAGGTCGGCCGGCTGCTGCGAGCCGGAGGCAAGTCCACCCTGGATCTGCTGCGGCGCAACAGCTCCGGGCCGCAGGATGCTCCTGACGCGGTGTTGCTGCCCGCCACCGACGACGAGGTCGCGGAGATCTTGAGCTACTGCAGTCGGCGCGGCATCGCGGTGGTCCCGTTCGGCGGCGGCACCAGCGTCGTCGGCGGGCTCGACCCGATCCGCAACTCCTTCCAGGCCGTGGTCTCGCTGGACCTGCGCCGCTTCAAGGAGCTGATCCGCCTCGACGAGGTCTCCGGGGAGGCGGAATTCGGCGCCGGGGTCACCGGGCCGGAGGCCGAACGGTTGCTCGGCGAACACGGCTTCTCGCTCGGCCACTTTCCGCAGAGCTTCCAGTTCGCGACCCTCGGCGGATTTGCCGCCACCCGTTCGTCGGGCCAGGATTCGGCCGGCTACGGCCGGTTCGACGACATGGTCCGCGGCCTGCGGATGGTCACCCCGGCCGGGGTGCTGGACTTGGGGCGCGCCCCAGCGTCGGCGGCCGGACCGGACCTGCGTCAGCTGCTGATCGGCTCGGAGGGGGTGTTCGGCGTCATCACCCGGGTCCGGGTCCGGGTGCATCCGCTGCCGGCGACCACCCGTTACGAGGCGTGGTCGTTTCCCGACTTCGCCACCGGGGCTACGGCGCTGCGTGCCATCACCCAGACCGGAACCGGCCCGACGGTCGTCCGGCTCTCCGACGAGGCCGAGACCGGCGTCAACCTGGCCAGCACAGAGCAGATCGGCGAGCAGCAGATCACCGGCGGCTGCCTGGCGATCACCCTGTTCGAGGGAACCGCCGAACACGCCGAGAGCCGGCACGCCGAAACTCAGGCGCTGTTGGCCGCGCACGGCGGAACCTCGTTGGGTGAGGGGCCGGCGCGGGCCTGGGAGCACGGCCGGTTCTCCGCGCCGTACCTGCGGGATTCGCTGCTGGCCGCCGGGGCGCTGTGCGAAACGCTGGAGACCGCCACCAACTGGTCCAACCTTCCCGCGCTCAAGGCCGCTGTCACCGAGGCCCTGACCACCGCGCTGGCCGACAGCGGCACTCCCGCCCTGGTGCTGTGCCACATCTCGCACGTCTACCCGACCGGCGCGTCGTTGTACTTCACCGTCGTCGCCGGGCAGCGCGGCAATCCGATCGAGCAGTGGCGTGCAGCGAAAACCGCTGCAAGCGAGGCGATCATGCGCACCGGGGGTACCATCACCCACCACCATGCCGTCGGCGCCGACCACCGCCCGTGGATGGGCGACGAGGTGGGCGAGCTGGGCGTGCAGGTGCTGCGGGCGGTGAAGGCCACCCTGGATCCGGCCGGAATCCTCAACCCCGGCAAGCTGATCCCGTGACGCGCCGCATCGGCCGGGTCACGTTGTTGACCAATCCGGCGGCCGGGCACGGCAACGCGCGGCACGCGGCCGAGCGGGCCCTCGCCCGTTTCCAGCAGCGCGGTGTGGACGTCAACCACATCGTCGGCGCCGATCCCCGTCACGCCCGGCAGTTGCTCGACGAGGCACTGGCTGCGGGCACCGACGCGGTGGTGGTGGCCGGCGGCGACGGCGTCATCTCGCTGGCACTGCAGGCGCTGGCGCTCGGTGACGTGCCGCTGGGCATCATCCCGGCCGGCACCGGCAACGATCACGCCCGCGAATACGGTTTGCCCACCGGTGATCCCGAGGCGGCCGCCGACATCGTCGTCGACGGCCGGACAGAGACGGTCGACCTGGGCCGGATCACCCCCGACGACGCCGCCCCGTCCTGGTTCGGCACCGTCATGGCGGCCGGATTCGACTCATTGGTCAGCGATCGCGTCAACCGGATGCGCTGGCCGCACGGGCGGATGCGCTACAACCTGGCCATGGTGGCCGAGATGTCCAAGCTGCGTCTGCTGCCGTTCCGGCTCACCTTCGACGACGACGAGCCGCTGGACATCGATCTGACGCTGGCGGCGTTCGGCAACACCCGCAGTTACGGCGGCGGTATGCGGATCTGCCCGGGGGCCGACCACTCCGACGGACTACTCGACGTCACCATGGTGCACTCGGACTCCCGCACCAAGCTGATCCGGCTGTTTCCCACCGTGTTCAAGGGCACCCATGTGCAGCTGGAGGAGGTGAGCACCCGGCGGGCCACCTCAGTGCGGGTGGAGTGCCCCGGCATCAACGCCTACGCCGATGGGGACTTCGTGGCCCCGCTGCCGGTGACGGTGTCGGCGGTGCCGGGCGCACTGCAGATCCTGCGTCGCCCCTGACGGGCGAACAGGCGCGTAAGCCCCTGCACTGGGCGCAACTCCCGCCGGCACGAGACCGTTCGCGCGGGCAACTCAGCCCACGCCGCGGCTGAGCCAGGACACCTCCGCGCCGTCGCCGCCGTCGCGGAAGGCCTCCAGGGCCTCGTCCCAGGCGGTACCCAGCACGGTTTCCAGCTCGGCGGCCAACGCGTCGGCGCCGGCGGCCATCATGGTGCGCAGGCGATTCTCGCCGACCATCACGTCACCGTTGGCGCTCATCGCCCCGCTCCACAGACCCAGCTGGGGGGTGTGGCTGAACCGCTGGCCGTCGACCCCGGCGCTGGGGTCCTCGGTGACCTCGAAGCGCAACACCGACCAGGAGCGCAGCGCACTGGCCAGGCGAGCGCCGGTACCCACCGGCCCGACCCAGTTGACCACCGCGCGCAGCTGCCCGGGCATGGCCGGCTGCGGCGTCCAGTTGAGCTTGGCCTGGGCATTCAACGTCGAGGTCAGCGCCCACTCGACATGCGGGCACACCGCCGCGGGCGACGCGTGGATGTACACCACGCCGCTGGTCACGTCGGCGAATTGATTCGTCGCGCGCATCAGTTGCTCCTTCGGATCCACGAGGGACGTCTTCCCCAACGGCCTGGTGGAACCCTGCGGAGCGCTGGTGCCGCGAAAACTCCGGTTTATTTAGTGTCGTATGTGTCTATTGTGCCTCGTGAGACGCCTGTTGGCTAGTCCCGGCCGTACTCCGACACCACCGCGTCGGCCAGCTCCGGCCATCGGCCCGTCACCCAGTCGCCGAAGTCCCGGTCGGTGAGCACCACCAGCGCCCGCTCGATCGCCGGATCGGCCCAGATCAGCGTGCCCGACTGACCGAAATGGCCGTAGGTTCGCGCCGAGTTGGCCGTGCCGGTCCAGTGGGGCGACTTGCCGTCGCGGATCTCGAACCCCAGCCCCCAGTCGTTCGGCCGCTGCGGCCCATAACCGGGTAGCACGCCGTCCAGCCCGGGGAACTGCACGGTAGTGGCCTCGGCGTGCAGCTGCGGCGATACCGTGACCGGCGCCAGCAGGTCGCCGGCGAACGCGGCCAGGTCGGCGACGGTCGAGGTCGCCCCGAACCCGGCCGCCGCGGCACCGCCGTCCAGCCGGCTCGCCGACATCCCCAGCGGCTCGAACACCGCCTCGGTCAGGTAGCGGCCGAACTCGATTCCGGACGCGTCCTGCACCACCTGGGCCAGCACCGCAAAGCCGTGATTGGAGTACACCCGCCGGGCTCCCGGCTTGGCCAGCACCCGATCGGAGTCCGGCGAGAGCCCCGAGGCGTGCGCGAGCAGATGGCGCACCGTCGCGCCGGGCGGCCCGGCCGGGGTGTCCAACTCCACGGCCCCCTCCTCAACGGCGACCTGCACCGCCCGGGCGACCAGGGGCTTGGTCACCGACGCCAGGTAGAACACCCGCGTCGTATCGCCGTGACTGGCCAGCACGCCCTGGGGGCCGATGACGGCGGCCGCCGCATGGTCAACAGGCCAGTCGTCGAGAGCGGCCAGGGCTTCGGAGGCGGACATCGCAGCCAGCCTAACGGCGGGCATGGCGACCACCGCGCAGCACGGACCTGACTGCGCAGGTCAAACAAATGTCCGCAGATGTCAAGACTTCGCGCCCGGCGCGGGCCATGCTGGAGCGGCACCCCGCGGAAGGAACACCCGTGAACTTTGACACCGTGATACGCAACGGCCGGTGGTTTGACGGCACCGGCGCCCCATCGGCGATCCGCAACATCGGCATCCGCGACGGGCACATCGCCGCGATCGCCGCCGAACCGCTCGACGAGACAGGCTGCGGCCAGGTGATCGATGCCGCCGGCCAATGGGTGCTGCCCGGGCTGATCGACATCCACACCCACTACGACGTCGAGATACTCGTCGCCCCATCGCTGTCGGAGTCGCTGCGACACGGAGTCACGACCGTCCTGGTGGGCTCCTGCTCGTTGTCCACCATCCACGTCGACGGCCAAGATGCCGGGGACCTGTTCGGCCGAGTGGAGGCCATCCCGCGCCAGTATGTGGTCGACACGATCGATCGGTTCAAGACCTGGTCGAGCTGTGCGGATTACATCGCCGCCCTCGAGCGGCTGCCGCTGGGCCCGAATATCGCAGCGTTCATCGGGCATTCGGACATGCGCGCCGCGACTATGGGACTCGACCGCGCCACCCGTTCCGACGTTCGGCCCACCGCGGCCGAGCAGGCCCGGATGGAGCAGATGCTGGACGAGGCGCTGCAGGCGGGGTTCGTCGGAATGTCTTCCCAGCAGCTGCTTTTCGACAAGATGGACGGCGATATCTGCCGCTCACGCACCCTGCCGTCCACCTATGCCAAGCCCAAAGAACTGCGCCGGCTCAAGGCCAAATTGCGCCGCAGCGGGCGGATTCTGCAGGCCGGCCCGGACGTCAAAAATCCGTTCGACATCGTGTCCCAGCTGGCCCAGGCCCTCGGGATCTTCCGCCGCCCGCTCAAGACCAGCCTGCTGGCCGCCGCCGACGTCAAGAGCAACCCGCTGGCGATCCCCGCGATGGTCCAGGCGTCACGGATGCTGAGCAAGCTCGGCGCCGATTTCCGCTGGCAGCACCTGCCGGTGCCCTTCGAGGTGTACGCCGACGGCATCGACCTGGTGATCTTCGAGGAGTTCGGCTCGGGCGCCGAAGCGCTGCACCTGCGGGAATCGGTCGAGCGTGACGAGCTGATGCGCGACCAGTCCTACCGCCGACGCTTCCGGAAAGACTACGAAAACAAGTACGGCCCGCGAGTCTGGCATCGCGACTTCTTCGACGCCGAGATCGTCGACTGCCCCGACGCGTCGGTGATCGGGAAGTCGTTCGGGCAGGTCGGAGTCGAGCGCGGCGGCGCGCATCCCGTCGACGCCTTCCTCGACCTGGTGCTCGAACACGGCACCGCCCTGCGCTGGCACACCACGATCTCCAACCACCGGCCCGAGGTGCTCAAGAAACTCGCCGCCGAACCCGGCATCCAGATGGGCTTCTCCGACGCGGGCGCGCACCTGCGCAACATGGCGTTCTACAACATGGGCTTGCGGTTGCTGCGCCACGTCCTCGATGCCGAGCAGGCCGGTCAGGCGTTCCTGACCGTCGAGCAGGCGGTGCACCGGCTGACCGGCGAACTGGCCGACTGGTATCGGATCGACGCCGGCCACCTCCGAATCGGCGACCGCGCCGACGTGCTGGTCGTCGACCCGGGTCACCTCGACGCCACCTTGGACGCCTACGCCGAGGAGCCCTTCGCGGCCTACGGCGGAATGTCGCGCATGGTCAACCGCAACGACGACGCCGTCACCGCCGTCTTGGTCTCCGGGCGCGCCGTGGTCCTCGACGGACAACCCACCTCGGTCTGCGGCACGCAACGCACCGGAAGCTTTCTGCGTGCCGAAACCCGCACCCGCGCGGTCGCCGCGCAAGCCACAGCGCCGGGCGCCGCACCGGGCACCTAAGGTTGACCCCATGAGTCAGACAGTGCGCGGCGTGATCTCCCGTGAGAAGGGCAAGCCGGTCGAGGTGACCGACATCGTCATCCCCGACCCCGGGCCCAACGACGTCGTTGTGGCCGTCACCGCCTGCGGGGTATGCCACACCGACCTGACCTACCGGGACGGCGGCATCAACGACAGCTACCCGTTCCTACTGGGACACGAGGCCGCCGGCACCGTCGAGACGGTGGGATCGGCGGTGACCGCAGTGGCCCCCGGCGATTTCGTGGTGCTGAATTGGCGCGCGGTGTGCGGACAGTGCCGGGCCTGCAAGCGTGGCCGCCCGCACCTGTGCTTCGACACCTTCAACGCGTCGGTGCCGATGACCCTGACCGACGGCACCGAGCTCACCCCGGCGCTGGGTATCGGGGCGTTCGCCGACAAGACCCTGGTGCATGAAGGCCAGTGCACCAAGGTCGATTCGGCCGCGGATCCGGCCGTCGCCGGGCTGCTGGGCTGCGGGGTGATGGCCGGCCTGGGCGCGGCGATCAACACCGCCTGCGTCACCCGTGATGACACCGTGGCGGTGATCGGCTGCGGTGGCGTCGGTGACGCCGCGATCGCCGGGGCGGCCCTGGTCGGCGCGAAGAAGATCATCGCTGTGGACACCGATGACACCAAGCTTTCCTGGGCCCGCGAGTTCGGCGCGACCGACACCATCAACGCCCGCACCCAGGACACGGTCGAGTCCATCCAGGACCTCACCGACGGGTTCGGCGCCGATGTGGTGATCGATGCGGTCGGGCGCCCGGAGACCTGGAAGCAGGCGTTCTACGCGCGTGATCTGGCCGGAACGGTTGTGCTGGTGGGCGTTCCGACGCCGGACATGCGCCTGGACATGCCGCTGATCGACTTCTTCTCCCGCGGCGGGTCGCTGAAGTCCTCGTGGTACGGCGACTGCCTTCCCGAACGCGACTTCCCCACCCTGATCAGCCTGTACCTGCAGGGCCGACTGCCGCTGGAGAAGTTCGTCTCCGAACGCATCGGCCTCGACGACGTCGAGGAGGCCTTCCACAAGATGCACGACGGCAAGGTGCTGCGGTCGGTGGTGGTGCTGTGAGCGGCTCGATCCAGCGTGTCGTCACCCATGGCACCTTCGAACTCGACGGCGGCAGTTGGGAAGTCGACAACAACATCTGGATCGTCGGGGACGACGCGGAGGTGGTGGTCTTCGATGCCGCGCATGACGCGGCTCCGATCCTCGACGCGGTCGGCGGGCGCAGGGTGACGGCGGTGGTGTGTACGCACGGCCACAACGATCACATCACGGTGGCGCCGGAGCTCGGCGAAGCCCTCGACGCCCCGGTGCTGCTGCATCCAGCCGATGACATGTTGTGGCGGATGACGCATCCGGACAAGAACTTCGAGCCGATCTCGGAGAATCAGACGCTGCGGGTGGCCGGCACCGAGATCCGGGCCCTGCACACTCCCGGGCACTCGCCGGGCTCGGTGTGCTGGTACGCGCCGGATCTGGGCGCGGTGTTCAGCGGCGACACCCTGTTCTCCGGCGGCCCGGGGGCGACCGGGCGCTCGTTCTCGGACTTTCCGACGATCCTGGCGTCGATCTCGGGGCAGCTCGGCAAACTGC
The DNA here is from genome assembly GCF_059813225.1 of Mycobacterium sp. NGS16. Taxonomy (NCBI): domain Bacteria; kingdom Bacillati; phylum Actinomycetota; class Actinomycetes; order Mycobacteriales; family Mycobacteriaceae; genus Mycobacterium; species Mycobacterium sp. NGS16. Next base: position 130,434 of record NZ_JCALEE010000005.1, read on the forward strand.
CGGCCGACACCGTCGTCTACACCGGCCACGGCGACAGCACCCGTATCGGTGACGAGCTGGTGCACTACGACGACTGGGTGGCCCGCGGCCACTGACGATGCACCGCGAGGACGAGCGGTGCGGAGGAAGTGGCCCATCCCGCCCGGCCACTGACGATGCACCGCGAGGAACGAGCGGTGCGGAGGAAGTGGCCAATTTGGCCCGGCCACTGACGATGCACCGCGAGGAACGAGCGGTGCGGAGGAAGTGGCCAATTTGGCCCGGCCCACTGACCCTCAGCGTTCGTCGAGGATTCGCCGCTTCTCCGCCTCGAACTCAGCCTGCGTCAAGGCGCCGCAATCGCGCAGTGCGGTAATCGTTTTGAGCTGCTCGATGCGGACGCCTTCGCCGTCGGGCACGAATCCCGCCGCGGCCGGCGCCGGGCGGCGACCACGGGCCGGCCAGTATCGCGCCCCGATCAAACCCACGACGCCGATCCCGAACACCGCTGCGAACACCCACCCCAGCGACCCGTAGGCACTGGGCGCACCGAACGCCAGCCGCGGAGCGATGAATCCGCCGACCTGCCCGTCAGCGGTGATCTGATAGTCGCCCGCCGCCGCCACCCGCATCCGCCACAGCCGCCGCCGGGTGTCGTTGTTGACCGTCGTGGTGACCCCGATGCTCTCGGTGAACTCCGGTTCGGCGACCCCGACCGGTGGTTCCGCGCGCAGGCTCAGCGGCGGCACCGGCAGGCCGCCGCCGCTGGGACTGGAGATCACCCGGGTATGCAGGCTCACCGTCACCTCACCCGCGGGCAGCCAGACATTGCCTGCCCCCGGGATCGGCACTTCGCCGTACGCGTTGTAGCGGTCGAGCACGAACACGTTGAGGGCCAGCGCAACCAGGAAGCCGACAACCCCGACGATCATCAGAACCACCGAGACCAGGACGGGCCCTCGCCGGACCGTCCGCGCAGCGCTCATTCGGGCAGTGTGCCACGCCGGCCACATTCGCTACCGTCGGAGCTGTCGGCAAAACCTGCGGCGGCCGGAGGTGTGCATGCGAGAGTCGAGCATCGTCGTCCGCCCGGAGCCCGCCGGAACCCCGTCGAGGCGCTTGCAGGCGGCCGGTCTGACCCATGCCACCAATGTGTTCGAGCAGCTGGCGGCCACGGTTCCGCTGCCCCGCGCCCCGCGCCCGATCGTCGTCGCCGACTACGGCGCCGCCACCGGCTACAACTCCTTGCTCCCGATCGGCGCCGCCATCGCGGCCTTCCGCCGCCGCACCCGGCCCGACCACGCCGTGCTGGTCACCCACACCGACCTGCCCGACAACGACTTCACCGCGCTGTTCAGCACGCTCGCCGACGATCCGGACAGCTACACCCGCAAGGACGCGGCCAGCTTCCCCTCGGCGATAGGCCGGTCGTTTTACGCCCAGATCCTGCCGTCGCAGAGCGTCAATCTGGGCTGGACCTCCTGGGCGACGATGTGGTTGCGCCGGCCCGCCGCCGACCTGCCCGAATTCGATGACCACGTCCATGTCGTGCACAGCGACGACGCCGACGCGCGCCGCGAGTACGCCCGCCGGGCCGCCCAGGACTGGCATGACTTCCTGGCCTTCCGCGGCCGGGAACTGGCCCCGGGCGGCAAGCTGTTGGTGCTCACCGCTGGGGTCGACGCGCAGGGCCGGTCCGGCTACCAGCCGGTGCTCGACGCGATCGTCGCGGTGCTGCACGAGCAGGTCCGCGAGGGCCTGCTGAGCCGCGAGGAGATCGCCCGGATGACGATCCCGGTGCTCGGCCGCAGCGAGAAGGAGCTCCGCGCGCCGTTCGCCCCGGCCGGGCGGTTCGAGGCGCTGACGATCGAGCGGTTGGAGGTGTTCGACGCCGAGGACCGGTTCTGGGACCGCTATCTGCTCGACGGCGACGCCGACGCGCTCGGCGGCCAGTGGGCCACCTTCACCAGCGCCGCGATCTTTCCCACCCTGGCCGCGGCCTTGGCCGGCGGGGCCGACGACCCGCGGGCCACCGAGTTCATGCAGCGCCTGGAAGCCGGGATCGCCACCCGGCTGGCGAGCAGCCCCCAGCAGGTACAGATTCCGTTGGCGCTGGCGGTGCTGGCCAAACGCGCGGCGCAGTAAACGCTAGGGGCTGGCCGGGGCCTCGGTGGGTTCCGGAGCCGGGTAGGCGGGGCTTGCCGGGGTCTCCGGAATGACCGGCGCGGTAGGCGGAGTCGGCGCGGGACGCGGCGCGAACGCGGGCGGCAGCTCCGCGGTCGGCGACGCGGTGGTGGTCGTGGCCGACACCGTCGTCTGCACACCGGAGTCCGGTTCGCCATCGGCGGCATGCCGCAGCACCAGCACGGCCACCGTGCCCAACAGCATTGCGATCAATGCGGCCAGGATGACCACCGGAATCGGCCGCCGGTACCACGGGACCTCAGCGCGGCCGCCGAGTTCTTCCGGTTCCGCGGCCGGCGGGCGCGGCGCTGGCGGGGCCGGGCGGGCCGGCGGGGGGATCAGCGGTTTCAGTGCCGCGTTCGGCGGATTGTCGACCGCTGGCGGTGGGGGTTCCACCGGCGGCGGGGTGGTCTCGGGGAACGGTGGCGGCTCGGCCGGCGGAGGCGCCTTCTTCGGGGTCGCCACCACATTGCCGGCGACGCTCAGCGCGGCGCCGATAGCCGCGGTCAGTTGTGGTCGCGGGGAGCTGATGACCGGGGAGCCGAAGCGTTGCGACAGGCCGGTCGTGACGGTCGGCATGTTGGCCCCGCCCCCGACCGACACGATCGCCGACAGGTCGTCGGGCCTGATCTCGTTGTCGTCCAAGGTGTTCTGCAACGCGGTGAAGAAACCGTCGAGCGGCTGGCGCAGCGCCTCATCGAGTTCTGCACGGGTCAGCCAGACGCCGCCGTGGAATCCCGCCAGCTCGGCGACGGTCTCGGTCGACAGTTGCTCCTTGGCGTCGCGGCACTGGCTGCGCAACCGGGTCAGCGACCCCACCGTCGGCGGTCCGTCGCCGTTGCCGCCCAGATCCGCCACCACATGATCGAGCAGCGCCTGATCGATCACATCACCGGAGAACGTGGTGACGCGGCGGGTGGCGCCGATCGGCTCGAAACCACGGCCGGCGTCGACCAGGCTGATATTGGTGCCGCTGCCGCCGAAGTCGCACACCGCGATGATGCCGTGGTCGGGCAAGCCCGGATTCGCCTGCAGGGCGGTCAGCACCGCCGTGGTGTCGGAGATCAAGGTCACCGGGTGCTGCGCCCACTCCGAGACCCGCCCCAACGCGGTGCGCAGCGCACCGACGGCCTCCCGCGACCAGTGGGCGGGGTGGGTGACCGCCACCGCGGGCGGCAGCGGCCGTCCCTCAGTCGCGGCGTAGGCCAGCGCGTGCAGCCCGTCGCCGAGCAACTGCTCAGCGCGGTGCGTGGAGCCGTCGCCGGCTACCACCGGTCCACCGCCGCCGACACGGTCCACGAAATCGGTCACGACCAGGCCGCGCTCGTCGAGGGCGGCAGTGACCGCGGAATTCTCCGAAGGCATGCCGATCTGCGAGGGGCGGTCCCGGAACAGCGTCAGCACCGGCCGCCGAGTGATCGCCCGGTCGGCGGTGACGGCCGCCAGAGTGGTCGCTCCGACGGACATGCCCACCGCGGGGCCTGTGTCATGCGCCATGCTGTCCCATCCGCAGTGTCCACCGGCGATCGAAACGCACCGGATCGTATGCAATTTTATCGATGAGTGTCCTATTTACCCGACATTGCAGCGCCGTAGGTGCGGCGCACCGGTCCCGGCTGCGCCCGCGGCAGGTAGCGACGGGCCGGGCGTGGTTCGGCGCGCGGTGGCGCGAAACCGGGGTCTGTCGAGCGACCTCACTGCCCGGCACCGAGTTTGCTCGGGCGACCCTACCGGATGGTCACTTCGCCGACACCGGACGGCCACGTGACGGTAACTGCACGCTCACCACAGCGGGCTTCAGCCGTGGTTCAGCTCTACGGCATGGACCGCCCGGCGGGGCGGGACGCGCACCCCCGCGAGCCCTCTACTACGCGAATTCCCAGCGTTGTTTACTTACGTCGCGCCACGACTTATGCCACCATGTACGGGTGAACACACGTCGGATCCTTCGCTCCCTCGGTGTTGTGCTGGCGCTGACCTGGCTGCTGCAGAGCACCGCCGTCACCCCTCCCCGCGCCTTCGCCGACCCCTGTCCCGACGTCCAAGTATTGTTTGCTAGAGGCACCGACGAGGCCATCGGTGTCGGTGAAACCGGGCAAGCATTCGTCGACGCACTCCGGCCCCGGATCGGCGAGCGTTCCATGGAGGTCTACGCGGTCGATTACCCGGCCACCAACGACTGGCCGACCGGCATCCAGGGCATCCGCGACGCCACCGCCCACATCGAGGCCACCGCGGCGAACTGCCCCAAGACCAGGATGGTGCTCGGCGGCTTCTCCCAGGGCGCGGCGGTGATGGGGTTCTCCACCGCCAATGTCATCCCGGACGGGGTCGAAGGGGTCGATATACCACGGCCGATGCCGCCGGAGGTGGCTGACCATGTCGCCGCTGTGGTGCTCTTCGGGACCCCGAATGAGCGGGCGATGAACTTCCTGGGCCAACCGCCCGTGGTCATCGGCCCCGCGTACACGGGAAAGACCATCCAGCTGTGCACCCCGGAAGACCCGGTCTGCTCGGAAGGGATGAATTTCGCAGCGCACGCCCCCGGCGCCTACGACGGGATCGTCGACGAAGGTGCCGCCTACGCGGCAAATCGGCTGTAACCACCGTATTCGCCGCCTGGTACCGGCGCCGCTCTTTGCTGATGACCGCTAGTGCAGTCGGCTCCGCGCAGCGTCGCCAGCACCCTCATCTGCCTGCGGCAGGAACCCGAGGGCGGCCAGCCGAACGGATCGACACGGCGCGGTATGGCGACCCACGGGCCGGTCGGCAGGTGGCGGCATGTCAGCATTTAAGGATGACTTTGCGTGACACTGTTCGCACCGTCGCTGCCGCGTCGATGCTGGCGGGAGCGTTGCTGAGCGCCCCGGCGGGCCTGCCGGCCGCCGTCGCCGAGCCCTGCCCGGACACCGAGGTGGTGTTTGCCCGCGGCTCCGGGCAGCCCCCCGGTCTCGGCGATGTCGGGGAGGCGTTCGTCGCTTCACTCAAGGAGCAACTACCCGGCCGTGACGTGCAGGTTTATCCGGTCGAGTACCCGGCGAGCACCGACTACCGCAACAGCGCGCTGCTCGGGGAGAACGACGCCACCGCGCACATCCAGGCCACGGTCGCCAACTGCCCGAACACCAAACTCGTGCTCGGCGGTTACTCCCAGGGCGCCAGTGTGATCGAGATGTCGAGCAATTCGCTGCCACCCGCGGTCGCCCACCATGTCGTCGCGGTGGCACTCTTCGGCCCGCCGTCGAGTCCGTACTCCACCTCGCTGTGGGGCGGCCCGCTGCCGGTGCTGGCCGCCTCCTACCGCCCCAAGAGCATCGACTTCTGCCTGGCGGGCGACATCTACTGCGAAGAGAGCGGCAGCGTCGTCCCGCATCTGATGTACGTGCAAGACGGCAAGGCCGATGAGGGCGCGGCGTTCGCCGCGACCCGTCTGACGATCAGTTAGGCCGACGCGGCTCAGAACACGCTCGGCACCCGCGCGTCGATCAGGTGCGGCCCCGGTTCGGCCAGGGCCCGGCGGAACTGTTCGGCGAGTTCCTCGCAGGTGGTCGCCACGCTCGCCGGCACACCGAACCCCTCGGCGATCTTGGCGAAGTCCATGTTGGGCCGCGACAGGTCGAGCAGGGCTTCGGCTTTGGCGCCGTACCGGCCCCCTTCGCCTGCGGCGCCCACCCGGGCCAGTTCCATCCGCAGGATCGCATACGAGCTGTTGTTGATCAGCACCGTGGTCACGTCGACGTTCTCGCGGGCCATCGACCACAGCGCCGAGATGGTGTAGGCCGCGCTGCCGTCGGCTTGCAGTGCGATCACCGGCCGGTCCGGGGCGGCGACGGCAGCGCCCAGCGCGACCGGCAGTCCCTGCCCGATCGCCCCGCCGGTCAGCGTGAGCACATCGTGGCGCGGTGCCCCGGCGGTGGCGGCCGGCAGCAGCAGGCCCGAAGTGTTGGACTCATCGGAGATGATCGCGCCCTCGGGTAGCAGTGCGCCGATCACCTGCACCCAGTTCTGCGGGGTCAGCGGTCCTGCCGGGAGTTCCGGGGCGGCCGCGGGCGCCGGCCGCGGCTGCACATCCGAAGCCACTGCCGCGGCCAACTGCGTGAGGGCGGCGACCACATCCGTCTCGAGCCCGGCCAGATTGTGTACCGCACAGCCCTCGGGCACCAGGTCGCTCGGCTTGCCGGGATAGGCGAAGAACGACACCGGGGCCCGCGTTCCGGCGACCACCAGGTGCTTGATCCCGTCGAGTTGGAACGCCGCCTGCTCGGCCAGGTAGCCCAGCCGATCGAGGGCCGGGACCCCGGCCCCGCGAGCCAACCGGGCCGGGAAGGTCTCCACCAGCGCACGCGCCCCGGTCGCGGCGGCGATCCGATCGGTGGCCTCCAGTGCGCCCACCTCGGCCGCGGCCGGGCCACCGATCAGCAGCGCTACCGGCTCGCCGCTGCGCAGCACGTCGGCGATCTCGGCGACGGCCTGCTCATCGGGGGCGGCCGCGGGAACCGGTTTCACCGGGCCGGACGGCTGCGCACCGTCGTCCCAGGAGATGTCGGCCGGCAGGATCACGTTGGCCACCTGCGCCGGGCTGGCCATCGAGGCGGCCACCGCTTCGGCGGCGTCGCGCCCGACCTCGGCCCCGGCGCCGGTGCGGCGTACCCAGCCGTGGGTCCAGTCGGTCAGCGGCTCGATGTCCGATTCCAGCGGCGCGTCGTACTTCTTGTGGTAGGTGGCGTGATCCCCGATGACGTTGACCACCGGCACGTGCGCACGGCGGGCGTTGTGCAGGTTGGCCAGACCGTTGCCCAGCCCGGGCCCCAGGTGCAGCAAGGTGGCGGCCGGCTTTCCGGCGATGCGGGCGTAGCCGTCGGCCGCGCCGGTCACCACGCCTTCGAACAGGCACAGCACCCCACGCATCTGCGGCACCGAGTCCAACGCGGCCACGAAGTGCATTTCGGAGGTGCCGGGGTTGGCGAAACAGACCTGCACGCCGCTGTCGACCAAGGTGGTGATCAGGGCCTGTGCTCCGTTGGTCATCTGGCTGCCTTTCTTACCAACGCCGAGTGTGCCGTTTCATTCGCGACGCGCCGGTGCCGACGGATGAAACGGCACACTCGCGGTTTCCTGCCTATACAAGCACGCCGGGGTTGAGGATCCCGGCGGGGTCGAAGGCGTCCTTGATCCGGCGCATCAGGGCGAGCTTGACCGGATCCTCCAGGTCCAGGAAGTGTTGCGTCTTGACCCGCCCCAGGCCGTGCTCGCCGGAGATCGCCCCGCCCAACGCCATCGCCGCGGAGAAGATGTCATGCAGCAGCCGGTGCCGTAGCTCGTCGTCGGCGCAGAACACCGCCAGGTGGACGTTGCCGTCACCGGCGTGTCCGCACCCCACCACCGCGGCGCCCGCAGCTTGGGCGAAACCTTGTGCGCGGGTGAAGAACTCGTGCATGACCGCCCGCGGGACCACCACGTCGATGACGTCGTGGGCGCCGGCGGCCTTGGCCGTCCAAAACGCCCTCTCCCGGGCTTCGATCAGGGCGTGCGCCGAATTGCCCTCCAGCACATAGACATCGACTGCGCCCAGTGAACCCAGCAATTCGCCCAACATGGCGACGTCGTCGTCGAGGCGGTCGTGGTCACGGTTCTCCAACCCGATCACCAGATGCGCTTCAGCGGTCTCGCGGACGGCGTCGGGGATGCCGAGGTTGAGGTTTTGGGAGTAGCTGATCGCGGCCAGGGTGAGCTTGTCGATGTATTCGAGGATCACCGGGTCCACGCCGCTGCCCACCACTGTCGGCACCGCGCGCAGCACCGCGGGGAGGTCGGCGAAGGGGGCCAGCAGGGTGGCCGAGTGCGCCAGCCGCGGGTAGAGCCGCACGGTGACCTCGGTGGCCAGCGCGCAGGTGCCCTCCGAGCCGATGATCAGCTGGGTCAGGTCGTATCCGGTGGACAGCTTGGTGATCTTCCCGCCGGTGCGGATCAGCTCGCCGGTCGGCAGCGCGGCCTGCAGCCCGAGCACGTTGTGGCGGGTCACGCCGTACTTGACCGCGCGCATACCGCCGGCGTTGGTGCCGACGTTGCCGCCGACACTGGCCGACAGCTCGCCGGGAAAGACGGTGTACATCAGCCCGGCCTCGGCGGTCGCGGTGTCGAGGTCGGCCAGGGTGACCCCGGGTTGCACCACCGCGACCTGGTTGTCGGTGTCGATCTCCAGGATCGCGTTCATCTTCTCGAAGGAGATCAACAGGCCGTCGGCGCACGGCCGCGCGCCGGCCGACAGTCCGGTGCCCGACCCGCGGGCGGTCACCGGGGTCTTGGCCCTGCTGGCGGCGGCCAGCAGCGCCGCGACCTGTTCGGCGGTCTGCGGGCGGGCGACGTAACGCGGCGTCACCGGTGCGCCCACCAGCGCCTCGTCGTGGGAGTAGTCGGGTCCGATCTGTTCGCCGGTGAGCAGTGCGGCGGCGCCGACGATCTCGGCGAACTCCTGCTCGACTGCGGCATCTAGCATGCGGCCCTCACTTCCCGAATCCGGCGTCCCGCAGCGCCTGGGCCATTGACCCGCCGGCCGGCGCCGCCTCCCGGCGACCGCCGCCGTGACCCCGCCGCTCCCCCCGATTCTGCTTGCCGGTGTCACGGCGCGCAGCCGCTTTGGCACCTGGGCCCGAGGAGGATTTGCCGGCCTTGCCCGCCGGCTTGTCCCCCAGCCGCAGGCTCAGGCCGATCCGCTGGCGGTCGACGTCGACGTCGAGCACCTTCACCTTCACCACCTGGCCGGAGCGGACCACCTCGTGCGGATCGGAGACGAAACGGTCCGACATTGCCGAGACGTGCACCAGGCCGTCCTGGTGCACGCCGACATCAACGAACGCACCGAACGCCGCAACGTTGGTCACCACCCCCTCCAGGACCATGCCGACCTTGAGGTCGGCGACCTTCTCCACTCCGGCGGCGAACGTCGCCGTGGAGAACGCCGGCCTCGGGTCGCGCCCGGGCTTCTCCAACTCGGCGAGAATGTCGGTCACGGTCGGGACCCCGAACCGGTCGTCGGCGAAGTCGCCGGGTTGCAGCGACCGCAGCAGCCGTTCGTCGCCGATGATCTCGGCCAGCGACACCCCCGCGCGGTCCAGGATGCGCCGGACCACCGGGTAGGCCTCCGGATGTACCCCGGAGGAGTCCAGCGGGTCATCACCGTCGCGGATGCGCAGGAATCCGGCGCACTGCTCAAAAGCTTTGGGCCCCAGCCGCGGCACGTCGAGTAGGGCGGCCCGGTTACGAAACGGCCCGGTCTGGTCGCGGTGGGCCACAATGGCTTCGGCCAACGATTCCGACACCCCCGACACCCGTGCCAGCAGTGGCGCGGAGGCGGTGTTGAGGTCGACGCCGACGGCGTTCACCGCGTCTTCGACGACCGCGTCCAGGCTGCGCGCCAGCGTTCCCGGCGTGACGTCGTGCTGGTACTGGCCGACTCCGATCGACTTCGGCTCGATCTTGACCAGCTCGGCCAGCGGATCCTGCAGCCGCCGCGCGATTGACACCGCCCCGCGCAGGGTGACGTCGAGATCGGGCAGCTCGTGGGCGGCGTAGGCCGACGCCGAATACACCGAGGCGCCGGCCTCGCTGACCATCGCCTTGACCGGTGCGGGGGCGCCCGCGGCCTTGAGGTCGGCGATCAGTTCGGCGGCCAGGGCGTCGGTCTCCCGCGACGCGGTGCCGTTACCGACCGCGATCAGATCCACGCCGTGCCGGGCGACCAGCGCCGCCAGCGCGGCTTTGGCCTGGTCCCACTGTTTTTGCGGCTGATGCGGGTAGATCGCACAGGTGTCGAGCACCTTGCCGGTGCCGTCCACGACAGCCACCTTCACCCCGGTGCGGAAGCCCGGGTCGAGACCGAGGGTGGTGCGGTTGCCGGCCGGGGCGGCCAGCAGCAGGTCTTTGAGGTTGCGGGCGAAGACCGCCACCGCGTCGGCTTCGGCGCGCTGCTTCAGCCGCATCCGGGCGTCGACCGCCGCGGAGAACGCCAGCCGGGTCTCCCACGCCCACCGCACCGTCTCGGTCAGCCACGGCGTCGCCGGCCCCGGCGCGGTCATGTCGACGCCGAGCGATTCGGCGACCATCGCCTGGTAGGGCTCGTTCTCGCCGCCGTCGAAGGCCAGCGCCAGGGCATCTTCCTTCTCGCCACGCAATACAGCCAGCACCCGATGCGACGGCATGGTCTCCAGTGCTTCGCTGAACTCGAAGTAATCGCGGAACTTTTGTGCAGCAGCCGTTTTCGCGGCATCCGCGGACCGCGGGGCGGTCCGCAGCGAACCGGCTGCCCAGAACTTCTCGCGGACCGCGCCCACCAGTTCGGCGTCCTCGGCGGCTCGTTCGACGAGGATCGCGCGGGCGCCCTCCAACGCTGCCGCGGCGTCGGCGACCTCCTCCCCGGTGAACTCCGAGGCGAGCTGCTGCGGGTCCAGGCTCGGATCGGCCAGCAGCCGGTCAGCCAGCGGTTCCAGACCCGCTTCGCGGGCGATCTGCGCCTTGGTGCGGCGCTTGGGTTTGTAGGGCAGGTAGATGTCCTCAACGCGGGCCTTGGTGTCAGCGCTGAGCAACGCCGCCCGCAGCTCGTCGGTGAGCTTGCCCTGTTCCTCGATCGAAGCCAGCACGGCGGCCCGCCGGTCGTCGAGCTCCCGCAGGTAGCGCAGCCGCTCCTCGAGAGTGCGCAGCTGGCCGTCGTCGAGGCTGCCGGTGACCTCTTTGCGGTAGCGGGCGATGAACGGCACCGTCGCCCCCTCGTCGAGCAGCGCGACGGCTGCGGCGACCTGCCGTTCTGCCACTGCCAGTTCCTCTGCAAGACGGGCGTTCACCGGTTTAAGCGTTACGTTGTCGGTCACGCCGACGGACCCTACCGAACCGCTCCGACGACAGCCGGGACCGACGTGGCAGCGGAGTTTCAAGGCATGATGGCCGCGTGACGACCTACGCCGAGATCCGCAACAATGCGCCGCTGTGGCCGGGCGTGATGGACCGCTCGCTGCTGGGCAACCGGCAGGCCCAGGCCGCGCTGTACCTGGCGGATATGGCCAAGCGGGGCAACTGGCGCAAGGTCATGCGGGAACTCGACCGCGGTGACCACGTGGTCGACGTCAAGGCCTGGCGGCCGGGCGGAAAGACCTGGCTGACCGTGCTGCATCAGGCCGGCTGGCACGGGGTGTCCCCGGACGTGGCGTCGTGGCTGATCGAGCGGGGCGCCTTGCGCAGCCAGCCCGACGCCGCCGGCCGCACCGCCTATGACATCGCCGTCGAGCACGACCGGCCCGCTGAGCTGTTGGCGGTGCTCAAGCCCCCGGCGGCGCCGCTGGAGCGCGACCGGATCGCCGCGCTCAACGCTCAGCTCACCGGAATCATCGACGATTTGATCCAGCAGCTGTTCCGCGGCGTGGATCTGCGTCAGATGTTCCGCTATCCCCCGGTCGAGGTGCTGCATGAGCTTCCGGGAAAGCAGCTGTGGTTTCCGGTGCCCTACCTGTGGGGTGGTTTCCGGATCGGCTTGGCCGACAACGACGTCGAACTGTTCGGCGGCTACCGTGAACTCGACCCGGTCGGCGACGTGCACGTCGCGACGGTGGGTTATGTGATCACTCCCGAGGGCCCGTCACAGGTGTACGAGGGCTACCAGTAGTTGCGCAGCTGCCCTTTGGCGATCTTGCCGCCGGACGAACGCGGCAGTTCGTCGACGACGACAAGGCGTTCGGGCAGCAGCTCTTTGGACACCCCGAGCGACAGCAGATGCTCGACGAGGTCGGGTAGCTCGAGGGCCGCGTCGCCGGCGAGTTCCACGAAGACGCAGACCTTTTCGCCGAACACCTCATCGGGCATGGCGACCGCGGCGGCCAGCGCGATCGCCGGGTGGCTCATGACGGCGTCCTCGACCTGGGCGGCGCTGATGTTCTTGCCGCCGCGCAGGATGAAATCCGAGGTGCGGCCGGTGACGCGCAGATAGCCGTCGCCGTCGATCTCACAGATATCCCCCATCCGCATCCAGCCGTCGGGGGTGAACAGCTTGTCGTGATCAACCCCGTTGAGGTAGCCGAGGCTGGTCGCCGGGCCCCGGCATGCCGGCTGGCCGCGGCCGGTGTCGGTCACCTCGGTGTTGCCGTCTTCGCCGCCGAACAGCCGGACCGCCATCTCCGGGACGACGCGGCCCCCGGTGCGCAGCCGCTTGTCCAGCGGGTCGTCGAGGGTGGTTCCGCTGAGCAGCCCGGTCTCATTGGAGCCGTAGAACTGCAGGATCGTGGCTCCGGTGAGTTCCTCGAACTCCGCGGCCGGCCGGTAGGGCAGCGCCTCGCCGCCGGTGAAGACCACCCGCAGCGAGCTCAGATCGAACTCACGGCTGGCCGCATCGGCCATCATCATGGTCAATTGCGTGCTCACACAGCACAATACGGTGACTCGATGCTGGGCAATAGCAGCGCAGGTCGCTGCTGGGGTGAAGCGGTCCAACAGCACCGCGGTAGCACCGAGGTGGATCGGGGTGGTGTGGCTGGTCCAGAGCCCGAACCCGAACGGCGTGGGGATGATCGGCAAAAAGATGTCGTCGGCACGCAGCTGTCCGTTGGCGACGGCGCGCTGGTGAAAGTAGTGCCAGCGGTTCTGGGTGTGCACGACGCACTTGGGCAGCCCGGTGGTGCCGGAGGTGGAGTTGATCAGGAACACGTCGTCGGGGCCGAGTTGCGGCCCGGGCACGGCCCTTGTGGCAGCTGACGTCAGCTCGTCGATGCTCCGCGTTTCGATCGGCAGGCCGGCCGTATCCGCGTGACGCTGCTCGTCGGTGATCAACAGCTTGGCCTGCGCGCCGGCCAGGATCGCGCTCACCTCGCGGGTACCGGCGCGCGCGCCGATGCCCACCACCACCGCGCCGCACCGTTCGATCGCCACGAACAGCACATGGATGGCGGCCGAATCACGGTGCCACACCGCGACCCGGTCGCGCGGCCGGACGCCGATCCCGGCCAGCTGGGCCGCCAGCGCGTCTGCCGCCGCGTCGAATTCCCGCCAAGTCAGTCCCGTGCCCGGGTGGTCCACATAGGCGACGCGGCCCGGCAACCGTTGCGCGTTGCGGTGAACCGCGTCCGACAGCGTGGTCTGCGACCACCAGCCGGCGGCGTGATAGCGGGCCGCTTCGGCGGCGGTGAAAGCCGGTGAATCCCAATCGGTCTGCACGGGTCCGCTCGAAGTCAGTAGAGGTAGTCTTCGCCGCTTGCCCGCACGGTGATGTCACTGATGCTGATGCCCCACGGCTGGTCGATCACGTGCACCACGGCCTCGGCGAGGTCCTCGGGGGTGATCAGCCAGTACTTCACCGAGTCGACGTCGGTCTGTTCAGCGGTCAGCGTGCCGTTGGAGAACGCGGTCAGCGACTGTATGTAGCTCTCAGCGCGGGATCCGACGATGCCCATGATCGCCGCGCCGTTGACTACCCCGCTGGCCAGGTTGGTGCCCAGCACACCGGTCGGTTTGACCGTGGTCACCTTGATCTTGCCCTTGGCCTCGCTGCGCAACGAGTCCGACAGCACGGTGACCGCGGCCTTGGTCGCACTGTAGACGCCCGAGCCCGCCACCCCGGCGTTGCCGTAAATCGACGAGATGTTGACGACGTGGCCGCGGCCCTGGTCGATCATCTGGTCGTAGACGGCCGAGATCCCGTTCACCACGCCCTTGATGTTGATGTCGATCGCCCGGTGCCACTGCTGCCAGGCCCGCTCGTGATCGGCGAAGTAGGCCAGTGGCATCACCCCGGCGTTGTTGACGATGACGTCCACCGCGCCGAAGGCCGCCACCGCGTGCTGCACAGCGGCTTTCATCTGCTCGATGTCGGTGACGTCGGCGACGTGCTGGGTGCCGGAGTACCCGGCCGCGCGGATCCCGTCGAAGACCGCGGCCAGATTCGCCGCGCCGATGTCAACACCGACCACGTGCGCACCTTTGGCGGCGCACTTCTCGGCGATGAGTTTGCCGAATCCGCCGCCGGCGCCGGTGATGACGACGACCTTGTTCTGCAGGTGTTGCGACACAGTCGGCCTCCCGACGACGCGAAACGGAGCGAAGATATCCGTGCAGTGTAGGTGGCCGGCGTCGCCGCGGTTGCGCGTGCCCGATTTGCCGGGCGACAGGCCGGACGCTCAAACGCCGTGCCACGGGTCTGGACGTTATGGTCAGTTCGTGAAACGTCGAACGGCACTGGGGCTGCCCCTTCTGTTGGCGGCGGGTCCCACACTGAGCCGGATTCCGCGCGCCGCCGCGGACCCCGGCCGGTGGTCGATCGACCGGGCCAACCGCTGGTATCAGGCACAGGGCTGGCCCGTCGGCTCCAACTACATCACCTCGACCGCGGTCAACCAGCTCGAGATGTTTCAGCCGGGAACGTTCGACTTGCGGCGCATCGACGCCGAGCTGGGGTGGGCCCGGTCGGCCGGCTTCAACACCGTGCGGGTCTTCCTGCACGACCAGCTGTGGGCGCTGGACCGCAAAGGCTTCCAGTATCGGCTGGCCCAGTTCGTCTCCGTCGCTGCCCGCCGCCGCATCAAGCCGATGTTCGTGTTGTTCGACTCCTGCTGGGACCCGTTTCCCAAGGCGGGTCCGCAGCCCGCGCCGCGGCCCGGCATCCACAACTCCCGATGGGTGCAAAGTCCCGGCGCCGAGCGGCTCGGTGACCGCAACTACTACCGCACCCTGCATGATTACGTCACCGGAGTGATGACCCAATTCCGTTACGACGAACGGGTTCTGGCCTGGGATCTGTGGAACGAGCCGGACAACATGGCACGGGAATACAGCAGCGTCGAGCGGTCCGACAAGCTCGACCTCGTCAGTGACTTACTTCCCCAGGTGTTCAGCTGGGCCCGGGCAGTCGATGCCCGTCAGCCGCTGACCAGCGGAATCTGGGAGGGATCGCGGCAGGGCAGCGCGATCGTCAACACCCAACTCAACAGCTCCGACATCATCACGTTCCATTCCTATGACAAGCCGGCGTTGTTCAGCGACCGGATCGCTGAGCTCGCGCCGCTGGGCCGGCCGATGATGTGCACCGAGTACCTGGCGCGCACCCGCGGCAACACCATCGACGGGATTCTGCCGATCATGAAGCGTCACAATGTGGGCGCCTACAACTGGGGTTTCGTCGCCGGGAGAACGCAGACCTACTTGCCATGGGACTCCTGGGACAGCCCCTACACCGCTGCGCCGCAGGTCTGGTTCCACGATCTGGTGCAGCCCACCGGCCGCGCGTACCGCAACCTGGAGATCATGACGATCAGCAACCTGACCGGCCGCTGACCGGGACGGCCGGATTTCGGGGAGGTTGGCGCGACCGGCTGATAGCCGACCGGTTCAGTGATGAAATTATTGGCGGCAATGTCGTCGGGCCGCCGGTTCGGTGATCGGCGTTCACGGGTCTGACTTGAGGAGTCGATGATGGGCGAGACCGCGTCGGGTTCGCGGGCTGGGTCACGGGTTGGGCGCTACCTCCTCAAACGCCTGCTGGGCCGCGGCCCCACCGGCGAGGTCTACGAGGCCGTCGATACCGGCAAGGACCGCACCGCCGCGCTCAAACTACTCGCCCCGGCGCTGGGCCGGGACCCGGCGTTCCGGGAGTGGTTGCAGCGTGAGGCGCTCACCGTCGGGCGCGTCCAAGAGCCGCACGTTGTCCCGGTCCGCGATTACGGTGAGCTGGACGGCGAAGTCTTCATCGACATGCCGCTGGTGCACGGCAACGATCTGTCCGCGCTGTTGAAGCGAACCGGGGTGCTGCCCCCGTCCCGCGCGGTGAACATGGTGTGGCAGGCTGCAGCGGCGCTGGATGCCGCGCATGCCGCCGGGGTGATTCACCGGGGCGTCAAGCCCCGCAACATCCTGTTGACCCATGAGGACTTCGTCTACCTGGTGGACTTCGGGATCGCCGGTGCGCCCGGGGCGAACACGGCCGACACCGACCATGCCGGCGCCCGGTGGAAGTACTCGGCACCGGAGCTGTTCGCCGGCGGCGAGTTCGGCGCGGGCGTGGACATCTATTCGCTGACGTGCGTGCTCTACCAGTGCTTGACCGGTTCGCCGCCGTACCGGGCCGACAGCGTCAAGATGCTGGCCAATGCTCATCTGAGCAAACCGATTCCCCGCCCCAGCCATGCCGGGTCGACGATCCCACCCGCCTTTGACGCGGTGATCGCCAAGGGCATGGCCAAGGATCCGCAGCAGCGCTTCGCCAGCGCCGCCGAGCTGGCCACCGCGGCCTATCAGGCGTTGAGCGCACCCGATCAGCACCGGATGCTGCACATCTACGAGGCCAGCCAGCAGTCCACTCCGCCCCTGCTCGAGCAGCCGCAGCCGAGCGTGCCGCCGGTGACCCCGCCTACGCAGACGCCTGCCGCCGAGCCGCCGAAACCTCCGGTGGCGCCCGCCCCTGTGCCGCCGGCCGCCCAGGTGCCCCGGATGCCGCCGGCCGCCCCGGTGTCTGCACCGGTGGCGCGGCCGGCCAACCCGCCGGCCGCGCCTGCCGAACCCGACACCGCGCCACTGCCAGAGGCCGCGGTCGCCGCCGTGCACCCCGTCCCGCCGCCGGGCATCCCGCGCATCTCCACCCCCGACGACGACTGGTTCAGCTCGCCGCGGCCGGCGCCCACGTATCGCGATCCCGGCAAACGCAAGCTAGTGCTGCGCCTTGCGGCGGCGCTGGCCGTGGTCGTCGGGCTGATCACCTGGATGACGTACCGGTCCGGCTCCGACGATCTGGCCGCCGACACCGGCGATGCCGGCTTCACCACGGCGGCCAACGGTCCGGCGACGTCGATGTCATCGGCTGAAGCCCAGGCGCGGTTGCTCAAGCTGCTGCCGGCCGGCTACCCGCAGGACGTCTGCACCCCGACCACGCCGATGGGTGGCGCCATCGCGGAGGTGACCTGTGGCCGCAACGTGGACGTGGACGGCCCGCCCTCGGCTAGCTATGCCCTGTTCCCGGACGCCGGCGCGCTGCGTCTGAGCTTCGACAACACCGTGCAGGCCATCACCGTCGTCACCTGCCCGGGCAGGATCCAGTCGCCGGGCGCCTGGCACCGCACCGCTACCCCGGACAAGCCGAGCGGGATGCTGCTCTGCGGGATGCGCCAGGGGTCTCCCACCCTGGTTTGGACCAATGACGCCAGTCTGGTGATCGCCCGATTGCACACCGAGCACAGCGCGCCGTCGCTGGAGCAGCTCTACACCTGGTGGAGTTCGCACTCCTGATCGCCGGCGACCGACAATGCGCGGCCGTTGGCGACTTAAACCCTGAGACGTGAACAAACGTCATTGTCAAATCCGTTAGGATTTGCGTTCTGGACTGCACTATCCCTCAAGATCCAGTCGACCCGAGGAGTCAACCAACAATGAAGTTGATCACTACCGCTGTGGCCGCCGCCGGAGCGTTGGCCGCAGCCGGAGCCGTCAGCATCGCGACCGCCAGCGCGGACGCCGGTGACGTCACCGCGACGACCCACCCGCTCGGCACCCAGGGAACTGTGGACAACGGCGGGGTCATCCAGGGTTGGACGGTCAGCGACCTGCGACCCAGCACCGATGCCATCCCCTACCAGCCGCACGGCACCTTGTGGGAGGCCACCGCCACCGACGTGGCCATCCAGGGCACCGTGACCCCGGTGATCGCCAACCTCGGCGCCCGGTCCCCCAGCGGCCAGACCTACCCCGCGCTGTTCGGGGTGGCCACCGCGCAGGGCGTGAACCCCTCCAACCTGGCGCAGGGTCAGCAGACCAGCGGCAAGGTCTACTTCGACGTCACCGGTGACGCACCCAACAGCGCGGTCTACCAGTTCGCCGGCAAAGACCAGCTGGTCTGGACCCCGGCCGCACCAAGCGCCCCGGCCGGCGGCTCGTCGGCCCCGGCGGCCGGCTCGCAGCGCACTCCGGCGGCCACCAACCCGAAGCCGGCCCAGTCCGGCACGCAGACCAACCCGGCCCCGGCCGGTAACCAGACCACCGACGGCACGCCTGCTGCGACCGGCAGCCAGGGCACCCCGCTCGCCTCGGGCAGCCAGGGCACCCCGCTGCCGGCCGAGGCCGACGGCACCCCGGCAGCCGCGGGCGGCACCGAGGGCACGCCGGCCGCGGCCAGCGGCGCGGAGGCGCCGGCTTCGGCGGGCACCCCGGAGGCTTCGGCTCCCGGGGCGGCCGGGGCTCCCGCGGCTACCGGCAACACCCCCGCGGCCGCCGGCAGCTCCGGCACGCCGCTTCCGGCGGAGACCCCTGGTGCGCCGACGGCCGGCGCGGAAGGCACAGCTCCGGCAAACCCGCAGGGCACCGAGGCCGGCAACCCGCCGGTTCCGGCCGGCAACCAGGGCACCCCGGTTCCCGCCGCCGGGGCCCCGGCGGCCAGCGGCGCGAGCAATGTGACCGGATCGCACTGAGCGAGCCCTAGATCATCGGTCCGGCCCGGCCTCCGCTTCGCGCGGGGTCCGGGCCGGACTCGTTTCACGGCGGCCTCACCGCTGGGCCGTTACGATTCTGTACTTGAGTACCAGTCACCGGGATGTCACCGAACCGAGGAGTCAGACCCATGAAGTCCATCTCGACCGCCCTGGCAGCGGGCGCGCTGGCCGCTGCCGGCACATTCAGCACTGGCATCGCCGCCGCCGACAACCCTGACCCCGCCCCGGTCACCCACCCGATCGGAACGCAGGGCACGCTGCCCGAGGGTCCGGGAGTGCACGGTTGGACGGTCAACGACCTGAAGCCCAGCACGGACGCCATCCCTTACCAGCCGAGCGGCACCCTATGGGAGGCCACCGCCACCGACGAGGCGATCCAGGGCACGGTTTTCCCGATCGTCGCCAACTTGAGCGCCCGCTCGGCCAGCGGCCAGAATTATCAGTCCCTGTTCACCGTGCCGACACCGCAGGGCATCGTGCCGACGGGGCTCGCTCAGGGCCAAAAGACCAGCGGCAAGGTCTATTTCGATGTCACCGGCGATGCCCCGAACAGCTTGGTCTACCAGGCCGGCGGCACCGACCTGATCCGGTGGGTAGCATCCGCACCGGCACCGCAGGCCCGCCCGGCCGCGCCGCAGCCGCAGGCTCCCGCCGGCGGATCGGCGGCGCAAGCTCCGACCAACGGCGGCACCAACAATCGGGCGCCCGCGCCGGCTGGCGGCCCGTCATCACGCCCGGCCGCGCCGCCCGCCGGCAGTTCCGGTACTCCGCTGCCCGAAGGCAGCGCCGGCACGCCGCTTCCCGCTGAGGCCCCCTAACGCTGCGCAGCGCCTGCGTACGGATCGTCAGCCGGCAGCCACGCGTCCTCGCCGGTCAAACCGAGCTCGCCGACTCCCTCGGCGAGGGCGGCGCCCACCAGCTCGACGGCCGGCCGGGACTCGTCGCGCCGGGAGACCAGCGACCAGCTCCAGAACGGCCGCGGGGACACGACCGGCCGGCGTACCAAATCCGGTGGCAGGCGGTCATTTTGGGCCTTCGGAGTGTTCAGGACCGGGCGACGCTGCCGGCGGACGTGTTCGAAGAACGCCGGGCCGGTGACGCCGCCGTCGTCGATGTGCACCGTCTGGGCGCCGGTGTCGTGGGCGAACTCCACGCCGTACCGATTCCACGATGACCAGCTGGCGATATCGGAATCCAGCAGCACCACAAGGTTTTTCGCTGCAACCGGCTCGTTGGGTTCGCCAACCGGGCTGACTGCATAGAGCAGGTCGGCACCGATCAGACGGGCCTGCAGATCGAGCTGGTCAAGATCGGCGCGCTGAACCCAGCAGATGGCGAGGTCGAGCGCGCGCTCCGCCACCCGAAGCGCCTGGGCGTGCGAAGGCAGAACCCATGCGTCGATGTGCAACTGGGCCACCCCCGCGGTGCGCTCGGCCAGATCGACGGGCCGCCAGTTGACGTAGCCCAAGCGGACCGGCTCCGAGTCGGACAAGCCGGCGGCCTGCCTGCGCAGTTCGTCGGCGTGCGCCAGCAACGACCGGGCGGTAGGCAGCAGCGCGGTACCCCCAGCGGTGAGCACCACCTCCCGCCGGTTGCGGTCGAACAGCTGCACCTTCAGGTCGCGCTCCAAGGCCTTGATCTGCTGGGAGAGCGACGGGCCGGCGATATGCAGTCGCGCGGCCGCTCGGCCGAAATGCAGCTCCTCGGCAACAGCAACGAAGTAGCGCAGCTGACGCAGCTCCATCGCGTCATCGTAGTGCGGTAGGAGGCTAATCCTCTCAGCACTGAGCAAACTGATCGTGGCCAAGGGATGCTCGGATGCCAGACGATCGTTGCAGCGAGCGCAACTACGAACTTAAGGACGGTCCCATGAGCCAGATGCACAAGGTCGCGGTCATCACCGGCGCATCACGAGGTATCGGCGCCGAGCTGGTATCGGCCTACCGGAAGCTGGATTACGCCGTCGTCGCCGCTGCTCGCTCCGCCGCTGAGTTCGACGATCCCCAGGTGCTCGCCGTGCCGGTCGACGTCGCCGCCCCGGGAGCCGGCCGGCAGCTCATCGACGCCGCGCTCGACCGGTTCGGCCGGGTGGACACCCTGATCAACAACGCCGGCATCTTCATCGCCAAACCGTTCACCGACTACACCGACGAGGACTATGAGGCCGTCACCGGGGTGAACCTGCGCGGCTTCTTCGAGGTGTCGCGCAGCGCTCTGGCCGCGATGTTGTCCCGCGACGGCGGCGGCCATATCGTCAACGTCTCCACCAGCCTTGTCGATCACGCGTATTCGCAGATCCCCGCCGCGCTGGCATCCCTGACCAAAGGTGGTCTGAACGCGGTGACGAAGGAGTTGGCGATCGAGTACGCCAGCCGCGGGATCCGAGTCAACACCGTCGCGCTGGGCACGATAAGCACCCCGATGCACGACCCCTCGACACACGACATGCTGGCCGCGCTGCACCCGCTGGGCCGGATCGGGGAGATCGCCGATGTCGTCGACGCGGTGATGTACCTGGAAAACGCGCCGTTCGTCACCGGCGAGATCCTGCACGTCGACGGCGGCCAAAGCGCCGGGCACTAGAAAGGGACCGGGCCATGGAGTACTTGGTCGAGATGACGACCCACGTTCCGCCGGGGACACCCGAATCCGAGGTCGACGCAGTGCGCGCGCGCGAAGCGATCCGGGCGCGCGAGCTGGCGGCCCAGGGGCGACCCCGATGACGACACCCTTGTCCACGCTGGGGCTCGCCCTCCCGGTGATCGCCGCGCCGATGTCCGGCGGCCCCTCGACCCCGGCGATGGTGCACGCCGCATCTGACGCCGGCGGGTTCGGCTTCCTGGCCGCCGGGTACAAGACGCCCGACGCCCTCGCCGCCGAGATCGCCGCGGTGCGAGCGCGCACATCGGTCTTCGGTGTCAACGTCTTCGTCCCCAACCGGACTCACGTCGACGCCGGCGCCTACCGCGCGTATGCGTCGCTGATGCAACACGAAGCCGACCGGTTCGGGCTCACCTTGCCCGCTGAGCCGATCGAGGACGACGACTGTTTCGCCGCCAAGGTCGACCTGTTGGTGTCGGATCCGGTGCCGCTGGTGAGCTTTACGTTCGGGCTTCCCGACGGAGCCGTCGTCCAGGCACTGAAAGCGGCCGGGACGACGGTCATCCAGACCGTTACCTCCGCCGCCGAGGCGGCGCAGGCCGCCGACGTCGGCGTCGACATGCTTGCGGTGCAAAGCCGCGACGCCGGAGGGCATTCGGGCACGTTCACTCCCGATCGGCCGCCTTCACCGCAACCGTTGACCGAGCTGATCGCCCAGATCCGGGCGACCGTTGGCCTGCCGGTCATCGCGGCCGGGGGCCTGGCCACCGCCACGCAGGTTGCCGAGGCCATCCACGCCGGCGCCGCCGCGGCCATGGTGGGCACCGCACTGTTGCGGGCCGACGAAAGCGGGGCCTCAAGCACGCACCAGGCCGCGCTGACCGACCCGCGCCGCACCGAAACCGTCGTCACCCGGGCCTTCTCCGGGCGTCCCGCACGGGGGCTGCGGAACACCTTCATCGACACCTACGGAAGCCGTGCCCCGCTGGGCTACCCGGCAATCCACCATCTGACCAGTCCGCTGCGCAAGGCGGCAGCGGCGGCCGGCGAACCGGATCTGGTTCATCTGTGGGCCGGAACCGGCTACCGGCATGCCGCCGGCGGATCAACGTCGCAGATCCTGCGTGGGTTGGCCGGCGCGGTCTGACCGCGGCAGAACCGTTACACCCGGAATCGTCCCGCGAACCCCCGCAACGGCAGGTCGGCGCTGGTCAGTAGCCCCGGCGGGGCGGCCACCACGGATCGGATCGCATTCAGGGCGGGCAAGCCGGTAACGGTCATGCCGATCGAGGCGAAGTTGTCGGGGTTGGACAGGTCCACACCGGGTTTCGGCAAGATCATGTGCTTGTTGTAGACGCACGGGTCGCCGGTCACCCGAGTGATGTAGCAGCCCTTGATCTTCCAGTTCGGTTCGGTGTGCGGGGTCATCTGCCATTCCAGGTGAGTCTCGACGCGCGGCACCCCGTCGACCATGCCCTGGTATTTGATGTAGTTGCCGCCCAACGATCCTTTGGGTAGCGTGTACCAGCCCAGGTCGACGTCCTTGGTGCAGACGCCCAGCTCGTAGCTGAAGGTGACCTCGTCGAGGGTCAGGTCGAAGCAGTCCGCCATCATCAGCACGCTGTCGGCGAAGACGCGGGTGAACTTCTCCAGTTTGGCCGGGATCTCCGGATCATCGACCGGCTGGCCGTAGCCGACCTCGATCCAGGTCTCCTTGGAGTGATGACACGACACATCGACCGACTCGATGGTGGTGACGTTCTCGATCTCGGCGACGTCGGCCGCGGCCACCACGCCCAGGATCTGATTGAGGCCCGGGTTCATCCCGGTCCCGTAGAACGTCGCGCCACCCTTGGCGCAGGCCTCGGAGAGCAGCTGCGTCACCGGCTTTCCGGACCGGTGCGGGTGGTTGTGGTCGCGGTGCCAACCGGTGATCCAGTCGGCAGTGGTGACGATGTTGATGCCCGCCTCCAGAACCTGGACGTAGAGATCCTCGTCGGGGAACACCCCGTGAAAGGTCAGCACATCCGGTTTGGCGGCGATGATCTCCTCGATGCTGCCGGTCGCCTTCACCCCGTTGGGTGCGATGCCGACCAGCTCACCGGTGTCCTTACCCACCTTCTCCGGCGAATAGCAGTGCACACCAACGAGCTCCAGATCGGGACGCGCGGCGATCCGTTTGATCATCTCGGAGCCGACGTTGCCGGTGGCGACCTGGAACACGCGGATCGGGGTGGTGGATGCGGTCATGCGGAGGAGCCTTTCTGGGTCGCTGCATAGACTTCGGCGGCACTGCCCCCGATGCCGTCGGGGTAGAACTGTTTGGCCCACTGGCGGATTGCGGTGAAGCCGGAGTATTCGGCGGTGGCCAGCGCCGGCGGATCCGAATAGCGCTGATGCGACCAGATGTGGATGTCCTGTTCGAACTGCCGGATCACTTCGCGACCGAATTCGGCCGCCCTGGCCTCGGCGCGCACCGGATCGCCGGCTGGTGTGCGGCCGATGTAGACCATGAACCGGACATCGGAGGTGGAATCGTCGACGGGCGTGATCGCCGAGATGGTGCGGTTGTCGATCATCCCCCAGCTCTTGGTCACCGCGATACCCAAGCCGCCGTTGATGGCCTCCACACCGCTGTTGACGTCTTCGATGCGCTGCCCGTCGTCGCCTTCGAAGGTGATGGTGAAGTCGACGTAGGACACCGGTTCGGCGAAGTCGTGCCGGGTGAACACCGGCACGATCGGGGTGCGGTGCACGTACTTGAAGTGCGCGAAATCCACTCCGTTCTCCAGGACGTACTGCGGGTGCATTTCCAGGCTCTGCCGGTATAGCCGCTGCTGCGGGTAGTAATCGGCCGCGCTGCGGTCATCGAAGCTGGCGAATACGTCCGGCGGGTCGAAGAACGGCTCGCGTCCGTGGACGTCATGCCAGATGTAGACCGATTCGTTGCGTTCGACGACCGGGTAGGTGGTGATCCGCCGGCCGCGATTGGGCTTGTCCTGGTAGGGAATACAGACGTTGCGTCCCTGGGAGTTCCACTGCCAGCCGTGAAATGGGCACTGCAGCACTTCGCCGCAGACGGTGCCGCCGTAACCCAGGTGTGCACCCAGGTGCTCACAGTAGGCGTTCATCACGGTGAGCCGCCCGGATTCGGCGCGCCAGCCGACCATCTCCTGGCCGAAGTACTTCATGGTGTGGACGTCGCCGACACCGATCTCGTCGGACCAGGCGACCTGGAACCAGCCGGTCGGCTTCATCGACAGCGGCGGTTTAGCCATGCGTGCGTGTCCTCTCCATGGTCGCGAGCGGGCCGACTTCCGCAGCATAGTTCGCCCGACAACAGAATCATAGGGGGTACTATGGAAATGTTGCTAGGATTCCTGGGATGACACAACCAGCACCGCGGCGCAGCAACAAGCGCGGGCAAGCGACCCGCGAGGCGATGCTGGACGCGGCGGTGCGGTCGCTGGCCACCGGCGACCCGGGCGCGGTGTCGGCGAGCCGGATCGCCAAGGAGAGCGGCGCCACCTGGGGCGCGGTGCAATATCAGTTCGGCGACGTCGACGGCTTCTGGGCGGCAGTGCTGCACCGGACCGCCGAGCGGCGGGACGCGACCATATCGGCGTTCGCCGAGCTGAAAAAGGATGCCCCGCTACGGGATCGGGTTGCCGCGATCATCGACACCCTCTATCACGGGCTGGCGTCGCAGGATTCCCGGGCGATCGAGAACCTGCGGGCCGCGCTCCCCCGCGACCATCACGAGCTGGAGCGGTTGTATCCGCGTACCGCGGCGGAGCTGTTCTCCTGGGGCAGAAGCTGGCTGCAGACCTGCCATAGCGCGTTCGCCGACCTGGAGGTCGACCCGCAACGGGTGCGGGAGGTGGCCGCCCTTATCCCGGGTGCCATGCGCGGGCTGGTCTCCGAGCGTCAGCTGGGCTCCTATGCCGACCTCGAGGAGGCCCGGCGCGGTCTGACCAATGCCTTGGCGGCCTATCTCGAAGGCTCCCCAGCACACCGTCGACACGGCAGGATGTGAGGGTGTTTGGCCTCGTCGTTGTTGTCACGCTCGTCGCCACCGTGGTCACGGGCACGCTGTTGGGCAAGCGGTATCGCGTCGGGCCGCCGGTGTTGCTCATCTTGCTCGGCGGCATGCTGGGTCTGATCCCCCGCTTCGGCGAAACCCAGCTCGACGGCGAGATCGTGTTGCTGCTGTTCCTGCCGGCGATCCTGTACTGGGAGAGCATGAACACCAGCTTCCGGGAGATCCGGGCGAACCTGCGGGTGATCGTGCTCGTCAGCGTCGGGCTGGTGATCGCCACGGCGGTGGCGGTGGCGTGGACGGCGCGCTGGCTGGGAATGGAACCCCATGCGGCCTCGGTGCTGGGCGCCGTCCTGTCGCCCACCGATGCCGCGGCGGTGGCCGGCCTGGCGAAGAAGTTGCCGCGCCGGCCGCTGACCGTGCTGCGCGCCGAAAGCATCATCAACGACGGAACGGCACTGGTGCTGTTCGCGGTGACGGTCGCGGTAGCCACGGGCAGCCCCGCAATCGGACCCGTCGACCTGGTGGGCCGGTTCGTCGGTTCATACCTGGGCGGTATCGCGGCCGGACTGCTGGTGGGCGCCGCGGTCACGCTGCTGCGCCGCCGCATTGACTCGCCGCTGGAGGAAGGCGCGCTGAGCGTCTTGACGCCGTTCGCGGCGTTTCTGCTCGCCCAGACGTTTCACTGCAGCGGCGTCGTCGCGGTGCTGGTGTCGGCGCTGGTGTTGTCCTACGTCGGCCCGCGGGTGATCGGGGCCCGCTCGCGGCTGCAGGCATTCGCGTTCTGGGACATGGCAACGTTTTTGATCAATGGCTCGCTGTGGGTGTTCGTCGGGGTCCAGATTCCCGGCGCGGTGCACGGGATCGTCAATGTCGGCGACGGCCTTCGTCATGCCACGGTGCTGGCCCTCGCCGTCACCGGTGTGGTCATCGTGACCCGAATCGCGTGGTCGGAGATCACCACCGTGCTGATCCGCACCGTGGACCGGCGCGCCGTGCAGCGGAGCCGTCGCGTCGACTGGCGCCAGCGCGCGGTGTCGAGTTGGGCGGGTTTCCGCGGCGCGGTCTCCCTGGCCGCCGCACTGGCCGTTCCGTTGACAACCCATGCAGGCGCGCCCTTTCCGGATCGCAATCTGATCATCTACGTGGTGTCGTTCGTGATCCTGGTGACGGTGCTGGTGCAGGGCAGCACCTTGCCCGCGGTGGTTCGCTGGGCCCGGATGCCCGAGGATGCCGCGCACGCGCAGGAACTGCACCTGGCGCGTACCCGCGCCGCGGAAGCTGCCCTGGACGCGTTACCGCGGATCGCCGACGACCTCAACGTCAGCGCCGATCTGATGGACCGGCTGCGCAAGGAATATCAGGATGAAGCTGCGCTGGTGGCGGTGGCCGATCAGCACAACGCCGCCGCCGAACGTGACGACGTGGTGCGCCGAGTACATCTGGGCGTCCTGGAGCACAAACGTCGGGCCGTAACCGAGCTTCGGGACCGAAATGAGATCGACGACATCGTGTTACGTGAGGTCCAGGCGGAAATGGACCTCGAAGAAGTGCGGCTACTGGGACCTGCCGACACCGAATAGCGGCCCGACGCGTCGATGACGAACGCAGTGCGGTGACCGGGTCCCGGTCCAGGGCGACAGGCCGGCTGCCGACCACTACTATCCACTGCGTGAGCGTTTCCTCGGCCCGCCGACTGCGACTCGCAAGTTCAGGCATTGTGCTGGCGGCAGTCTTGCTGACCGCCCCTGTCGTGATTCCCGCCGGGACGCCAGGTGCGGTCGCCCCGGCTAACGCGGCCTGCCCCGACGTCGAAGTGGTATTCGCCCGTGGTCGTCTGGAATCGCCCGGGGCCGGCGCGGTCGGCAACGCGTTCGTCAGCGCACTGCGTTCGAGGACCTCCAAATACGTCAGTCTGTATGCGGTGAAGTACCCCGCTGACAATGAGATCGACCAGGGCGCCAACGATATGAGCGCGCACATCCAGAACACGATCAACGGATGCCCGAACACCCGCATCGTGCCGGGGGGCTACTCACTGGGCGCGGCGGTCACCGACGTGGTGCTTGCGGTCCCCTTCTCGGTGATGGGCTTCACCAATCCTTTGCCGCCCGGCGCCGACGAGCACATCGCCGCAGTGGCGCTCTTCGGCAACGGCAGTCAATGGGTCGGCCCCATCACGAACTTCAGCCCGATCTACAACGATCGGACCATCGAGCAGTGCCATGGCGCCGATCCGGTCTGCAACCCCGCCGACCCCAACACCTGGCAGGAGAACTGGCCGCAACACCTGGCCAGCGCTTATATCTCGTCGGGGATGGTCAACCAAGCAGCTGACTTCGTCGCCGGAAAGCTCTAGGCGGCCTGCAGCTGACCGCCGCTGTCAGCCCTTCGAGAGCTCGGGGGCCCCACGGCCCAGGCTGCGAAACCCCGCGCAGGGTTCCTTGGCACCGACCATGAACGGCAAAGCATTCCACCGGAATTTCATCCTGCCGGCCCACCCCATAGCGGCTGCCGGTGGTGGCAGCGCCGAGTTCGCCAGATCCAGGTAGTAGGTCGAGGTTTCGCCGAGGCCCTCGAAGTCGTGCAGCAGCGGCAGGCAGGTTCGCCGCACCGGCTCGTCGAGGCACTGTGCGACGGCATCGGTCATCAACACGTATTCGGGCACCGGCACCTGGTTTTTCAGCATCCGGTGAACCAGGATGACGTCGACGCCGGCGAGTTCGGTGTGGCGCTTGACCTTCTGCTCCGCCACCTCGCCCTGATGGGCGACGAACTTCAGCGACAGGTTCATCAATTGTTTGCAGCTCGCGCAGTTGCACATGCGGCTGTTCTCGATACGGGCCCGCCGGTCGAGGAACGCCTGGTGCATCCGCGCCAGCCGGTCGCTGACCAGCGTCTGGGCGTCGCCGTTGGGCGCCCAGAAGAAGGCGGCATCACCCTCGAGCTTCGCCAGCTTCATCCCCTTGGCGGCGTCGATGACCGATTCCAGCAGCGTGGCCACCGCCATCTGGGCGTGCACCAGGTGGGTCCGGTTCCAGTTCATGTAGGCGGTGTAGCCGCCGATGTCGGCGATGACGAGCACCGCGCGCCGGATGGCCATGAACTCAACAGTGTAGTTTCGCAGCGCCGATAAGGCCATGGTGATTCGTGGCCATGCGGTCTGGTCGACGGCCGCCGATCCGAAGCGCCCGCCGTGGACACTGGCGGTATGGAGGTTCTCGAAGTTGGGACACCGGATCCGGCGCTGGCCGCCGCCTTGGCCGCCGCGAAATATCAACCGCTGCGGTTGCCTGCCGGTGCCGAGCGAGACGCGTTCCTGGCTGAGCATGGGCCGAGCGTGACCGCTGCCGTGGTGGCCGGTCCACCGGGTGTGGATGGTCATCTCATGAAGGCGTTGCCCAATCTCGGGGCGATCGTCAACTACGGCGCCGGCTACGACTTGGTCGATGTCGAGGAGGCCCAGCGGCGGGGCATCGGGGTCAGCAACACGCCCGATGTGCTCAACGACAGCGTCGCCGATACCGCGGTGGGTTTGGTGCTTGCGACGATGCGGGGACTGTGCGCCGCGGACCGTTATGTCCGGGCCGGTCGTTGGCCGGTCGAGGGGCCGCTTGCGTTGACCCGTGATGTGAGCGGCGCCCAGGTGGGCATTCTGGGTCTGGGGCGCATCGGCGCGGCGATTGCGTCTCGGCTGCTCGGATTCGACTGCGCGATCTCGTATCACAATCGTCGGCAGGTGCCCGATTGCCCGTACCGCTACGCCGGGTCGCCGGTCGAGCTCGCCGAATCAGTCGACGTGCTGGTGGTGGCGGTCAGCGGCGGGAACGCAACCCGGGGGCTGGTCAGTCGGCAGGTGCTGGAGGCGCTGGGCGAAGCCGGTTACCTGATCAACGTCGCCCGCGGCAGCGTCGTCGATCAGGATGCGCTGGTGGAATTACTTGTCAGCGGGCGGCTTGCGGGTGCGGGGCTTGATGTGTACACCGACGAGCCGCACGTTCCCTCGGCGTTGCGTGAACAGGGCAATGTGGTGCTGTTACCGCATGTCGGTAGCGCGACAGCGCGCACCCGCGCCGCGATGGCCGCGTTGGCGCTACGAAACCTCGACGAGTACCTCACCCGTGGAACGCTGACCACACCGGTACTGCGGCCACGATGATCGAGGTGAGGGTCGCCGGTGCAACCGGGCGTCCGGGTCGTGCCGGCAACGCCCCGGTCGAGTGGTCAGCGGTAGCCGCGCTTCACCAGATGGCGGGCACCGGCTGACATGGCGGCGGGCCCGACCACCTCGAAGTCGAACGCGTTGGCCAGCCGGCCGGTGATGTTGAAGGCCAGACTGACCGCGAGGGCGTCCTCGAGCTGGGCGGGGGTGACGCCGGTCGCGAGCACGTCACGGACGTCCTCGACCGTGATGCTGTGCTCGCGGGTGAGCTTGCCGAGCAGCCCAAGCGTCGCCCGCAGCGGCTCTGAGATCGGCGCCGCGCGCGGGTCGGCGAGCGCCGCGGCAGCCGTCGACTCATCGTCATAACAGAGGTTGGCGGTGGCCGTGTGCGCGGCCACGCAGAACGGGCAGTCGTTGACCTTGGAGACATAGGCGGCCATCAGTTCCCGTTCCCCGATCGACCACGCCGACGGCCCGCGCATCGCCTCGTGCGTCAACGCACCGGCACCGTAGAAGTCGGGGCGGTAGAACGCGAGCTTGACCGCGTCGACCACCGGCTGGCCCGAGACGAGCCGGATCACCCGCAGCAAGGCCTTGGTGCGCAGCCGGTGCCCGTGATCGAGGATCGCCAACCTCATCGTTGGCCTCGCTCGCCGGTCGCCCCGGCCAGCGCCTGCAGCGCACCGGTGTATTGGCGAGTGGCCTGACCGACCGCGGCGCACACCATGATCTCAAAGATCTAGTCCTCGCTGAGGCCGGCGGCACCTGCGGCGGCGATGTCCTCGTCGGTCACCTGGTAGGAGCGGAGGGCGACCTTGTCGACCAGGGTGCGCATCGGTTCATCGAGGCCCGCGTTGTCGAAGGCGGCCTTACGCAGCTCGCGCGGTGCTGCCGCACTGCCGTCGAGAATGCGCGCCAGCAGCGCCCGATGCAGCTCCGTAATGTCCGACATAGCCTTTCGCCAGACCTCCCGTTCCAAGGGATACCCGCGCAACTTCCCATCATCAACCATCCCGCGCGGTTCAACGGCTTTTTGACTCAGATGCTCTCTTCGGGCTGGTGTCGTGCTGTTGGCTCTCCTGCTGGTACTGCCGCAACTCGGCGCGCACCGCCGCGTCGAAGGCGCGATCCAGACTCGCATGTGCCGCCCGCCTTGCCACTCGGCGCATCGCGTTCACCAGATCGGCGGCCCAGGCAAGCTCGGTCTCGTTGCCGGGTAGCCATCCGGTCCCCCGCTGGCGCACCACCTCCGTGTATCCGCTGCGGGCCATCACGCTGGCCGCCTCATCCAGCTTGGCGTCGACGGCGCCGACTGCGTCCAACAGCGCTGCCAGCGGCATACCGCGCGAGACCAAGGTGGCGAAGTCGTCCACGAGGCGCAGATCAGTGACCAGGTAGCTGTCTTTGGCCTCGGTCGGCGCGATCACGCCGCCATCGGTCAATCGGCGTAGCATCGCTGCGTCCAACCCGCCCAGCCGTGACTCCAGGTCTTCGCGCGTCATGGTCTGCGACACCGGGTTCGACCATGGCGTGGTCACCAGCTCGGCCAGATCCGCCAGATCCAGCACCTCGACCAGGTCCGCACCGCGTTGTAGCCCGGTCAGGAACTTCAGGATGTGCTTGACCGTGAATCCCTCGCTGAGCAGCCGGATGATCGCTTGCAGCTGGCTGAGGTGCCGGTCGGTGTAGATCGCGACCCGGCCCCGGCGCTGCGGCCGGGGCAGCAGGCCGTTCTCCTGGTAGACCCGCACGTTGCGGGTGGTCGTGCCCGCCTCTCGTGCCAGGTCGTCGATCCGGTACTCAGCCACCTGCGCATCCTAGGCGGTCAGCACCGGGGTGCGGCTCGTCGTTGCCGCGGTGATCTTGAAGTCGCGCAGGTCCAACGACTTGAGCTGGTTGACGTATTGGGTGGCGAATCCCGGGAACATGGTGGCGTTGAAGCCGTCCTCGGTCAGATACCAGCTCCGGCAGCCGGAGTTCCAGGTCGTGGCCTTCAGGCGCCGCTGGATGTCCTTGTTGTAGCGGTCTTGCACTTCGCGCCGCACGTCCAGCGACTTCCAGTCGAACTGCAACAGTTTGGCGATCGCCGTGACGATGTAGTCGATCTGAGCCTCCATGTAGACCAGCGCCGAGCTGTGGCCGGGGCCCGAGTTCGGACCGAAGGTGAAGAACAGATTCGGATAGCCCGAGACCGCGACGCTGCGGTAGGCGTAGGCGCCCTTGCTCCACTCCGCTGCCAGGTCCCGACCGTCGATACCGGTGATCGGGATGGGAGTACCGGCTTTGGAGACTTCGAATCCGGTGGCGAACACGATGGCGTCGAACTGGTGCTCGATACCCTCGACGGTGCGAATACCCTTGGGCGACAGCCGGGCGATGGGCCAGGTCACCAGCTTGCAGTTGTCCTGCTGCAGTGCCGGGTAGTAGTCACTGGTCATCAGGAGCCGTTTACAGCCGGCGGAGAAGTCGGGCGTGAGTTGTCGCCGCAACCACGGATCCTTCACCTGCGCACGCAGGTTCGCCGAACTGAGGGCCTCCACCAGCCGGGTGAAGGGGCTGTCCCACACCACCCCGACCGCGACCGACTCGTGGCCCCAGAACCAGGCGGACCGCATCAGCTTCTCGGCCAGCGGCACCTCCTTGTAGATCTTCTTCAGCCAGCCGCTCGTCGCGGTGTTGATCCGCGGCAGCACCCACCCCGGGGTGCGTTGGAACACCTTGACCGACTCCGCCACCTTGACCAGTTCCGGGATGATCTGCACGCCGCTGGCGCCGGTGCCGATGACGGCCACCTTCTTACCGGCGAAATCGTAGTCGTGATCCCAACGGGCACTGTGGATCTTGTGGCCCTCGTAGGTCTCGATGCCGGGGATATCCGGGAAGCTGGCGTTGGACAACGGCCCGGACGCCACGATGACAGTTTTGGCGCGTGCCGGTTCCCGGTCGGCGATGCCGATGGTCCACTCGCCTGCTTCGGCGTCGTATTCGATATCGGTCACGTTGTGCCCGAACCGGATGTGCGGGGCGATACCGGCAGATTCGACCATGCTGTCGATGTAGGCCAGGATTTCGGCGCTGCCCGAGTAGGTGTGCGACCAGTCGGGGTTGAGCGCGAAGCTGTAGGAGTACAGGCGCGACGGGATGTCGCAGGCGGCGCCGGGATAGGTGTTGTCGCGCCAGGTGCCGCCGACCCGCGAATCCCGTTCGTAAATCGTGAAGTCGGTGATGCCTTGGTCTTTGAGGCGGATGGCGGCCCCGATGCCGGCGAATCCGGCGCCGATGATCGCTACGGAGATCGTCATGTCCTGCTCCTTTACGCGACCGGCTCGTAGGTCAGTTCCTGCGACCAGGTCGGGGTGTGCTGCACCATCGCCGGCGGGATCAGGCCGGTGACCTTAACCAGCGAATCCGCCAGCCAGTGGTACTTCGAGCTGCGGTCGATCACCTTCTTGCCGTGCCAGGAGATGAACTGATACATCGGCACCCTGCGGGCGAAAGCGCTTCGTTCACCGACATTTTGGAAACGGCGCATCGCCTGGTAGAGGCGTTCCTCATTGACGCCCATCGCCACAATGTTGTCGCGCATCTTGTTCAGCAGCGGGAAGTAGCTCAACGTACCGACCAGCAGTGCCGGGTTCATCCAGCTGCCGACCAACTCGACCAGCAACTTGCGCATACTGGCGTGGCCCAGAATGTCCATCACCTCGAAGTCGACCGCCAGGTGGCGC
The DNA here is from genome assembly GCF_059813225.1 of Mycobacterium sp. NGS16. Classification (NCBI taxonomy): domain Bacteria; kingdom Bacillati; phylum Actinomycetota; class Actinomycetes; order Mycobacteriales; family Mycobacteriaceae; genus Mycobacterium; species Mycobacterium sp. NGS16. The sequence continues at coordinate 163,572 of NZ_JCALEE010000005.1, forward strand.
GACTCGTCGGAGTTGATCCGCTTGAACACTTCCTGGGCTACTGGGTCTTTGACCTCGTCGGTGATGAACTTGATCAGTGCGCCGTCCAGAGCCACTTCCAGCATGGGGATCACAGTGCCCAGAATCGACAGCGACATGCCATCGGAGAACTTGTCGAGCCAGGTGATCACCAGCTGTACGTTGACGCTCGGCGGCGGAACTTCGTCGTTGTCCAACATGCCCCACCGCCGCATCAGCGCGAGTTCGGCGTTCGCGTGCTTCTGCTCCTCGGCATGGAAGTGCTCGTAGATGCTCTTCAACGTCGGGTTGGGGGCCTTCTTGGCCAGCGCGGCGAATCCGCGGGCGCCGACGTTCTCGATCCACATCAGGTCGGTCATGAACGGCTTGAGCTTGGCCCACAGCTCCGGCTCGATCAACTCGGCTCCCGGAGCGTCCCAGTCGATATCGACCAGGGCCCACTGCTTGTCCTTGATCTTCTGCAGCATGTCGTCGAGGTCCATCGCCATGATCTGTATTCCTTTCGTGAGACGGGTCAGTTCTTGGGAAGGACGCGGCCGAGCAGCCCGGCGCCGCGGACATACAGGCCGGGGAAATGCCGCTTCAGGTGCCAGATGACGGTGGCGTCGAGTTGGGGCACCACGTACAGCCGGCCACTGTCGTGGGCGTCCAACGTGCGCGCCGCGACATTGTCCGCAGAGAGCCCGGTCCAGCGAGCCAGCTGCTGGCTGAGGGTCATCGAGCTGGGTGTGATCCGCCCATCGGTGAAGACGTTGGTCTTCACGAACGTCGGACAGAGCACGGTGACGGCGATGCCGGTGCCGTCCAGCTCGGCAGCGAGGGTCTCCGACAGCGACATCACGCCGGCTTTCGACACGTTGTATGCCGCCATCGACGGGGCGGCAGCGAATCCGGCCGCCGATGCCACGTTGATGATTCCCCCGCGGCCGGCGTCACGCAGGATCGGGGTGAAGACCTCGCAGCCATAGACCACCCCCCACAGGTTGATCCCGAGCGCCCAGTCCCAGTCCTCGAAACCGATGTCGCCCACTGGCTTTCCACCGATGCCGACGCCCGCGTTGTTGATCACCAGGGTCGGGGCCCCACCGTAGATGTCGTGGGCGTGCTTGGCCAGCAGCTCGATCGCGCTGCGGTCCGACACATCGCACTGCACGGCATGCCCGGTGCCGGTGGGCAGCTGATCGATCAGCGCCACGGTTTCGACCGCGCGAGCTTCGTCGATGTCTGCGCAGATGACGTCGCCGCCACGGCGGGCCAACTCCAGGGCGAAGGAACGTCCGATGCCGCTACCGGCGCCGGTGACCACCGCTTTGGCATTGGCTGTGCGCCGCTCGGTGCGGAAGATATTGCGCACCAAGTCGATTCCCAGCATCAGCAGGCTCCTTCGAGTGCGTCAGAAATGTTGTCGCCATAGACGTCGGCAATGAAGGCAGCGGTACGGCGCAGCGCGGACTCGGCCTCGGCCGCCAGCCGCGGCAGGGCTTGGAAGACGTGCACCATCCCCGGCCACACCTCCAGGGTGCTGGTTCCGCCGGCCCGGCGGATCTCGGCGTCCAGGTGGTGCGCGTCGGCACGCAGCATCTCGAACCCACCGACTTGAATGAGCACCGGCGGCAGCGCATCCGCCCCGGCGAAGTCGAGCCGCAGCCGCGTGTTGTCGTGACCTTGCCCTCGCGTGTAGAGCCCCACCATGCGGCGTGCCGCGCGGGCCGACATCGCCGGGTCACGGCGCACGGCTTCTTGCTGTTGGGCCAGCCCCAAGGTGAGGTCGATCAGCGGCGAAAACAGCACCACCCCGGCCGGCTGAAAACCCGGTTCGCCGGCATGTGCCAACAACAGGTCACAGGTCAGATGCCCGCCGGCGGAGTCCGCGCCGATCACCAGGTCCGAGGCCGCATACCCCTGGGCCAACAACCAGCGGTAGCCGGCTTCGACATCGTCAGCCGCAGCCGGGAACCGGTGCTCGGGCGCCAGCCGGTAGTCCACGACGAACATCGGCAAGCCGGTGGCGGCAGACAGATTGGCGACGAGCTTGCGATGGGTGCGCGCCGAGCAGATGACGTAGGCGCTGCCGTGCACGTAGTAGCCGGCCCGGTTGCCGAACTCGACGCCGGGCCCGAGCACCCATTCGCCACGCACCCCAGGGGCATGCACCGGAATGATCCTGGTCCCGCCGGGCATCGACCCGAACGCCCCCATGATGGTGGCGATCAGACCGCGTCCGAACCAGACGCCGGGTCGGTTCATCGGAATGACGCTGGTCAGACAACCGAGTGTCCAGCGTGTGACAGCGGCCGAAAAGACCGCTCGCAGTGTTGCTCGGGTGGGTACGGCGGGCAGCGCGGAGCTGTCGGGATCCGTCACGCCCATGACAACACCATCGATTGCGCCATTTGTCAATGGCACGGTCTGTGATGTAGCTATCTCGGGGTCCGCACCGACGGGAACGCCCGTCGCTGATGACTGGTGGCCGACCGGCTCAGCCCACCGCGTGACCAGTCGCCGGTTGATCGGCGATTCTTCCGATTTTTGTAGAAAAAATTGACGCTACCGGTAATAATTTTGCATGTTGGCAGCCGGGGGCAGCGCGGATCGGCATCTACCCGATGCCGGCCAACGGAACGAGTTCAGCAGAGCAGCTCGGCGACACCATCTGACCTTACGAACAAGGGGACGTAATGAAGCAAGTGCTCCTCGGCGCCGCACTCTGTGGCGCCGCGCTGGCCTTCGCCGGCGCAGCTAACGCCAACGCCGACGCCGCCGCCGACACCACCGCCGCCGCCAGCTACGACTTCCTCTACGGCTCAACCGACGCACTGGTTCTGGGCCCGACCGGAATCCCGACCCCGAGCGCCAACTACATTAGCCACGGGATCGACCTGTACCTTGATCCACTGGGGTACCAGGGCACCGTTGCGTCGTCGGAAGCGCTGACTCTGCCCAACTCCTATGACTTCCTGGAGAGCGTCCCGCAGGGCGAGAAAGTCCTCATCGACGCGGTTCTCGCTGCCTACAACGCCGGCGAGATGGACTGCGACTCCTCCGGGGCATGCAGTGATCCGCTGACGATTTTCACCTACTCCCAAAGCAGCCTGATAGCCGCTTACGCCCAAGACGACCTCGTGAAAGCCGGCGTCCCCGAGGACGCGTTACGTTTCGTGATGCTCGGCGCCACCCCCTCTGCCGTCCCCACCGACATGTACCCCACCGAGGTTTTCAACATCGCAGGCGACATCTACACAACGCACTCGTTAACCCAGAGCTGGATAGACCTGCTGTTCGGGAACACGAGCTGGGAGGACGTGCTGTACGGGTTGGCAGTCCATAATGCCTACCTCGGATTGACGGCAGACCAGATCGACTCTGCCACATCGGTTACCGATGGACTGACCACGTTCAACGAGATTCCAGAACTCAGCTTCCCCGAACTGTTCCAAGCGCTGTTCAGTTCGTTCTTTGCCGTGTGACGGGCTGGGCTTGGGCCGAGCGGCCGCGCCGTGGGACGTCATATTGGACTCTCACGGCGTGACCGTCCCTTCCCCTTGGTTCGTGGCCGAGTGGCCAGACGTGATCAATCTCGCTCGGCGATATTTCGATTCCCGAGACCAAATTGACGCCACCTGAAATAATTCTGCCGTCGACAACCGCTGCCGCGGCGCGCTCGCCATCTATCGCGGGTGTCGGCCAACCTCTTCACCTGCCGATCAGAGCCGCTCGGCGACGTCATCTGTGAACTCGCACCCGAGGGGACCCATGAAGCACTTGATCCTCGGCGCCGCGCTGTGCGGCGCCGCGCTGGGGTTGGCCGCTGCGGCCAACGCCGCCGACGAAGACAACTACGACTTCCTCTACGGCTCAACCAACGCGTTGATCCTGGGCCCGACCGGAATCCCGACACCGAATGCCGCCTACATCAGCGACGCACTCAACCTGTACCTCGAGCCGAACGGGTATGAGGGCACTCCCGCGTCGACGCTGGCACTGACCACACCGGAATCCAACGACTTCTTCCAGAGCGTCCCGCAGGGCGAATCCATCCTCGTCAACGCGGTCCTTGCCGACTACGCCGCCGGCGACATGGATTGCGACGCCTCCGGCGCGTGCAGCGACCCGCTGACCATTTTCACCTACTCGCAAAGCAGCCTGGTGGCCGCCCTCGCCGAACAGCAACTCGCCGAAGCCGGCGTCCCCAGCGACGCGCTGCGTTTCGTCATGCTCGGCGCCAACACCACCGTCGTCCCCAACGACCTGTACCCGACCGAGGTGTACAACATTCACGGCGACGCCTACGCCGAACCCGGCGTCTTAGGCACAAGTTGGCAGGACCTCATGCTCGGGTTGGAACTCCACGAGGCCTACCTCGGGTTGACGCCAGCCGAAATCGACGCGGCCACAACGACAGTCGACGGATTGACCACGATCAACGACATTCCGACACTGACCTCCACCGAATTGTGGGATGCGCTGCTCAACGCGCTCAGCGCCGCGTGATACACGGGCGCCGCAGTGAGCCAAGCGGCGCCGGGCAGCGTCAAGGATCAGCCGATGTAACTCTCAAGCACCGTCCGACGTCATCCGGACCTTGTGGGGCGGGCGGGGCTCGAACCCGCGACCAACGGATTATGAGTCCGCGGCTCTAACCGACTGAGCTACCGCCCCCGGCACTAACCAGCGACCATGAGATTAGCGCCCGCGCGGCGCACTGACGACACACGGTGGTGTGCTCGACGCGCCCCGTCCCGCAGACCACGGTCGTCCTTCGGACCGCTGATCAAGAGTCAGCGGTTACGCCTCGGGAGGCCTGGGCAGGTCGAGGCCGGCCAACCGGACCGGGTCGGCGATCGACACGATGCCCACCAGGCGGCCGTCTCGGACCGTGCACGCCATCAGGCTCAGCGGCCGCCCGGTCGGGCCCCAGCCCAGGATTCCGGGTTCGCCGTTGACCAGGACGCGACGTGCGGTGATGCGCGCCCCCTGACCCCGGCGGACCGCCTCCACGACCTCGCCGGATCCGCTCGTGACGGTGACGCCGCGGGCCGTGTGCCGGCGCCAGGTGACATCGGGAGCGAGTATCCGCAGCAGGGCGTCGAAGTCGCCCAACTGGGCGGCCGACAGGAAGGCATCAACGACCTCGCGCTGCTCACGCCGATCCCCCGCCGGCTGCGGAACACCCCGGACCTTGCGGCGGGCCCGGCTGGCCAGCATCTTGGCGGCATCGGCCGATTTCCCGATGATCGGCCCGATCTCGGCGAACGGGACGGCGAACATGTCGTGCAACACGAACGCAAGCCGTTCATCGGGACGCAACGACCCCAGCACGACCAGCAGCGCCAGCCCGACCGAATCCGATAACACCGCAACGTCTTCTGGCGTGTCCTGGTCATCGGTAACGACGAGTTCGGGCAGGTCGTCGTCGATCGAGACCTCGGGGGGTCGCGCGGCGCGCGCCCGCAGGGTGTCGATGCAGATGCGACTGATCACGGTCGTCAACCACCCGGGCAGGTTGTCGATCGCCTCCAGATCCTGGCGGGACAACCGCAGCCACGCCTCCTGGACCACGTCTTCGGCGTCGGATCGCGAGCCCAGCACCCGGTGCGCCAACGTGAGCAGGCGACGGCGCTGCTGCTCGAAAGCTTCCGCCAACTGGGTCTCGGGGGTCATCGGTTACCTCTCGCGGTCCTGGTCCGTCATAGGTAATGACGAACCGCACCCGACCGAGGTAACCACGAAGGAGTACTACATGAACACCGCGCTGTGGATCATCGCCGCCGTCGTCGCCACCGGGTTTGTTGCCGGCGGCGCCGCCCTGCTGCTGCTGCCGAAGGAGAAGTACCGGGCATTGGGCGCCAACCAGCACTGGGTCGACGACTTCGGGGGCAGTCATCTCAAGGCCATCGGGACCCTCAAGCTGATCGGCGCGATCGGCCTGGTGCTTCCCGCGGCCGTCGGCGTGGCACCGCTGCTGGTACCGATCGCCGCGTGCGGGCTGATGCTGTTCATGGCCGGGGCCGCCACAATCAGGTTGCGTCGCAGCGAGTGGGGCTACCTGGGCGGCGACATCGTCTTTATCGCCCTGTTCGCGTTCCTGGCCTGGGGCCGGTTCGCCCTGCAGCCGTTCGCCTGAACTCGCCGCGCCATCGCACGGGCACGAGCATCGGCACCTCGGTGCGGTACTGCTCATAGTCCTCGCCCAGCGCCCCGACCAGATCGTGCTCCTCGAGCTGCAGCGCGATCAGGATGAAGCCGGTGGCGGCGGCCGCGAACAGCAGGTGGCCGGCGGTCATGGTGGGCGTGGCCCAGAACGCGATCACGAACCCCAGCATCAGCGGGTGCCGCACCACCCGGTACAGCGCCCGGGTCTGAAAGCCGACATGGTTGTACGGCTCTCCGCGCGACGCCAGGTACACCTGGCGCAGCCCGAACAGGTCCAGGTGGCTGATCATGAACGTCGACGCCAAAGCTATCGCCCAGCCGATCCAGAACAGTCCCCACAGCACCGTGCGCTCCGCCGGCACCGTCAGGTTCCACAGGGTCGCCGGGATTGGCCGCCACTGCCAGAACAGCAGGGCCAGAACCAGATTCGAGGCCAGAACGTAGGTGCTGCGCTCGATGCTCTCGGGCACCACTCGGGTCCACCATCGCTTGAACGCCGGACGCGCCATCACGCTGTGCTGCACCGCGAACAGCGCCACCAGCGCGACGTCGATGACGATCGCCAACCCCACCGGCGCCGGCGGGCCGTGGTCCACGCTGCGCGGCACGACGAAGTCGCCGACGAAGCCGACCAGGTACAGGAAGACCACGAGGAAGACCAGATAGTTGAACACCCCGTATGCGAGTGCGAGAAAGCGGGCCATGACGGCCTCCCAAGGTGAGGAATACTCCATCGTAGCCCCGGTAACGCCCAGCTCAATAGGGGTTTTGCCTGGCCAATTGAGAACCGCCCAGCAGCACATGCTTACCATCCCAGAATGACTGCGGAAACGTTCGTCACCCACGCGCCCGGCGATGTGCGCATCATCGCCGACCGCCATGGGGACCCCGACGCCCGCGCTGTGGTGTTCCTGCACGGCGGCGGCCAGACCCGTCGTTCCTGGGGCCGGGCCGCGGCGGCGGTGGCCGAGCGTGGCTGGCAGGCCGTCACCGTCGACCTGCGCGGGCACGGCGAATCGGATTGGGCGGCCGAGGGAGACTACCGGTTGGTCAGCTTCGCCACCGACATCCACGAGGTGCTACGCACCCTGCCGCCGGATCCGGTGTTGGTGGGCGCCTCGCTGGGTGGGTGCGCCGCGATGCTGCTCTGCGGCGAACTGGCGCCCGGGGCCGCCAGCGCGGTGGTGCTGGTCGACATCGTGCCCAATATGGACACCTCCGGCGCGGAACGGGTGCAGGCGTTCATGGCCGAGAACATGGAGTCCGGCTTCGACTCCCTCGACGAGGTCGCCGACGCGATCGCCGCCTACAACCCGCACCGGCCCCGCCCCACTGACCTCACCGGGCTCACCGCCAACCTGCGCCGCCGCGGCGATCGCTGGTACTGGCACTGGGATCCGCAGTTCATCAGCGGCCCCGAGCACCAGGGGCCGATGGAGATCCACGACGTCGAGCGTCTTAACGCCGCGGTGCAGGCCATCCTCGACGGCGGCGTGCCGATGCTGCTGGTGCGCGGCCAACTCAGCGACCTGGTCAGCGCGGGCAGCGCCGAAGCGTTTTTGGCCCGATTCCCCCAGGTGGAGTTCATCGATGTCGCCGGCGCCGGCCACATGGTCGCCGGGGACCGCAACGACATCTTCGCCGACGCCGTCCTGGGTTTTTTGGCCCGCCACGGCGACGGCGTCAGCTGAACACGGTTTGGCCGTCGGCATCCAGCAGGTAGCGCTCGGTGCCCTCGGCCACCCGCGGGGCGTCGGCGCCCAGCGCGACCGCGATCTTGTTGCCCGCGTTGCGCATCACGTCCAGGGTCAGTTCGACGGCCTGTTCGTCGCTGAAGTGCCGGCGTACCCCGGCAGCCACCTCGGCGTCGATGTGCGCCGGTGTCCAGATCAGGGCGTCGACGTAGCGCAGCGCCGCCTTCTGCGCCTCGCTGAGCAGCTCCGAGTCCTCGAACCGCTCGATCTGGCCGTAGAGCGACTCGGATCCGCCGGCATCCAGGGCGGTGGTCTCCCGCAGCGATTTGCACAGGCGGCAATTGTGCTGGGCCGCACCCCGCAACCGCACCACCTCAGAGGTCACCTCGTCCAGGGATCGCAGGCGCGCCACGGCCGGCATGAAGCCGTTGAACAGCACCTCAGCCGGATGGCCCGAGGGATCCGAGGCAACCGGGGGCGGTGGCACCGCCACCCCGAGCGCATCCAGGCCGGCCAGCACCCGTGGCACGAAGTCGGCGAGGAAGATCCGTACCACGGCATCAAAGGTGGCGTCCCCCAACGCCTCCCGCAGCCGGGCGCGCTGCGCGTCGGTGATCATCGAGACGTCGACCCGGAATTGCTCGGCGAACTCGGCCACCGCGGGATCTGCGTCGGCGGCCGCCTCGCCCGACCACGCCGCCAACCGGTACAGCTCATCGAAAACGTCCATCCCAAGGATTATGGCCGCAACCGCAATAGGCTGAAAGCCATGCGCGTCGTCGTCATCACCAACCACGGGCCGCCGTCGGTGCTGCAGGTACAGGATCGCCCCGATCCCCCGCCGCCCGCCCGCGGCCAGGTGCGGATCGCGGTGCGCGCGGCGGGCGTGAACTTCGCCGACCACCTCGCCCGGGTCGGGCTGTATCCCGAAGCGCCGAAGCTGCCCGCGGTGGTCGGCTACGAGGTGGCCGGAACCATCGAAGCGGTCGGAGAGGGCGTTGATAAGGCCCGCGTCGGCGAGCGGGTACTGGCCGGCACCCGGTTCGGCGGCTACGCCGAGATCGTCAACGCCAGCGCCGCCGACACGGTGCCGCTTCCCGGGGCGATGAGCTTCGAGCAGGGCGCTGCGATACCGGTGAATTACGCGACGGCCTGGGCGGCCTTGCACGGCTACGGTTCCCTGCGTGCTGGAGAGCGGGTGTTGGTGCACGCCGCGGCCGGCGGGGTCGGGATCGCGGTGATCCAGCTGGCCAAGGCCGCCGGCGCGATCGTGCACGGCACCGCATCGCCGGGCAAGCACGATCAGCTCACCGCGTTGGGCATCGACCGCGCCATCGACTACCGCCGCACCGGCTGGTGGAATGGCCTGCCACCCTATGACCTGGTGCTCGACGCGCTCGGCGGCACCTCGGTGCGGCGATCATTCGCGTTGCTGCGGCCCGGCGGACGGCTGGTGGCCTACGGCCTGTCGTCGCTGCAGCAGGGCGAGAAGCGGTCACTGCGGCGGGCGGCACCCCAGGCGCTGGCGATGCTGCGCGGCTTCAGCCTGCTCAAGCAGATGGAGGAATCCAAGACCGTCATCGGCCTGAACATGTTGCGGCTGTGGGACGATCGCGGCACGCTCGAACCCTGGATCGCCCCACTGTCACAGGCGCTGGCCAACGGGACCGCGGCACCGCTGGTTCATGCGGCGGTGCCGTTCGCCGAAGCTGCGGAGGCGCACCGCATTCTGGCAGCGCGAGAAAACGTCGGCAAGGTGGTGCTGGTGCCCTGAGCTCACAGAGTGCGGGCCAGTCGCTGCGCCAGCAGCTCGGCGAACCGCGCCGGATCCTCCAGCGACCCGCCCTCGGCCAACAGCGCTGTGCCGTAGAGCAACTCCGCGGCCTCGGCCAGCCCGGCATCCTCGGCCCGCTCGCTGTGCGCCTGGCGCAGACCGGTGATCAGCGGATGGCCCGGGTTCAGTTCGAGGATGCGCTTGCCGACCGGCACCTCCTGACCGTTGGCGCGATAGATGCGCGCCAACGCCGGGGTCATCTCGAAGGTGTCGGTGATCAGGCAGGCCGGGGACTCGGTCAGCCGGGTGGACAGCCGCACCTCTTTGACGTGGTCGGTCAGGATCTGCTTTAGCCAGGCGATCAGCTCGGCGAAATCCTTCTCCTGCTCTTTGCGCTCGGCCTCGTGCGCGGTCTTGTCCTCCTCGGAATCCAGATCCACCTCGCCCTTGGCCGTCGACTGCAGCGGCTTGCCGTCGAATTCGGTGACCGTGTTCACCCACACCTCGTCGACCGGGTCGGTGAGCAGCAGCACCTCATAGCCCTTGGCCTTGAACGCTTCCAGGTGCGGTGATTTCAGCAGTTGCTGGCGGGACTCACCGGTGGCGTAGAAGATCTGTTCCTGGCCGTCTTTCATGCGTTCGACGTACTCGGCCAAGGTGGTCGGCTCGGAGTCACTGTGCGTCGAGGCGAAGGAGCTGATCGCCAGCAGCGTCTCTTGATTGTCGAAGTCGGAGAGCAGTCCTTCTTTGACGACGCGGCCGAACTCGGTCCAGAACGTGCGGTAGTCCTCCGGGCGCTGCGCCTGCAGTTCCTTGATGGTGGACAGCACCTTCTTGGTCAGCCGCCGGCGAATCGCGTTGATCTGGCGGTCCTGCTGCAGGATCTCCCGGGAGACGTTGAGCGACATGTCCGCGGCGTCGACGACGCCCTTGACGAAGCGCAGGTACTCGGGCATCAGCTGGTCGCAGTCGCCCATGATGAACACCCGCTTGACGTAGAGCTGCACCCCGACGTGGGCGTCCCGGTTGAACAGGTCGAACGGGGCGTGCGACGGGATGAACAACAGCGCCTGGTATTCGAAAGTGCCCTCGGCCTTCATCGCGATGACCTCGAGCGGGTCGTCCCAGGCATGCGCGATGTGCTTGTAGAACTCGTTGTATTCCTCTTGCGAGACCTCGTCTTTGGGCCGCGCCCACAGCGCCTGCATCGAGTTCAGCGTCGCGGTCTCCACGGTCACGGTCTCCCCGCCGCCCTCTGCTTCTGCGTCTTGCGGGACCCGGCGCTCGACCTGCATGCGGATCGGCCAGGCGATGAAGTCGGAGTACTTCTTGACCAGGCTCCGGATCGTCCACTCCGCGGTGTAGTCGTGCAGCTCGTCCTCGGTGTCTTCGGGCTTGAGGTGCAAGGTGATCGACGTACCCTGCGGCGCATCCTCAACCGGTTCGATGGTGTAGGTGCCGTCACCGCTGGATTCCCACCGGATGGCTTCGCTCTGCCCAGCCTTGTGGGTGAGCATCTCGACCCGGTCGGCGACCATGAACACCGAGTAGAACCCGATGCCGAACTGCCCGATCAGTTCCTCCGAGGCCTGCGCATTCTTGGCTTCCCGCAGCTGCTGGCGCAGCTCAGCGGTGCCGGACTTAGCTAGGGTGCCGATCAGGTCCACCACCTCCTCGCGCGACATGCCGATGCCGTTGTCGCGGACGGTCAGGGTGCGGGCCGCCTTGTCGACCTCGATCTCGATGTGCAGGTCGGAGGTGTCGACTTCGAGGTCCTTGTTGCGGAACGCCTCGAGCCGCAGCTTGTCCAGTGCGTCGGAGGCATTCGAGATGAGCTCCCGCAGGAATGCGTCCTTGTTGGAGTAGACCGAGTGGACCATCAAATCCAGCAGCTGACGGGCCTCAGCCTGAAACTCCAGCTGCTCCACACGCGCGTTCATTGAGATCTTCCCTCCTCGATGATTGACACCAGCCCGGCGACCCGGTTCAGTGACCATCATGATGGACGCCTCGGCTTCGGATTCAGCCACCGCATCCCGCGACATCGTCCTGGGCATGTGGCAGGCGCTGGCGCGACATGATTGGGACGCGCTCAAGACCTTCTTGGCCCCCGATTGCCTCTACGTCGATATGCCGATGCCGGCAGCGGCGGCGCGCGGCCCCGAGGACATCGTCAAACGGCTCCGGTTGCTGTTTGACCGGCTGGCCGACTACCGGCACCACGGCGGTCAGTTGGTGTCGAACGGTCCGGATGTCATGTACGAGCACTCCGAGACGTGGATATTCCCGACCGGTGAGCAGGGCACCCTGCGGTTCGCCACCGTGCATCGGGTTGTCGACGGGAAAATCACGGTGTGGAAAGACTATTGGGACTACGGCAGTGTGCTGGCCTTCGCGCCGCCCAACTACCTCGAGAACCTTGCCACCGAGGACATGTCCTGGATATGCGACGCCACCGAGCTGGTCTGAACCCCTGCTATCACTGCGCCTGACTCACCGACGACATGTGGAAGTCGGGGATCCGCAGTGAGGGCATCACCGCCCGCGTCGCCCAGTCGCCCCACTCCCGCGGCAGCGTCGGTTCGGCGATACCGGCCTGGGTGGCCCGGCGCAGCAGGTCCAGCGGGCTCTCGTTGAACCGGAAATTGTTCACCGCCGCCCTCACCTGGCCGTCCTCGACCAGATAGACGCCGTCACGGGTCAGCCCGGTCAGCAGCAGCGTGGTCGGGTCGACCTCGCGGATGTACCACAGCGTGGTCAGCAGCAGCCCGCGCTCGGTGGAGGCGATCATCTCGTCCATGCTGGCCGAACCGCCCGTCATCAGCAGGTTGTCGGCGGGCAGCGCGACGGGGGCACCGAACTCCGCGGCCGCGGCCCGCGGGTAGGCCAGCGCGTTGATCACCCCGCCGCGGATCCAGTCCACGCAGCCGATGTCCAGGCCGTTGTCGAACACCGATACCGTTTCCGAGGAGGTGCCGGTCGCCACAAACGGCGCACACTCGAGTCCGAAGGCGTGTGGGTCGGAATACAGGGTCAACGGCAGATCGGACAGACGCTCTCCCACCCGGGTCCCGCCGCCGGGCGCCGACAGGGCGGTACGGCCCTCCTGGGCGCCGCGGCCACTCATCGTCCAGCCCAGGTAGATCATCATGTCGGCCACGGTCGACGGTGGCATCAACGTCTCATAACGCCCGGCGGGCAGTTCGACGCTGCGCGCCGCCCACCCCAGCCGCCTCGACAACTGTTCCAGCAGCGAATCGCAGCGCACATCAACGAAATCCGGTGTGCTGACCCCGGCCCATGCGCTGGCGCGAGCGCGTTTGGCATTGATCTCCACCGTCCCGGTGGGCTGGGTGAAGCGGCGCCGCAGCCCGGTCGAGGACGCCAAGAACGTCGTCGCCACCTCGTGTCGGGCGAAGCCGTACAACTGGTCGGCCCCGCGGAAGCCTCGGCTCAGCGACGCCGCCAGGCCGGCGAAGACCTCGGCCCCGGTCTCCGGTGCGTCGGCGTCCCAGTCATCCGGCATACCGCTGCCGCCCACCAGCTCTGCGGCGTCGCGGGCTTCCGGCGCACCCGCGGCGGCCTCCGCCGAGGCCGCCACCAGCTCGGGAATCAGCGCGGGGTCCACCTCCGCCGAGCACAGCGAGCCGACCCGGGGCCCCTCATCGTCGCGGGCGATCGTGACCACCGTGGTGGTCCGGCTGCTCGAGACCCCGTTGGTGGTCATCGAGTTTCCCGCCCACCGCAGTGACGCCTCGGTGCGGTCGGTGACCAGCACGATGGTCTCGGTGTCGGTGCCGGCGTGCCGGCCGCTGCCCGCGGCGTCCAGGGCAAGGTCGATCACCTGCTGCGCCGGAATCATTGCCTGCCCCCCTCGGCCCGCGTGTTGAGCACGTTGATCCCGCGGAACAGCGCCGACGGGCAGCCGTGGCTGACCGCAGCCACCTGGCCGGGCTGGGCCTTGCCGCAGTTGAACGCCCCGCCCAGCCGCCATGTCGCGGCGCCGCCGACGGCCTCCATCGCGTTCCAGAAATCAGTGGTGGTCGCCTGATAGGCCACGTCACGCAGCTGCCCGTCGAGCCGGCCGTCGCGGATCCGGAAGAACCGCTGCCCGGTGAACTGAAAGTTGTAGCGCTGCATGTCGATCGACCACGATCGATCCCCGACGATGTAAATGCCGTCGTCGACCCGGGAGATCAGGTCGGCAGTGGACACGTCCTCGGTGCCCGGCTGCAGCGAGACATTGGCCATCCGTTGGATCGGAACATGGTGCGGCGAGTCGGCATACGAGCAGCCGTTGGAGCGGGCCTGACCCAATCTCGGCGCGAACACCCGGTCCAGCTGGTAGCCGACGAACAGGCCGTCGCGCACCAGGTTCCAGCTCTGCGCGGCCACCCCTTCGTCGTCGTAGCCGATGCTGGCCAGGCCATAGGGCACCGTGCGGTCGGCGGTCACGTTCATCACCGGCGAGCCGTAGCGCAACGTGCCGAGCTTGTCCGGGGTGGCGAACGACGTGCCGGCGTAGGCTGCCTCGTAGCCGATCGCCCGGTCGTATTCGGTTGCGTGCCCGATGGATTCGTGGATGGTCAGCCACAGGTTGGTCGGATCGATCACCAGATCCGTCGGCCCGGCCGTCACGCTGGGGGCTTTCATCTTCTCGGCCAGCAGCAGCGGCAGCTGGGCCAGCTCCGCCGACCAATCCCACACCTCGTCGCCGGCCACCGCCTCCCAGCCCTGCGCGGTCGGCGGGGCCAGTGTGCGCATCGAGTCGAAACCGTCCGCTCCGACGGTGACCGCCTCGCAGACCGGCATCAGCCGTACCCGCTGCTGGGTGATCGACGACCCGAAGGTGTCGGCGTAGAACGTCTGTTCTTTGACCGCGGTCAGCGCAGCGGTGACGTGGTGCACCCCGTCGGCGGCCAGCAGCCGCCCGGAGTAGTCCTCCAGCACGTCGATCTTGTCGGCGGTGGGCACGTCGAACGGGTCGATGCGATAGTCCGACACCCAGCTCGCGTCGCGGTAGACCGGCTCGGCGGCCAACTCGACGCGTTCCCGGTTGAGGGCGCCCAGCGTGCGGGCCACCTGCACGGCCCGGCGTGCGGTGTCGGCGGCCACCCCCGGCGCCAGTTCGGCATGTGAGGCGAAGCCCCAGGTGCCGTCGACGATCACCCGGACCGCGCACCCGAGTTCGCGGTTGACGACGGAGGTCTCCAACTCGCCGTCGCGCAACCGGACGATCTCGGTCGCGATCCGGTGAATCCGCAGGTCGGCATGCTCGGCGCCGGCAGCTCTGGCCGCCGACAAGGCGGCATCGGCCAGCTCGTGGCGGGGCAGGGCCAGAAAATCGGCATCGATCCCCCGGTTCGGTGTCACCGGTCCACGGTAACGAGCGGTTTTAATACCTGCATGGCAGACTCGCCGCGCCGCTCGACCTCGCTGGCCTACGCGTTGCTGGCGCCCAGCCTGTTCGGGGTGGTGGCGTTCCTGTTGCTGCCGATGCTGGTGGTGGTATGGCTGAGTCTGCACCGCTGGGACCTGCTGGGGCCGATCAGCTATGTCGGCACCGACAACTGGCGCTCGGTGCTGACCGATCCGGTGTTCGGCAATTCACTTGCGGTGACGGTGCTTTTCGTGGCGATCGCCGTGCCGGTCCAGACCGCGCTGGGGCTGGGGGTGGCGGTGTTGCTGGCCCGTGAGTTGCCCGGCAGCGGTGCGTTCCGCACCATCTACGTGCTGCCCTGGATCTGCGCGCCGCTGGCGATCGCGGTGCTGTGGCGCTGGATCCTGAGCCCCACCGACGGCGCGGTGAGCACCGTGCTGGGGCATCGCATCGAATGGTTGACCGACCCCGGGTTGGCGCTGCCGGTGACCTCGGCGGTGGTGGTGTGGACCAACGTCGGCTACGTCGCCCTGTTCTTCTTGGCCGGCATCCTGGCCATTCCCACCCAGGTGCTCGCAGCGGCGCGCATCGACGGGGCCACCGGCTGGCAGCGGTTCTGGCGGGTCACGTTGCCGATGCTGCGACCCACCATGTTCTTCGTCCTGGTCACCGGCGTGGTCAGTGCGGCGCAGGTGTTCGACACCGTGTACGCGCTCACCGGGGGCGGCCCCGCGGGTCGCACCGACCTGATCGCACACCGCATCTACGACGAAGCGTTCGGGGCGGCAGCGATCGGACGGGCAGCGGTGATGGCGCTGGTGCTGTTCGCGGTGCTGGTCGGTGTCACGGTGGTGCAGCAGCTGTCATTGGGACGGCGGGTCAGCTATGACCTCACGTAACGCCGGCGTCTACACGCTGCTGACGCTCGGCGCGTTGATCACCCTGGCGCCGTTCGGACTGGGGTTGTTGACGTCGTTCACCCCGGCCCGCCAGTTCGCCACTGGCACTCCGCTGGCGTGGCCCGATCCCCCGACCCTGGACAACTACGCCGATCTGGGCGGGGCGGGGTTCGGCCGCGCGGCCGCGGTGACCACGCTGATGACAGCGGTGATCGTGCTGGGACAGCTGAGCTTTTCGGTGCTGGCGGCGTATGCATTCGCCCGGCTGGACTTCCCGGGCCGCGACAAGCTGTTCTGGGTGTATGTGGCCACCTTGATGGTGCCGGCCACCGTGACGGTGGTGCCGCTGTACCTGATGATGGCGCAGCTGGGTCTGCGCAACACGTTCTGGGCGTTGGTGCTGCCGTTCGTCTTCGGCTCCCCATACGCGATTTTCCTGTTGCGGCAGTATTTCCGGGCCGTCCCCGACGACCTGGTGAACGCCGCGCGTCTCGACGGCGCGAACACCCTGGACGTGATCGTGCACGTGATGGTGCCGGCCAGCCGGCCGATCCTGGTCACCCTCGGACTGATCACCGTGGTCTCGCAATGGAACAACTTCATGTGGCCGTTGGTGATCACCAGCGGCGACAAGTGGCGGGTGCTGACGGTGGCCACCGCAGCGCTGCAGTCGCGCTACAACGCGCAGTGGACGCTGGTGATGGCGGCGACCACGGTCGCGATGATCCCGTTGATCGTGATGTTCGTGGCGTTCCAGCGCCGGATCGTGGCCTCGATCGTCGTCACAGGGATCAAATGAGTCGGCCACGGTTCTCCACCCTGTTCGCGATCGCGGTCGTCGCAGTGGCCGCGCTGTTCGGCCTGGCGGCGGTGCTGCTCGATCACGCCGCGACCCGCTCGGCCGGCGGCAAGACGGTGGTGACGGTGCGATTGTGGGACGAGCAGGTCGCGGCGGCCTACCGGCAGTCCTTCGCGGCGTTCAACCGCACCCACCCCGACATCGACGTGCGCGTCAACGTCGTCTCCTACGCCAGCTACTTCGACACGCTGCGCACCGACGTCGCCGGCGGCGGCGCCGACGACATCTTCTGGCTCTCCGACGCCTACCTGGCCGGCTATGCCGACAGCGGGCGGCTGATGAAAATCGATGCGGTCGGGGCGGATTGGGAGCCGTCGGTGGTCAATCAGTTCACCCGGGACGGGACGCTGTGGGCGGTGCCGCAGCTCACCGACGCCGGTATCGCGCTCTACTACAACGCGGACCTGCTGGCCGCCGCCGGAGTCGATCCCGCCCGGTTGACGCAGCTGCGCTGGGATCCACACGGCCGCAACGACACCCTGCGACCGCTTCTGGCCGAGCTCACGCGCGACGTTGCCGGGCGCAGCGCAGCCACACCGGGATTCGACCAGCGCCGGATCCGGCAGTGGGGCTACAACGCCGCCAACGACCCGCAGGGCATCTACCTGAACTTCATCGGATCAGCCGGCGGGGTGTTCCAGCGCGACGACGAGTTCGCCTTCGACAACCCGGCGGCGGCGGCCGCGTTCGACTACTTGGTGCAGTTGATCAATGCCGACCACGTGGCGCCGCCGGCCTCGGACACCAACACCAACGGCGACTTCTCCCGCAACCAGTTCCTGGCCGGCAAGATGGCGCTGTTCCAATCCGGCACCTACAACCTGGCGGCCGTCGCCGAGCAGGCCGCGTTCCATTGGGGCGTGGCGATGCTGCCGGTCGGACCGGCCGGTCGGGTCAGCGTCACCAACGGGATCGCCGCCGCCGGCAACGCCGCCTCACCTCACCCGGAGGCGGTGCGAACAGTGTTGTCCTGGCTGGGCGGCCGCGAAGGGAACCAATACGTCGGCCGGCAGGGGGCGGCGATCCCGGCGGTGCTCAGCGCCCAGCCCGTCTACTTCGACTACTGGGCGCACCGCGGGGTCGATGTCACCCCGTTCTTCGCGGTGCTCGCCGGCCCGCGCATCCCCGCTCCGGGTGGCTTCGAGGGGTTTCCGGCCGGCAACCAGGCGATCAAACCCTATTTCGACGAGATGTTTTTGGGCCGCGCCGATGTCGCCGCCACGTTGCGTAAGGCTCAAGACGCCGCGAACGCGGCAGCGCGTCGGTAGCGACCTCGCCATGACCCCGAGATTGCAACCATGCAGGAAAATTCGCGAAATCACCTGCGCCGATGCAATCTCGGGGTGAGGGTGCCCCGCCACCCCCGGGACCGCAGTGCGCGGTAGACGCGGTCGATCACTTCGTCGGGCCGGTCTTCGGCGATCACCTTGATATTGAGCCAGCCCAGCTGGGGCAGCTTGCGCTGGCGGCGTTCACCGCGGACGTACTCACGGCGGTCGGTGCGGTGTTGATCCCCGTCGTACTCGGCAGCGACGCGAAACTCCTCCCACCCCATGTCGAGCATGGCGAACAGCTGGTAGTTGATGTGGACCGGGATCTGGGTGGTCGGGGTCGGGAACCCCGCATCAATCAGCAGCAGCCGCAACCAACTCTCTTTCAGCGATGCCGCACCGCCGTCGACCAGTGGCAGCAGTTCCCGAAGCTGCTGCAATCCCCTGGCCCCGGGATACCGCTCGGCGAGCATCAGAACATGCTCGGGTTCGAACGGCGTCGCCCGCATCAATGCATCCATCCGGGCCAGGGCCTGCCCGCGTGGCAGGTGGCGCCCCATGTCAAAAGCGGTGCGGGCAGGCGTGGTGACACGGATACCCCGGACAACAGTCACCTCGTCATCGGCGAACGTCTCGTTGCGTGTCATCACTCCGCTCGGTGGCCGGCCGTTACACAGCAACATCTCGATCACCACATCGTCGTCGACCCAGCGCGCTCCATGCAGTGCGGAGGCCGCGACACCGGCGATGACTCCGCGCCGACGCGACCACAGCCAAGCGCCTTCGATCCGGTCCCGCAACGTGGGGACCGGCTGGTCTGCAGGCAGGTAGACGTCGGGAAAGATGCGTCGGCACCGCCCCAGCCGATGCCGGGAGACCATGCCCTGGGCGACGGCTTCGCTGCCGAGAAATGTCCTCATACCCGGCGAGCATGCACGTGGGCACCGACAACTCGCCGAGATTGCAACCATGCAGGGAAATCGGCCGGGAAACCTGCGTGAGTGCAATCTCGCGACGAGCGGAGGGAAGGCGACGAGCAGAGGGAAGGCGACGAGCGGAGGGAAGGCGACGAGCGGAGGGGGAAGGGGGCGAGCAGGGGAAGGCGACGGGAAGGCCCGTTAGCCGGCGGTGGTCAGCACCGTCAGCTCGAGCGCCAGCCCGGCACCGCACACCCCGGCGACCAGCGTCAGCGCCACAGCATCGGCGAGCCCCGGCCGCGACGGCAGCGCCGAAATCTGGCCCACTCCACCACGAGCAGTGATCGCATCGCCCATCTCGTCGGCGCGGCGCAGCGTCACGGTGATGGCCGCGGTGATCAAATCGATCGCCTCGCGCGCCCAGCGGCGCCGGCGTTCCCGGCGGGTACGCGGCCGCGTCCTGGGCCGCAGCCGGCGGGCGGCGTAGAGCACCCGGAATTCGTCGATCAGCATCGGAAATGCGCGCAGCGCCAATGCCAGCGCAACGGCCCACTCGTCCACCGGGATTCGCAGCAGGCGCAGCGGCCGGCCCAAAGTGGCCACTGCCGGCGCGATTTCAGCGACGTTGGTGGTCCACGACACCATCGCCCCCAGTCCCAGCAGCACGATCGACAGGGCGGTGATCCGCAGGAAGTTCAGCAGCCCGCCCAGGCCGGCCGGTTCACCGCCGGCCATGGCGGCGGTGGCACCGCCGACCACCAGCAGCACCCACAGCCAGCGCGGCACCGACGGCAGGGCGCCGCGCGGAATGCGGGCGACCCGGGCCGCGGTGAACACCAGCAGCGCCACCGCGCCGATCGTTAACCAGCCCGGGTAGAAGGTCAGCAGCACCGAGATAGCGAAAACAACGAACAGCTTGGTCCCGGCCCACAATCGGTGCACCGCGGAGTCACCGGGCACCGGACGCAGCAGCACCACCGGACGCGGAGTTCGACGGGGCCGGTTGGTCATGCCGCACCCGCCGGTGCCGGCAGCAGCACGCCGTTCTGCAGGTGCAGCGTGCGCGGGCACAACTCCCCTAGCCCGGCGAAGTCATGGGAGATGACCACCACGGTCAGGCCGGTCTCGCGCCGCAGGTCCTCCAGGAGCCGCAGCAGCCCGTGCCGGCTGGTGGCATCCAGACCGGCGAGCGGTTCGTCGAGGATCAGGGCCCGCGGCGAGCGGGCCAACAAGCCCGCCAGCACCAGCCGGCGCATCTGGCCGCCGCTGAGTTGGTCGATGCGCCGACCCGCCAGCGCCGCATCCAGTCCAACGGCCGCCAGCGCGGCACTGACCCGGGCGTGATCGTGCGGCGAGAAGCCGGCCGCCGAGGCCACCTCCAGGCCGACATGGCTGCGCATCAGCTGCAGCCGGGCCGCCTGGAACGACAAGGCGACCGCCCCGACCTGTTCGTCGGCGGGACGACCCCCGAGCAGGCAGCTGCCGACGGTCGGTGTCGTCAGGCCGGCCATGATCCAGGCCAGCGTGGACTTGCCAGAACCGTTGCCGCCGTGGATCAGCAAGCCGTCGCCCTCGTCGACAGTGAAGCTGATGTCACGCAGTGCGGTCTTGGCCCACGGGGTGCCGCTGCCGTATTCGTGCCCGACGCCGGCGAGTTCCAGTACCGGCGGGCCGGAGCGGCCCGGCGCGACGCCGGAGGGCGCTACCGGCACGTCAGCGGTCTCGACCATGGCGGTGTTGTCCGGCGAGCCGGACAGGTCGATGGTTCGGTCCGCGCTGCCGACCTCGTCGTTGTAGTGGGTGATGTGCACCAGCGCGGTGCTGTGCCGTTCAGATAGCCCCGAAAGCACTCCCAGCAGGACCTCACGCCCCTGCGGATCCACCATGCTGGTGACCTCGTCGGCGATCAGCAGGGCCGGTTCGCGGGCCAGCGCCGCGGCCACCGCCAGCCGCTGCAGCTCACCGCCGGACAGGCCGCCGGTGTCGCGCTCGGCGAAACCGGATAGACCGACCTCGTCCAGGAGCCGGTCGATGTCGATGGTGGTGCCCGGCGGCAGGCCCCACACCACATCGTCGGCAACCCGAGTGCCCAGCACCTGGCTCTCCGGATGCTGCATGACCACCGCGGTGCCGCCGGGGGCGCCCAGGCCCACCGCGCCGGGGCGCTCGACGGTGCCCGCGGTGGGTGCCCGCCCGGCCAGTAGCAGCATCAGGGTGGTCTTGCCCGACCCGTTGGCGCCGGTGACCGCGACATGTTCGCCCGCTTGTACTTCCAGGCTCACCGGCCCCAGCGCGTCGTGGCGGGTCTGCGGGTAGCGGAACCGCACCTGACCCAGGCGCACCGGTACCGGCGCGATGGGGCCGCTCTCGGCGGTCAGGTCCAGTTTGTGTACGTCGGGCACGCCGCGCAGCCGGTCGAGCACCCGGGACAAGGCCCAGAAGCCCAGCAGGGAGACGATCATCACGCCGACCGTTGTCTGCGCCAGGAGCAGCAGGTGCCAGTAGCGCAGCAGCACGCCGAGAAATCCGGTGAGGTCGGCAGCGGCCCGCTGGAATTCGGGCAGCGGAACCTTGGCCATGGCGGCCGCGACGCCGTGCACATTGGCGGTGATCGCATCGAAGATCAGGTGGCGCAGCCGCGACAGCACGGCCAGCGACGCCACCACGCCGGCACCGAAGATTGCGCCGGCCACCGCCGAGGCCAGGATCACGGTCGGCAGACCGCGACGGTGGCGTTTGATGACACCGGTCAGCCCGCCGATGTAGGCGCAGTTCACCACCGTCATGAAGCCGCCCATGCCCGCGATCAGGAAGGCGATGGTCGCGGCGGCCACCGTGGCGGCGATCAGCACCCGGATCCGGTAGCGGTAGGCCAGCAGGCCCATCGGCACCGTGCCGAGCAGCGCCAATCCGCCGGCAAAGGGCACCACGACCGCGATGATCGCCGTCGCCGCGCACAACGCCGCCATCACCGCGGCCTGCGCGATCTCGACCGGTTGCATAGACCGAGTCCAGACTCGGGTCTGGCCCTGGCCGGTCTTCGTCACCTGTCGATTCTGCCAGCCGATCCCGACAGCACCCGTTTCGCTTCACCGACCGAGTTCATCCACTTCCTTCCACCGTTGTGCAATACTCGCGCGATGGCAGCCCCCGTCCACGCCAGCCTGGGAGCCGACCTGCTCAGCGTCGTCGCCCGACTCAATCGGGTGGCCACCCAGCGGGTCGCCCTGCCGATCCCCGGTGCGCAGGCCCGACTGCTGTCGACCATCGAGGATCTCGACGAGGCCCGCATCTCCGAATTGGCCGCGGTCGACCACTGCTCGCAGCCGACGATGACCACCCAGGTGCGCCGGCTCGAGGACGCCGGCCTGACCACGCGTACGACCGACCCGCAGGACGCCCGCGCCGTGCTGATCCGGATCACCGATAAAGGGGTGCGCACGCTCGACCAGGTCCGCCGGGACCGGGCCGCGGCGATCGATCCGGAGTTGGACCGCCTCTCTGCTGAGGACCGCCGGACGCTCGCCGACGCGGTCGAGGTGCTGCGCCGCTTCCTGGCCGACACCGCTCCGGCCAGACCGCTGCGCTGACGCCGATCACGGGCCCGCCCGGGTCGGCGCCATCGGACCAGCGGAGATTCGGCTGAGATGTTTCCAGCCTGGTCCGGTTTTCGAATATGCTCATGGCGGCATCGGCTCGAAGCGACCCCAGGCCTCCCGCCGCCCCGGCGGCTCCTGCACTGGGCCGGCGGTCTTCGGGGGAAGGACATCCGTGGCGGACAGATTGGCGCTGGTCACCTCGATCGCCGCCGAGCTGATGGCCACCACACCGTCCACGGCGCCCGCGGTCAGCGAGCGCGTGCTGAAGACGCTGGTGGAGCAGCTCAACGTCGACGCCGGATTCCTGCGCCACAACGATCACGAGATCCGGGCCTCCAAGCTGGTCGCGGAATGGCCGCCGCGCACTGATCCGCCGGATCCCGATCCCCTGGCGGTCGTCTCGTTCACCACCGCCGACCCGGTCTTCACCACCTGCGCGCACGGCAAGCGGGTGGCCGTCATCCGGCCGGAGCCGTCCGAGTCCGGCTATGTCCGCCAGATGGCGAGGGACCACGCCATCGAGTCGCTGTCGGTGGCCACCGCGCCGCTGATCTCCGGACCGGTGACCACCGGCATGCTCTACCTGGTCAAGTTCCGCCGGCCCAAGTGGCGCCCGGAGGAACTCAACACCATCGAGGCGATCGCGTCGCTGTTCGCGCAGTTGCAGGCCCGCGTCGTCGCCGAGGAGCGGCTGCGTTATCTGGCCGACCACGACGACCTGACCGGTCTGCACAATCGGCGCGCCCTGGTCGCCCACCTCTCCGATCGGCTGGTCGCGGGCAGCCCCGGGCCGGTCGGCGTCTTCTACATCGACCTGGACCGGCTCAAGCCGATCAACGACTACCTCGGGCACTCCGCCGGCGACTGGTTCATCCAGGACTTCGCCCGCCGGCTACGGGCCTACGCCGGGAACCGGACCATGACGGCGCGCATCGGTGGCGACGAGTTCGTCGTCATCCCGGACTGGCCGATGTCGATGGCCAGTGCGGAAACCTTCGCCGACCGGCTGCAGGGCGCGCTGCGCGACAAGGTGGAGATCCAGGGCCACACCGTCACCAGCACGGTCAGCGTCGGCGTGACGGTGGGACTGCCCGGCGAGGACACCAGTGCAGGACTGCTGCACCGCGCCGACGAGGCCGTGCTGGCCGCCAAACGCGGCGGCGGCAACCAGACCGTCAGCTCCACCGACGACATGTCACTGAAGAGCTTGTTCCGCAAGGACATCGAGCTGCACCTGCAGGGCAAGATCGACGACGAGTCACTGCTGCTGTACTACCAGCCCGAGGTCGACCTGTGGAGTGGCGCGATCGTGGCGGTCGAGGCGCTCGTCCGCTGGCGGCATCCGACCCGGGGGCTGCTGCTGCCCGGCTCGTTCATCAGCATCGCCGAATCCGCCAACCTGGCCGACGATCTGGGCCGGTGGGTGATGCGCAGCGCATGCGCAGAATTCAGCTCATGGCAGGCCAACGGGGTTCGGACCAACGCCACCCTGCGCATCAACGTCTCCCCGGTGCAGCTGGCCGCCCGCGGGTTCGTCCAGAACGTGGTGGAGACCGTCGACGAGTTCGGCCTGCGGCCGGGGTCGCTGTGCCTGGAGATCACCGAACGCGCGGTGGTGCAGAACATCGAGACCACCCGGCGCACTCTGGCCGAGCTGCGCGAAGCCGGGGTGCAGATCGCCATCGACGACTTCGGCACCGGCTACGCGGTGCTGTCGCACCTGAAGGATCTGCCGGTCGACACGTTGAAGATCGACACCGTGTTCGTGCGTGAATTGGGCGTCAACCCCGGTGATCTCGCGATCGTACGAGCGATCATCGCCCTTGCCGAAGCGTTCGGCCTGCAGGTGGTCGCCGAGGGCGTGGAGACTTCAGCGGCCGCGCTCACCTTGATGCGGCACGGCTGTCACCGGGCCCAGGGATTCCTGTTCTCCCGTCCGGTGCCGGGTCCGGCCGCCGAGGCGATGCTGGCGTCGCGCTGGATGGCGATGCCGTTCCTAGCCGACAGCCAGGCGCTGGTGATCTGACAAGAACATCGCCCGGTAAAACGCGGCACACAACCGCACCCCCGTCTGCCTGCCGGCGAGCGCAGCAGTCGGTGCGGTGCACCAACGCGGCTCGGCGTGCGGCGGCAATCGGCGGTGCGGACCCCTCGAGGTGCCCCGGGCGAAGCTGTGGGAGGAACTGCGCGGCGCCGACCACGACGCGCGCTGCCGCGCCGCCGATCCGTGCAAACCAGTCCCTCGCATAAACAGGAATGATACATACCTTTTGGATGGTGTCCAACCCCCACGAGACTGTTAGTTACACCACGCGGGCGCCGCGGATGCCGGCCGCCGCCGGCCGACTCTCCGGCACCGGCAAGGAAGCCCGGATGGCGGTGTCCGCCCGTCATAATCAGAGACATGGAGCGACGGCGGAACGCGCAAACCCCTCAGACCCCGATGGAGACGTTGCGGCAGTTGCCGGCTCTGGTCGCGCTCGAACGGATCCCGGTCCCGGTGCTCGCGATCGCCGACGACGGCACCATCTTGTTCGCCAACACCGGGTTCGCCGCGATGCTGGGCTACACCCAGGAAGAGGTCCTGGCCCTGGAGTTCCGGCAGATCTTCGGCGACGTCCCGCCCGCCGAGGAGTCCGCCTTGTCGGTGATGCACTCGTTGGCCAATCTCGTCGTCTCCCTTGGACATCGAGACGGTTCTACGGTGCGGGCATTGATGAGCAAGTCGGCACTCGAACGTGCCGACGACCGGGTTGCGCTCGCGACGTTCCAGGACCTCACCGAGCAGCTGTGGCTCGATGAACGGTAACCGCTCAGCGGTCGGCGGCTGAGTCTTCGTCGGCGCCCGGGCTGACCTGATAACGCAGCGCCTCACGGGCCAGGAATTGCTGGAAATACGACAGCGAGTCCGCCGCCACGATCGCCGGGAGCAGCGCCCCCCACATCCGGGTCAGCCGCCCGACGCTGTCGCCGGAGTGCGACAGCAGCCACGTCCCGAGCATGGCGCCGGTGATCGACTCGGCGACCTGGGCGGCATCGAGGTCCTCGCGCAGGTCGCCCTCGGCGATCGCGCGGGTGGTCTGCGCAGTCACCGCGGCCGCCCACTCCCCGGCGACATCACCACCGAGATCGTTGGATTCCGACAGTGCGAACACCAGATGGCCCGCCGCGCGCGCCTCCTTGTCGGCCGCCAGAACCGCGGTGACGGCGAACATGCCGTGGATCATGCCCTCCAGCGCCGGCGACGACGGCTGGCACATACCCCGGAAGGTGTTCAACATGGTGGCGAATCCGCCCTCGATGATCGCCATCACCAGGGATTCCATCGAGTCGAAGTGGTGGTAGAGGGCACCTTTGGTCACCCCGGCCCGCTCGATGATGGCGGTTCGCCCCGCGGCGACATAGCCGACCTCGCCGAAGACGTCGATAGCGGCGTCGAGCAGTTTCCGCCGCGTCGCCTCGGATCGGACTTGACGTGCCATCAGTCGATCCGGTCTCCGGCCGCGGCGAACTCCGCCGAGGTGGTTTTGACCGCCAGCGCAGTGCGTCGCCGGATGAACTGGAGGAAGTAGTCGATCCGGTCCGCGGGCACCATACCCGGAAGTACGACGATCAGCGCCCGCTCGATCTGGCGCAGGAACTGCTCGGGCTCGTCGAGGTTGCCGGCTTGCCGCAAACCCAGGTACAGCGTCAGCAGCACTCGCGCGATGTCGTGCGGATCGCTGTCGACGACGTCGCCTTCGGCGATCGCGCGTTCGGCGACCACGCTCAGCGCCTGGACCGCGTTGTTGAGCACCGTGGTCTGCAGGCCCTCGGCCCGGCCGACCACCGGCAGCAGATGCAGCACCGCGCGCGCGGTGTCGCGGCAGATGTCCTCGACCGCCATCAGGTAGCCGACGTCGATCAGGGTTTCCAGGCCGGAGAGCTTGCGGTCGACCAGCGCCTGCACCGCCGCCCCCGCCCTGGCCAGTTGTTCATCGATGACGGCCAGAGCCAGCGCATGCTTGGAGCGGAAATGGAAATACATGGCGCCCTTGGTCAATTCCGCTTCGGCGAGGATGTCGTCAAGGCCGACGTCGTGATAGGGCCGCTGGGCGAACTGATGCGCAGCGGCGCGGATGATCTGCTGGCGCGTGGCATCGGCGCGCCGGTCGGTGGTTTCAGCCAACGCGCGATCTCAGCCTCGTCACTGACCGGCAGTCGTACCGCATTGCGCTAACGCTATCAGGGCAATGTTGAAGTTGACTCTTTTCGATACTCGGAATCGTCAATTACCGCCGTCGGCATTCGGAAAACGTCCAATTAGCTGTCGTCGGAGCGTATTCAGTCTCCCCAGGTCCGGCCCGTCGGGTGGTTCAGGCCGCAGGCACCGCAAACACCACGAACTGGGTCACCTGCCGCGGCGAGAAGTTGTCGTCGCTGACCAGCACCACCGTTTGCCGGCCGTCAGGCAGCCGCGGCCCCAGCGTGATCCCCTCGATGTTGTCCAGCGGATCCAGGCCGGGCGTGGCAGACAGGTCGGCCAGCAGCGTCTTGGTCATCGGGGTCAGGGTCCGCCCGGCCAGTGCCGGCACACCCAGCACGTCGGTGGCGTCACCGATCTCGGCGCGAAACAGCCGCACCGCCGGTCGGGCGCTGAACGCCCGCTCGATCACCAGGAAGGCGGTATCCGACAGCGCCACCAGGTCGGTGAGGCCGTTGGTTTCGGTGGGCGGGGTCGCCGGCTCCAGCGGGTAGGCGTACTGGGCGACCGGGGCCCCGGGGTCGCCGTGCGCGTCCAGGCGGTAGGCGGTGATCCGAGTCAGCGCCCCGTGGACCTGATCCGGTGGGGCACCGTCGTCGTAGCCGGGCCCCTCCATCGCAGCGAACAGCAGCCGGCCGTCGGCGGTCAGCGTGAGACCCTCGAGCGTCGTGTTGCGGCGCGGCCCGCTGAGCTGTGCCGACATCGCAAGCTCCGGCGGCATGGCGAACTGGCCGAGGTAGCTGCCGTCGAGCCCGGCGATCCTGACCCAGGGGTCGGCCAGCACGGGGCCGTGCGGGCCGTCGGTGAGCCGCTCGCCCTCCGACGACCAATACAGCCGCTGTCGGCCGCCGTCGAACGCGATCCCTTCCGGGTCGGGCGGTATCACCGGCGGCGAACTGCCGAAAGATCGCGGGCCGAACGGCGCTCCGCGCTCGTCCAGCAGCGAGTGGACGGCGCTGATCGTGACATCGTCGACGCCGCGATCCGACACCGAGAGCCGAACCGTGTAGAACCGCGCCGGCCCCTTGGCCGACCGGTCATCACTGATCACGTAGTAGCAGTCGCGGCCGGGGTCATAACTGATGCCCGACAGACCGCCGACCGCCGTGCCGTCGAATGTGGTGTTCGACGGAAGGTGGATCTGGCCGAGATATTCCAGCCCCGGCGTCGGTGCCTCGCAGCGACCGCAGCCGGCGACCAGCAGCCAACACAGCGACAGCAACCCGGCCAGCGTGGAGCGCACACCGTAATCTAAACCCCGTTTACCGGCCACCTCGCCCGGATACCGTGCAGGAGTGACCACTTCCGAAGCTCTGCGCGACACCTTGGACGGCCGCTGGCGCGCGGTGAAGAACCGGGTCCGGGCCACCCTCTCCGATGAAAAGTTCCGTCCGCACTACACCCCCAACACCGCGATCGCCCGCGCCAAAGTCGCCGAACAGCTCAGGATCCTGGCCGGCACCGGCGTGGCCGCCGACAGTTTCCGCAAGGAGCACGGTGGAACCGGTGACGTGGGCGCGGCGATCAGCATGATCGAACTGCTGGCGATGTCGGATCTGTCCCTGATGGTCAAAGCCGGGGTGCAGTGGGGGTTGTTCGGCGGCGCCGTGGAAAACCTGGGCACCGAACGTCACCACCGCGCCTACGTGCAGAAGATCATCGACCTCGAGATGCTCGGCTGCTTCGCGATGACCGAGACCGGCCACGGCAGCGACGTGCAGTCACTGGAGACCACCGCCACCTACGACGCGACGACGGGCGAGTTCGTCATCGACTCCGCGACCGGTCCGGCGCGCAAGGACTACATCGGTGGTGCGGCCGAAACCGCCACCGTCGCGGCGGTCTTCGCTCAGCTGATCACCGCTGGCAAAAGTCATGGCGTGCACTGCTTCCTGGTGCCGATCCGGGATGCACACGGTAATGACCTGCCCGGGGTCACGACCTCGGACTGCCACTACAAAGGCGGCCTGCCGGGCGTGGACAACGGCCGCATCGTGTTCGACCAGGTCCGGATTCCCCGGGAGAACCTGTTGAACAGATACGCCGACGTCGACGCCGACGGCAGCTACCGGTCGTCGATCGAAAGCGACGGCCGACGGTTTTTCACCATGATCGGCACCCTGATCCGGGGCCGGGTCTCGGTGGGTGGCAGCGCAGGAGCGGCCGCGCGGGTCGCCCTCGATATCGCCACCCGATATGCGTTGCAGCGCAGGCAGTTCAGTGCGCCTGGCGATGACGGAGCCGAACACGAGGTGCTGATCATGGACTACCTGGTGCATCAGCGCCGGTTGTTCCCGCTGATCGCCCGGTCCTATGCGTTGCAGTTCGCCCAGAACGAGTTGGTGGGCCGCTGCCATGACCTGCAGACGTCCGACGATCCCGACGCCGAGGAGCAGCGTGAGCTCGAGGCGCGGGCGGCCGGGCTCAAGGCCGCCAACACCTGGCACGCGTCCCGGGCGATCCAGGAAGCGCGGGAAGCCTGCGGGGGCGCCGGCTACATGGCCGAGAACCGGCTGATCGCGTTGCGCGCCGACATCGACGTGTTCACCACCTTCGAGGGCGACAACCACGTGCTGACCCAGCTGGTGGCCAAGCAACTGCTGACCGCCTACGCCGACGACATCGCCGGGATGAGCCCCGTCGACTGGGTGCGGTTCGCCGCCGAGACCGTCGGGGACCGGGTGCTGAAACGTACCGCGGCAGAGACGATCATCCAAACGTTCGTGGACGCCCGCCAAGACAGCGAAGAGGAGGGCAGCCTGTTCAACCGCGGGACCCAACTGCACATGTTCGAAGACCGCGAACAATATCTGCTGACCTCGGTGGCACGCCGGTTGCGCGCCAAGTCCGAGGAGATGAGCGACTTCGACGCGTTCAACGCGGTCCAGGACCACGTGCTGCACGCCGCCACCGCCCACATCGACCGGGTGGTGCTGGAGGCGTTCGTCGCCGGCATCGACTCCTGCCCGGACGCCGAGGCCCGCGATCTGCTGGAGCTGGTGTGCGACCTGTACGCGCTCAGCGTCATCGAGGACGACAAGGCGTGGTACATCGAGCACCGGTACCTGTCCACCGATCGGGCCAAGGCCGTCACCCGCGGCATCAACGACCGGTGCCGCAAGTTGCGGCCGCACGCCCAAACCCTGGTCGACGGATTCGGCATCCCCGAACAGCTGCGATACGCCGAGATGCTGCATCCGGAACACCTGGTCTAGCCGCCGGGTTTGATTCGGCGGTCCAGCTTCGCCTCTCCTCCGTCGAGGCTTGCTGACCGCGGGTTTGATGCGGCGGTCCAGCTTCGCCTCTCCTCCGTCGAGGCTTACTAACCGCGGGTTTGATGCGGCGGTCCAGCTTCGCCTCTCCTCCGTCGAGGCTTGCTGACCGCCGGTTGGCCGTGTCGCCGGCCGCCTTTATAGGCTGTCGGCATCGAGCCCAAACAAAGGAGTATCACCCATGGCGTGGTTCCTCGCGCTGAACGCCTCACCGACCAAGGGCGGCCAGTCGCCGACCTATGAGCTGCAGGAATCCGCCGATATCGAGCGGATCACCCAGGAAATGGCCAGCTTCGCCGCCACCGATCGAGCCGTGGCGGTTCCGGCCGTCTTCAACAACGGCCGCCAGAAGGTCACCGTGTATGTGCGCCCGGCCGCCTGGGGCGCCTGGGCGATCTACGAGCTGAGCGAAGAAGAGCGCCGGGAACTGATGGCCGCCAGCCCGCTGGTCAACGCGATCGCACAGGCCCGTGCCGCCAAACAGCAGCAGCAACAGTCGGGAATGCCGCAGCAACCGCCGCAGATGTTCGCGCCTCAGGCGCAGCCGCAGCAGTCCGGTCCTTCGGTGATTCCCAGGCTGGACTGAGGGTTGGGCTGACGCCGGTAAAACGTGGCTCCCCCGGGTGGACTCGAACCACCAACCCTCCGGTTAACAGCCGAATGCTCTGCCAATTGAGCTACAGGGGACTGCTGTCCGCGTGGACGTGCACGACTCTAGCGCATGCCGACAGGAGCACCGTCCCGCGGGGGTCGCACCGAATCGCCGCGCCGCCGGATGGGGCAGGATGGGAACACCGCACGTTGTAGGGAGCAGCATTGATCGGGTACGTCGTCGTGATGGGCGTCGGGTATGTGATGGGCACGAAAGCCGGCCGTCGACGCTACGAGCAGATCGTCGGCACCTACCACGCGCTCACCAGCAGCCCGATCGCCAAGGCGGTGATCGACAAGGGACGGCGCAGCATCGCCAACCGGATCCATCCCGACCCCACGATGGTGACCCTGACCGAACTCGAGGACGGCACCACGGTGCTGCGGCCGGAAGACCCGGAGGACTCCGAGCTCTAGGCGGTGCCGGTGGCGCCTGACCCGCTGCACCCGACCTCCGGCCGGGCTTGCGATCAGGCGGTGCCGATCACGCCTGACCCGCTGGACCCGACCTCCGGCCGGGCTTGCGATCAGGCGGTGCCGATCACGCCTGACCCGCTGGACCCGACCTCCGGCCGGGCTTGCGATCAGGCGGTGCCGATCACGCCTGACCCGCTGCGCCCGACCTCCGGCCGGGCTGGCGATCAGGCGGTCACTTCGTCGCCGCTGGCTTGCTCCAGCAGGCTGCGCCGATAGGCCTCCATCGCGACCAGGTCACCGAAGAGCGCGTGGTATTCGTCGCTGTGCTCCACCGGTGACATGCGCTGCAGTTTGGACTTGACCTCGGCGATCTGCCGGCCCACCCACACCTCCTGCAGCCGGGCCAGTACCCCGCCGATGTAGCGGGGCAACTTGTCGTCGTCGACGCGGATCGACTCCACACTCAGCTCGTGGATGAGCCCGACGGTCAGCGGCGAGGTGGTCTGCTCACGCACCGTCTCGATCCACTGCGCGCCGGCGGCCGCGGCAGCGGTCCCGCCGGTTCCGCCGGCCGTCTCGATCGCCGAGCGCACCGCCGCGTAGCCGGGGTGGGTGAAACTCTCCACCGTCAGGCTGTCGAACACCGGCCCGGCCAGCGCCGGGAACTGCAGCGCGGCTTTGAGCGCCTCCCGCTGCGGCCACAGCGTCGGATCGGCCGGGTTAGGACGCGCCACCGGCGGTTGGGCAGCGGCTGTGGCGGTCGCGGTGGAGACCCGCGCCGCGCCGCCGCGCGAATCCTTGGCCTGCTTGGCCTGAGCGCGCACCCGCCCGATCACCTGCGCGACGTCGTCCCAACCCACCCAACCGGCCAGCTGGCGCGCGTATTCGTCGCGCAGGATGGGGTCCTTGATCTGGGCGACCATCGGCACGCAGCGGCGCAGCGCCGCGACCCGGCCCTCGGCATTGTCCAGATCCATCTCGGCCAGAGCGGTGCGAACGGCGAACTCGAACAACGGAGTGCGGCGTGCCACCAGGTCGCGCAGCGCCTCGTCGCCGTGCGCCAGCCGCAGGTCGCACGGATCCATGCCGTCGGCGGCCACTGCGACGAATGACTGTCCGGCCAGCTGTTGTTCGCCGTCCAGGGCTTTGAGAGCGGCTTGTCGTCCGGCCGCGTCGCCGTCGAAGACGTAGATCAGCTCACCCCGAAAGAACTTGTCGTCCATCATCAGTCGGCGCAGCATGGCCAGGTGTTCGTCGCCGAAGGCGGTGCCGCACGAGGCCACCGCGGTGGTCACCCCGGCCAGGTGCATCGCCATCACGTCGGTGTAGCCCTCGACGACGATGGCCTGGTGGCCACGCGCGATGTCCCGCTTGGCCAGGTCCAGGCCGAACAGCGCATTGGACTTCTTGTACAGCGTGGTTTCGGGAGTGTTGACGTACTTGGCCTCCATCGGGTCGTCGTCGAACAACCGGCGCGCGCCGAACCCGATCACCTCCCCCGCCGAGGAACGGATCGGCCACAGCAGCCGGCGGTGGAACCGGTCCATCGGACCGCGGCGCCCCTCCCGGGACAGGCCCGCGGCCTCAAGCTCTTTGAACTCGAAGCCCTTGCGCAGCAAGTGTTTCGTCAGGCTGTCCCACCCGGACGGGGCGAAACCGCAACCGAACCGCTGCGCGGCGGCGGCGTCGAAGTTGCGTTCGGTGAGGTATTTGCGCGCCGGTGCCGCCTCGGCGGTGCCCAGCGCCGCGGCATAGAACTCGGCCGCCGCCGCATTGGCGGCGATCAGCCGGCTGCGCCCCCCGCGCTCGCGCTGGATGTTGGTCGCCGATGCCCCGGTGTAGGTGATGGTGTGGCCGACCCGGTCGGCCAGCAACTCGACCGCCTCGACGAAGCTGGCATGCTCGATCTTCTGCACGAACGCGTAGACGTCGCCGCCTTCCCCGCACCCGAAGCAGTGGAACAGGCCGTGGTTGGGCCGGACGTGAAACGACGGCGACTTCTCGTTGTGGAACGGGCACAGTCCCTTGAGCGAGTCGGCCCCAGCCCGCCTGAGCTGCACATAATCGCCGACCACGTCCTCGATCCGGACACGTTCGCGGATGGCGGCGATGTCGCGATCGGAGATACGGCCGGGCACCGGGTCAGTCTAGAGCGCACAGCCGGCCGCAAGCCGCCATGTTTTAAGCTCGGTTCGTCAACGTCGACGTCAGGGAGCGCGCATGAGTCTGTCCGAGCAGCCAACGGCGGCGAAATCCCGACGACCGCGCCTGCTGCTCGTGATCGCGGTCGCCGCCCTGGCCGCTGTGGCGCTGCTCGCCTGGCTGGTTCTGCCCGACCGTTCCCGCGGCGCCGCATCGGGGGTCACCGGCGAGACCGTCAAGCAGGTCCTGCTCGACGGCGCCGAGCTGACCAAGATGCTGGATCAGCCGTTCACGACCGTCACCGGCCCGCCGTCCTACGGCGGTCTGGAAGCGATGGAGGACTCGTCGTCGCCCGGCGAATGTGTCGGCGTCGTGGATGTCGCCCCCAAGAGTGTGTACTCCGGAGCCGACGTTCAAAGCTACGCGCGGGAGACCTGGATCGACTCCGAACCCAACCGGGACGGCTTCAAGCCGCTCACCACCCGGGTGATGTTCGTCAAGGAGGCCGTGGTCGCGCTGCCCACTGCGGCGGACGCACAAGCGCTGTTCGCCAAGTTTGCCGCGCAGTGGAAGCGCTGTGACGGGCATCCGGTCAACGCCGACTCGGATTCGGGCGGGCAGCCGCACCTGCACGGCACCGAAATGCATATCACCGACGTGCGGGTCACCGATGACGTGCTGGCGGCGTCGATCGTGCTGGACAAGAGCCCCAAGGCGCCGGACACCCGGGCCATCGGCGTGCAGGGCAACTGCATCGTCGGGGTGCTGATCGCGTTCACCGGCACCGAGAACGCCACCGGTTCCGGCGACCCGCAGACCAGCAGCATCGATGCGGTGCGAGCGATGATGGACAAGGTCACCAAGCTCGCCTGAGTCGGCTCAGCCCGCCGCGAGCCGCTCCAGTCGGCCCTCGGTGCACGACGCGATCTGGTCGATGACGACCCGCAGTCGTGCGCCGTCATCGGAGGCGGCGGCGAACGCCGGGACGAAGATCGGGTCCAGGCTCTCCGGCGCCCCGGCGAGCAGCCGGTGGGCCACCGCGTGAACCCGCTCGCGCTGGGCCTCCTGAATTTTGCGATGCTGATCTTCGGACATGATGAATTGCACTGCAAGGGTTTTCAGCACGGCAACTTCGGCCCGCACCAATTCGGGCACCGTCAGGTCGGCCTGGTAGCGGCTCAGTGGCCGGCGGCCGGCAACGGCGTGGGTGGCGCTGATCGCCGCGGACGCGAAGCGGCCCACCAGCTCGCTGGTCAGCCGCTTCAGTGCCACTGACGCCGACAGGGTCGCGTCATAGCCGCCGACAGCGGCCACCACCGGAAGCTCGGTGAGTCGATGCGCGGCCGCGGCCAGATCATGGACGCCGTCGGGGTCGCCCAGGCGCGCCAGTTCGGCCACCGTCGCGGCGTCGGCGAGCACGCGCAGGTCGATACGGCCCGCGATGACACCGTCCTCGACGTCGTGCACGGAGTAGGCGACGTCATCGGCCCAGTCCATGATCTGCGCTTCCAGGCAGACCCGACCCTCCGGCGCGCCTTGGCGCATCCACTCGGCGGCGGCCCGGTCGTCGTCATAGAAGCCGAACTTGGTCCGGGCCGGGCCGTTTCCCGACTCGCGCGGCCACGGATATTTGGTGACGGCGTCCAGCGCCGCCCGGGTCAGATTCAGTCCCGCGCTTGCCCCGTCCGGCCCCAGGACTTTGGGTTCCAGGCTGGTCAGGATCCGGAAATTCTGCGCGTTGCCTTCGAATCCACCGCACTCCGCGGCGATTTCGTTGAGCGCCTGCTCGCCGTTGTGCCCGTACGGGGGGTGCCCGATATCGTGGGCCAGCCCGGCCAAGTCGACCAGGTCGGGATCGCAGCCCAGCCCGATGGCCATGCCC
The DNA here is from genome assembly GCF_059813225.1 of Mycobacterium sp. NGS16. NCBI lineage: Bacteria > Bacillati > Actinomycetota > Actinomycetes > Mycobacteriales > Mycobacteriaceae > Mycobacterium > Mycobacterium sp. NGS16. The sequence continues at coordinate 198,743 of NZ_JCALEE010000005.1, forward strand.
CGCCCGATCTGGGCCACCTCCAGCGAGTGGGTCAGCCGGGTGCGGGGGGTATCACCGTCGCGGGGACCGACGACCTGCGTCTTGTCGGCCAGCCGACGCAGGGCGGCGCTGTGCAGCACCCTGGCCCGGTCGCGGGCGAAGTCGGTGCGGTGCTGGCCGCCGGTCCCGGGCAGGCCGGCGGTTTTCGACGACTCCCCCACCATGCGGTCGCGGTCGTGCGCGCCGTAGTTGTCGCATGAGTTTGTGGCCACCGCCGCCAGTCTATTTTGGCCCGGTCCGCATCGATGACATGCCGGGCCGAAACGCCGTGCCCAGCTACCCCCGGCCCATCACATAATTTCAGCGGCCACCCGCAGATCGCATATACATTGGCCAGCATGCGAATCACGCGCCTGCTCAGCGCCGCCCTGGCGGTCGTCATCGCGGTGCTGCTGGTGGCCCCCGGCGCAGCGGCGCAACCCCCGTTGCGGCTGCCCAGCTCGATCACCGACAGCGCCGGAGTGCTCTCGCCATCCGACCGCGCCGGCGTGCAGGCTGCGATCGACAAGCTCTACACCGACCGGCACATCCGGCTGTGGGTGGTCTACGTCGACGTCTTCTCCGGGCTGACCGCCGACGATTGGGGCCGCAGCACGGCGCAGCTCAGCGACCTGGGCGGAAACGACGCGCTGCTGGCGGTGGCAACCGCCGATCGCAGTTACGCGTTTTTGGTATCCAACGGCATCGGCGAGATCAGCGCTGACAAGGTCGACGCCTTGCGGCGCAACGACATCGAGCCGGCCCTGCACCGTGGGGACTGGGCCGGGGCGGCCGCTGTCGCCGCCAGCGGGCTGGACGTGGCGGCAGCGCCGGCCGAAGTGAGCTGGGTGCCGATCCTGATCGCGCTGGCCGCGGTGGCGGCCGCCGGTGTGGTGGTGCTGTTGGTGGCACGCTATCTGCGGCGGCGCCGGCACAACGCGGTGCTGGCAGCGGCCCGGCGGGTCGATTCGACCGATCCGAACGCGCTGGCCGACGTGCCGGTGTTCGCCTTGGATGCGCTGTCGCGGGAGAAGGTGGTCGACGTCGACAACGCGGTGCGCACCAGCGCCAACGAGTTGCAGTTGGCCGTCGACGAGTTCGGCGAGGAACGCACCAGGCCGTTCGCGCAGGCGGTCGCCAGCGCCAAGGCGGCCATGGAGCACGCCTTCGCGGTGCGTCAGCAACTCGATGACGACATCCCCGAGACGCCGGCCCAGCAGCGCGATCTGTTGACCGGGGTGATCGTCACCGCCGCCAAGGCCGACCGCGAATTGGAGACCCAGCGTGCATCGTTCGAGCAGTTGCGCGACCTGGTTCTCAATGCACCGGCCCGCCTGGACGACCTGACCAAGCAGCTCGTCGAGCTGACCGGGCGCATTCCGGCCTCCGAGCAGCATCTGGTCGGGTTGCACGGGGAATTCGACGCCACGGCACTGAGTTCGGTGTCCGGCAATGTCAAGACGGCGCAGGACCGGGCGGCCTTCGCCGAGCGCAACATCACCCGCGCGCGCACCCTGGCCGACCGCCCGATCACCGGCGGGCAGAGCGAACTGGTCGACGCGGTGCGGGCCGCCGAGTCGGGGCTGGCTCAGGGCCGGGCCCTGCTCGACGCGGTGGACAACGCCGCCCGCGACATCCGCCACGCGGTCGCGACGCTGCCGGAGGCCATTGCCGACGCCGAGGCCGGGATCGCGCAGGCCAATGCCCAGCTGCAGCGCGGTGCGGGCGCACGCCGCTCCGAGCTGACCGCTGCCCGCGACACCGCGGTGCAGGCCGTTGCCGCCGCCCGGGCCACCGGCGATCCGCTGGGGGCGTTTACCGCGTTGACCAAGGCCGACTCCGACCTGGACGCCCTGTTGGACACCGTGGCCGAGGAACGCGCCGCCGCCGAGCGGCTGACCCGCACCCTGGAACAGGCGCTGTTCACCGCCTCGTCGCGGATCCGCGCCGTGTCGGATTACATCGACACCCGCCGCGGCAGCGTCGGCCCGGAGGCGCGCACCCGGTTGGCCGAGGCCAGACGCCGGCTCGAGGCCGCGCAGGACAAGCGCGCCACCGACGTCGCCGGCGCCATCGCCCAGGCCAACGGAGCCGCCACGCTGGCGGCCGCGGCGCAATCCCTGGCCAAGGCGGACGTGCAAGCTGCGCAGCGGCAGTACTACGGCCGCTACGGCGGCCCCGGCGGTGGCAACGACACCGGGGCCATGCTCGGCGGCATCATCATCGGCAACATCCTCAGTGGAGGCGGGATGGGCGGCGGCTTCGGTGGCGGTGGTGGAGGCTGGAGTCCGACGTCCTTCGGCGGTTCCTCCGGTGGCGGGGGTTTCTTCGGCGGCGGCGGCCGGTTCTGAGGCCCCGTCCTGCCGGTTCCTACGTAGACTCCTGAGCCGTGGTCGACGTCGCCCTCACGGTGATCCTGTTGGCGTGCGGGTATGCGCTGTGGGTCCGCCGACACACCTGGGGTTCGCGCTGGGACGCCAATCCTTCCCGCGTCCTGGTGCTCATCGGGTGCGCCGGGCTGCTGATGTCCCCGGTCGGGACGACGCGTTTCGACCCGCTCGTACACCAGGTGCTCGGGTTGTGGAACGTCGCCGGGATGCTAGCTGTGCTGTGCATGTTCTGCGCCGTGTTGGTCATGTTCGAGCACTTGGCGACGCGATTGACCGACGACGACCAAGCCCGTTTGCTGGGGCACCGGCACGTCACGACGCCGCTGAAAGTCATTCTGCCGCTCGTGGTCGTCGTGTTCTGCGTCGCCGACTGGGGCCAACCTGAGCACTTCGACGTGTTCGCGCCCCGCGGACCGTGGTTCGGGGTGTACTGGGCGCTGGTCGCCGCCGTTGCGCTGTATCTGTTCGGGTTCACCGCCCGGGTACTGCTGATCCTCCGGAGCGATCCGCGCTCGAGACCCGCCATCGACCTGTACCTGGTCTGGGCAACCTTCAAACCCGCGGCGATCCTGGTGCAGTTGACCAGCGTGCTGGTCGGTAGTGGCGTCACGCTGCCCAGCTGGATCTGCGCGGGCGTGAGCGCCACCGCGTTCGTCTACGCGTCCGCGCTGTCCTGGCGGACCCGGACCGACTGGTTCAAGCCAGCCAGGCCGAGATTCCCCGAAGTCGCCGGAGACTGACCTCGATCCCCCAGGGCGCCAACCTCATCTCGCCGCCGACGCCGACGCGAAAGTGCCCGCGCCCCAAGGGGTGCGGGCACTTTTGCGTCGAGACGTTTCAGGGAGCGGTGCTGGTCGGTCCGGCCGCCCCCGGCTGGCCGTCCGGCCCAGGCTTACCGGCCGTGCCCTGAGTCGCCGTGCTGTCGTTGCCGGTTGCCGTCGCGGTGCCACCGGCCCCGCCGGTGCCACCAGGGCCGCCCTGGCCGCCGACCGCGCCGCCGGTGCCGCCGGTGCCGCCGTTGCCACCGGCGCCCCCGTCGCCGCCGTTACCGGCAGTCGAGGTGCCCCCGGACCCCTTGGTCGTGGCGTCGCCACCGGCCCCGCCGTTGCCGCCGGCACCACCGGTCCCGCCGGGCTGGCCGGCCGCGCCGGTAGCACCTTCGGCGCCGGCACCACCGGTACCACCGGCACCAGCGGTCGCGATGCCGCCGGAACCGTTGGACCTGGCGTCGCCACCGGCCCCACCGTCACCACCGGTGCCGGCGATGAGACCCTGGCCGCCGGTGCCACCGGCCCCGCCGTCACCACCGGTGGCGACACCGAGGTGACCGTTAGACCTGGCGTCGCCGCCGGCTCCACCGACCCCGCCGGTGCCACCGTGGCCGTTCTCGGCAGTGCCGCCGGTGCCACCCATACCGCCGTCGCCGCCGGTCGAGTTGCCCTGGGAGCCGTTGGCAGTCCCGTCTCCACCGGCGCCGCCCGCACCTCCGGCGCCGCCTTCACCGCCATTGCCGATGGGGGCGAACGAGTTCCCGCCGGTGCCACCGACACCACCGTTGCCGCCAGTGACGGTGCCCGTAGCACCGTTAGCGGTGCCGTCGCCGCCGGCACCGCCCGCGCCACCGGCCCCGCCGTTGCCGAAGATCAAGGTGGCGGCATCGCTGGTGTCGCCACCGTTACCGCCAGCACCACCGTTGGAGCCGGTCGCGGTGCCGCCGACACCGTTAGCCGTCGCGTCGTACCCGTCGCCACCGGTACCGCCGACCCCGCCGTCGCCCATGACGCTGCCACCGGTACCGCCGTTGCCGCCGGCGCCACCGTCGATCCCGGCCACGGTGGAATCCCAGCCGTCGCCGCCGTCGCCGCCGTTGCCGAAGAACCCGGCGGCACCACCGTCACCACCGGCCACGCCCTGCACGGTGGAGTCCCAACCGTCGCCGCCGTCGCCGAACCACAATCCGCCGGCGCCGCCGTCCGGGCTCTCCTCGGTGCCGTCGACACCGTTGCAGATCAGCCCGCACGCGCCCTCGAGGCTGTCCACGCCGTTCATCTGGATGTAGGCGGTGTTGATGGCATTGTCGATCTGCTGGCCGATGTCACTGGTGATCCACGCCTCCATGGCCGTGTGCCACGGGTCGTACATCCACGACTCGACCACGCTCGCCGGGTCGAGCTCGGGGTTGGCCAGCAGCAGCTGGTCCCAGAACGGCGAGTCGCCGAACACGCCGTCGACCCCGGTGGTGTCGACGGCGGGACCTGCGACCATGCTCGGGTCGAACAGATCTACCAGCCAGTCGAGTCCGTCGGCGTGTGCGTCCGGCGCGGTGGCCAATGGGGCCATCCCGAACGCCAAGAATGCGGCCGCCGAGCCCCCCGCCCCGATCACACGATTGCGACGGCGGGCCTTCGCAGTACGTGAATCATGCTGTTTCCCTGCGTATTTACTTCCCGCCATCTGCCATCCTCCCGTGTTAGAACCCAATTCCCCGACCCAGACTCTGGATGATTTCTCAGCCGAAGTTGAGCCAACACCGGCCCGGGCGCGGCTGTCAACCTGACCCGCAACAGTCTCACGTATGCCTGCGCTTCGTGTCGTTTATGCGGGACGGCCGCTTACGGAAACGGCCGCCCGGTCCGAAACTTGAGTCTGTAATCCGTTGCGGCGCACTCGGTTATTCGGCTACCCCTGCTGGACCATGCCGGCCGACGGGCGGGCCTCTTCATCGGCTCACGGCCGTACCAGAAGAATGATCAAGGTACTGTCGAGTCCCCGACCAATCGTGGGGTAAGCCGCTACCGGCACGAGGCCGCTGGAGCCTTCAGCAGCCCTTGAGTCGAACGGCCAGATAGTCGGCCACCGCGTCGATGGCCACCCGCTCCTGGGTCATGCTGTCGCGTTCCCGCACGGTGACCGCTTGGTCGTCGAGCGAGTCGAAGTCAACCGTGATGCAGAACGGGGTGCCGATCTCGTCCTGCCGCCGATAGCGCCGGCCCACCGCCCCGGCGTCGTCGAACTCGACGTTCCAGCACTGCCGCAACTCGGCGGCCAGGTCGCGGGCCTTCGGTGACAGGTCGGCGTTGCGGCTCAACGGCAGCACCGCGGCCTTGACCGGCGCCAGCCGCGGGTCCAGCCGCAGCACGGTGCGCTTGTCCACCCCGCCCTTGGCGTTGGGCGCCTCGTCCTCGTGGTAGGCGTCGATCAAGAACGCCATGAAGGAGCGGGTCAGTCCCGCGGCCGGCTCGATCACGTACGGCGTGTACCGGGTGTCGGACGCCTGGTCGTAGAACGACAGGTCGACGCCCGAGTGCTTGGTGTGGGTGGACAGGTCGAAGTCGGTGCGGTTGGCGATGCCCTCCAGCTCACCCCAGGGGTTGTTCTGGAAACCGAACCTGTACTCGATGTCGGTGGTGCCGGCGCTGTAGTGCGACAGCTTCTCCAGCGGATGCTCGAACAGACGCAGGTTATCCCGGGCGATACCGAGGTCGACGTACCACTGCAGCCGGGTGTCGATCCAGTACTGGTGCCACTCGGCGGCGGTGGAGGGCTCGACGAAGAACTCCATCTCCATCTGCTCGAACTCGCGGGTCCGGAAGATGAAGTTGCCGGGGGTGATCTCGTTGCGGAAGCTCTTGCCGGTCTGGGCAATTCCGAACGGCGGTTTGCGGCGCGCGGTGGTGACCACGTTGGCGAAGTTGACGAAGATACCCTGGGCGGTCTCCGGGCGCAGGTAGTGCAGCCCCTCCTCGCTTTCGATGGGACCGAGGTAGGTCTTGAGCATCATGTTGAACTCGCGAGGCTCGGTCCACTGGCCCTTGGTGCCGCAGTCCGGGCAGGCGATCTCGCTCATCGGCACTGCGTCTGGATCGACCTGCTCCCCTTTTGCGAGCCGCTTGGCCGCTGCCGCCTCCTGCATGTGGTCCTGGCGGTGCCGCTTGTGGCAGGACAGGCACTCCACCAGCGGGTCGTTGAACACCTCGACGTGACCGGAGGCCACCCATACCTCCCGCGGCAGGATGATCGACGAGTCCAGCCCGACGACATCGTCGCGGGCGGTCACCACCGAGCGCCACCACTGTCGCTTGATGTTCTCTTTGAACTCCACGCCGAGCGGGCCATAGTCCCACGCGGATTTGGTGCCGCCGTAGATTTCGCCGGCCGGGAAGACCAGCCCGCGGCGCTTGGCCAGGTTGACGACGGTGTCGATGACGGACGCCACGAGGGGGTGCACTCCTGTCTTGTCGGGGCCGCGCCGGCAACGCCGACACGCAGAGCACCGACATCGTATCGACAGCGCCGAGCTTCTTTGACATGCGTCATTACGCATGGAACAGTGGAGCCAGCTGAAAACGGTTTCCAACATGGGCGGAGGTGGTGGGATGTCCCCCCCGGCATCCGGCCTGGTCGCCGACGATCACCAGCACACCGGGCCCGCCTTCCCCGCGACGCCGCCGCGGGAGATCCTCGATGCCGCCGGCGAATTGCTGCGCGCGCTGGCCGCTCCGGTGCGCATCGCGATCGTCTTGCAGCTGCAGGAATCGCACCGCTGCGTGCACGAACTCGTCGACGCGCTCGGGGTGCCCCAGCCGCTGGTCAGTCAGCACCTGAAAATCCTGAAATCGGCTGGGGTGGTCACCGGGGAACGGTCGGGCCGCGAAGTGCTCTACCGGTTGGCCGACCACCACCTGGCGCACATCGTCATCGACGCGGTGGCCCACGCCGGTGAGGACCGTTGACCGCCCCGGGGGTGCGCTCCACCCGGCAGCGCGCAGCGATCTCGGCATTGCTGGAGACCATCGATGACTTCCGTTCGGCCCAGGAGCTGCACGACGCGCTGCGCGAGCGCGGGGAGAACATCGGCCTGACCACGGTCTACCGGACACTGCAGGCAATGGCCGACGCCGGGACCGTCGACACGCTGCGCGCCGACACCGGCGAATCGGTGTACCGGCGCTGCTCGGAGCACCATCACCACCACCTGGTGTGCCGCCACTGCGGCGCCACGGTCGAGGTGGGCGATCACGAAGTCGAGGAGTGGGCGGCCCAGATCGCCGCCGAGCACGGCTTCTCCGATGTCAGCCACACCATCGAGATCTTCGGCACCTGCGCGGACTGCAGGAAGTGAGCGCGGCGGCCCTCAGGCAGTGAGCGCCTCACGGATGTCGACACCTTTGGCCAGCACCAGCAGGACCAGCGTGCACAGTGCGTCGTCGGTCAGGCCCGAACCCGGAAAGTTGTAGCGCAGCAACACATCCGCGGTCTTGGTGGCGCCCTTCTCCACCAGGGTGACCGTCCCGAGTTGGCTAAGCCGTGCCTGCTCGGCCGCCCGCTCACGCAGCTTCTTGGTCAGCGCCAGGTCCCAGCCCAGGATCTGGGTGAGCGACACCAGCTCCAGCTCGTCGGTGATCGGCACCACCCGCAAGGAGGCCAAGGTGGCCTCGTGGTGGACGGTCACTGCACCGTCAGGCTCCGCGTCGGTGGTCAGCACCGTGGCGAGCACGGTGGCGAGGCGGTCGGCCAGCCCCGGCATCACGCCGTCCCGAACCGGCGTTGCCGAGCGGCGTACTGTTCGCAGGCCTCCCACAGGTCGCGGCGGTCGTAGTCCGGCCACAACTTCTCCTGGAAGATGTATTCGGCGTAGGCCGCCTGCCACAGCATGAAGTTGGACGATCGCTGCTCCCCGGAGGTGCGGATCAACAGGTCGACGTCGGGCATGTCCGGCCGGTGCAGATGCCGGGCGATGGTGGCCTCGGTGATCCGGTTCGGGTTCAGCTTGCCGGCCACCGCCTCCGCGGCGATGGCCTGTGCTGCTTCGGCGATCTCGGTGCGGCCGCCGTAGTTGACGCAGTAGTTGATGGTGATGACGTCGTTGCCGACGGTCATGGCCTCGGCGATCTCGAATTCCTTGATGACGCTGCGCCACATCTTCGGCCGCGATCCCACCCAGCGCATCCGCACACCCATCGCGTTGAGGTTTTCCCGGCGGCGGCGCACCACCTCGCGGTTGAACCCCATCAGGAACCGGACCTCCTCGGCGGAGCGCTTCCAGTTCTCCGTGGAGAACGCGTACACGGTCAACCATTTGATGCCGAGTTCGATTGCGCCGCAGGTGATATCGATCAGCACCGCCTCGCCCATCTTGTGCCCCTCGGTGCGGCCCAACCCGCGCTGAGTGGCCCAACGGCCGTTGCCGTCCATCACGACGGCGACGTGGTTGGGCAGCGACTCCGCCGGGATCTGCGGGGCCACGGCCTTGGAGGTGTGCTGCGGCGGACGGCACGGTCCCCCTCCCGGCGGAGCCGGCAGCTCGGGAAAGATCACGGGCCAGGTGGACTTATCCGGGAAGACCGGATAGTCGTCGGGCGCCGCAGGCAGTTGCGGGAAGGTGACCTTCCGATTGGCCCGATTCAACACCATGTGCCCTATCCTGCCCGACCGGCACCGCGCCGCCCGCTACGAGGGCGTATTCGCCGCGGCGACTTACCTGTTAGCGCGACGATCAGGAATCGACGCTCAGGTCCATCGCAACGAAGTCCAGGCGCCACAGCGACTGGAACAGCCGCCGCCCGAACTTCTCCAGGTCCGCCGCGCTCGCCCGGTTCGGACCGCCGGCCTGCGCCAGGTTCGCGGCGATCTCGCGGATGCTCCGGCGACCGTCGATGCTCTGCACGAACGGCAGCTGAGCCGGGTTGAGCGGCATACGCCAGCCCGGCCGGAAGATCTCATTGCCGTTGAGGCCGCACTTGAAGCGGAACAGCGGCACGTAGTCGAGGCTGTCGGCCGTCGAGAAGTCGACCACGTAGCTGCTCTTGGGACGGTCGGGGCGCGTGGCCATGAAGAAGTGCCGCGCATTGAGGGTGTGAATGCGCTCCATCACCGACCAGATCTTGGCCTCCGGCAGCGCGTTCACCTTCTCGTAGAAGCCGCCGCCCGCCGGCGCGGCCACATCATGGGCGTAGTAGGGCGCCTTGAGCAGCCAGCCCTGGAAGTCCAGCCCGGCCGAGGTGGCCAGGTCGATGCAGCCGTCGACGTCGTAGCTCTTGGCCCGCCCGTGCAGGAAGGTGTCCACCAGGCCGGAATCCGAAGCCAGGTCGCCGGCGATCTTCAGGTAGGGCTGGACCGGGTGGTCCTGGGACAGCATCCGGATGGCCTGGCGAACCGTGTGGATCGACTCGTCGCTCTGCTCCAACCCCAGGTCCTGGAAGACCGTCTCGAGGATCTCGATGCCGATGCGGCCGTAGCGCGCGTAGAGCATGATGCCGGCGACGCCGTCAGGCCGCAGGCGGTCTGCGATCGCCTGCATGCCCACCTTCGGGTCGGCCATATGGTGCAGCACCCCGGTGGAGACCACCAGATCGAAATCCTGGCCCAGCGTGGACAACTCCTCGATCGGGAGCTGGTGCAGCTCCAGGTTCCACAACCCGTGCTTGTCCTTGAGGTACTGCTGGTGCCCCAGCGACGATTGGCTGATGTCGACGGCCACCACCCGGGCCTTGGGGTTGTTGTAGGCGAAGACTGCCGCCTGGTTGGTGCCGCAGCCGGCGATGAGGATGTCGAGGTCGGGACGGTACTCCCGATCCGGCCACAGCACCCGGTGCGCATGGCTCGGGTCGAACCACTCCCAGTTTCCTGCCGACCACGCCTGAAGGTCGTGGATGGGCGGCGGGTAGGTCCACCGCTCGTACTGCCGGGAGACGATGTCTGCGCGTGGGTTCTCAGTCACTTCTTTGTGGCTCCTTGCTGCATTGGCCCCCCACGATCGAGTCAGACTTTAGCGGGGGTTATTCGGCCCGGGACGGCGGGTGCGACTCACATCGCCGTGCCGTGCCAGGCCCGTCGGTTGATGATGTTCTGCGAACTCAGCCGGGTCGACCGGGCTGACCGGGCTGACCGGGTTGACCAGGCTGACCGCCCGGTCCGGGCGCACCGCCGGCGCCACCGGCACCGCCCGCACCGGGTTGGCCACCGGGGCCGGCCGCACCACCGGCGCCACCGGCGCCCCCGTGGCCACCGGCGCCGCCTCGGCCACCGTCGCCGCCCTTGCCGCCCTGGCCGCCCTTGCCACCTTGACCGCCCTTGCCACCCTGGCCGCCCTTGCCACCCTGGCCGCCCTTGCCGCCTTGGCCGCCCTTGCCGGCAGCGCCGTCCGCGCCATCGGCCCCGTCCGCTCCGTCGGCTCCATCAGCGCCCGGGGCATGAGCCGGCAACGGCGCCATGATCCCGACACCGGGGACGGGCTCGATGCCCGCCTGTGCGACCGGGCCGACCGCCGGGACCAAGCCCGCGACCAGCAGCGCTCCCGCCGCTGCTCCGAGGCCGGCCGCGTATCGCGGCGCAGTGCTGTGCGCCCAGCGCCCCCACCCGGTGTCGTGAATCATTCGGCCTGCCTTCCAAATTGAGCGTTCGGATCGTGAAGTCGCATCAGCCTACCGCCGACGGGCCGGTGGTCCGCGGAAACGCACACAATTGCCAGGTCGCCTAGGGGCGGGCTCAGCCGTCGCTGCCGGTGGCCCTCGAGTCGACACCCGCGTCGGCACCGGCCGCCGCGTCATATCCCGCTGGCCGCTGAACACGTTCCACCAGTGGCAATGTTCGCAACCGGCGTTCGAGGTGCCACTGCAGATGGGCGGCCACCAAGCCGCTGGCATGACTGCGGTGCGCCGCGGTGGAAAGCTCGGCGGCCTCCCAGTCGCCGTCGTGCAGCGCCGACATCAGGTCCAGTACGCCCAACGGCGGGGTGGTGGCGCCGGCCGGCCGGCAGTGCGCACAGACACTGCCGCCGGCAGCGATGTGAAACGCCCGGTGCGGGCCGGGGGTAGCGCAACGGGCGCACTCGGTCAGCGCCGGCGCCCATCCGGCCACCGACATCGCGCGCAGCAGGTAGGCGTCCAACACCAACTCGCGGGGACGGCTGCCGTCGGCCACCGCCCGCAGCGCGCCGACAGTGAGCCGGTGCAGCGCCGTCGCCGGGGCACGCTCGGCGCCGGCGAGGCGTTCGGCGGTCTCCAGCATCACGCAGGCACAGGTGTAGCGGCCGTAGTCGCTGACGATGTCGGTGGCGAACGCGTCCACCGACACCACCTGGGTGACGATGTCGAGGTTGCGGCCCGGATGCAGCTGAACATCGATGTGGGCGAACGGCTCGAGCCGGGCGCCGAACTTACTGCGGGTACGGCGCACCCCCTTGGCCACCGCGCGGACCAATCCATGGTCGCGGGTGAGCAAAGTGACGATCCGGTCGGCCTCGCCGAGCTTGTGCTGGCGCAGCACCACCGCCCGGTCCCGGTACAGCCGCATCGCACCAGTTTCGCATCACCGCAGGGGCGTTTCGAGGACGGTCACCGGCGTGGCACGCCGGATACTCTCGTCACCGATGACCCACCCGCCCGCAGCGCCCGGGACCCGCTTTCCCACCCTCACCGAACAGCTCTACCAGCTGGCCAGCGGCGAGGTGACCTCGGTTGACCTGGTCCGCCGGTCACTGCATGCCATCGACGCCAGCCAGTCCACACTCAACGCCTTCCGGGTGGTGTTCACCGATTCGGCGCTGCGGTGTGCCGCCGAAGCCGACCGGCGCCGGGCGGCCGGCCACCGTGCTCCGCTACTGGGCGTGCCGATCGCGGTCAAAGACGACACCGACATCGCCGGCGTGCCGACCTTCTTCGGCACCTCCGGCTACGTCCAACCCGCGCGCCACGACGCCGAAGTGGTGCGGCGACTCAAAGCCGCCGGCGCGGTGATCGTCGGCAAGACCAACACCTGCGAGTTGGGCCAGTGGCCCTTCACCAGCGGTCCGGGGTTCGGTCATACCCGCAATCCCTGGTCTCGCCGGCACACTCCGGGCGGGTCGTCGGGAGGCAGTGCCGCCGCGGTCGCCGCGGGCCTGGTCGCCGCGGCGATCGGATCCGACGGCGCCGGCAGCGTGCGCATCCCGGCCGCGTGGACGCATCTGGTGGGTATCAAGCCGCAGCGCGGCCGCATCTCCACCTGGCCGCTGCCGGAGGCGTTCAACGGCATCACCGTCAACGGGGTGCTGGCCCGCACCGTGGAGGACGCGGCGTTGGTGCTGGATGCGGCCTCGGGCAATGCCGAGGGCGACCTGCACAAACCGCCGCCGGTCACGGTGTCCGACTACGTTGGCAAGGCGCCGGGGCAACTGCGGATCGCGATGTCCACCCGCTTCCCCTATACCGGGTTTCCGGCCCGGTTGCACCCCGAGATCGGGGCCGCGCTCGAGCACGTCGCCGCTCGGCTGCGACTACTCGGGCACATCGTGCTCCCGGGCAACCCCGACTATGGGGTGCGGCTGTCGTGGAACTTTCTGTCCCGCTCCACTGCGGGTGTGCTCGATGCCGCGATCAGCCTGGGCGGCGGCGTCACGCTCGACCCGCGCACGCTGGCCAACATGCGCACCGGCCGGCTGTTGTCCCAGGCGGTATTGCGTAATGCCCGCGCGCACGAGGCGAAGGACCAGCGCCGGGTGGGCTCGATCTTCCGGATCGTCGATGTGGTGCTGGCACCGACCACCGCCCAGCCGCCACCGCTGGTGCACGCATTCGACGACCTGAACGCCCTGGAAACCGACCGCGCCATAATCGCGGCCTGCCCGCTGACCTGGCCGTGGAACCTGCTGGGGTGGCCGTCGATCAACGTCCCGGCCGGGTTCACCTGCGCAGGGCTGCCGATCGGGGTGCAATTGATGGGACCGGCCAACAGCGACGGACTGCTGGTCTCGCTGGCCGCGGAGCTGGAGGGCATCAGCGGCTGGGCTGCGCAGCAACCCACACCGTGGTGGCGCATCGAGCCCTAATACGGCCCGGCTAGCCGGTGATACGCCGAAAACCCCCCGACCTGTGACTACGGCGACGTCATCGGCTGTCCGCTAAGCTTGGTCCGTCTTTTAGGTCTTCGTATCCACATAAAGGTGCACTGGGGAAAGGCGTCTGCAAAATGGCCACTCTGTCGTTGACCAGGATCGCTGTCGCAGCCGGCAGTCTGGCTTTGTCGCTCTCCGCTGGAGCCGGGTTGGCATCGGCCGATCCCGACCTCGGGCCGATCATCAACACCACCTGCAACTACTCGCAGGTCAACGCGGCGCTGAACGCCGAGAACCCCGCCGCGGCCGCGGAGTTCAACGCCTCCCCGATCGCCCAGACCTGGCTGCGGTCCTTCCTGTCGTCGCCGCCCGACAAGCGGCAGCGGATCGCCACCCAGATCCAGGCGATGCCGGAGGCCCAGCAGTACATCGGCACGATCACCTCGATCGCCAACTCCTGCAACAACTACTGAGCGGCGCCCCGCGGTGGGCCCACGCGACAAGGTCCTGATCAGCGCCGCGGAGCTCGCTGAGCTGCTGCGAGCCGGTGATCCGGTGACCCTCCTCGACGTCCGCTGGAGCCTGCAAGCCCCCGACGGCAGGCAGGCATACCTGCAGGGCCACCTGCCGGGCGCGGTGTACGTCTCGCTTGAGGACGAGCTGTCCGACCCTGCCGTCACCGGCCGGGGCCGGCACCCGCTTCCGACGGGCCGCAACCTGGAGGCCGCCGTCCGCCGCTGGGGGGTGCGGCGCGGGCAGCCGGTGGTGGTCTACGACGACTGGCAGCGGGCCGCGTCCGGGCGCCTATGGTGGCTGCTGACCACCGCCGGCCTCCGGGACGTCCGCATTCTTGACGGTGGCCTGGCGGCCTGGACGGCGGCCGGCGGCGCGCTGGAGACCGGCTTCGAAACCGGTGAGGTCAGGCCTGAACCCGGCGACGTCACCCTGCTGCCCGAAGACCTCTACGACGGCATCCGCCCCACCCTGACCGCCGACGAGGCCGGAGACGGCGCCCGTTCCGGCGCCTTGGCGCTACTCGATGCCCGTGCCCCCGAACGGTTCCGCGGCGACGACGAACCGCTCGACGCGGCTGCCGGCCACATCCCCGGTGCCAAGAACCTGCCGTTCACCGCCCTGCTGGCGCCCGACGGGACCTTCCTGCCCGACGACGAGCTCGCCCGGTTGCTGGCCGAACGCGGTATCGGCAGCGACGACACGGTGGGGGCCTACTGCGGTTCCGGGATCAGCGCAACGGTGATCGTGGCGGCGCTGGCCGCCGCCGGCCGGCCGGCCGCGCTGTTCCCGGGGTCGTGGTCGCAGTGGAGTTCGGATCCGTCCCGTCCGATTGCCCGCGGCGAAGCCTGAGCCCTCGGTCAGCCCAGGTGGAAATCCGCTGGGTCCGGACTGCCCAGCATCGTCGTCATCGTCGCCCGATCGAACGGCCACAGGTCCACCGCGCCGCCGGCGGTGAGGTACCACGAGTTGCAGCCGGTGTTCCACACGGTCGGGCCCATCGCGGCGGCGACGTCGTCATTGAACCGGGTGGTCGCCTGCTCGGTGACCTCGACGCTGGTCAGCTCCCCGGTGCGGAACTTCTCCAGCCACTGCGCGATATAGCGCGCGGTCACCTCCGCGGTGTACTGCAGCGAGATCGATCCGGTGGGCGAATTCGGTCCCAGCACGGTGAACAGATTGGGGAACCCGGGGATCGTGGTCATCCGGTAGGCCCGCGGCCCTTTGGCCCAGGCGTCGTCGATGCTGATCCGGTCTCGGCCGATCAACCGCATCGGGCGCATGTAGTTATGGGCGTGGAACCCGGTTGCCAGCACGATGACATCGGTGTCACGGTGGGTGCCGTCGGCGGTGCGGATGCCGCGCGGGGTGATTTCGGCGATGCCGTCGGTGATCAGCTCGGCATTGGCGGCGCGAATCGCCCGGTAATAGCTTCCCGACACCACCTGACGCTTACACAACGGCTGGTCATCGGGTTCGAGTTTGGCCCGTAATGCCTTGTCCCGGACTTGGATTCGCAGGCACGCTCGGGCATAGGCCTGCACCGCCCGGCGCCGCCACGACGGGCGGGTCGTGACGTCGGTCAACAGGGCCGACCCGCCCAGCGCCATCAACCGGTAGAGCGTCCGGTGCAGCTTCGGGAAACGCGCCAGCACCGCGGCCGCCCCGGGCAGCTGCCGCAGCGACATGGGCGCCCACAGGATCCACTGCGCCGACCGCACGTAGTGGTCGAGCGACGCGGCGTCCGGTTGTAGCGCGGAAACCACCTGTACGCCGGTCGATCCGGTACCGATCACCGCGATCCGCTTTCCGTCGGTGTCGAGCTCATCGTCCCAGCGGGCGGTGTGCACCACCGGGCCGGCGAAGTCGGCCAGCCCGGGAAGGTCGGGAGTGAACGGGTGGTGCAACACGCCGGTCGCGCAGATCACGAAGTCAGCGGTCAGCTGCTCACCGCTGGCGGTGGTCAGCGTCCAGTGGCGCTGCTCATCCCATTCCGCTGCGGTCACCTCGGTGTCGAGCCGGATCAGCGGCGCCAGCCCAAGCTGATCGACGACGTCGCGGTGGTAGCGCTGGATCGACGCACCGGTCGCCCAGGTATCCCGCCAGTCGGGTTTCGGCGCGAACCCGAACTGGTAGATCTGCGACGGTACATCGCAGCGCAGCCCCGGATACCGATTCCAGTACCAGACGCCGCCGACGTCGGAGCCCTTCTCCAGCACGGTGATGTCGGTGAACCCGCGCTCCCGCAGCAGGTGGGCGGTGGTGATGCCGGCTACGCCCGCGCCGATCACGACCACGCGGGGTTCGCGTGCCGGCATGGTTAGCTGCGCAGCGCCGACACCGCGTCGACCAGCAGCTGGCGGGCCCGGTCGGCATCCACCATCGCCAGCGGCTGCCCGCGCACCGGCTGCGGGTTCGCGGTGACCTGCACCAGGGCGCTGCCGAGGTAGGCGGTGAAGGTGTAGGACTCCCGGGACTGTTGTTGGCCGTCCTTGCCGGTGATCTCGATCTCCGAGTGCGAGCCCGTGGTCTGGGCGCGGTCGATCTGCGGGGCGTCCGTCTCGTCCAGGTAGCCGGTGAGCTTGCCGGCCTGGAACGAGACGTGCTTGCACTTCTCGGCGGCCGCCGCGTCATACGGCAGGTCCTGGTCGGCCTGCATGGCGATCGCGACGAACTGGTTGCCGTTGCCGACGACCGAGACCATCGACATCTTGCCGCGGATGCCCTTGGGCGGCCGTCCGCTGCTGGCCGCGTAGTCGGCGCAGTCGGCGGGATCGAAGGTCACGCCGGGCGGCATCTTCTGCGGGCCGAGGATTTTGGGATCGATGTCGTTGGGTCCCTTGGTCTGGGTCTTGAAGTCCGAGCCGAACGTCGACTCGACGTTGAACAGCTTGGTGGTATCGAGCGGCTTATGGGATCCCCCGCAGCCGGTCAGCGCTTGCGCGCACATGATCAAGGCAACAGCGGCGACAACCAACGGCTTGCGTTCCGGCACCCCTGGAATGTACCCAATGCCGCTTTCCAGCGCAGGTGGCCCACCCCTTTTAGAAGCCCAGCCGGCCCAGCTGCTTGGGGTCGCGCTGCCAGTTCTTGGCTACCTTCACCCGCAGGTCGAGAAAAACCTTGGTGCCCAAGAGCTTTTCGATCTGGGTACGCGCAGCGGTGCCCACCTCACGCAGCCGGGCACCGCCGCGGCCGATCACGATCCCCTTCTGGCTGTCCCGTTCGACGTAGAGCACGGCGTGCACGTCGATGAGATCGTCCCGGCCTTCGCGTCGCTCCACCTCCTCGATCACCACCGCCAGGGAATGCGGCAGTTCGTCGCGCACCCCCTCCAGGGCGGCTTCCCGGATGAACTCGGCCATCAGGGTCTCTTCGGGCTCGTCGGTCAACTCGCCGTCGGGATAGAACGCCGGGCCGACCGGCAGCGCCGCGGCCAGCACATCGATCAGTACGTCGACCTGCTCGCCGGTGACGGCCGAGACCGGAATGATCTCGGCTTCCGGGGCCAGCTCGCCGACCGCGAGCAGTTGCGCGGCGATCTTGTCGCGGCTGGCCTTGTCGATCTTGGTGACGACGACGACCAGGGTGGTCTTGGGTGCCACCGTCCGGATCTGCTCGATGATCCAGCGGTCCCCCGGGCCGATCGCCTCGTCGGCGGGGATGCACAAGCCGATGACGTCGACCTCGGCGTAGGTATCGCGGACCAGATCGTTGAGCCGCTTGCCCAACAGGGTGCGTGGGCGGTGCAGGCCCGGGGTGTCGACCAGGACGATCTGGAAATCCTCCCGGTGCACGATGCCGCGGATGGTGTGCCGGGTGGTCTGCGGCCGGTTCGAGGTGATCGCCACCTTCTGGCCGACCAGCGCGTTGGTCAGGGTGGACTTGCCGGTGTTCGGCCGGCCGACCAAACACACGAAGCCGGAATGGAATTCAGCCATGGTCACCCGCCCGGGAGTTGTTGGCCGGGTGTGCGGTTTGATACGCCCGCACCGGCGTGTCGCGTACCAAACCGCACACTCGGCGCATGCTCATCCCCGGTTCACCGCTCACCTGCGGCCTCCTCACCCTCGGGGTCGACCGGGCTCACCAGCACGGTGCTGATCCGCACCCGCCCCCGGCTGTCGCGACTGCCCTCGGCCTGCAGTCGCAGCCCGTGTGAGGTTACCTCGGCGCCGGGCAGCGGAACCCGGCCCAGCTCCAGCGCCAGCAGGCCGCCGACCGTGTCGACGTCGAGTCCGGAGTCGAACTGCACACCGTATAGTTCGCCGACGTCCTCGATGGGCAGCCGCGCCGAAACCCGAAACCTGCTGCTGCCCAACTCCTCCACCGGCGCTACTTCACCCTGGTCGTATTCGTCGGCGATCTCGCCGACGATCTCCTCCAGCACGTCCTCGATGGTGACCAGTCCGGCGATCGCGCCGTACTCGTCGACCAGCAACGCCATGTGGTAGCGGCCACGCTGCATGTCGTGCAGCAGTGCGTTGAGCGCCTTGGAGTCGGGCATGAACACCGCCGGGCGCATCACCTGCGCCACCGTGGTGTCGCGTCCACCGTTGGTCGAGTAATAGGTTTGTTGGACAAGGTCTTTGAGGTAGACGACGCCGCGGATGTCATCGACGTTCTCGCCGATCACCGGGATGCGCGAATGCCCGCTGCGCACCGCCAATGAGGTGGCTTGGCCAGCGGACTTGTCATGTTCGATCCACACCATCTCGGTGCGGGGCACCATCACCTCGCGGGCCGGGGTGTCGGCGAGTTCGAACACCGACTGGATCATCCGGCGCTCGTCGGCGGCCACCACCCCGCGCTGCTGCGCCAGATCCACCACTTCACGCAACTCGACCTCGGAGGCGAACGGCCCGTTGCGGAAGCCCCGGCCCGGCGTCAGCAAGTTACCCAGCACCACCAGCAGTCGGCTGATCGGGGTGAGCAACACCGAAACCACATGCAGCGGAAGCGCTGAGGCCAGCGCGATCGAATAGGCGTTCTGCCGGCCCAGGGTGCGCGGCCCCACCCCGATCACCACGAAGCTCACCACCACCATGATCGCCGCGGCGGCGAACAGTCCCCAGTCCAGGCCCAGCACCGCGTGCAGCAGGAACACCAGCAGCGCGGTGGCGGTGATCTCGCAGGTGATGCGCAGCAGCACCACCAGGTTGATGTAGCGGGGCCGTTCGGCCATCAGCTTGGCCAGCCACACCGCGCCCGGACGTTTCGCGCGGACCAGTTCCTCGACCCGCGCCACCGACACCGTGCTCACCGCGGCGTCGATCGCCGCGAAGAGCCCGCCCAGACCGATCAGCGCGATCACGCTGACTAGCAGCGGTGTTCCGGTCACGGTTCGTCGAAGTACCTGGTCTTGTCGAGCAGCCGGCGATCTTTTTCGCTCTGGGTCTCGGCCCGGTAGGCCTCGACCTGGTCGGCGACCCATTCCTCGAGCAGCCGACGCTGCAGCGCGAACATCTCTTTTTCCTCGTCCGGCTCGGCGTGGTCGTAGCCCAGCAGATGCAGTACCCCGTGCACGGTGAGCAAGGCCAGTTCCTGGCCCAGGGAATGCCCGGCCGCGGCGGCCTGTTCGGCGGCGAACTCCGGGCACAGTGCGATGTCACCGAGCATCGACGGGCCGGGCTCGGGGGCGTCGGGACGGCCACCGGGCTCGAGTTCGTCCATCGGGAAGCTCATCACGTCGGTGGGCCCGGGCAGATCCATCCAGCGCATGTGCAGGTCGGCCATCGCCGCCGTGTCCAGCAGCACCATCGACAGCTCGGCGCCGGGGTTGACGTCCATCCGGGCCAGCACGAACTTGGCGACGCTGATCAGCTCGACTTCCGAGACATCCAGCCCGGATTCGTTGGAGACCTCGATGCTCACCGGCGCGACCTGCCCGCCGAGGCGCGCCGGGCCGCCCGGTTCATCGTCAGACCCGGCCCGCTGTGTTCGGCTTCGTGGCGGGAGTAGGCGTCGACGATGTCGGAGACCAGCCGGTGGCGCACCACATCGACACTGCTCATCTCGGCGACACAGATGTCGTCGATGTCCTCGAGAATGTCCACCGCGGCCCGCAGGCCCGACCTCGCGCCGCCGGGCAGGTCGATCTGGGTGACATCGCCGGTGACCACCATCTTGGAGCCGAACCCGAGCCGGGTCAGGAACATCTTCATCTGCTCGGCGGTGGTGTTCTGTGCCTCGTCGAGGATGATGAACGCCGAATTGAGCGAGCGGCCCCGCATGTAGGCCAGCGGCGCCACCTCGATCACCCCGGAGTTCATCAGCTTGGGAATCAGCTCCGGATCCATCATGTCGTAAAGCGCGTCGTAGAGCGGGCGCAGATACGGGTCGATCTTCTCGCTCAACGTTCCGGGCAGAAAGCCAAGGCTCTCACCGGCTTCCACCGCCGGGCGGGTCAAGATGATGCGCGTCACCTGCTTGCTCTGCAGCGCGCTGACCGCCTTGGCCATCGCCAGATAGGTCTTGCCGGTGCCGGCCGGGCCGATGCCGAACACGATGGTGTTGGCGTCGATGGCGTCGACGTAGCGTTTCTGGTTGAGCGTCTTGGGCCGGATCGTCTTGCCGCGCCGGGACAAGATGTCGAGGGTCAGGACTTCCGCCGGCGATGCGCTGTCGTTGCCGGCGCCGGTCAGCATGCCGACACTGTGCCGCACCGTTTCGGGCGTCAACGATTGGCCGCCCGCCACGATCGCCACCAGTTCGGAGATCACCCGCTCGGCCAGCGCGACGTCGGCCGGCGCCCCGGCGAACGTGACCGCGTTGCCGCGCACATGCAGGTCGGCGGCCAGCAGGCGTTCCAGCGCCCGCAGGTTCTCATCGGCGGAACCCAGCAGACCCACGACCAGGTCGGGTGGAATGTCGACGCTGCTGCGAACGACGGGTTCGGCAGCGGGGGTATCGCGGGGCGTCACGGGGTTTCCGATACCTGCTTTCCTGGCTTTTGCGGGGGATCCGCGGGTCAAACGAATGCTGTGAGTCTACCGTCGGGCCCTGTCACGCCCCAGGCATTCATCCTGCCCCTTGCGGTACCGGTTTCAGTACTGTCCGCGGTACCATTGTCGAGTGCCGTCTCTGAACATCACCTTCACCGACGAGGAACTCGCCGCCGTCCGCGCCGCCGCCGGGGAAGAGAACGTCTCGCTGCGAGTCTTCGCGCACCGTGCAGTCGTCAGCGCGGCCAGCGAACACCGGCGCCGGGTCGCGGAGGGGGCCGCCCTGATCGCGCAACGCTCCGCCGAGTTGAATCGCCGCCTGGCTTGACCGAATTTCTCGACCGCGACGACGTGCTGGTCGCCGGTGCGTTCGCCCTGGGTCACGCGTGCGAGATCGGTGACTACGGGCTGCTCGACGCCGCCGTCGCCCGTCCCCAGGCGACCGTCTTCGGTGTGGACGCCTATCCCGATCTGTACGCCAAGGCGGCGGCGCTGCTGCAGTCGCTGGCCCGCAACCATGCCCTGGTGGACGGGAACAAGCGCACTGCCTGGGCGTCAGCATGGACCTTCCTGTATCTCAATGGCATTGAGCTCTCCCCTGACTTCGATGTCGACGCGGCCGAGGCATTCATGAACCACGTCGCACAGCGCGGTGAGCTCCCGATCGAGGACATCGCCGCCCCCCTGTCGTCATTCGCGGCTCGCTGAGCGCTTCGTTCAAGACGCGACCGCCTCGGGGCCCGCAGACTGACAGCCATGAGCGAGGAAACCTTCACCCCTGCCCTGGGCCGCCTGGCCCCGGCCCGATTCTTCGACTACGTAGTGGCGATGACGCGTGAGCGGCTGTGGCGGAGCCTGACCGTCATGCACCTGGCGCCGCGGCCCGGCGACGCGATCCTCGACGTGGGCTGCGGCACCGGATCGCTGGCGCTGCTCGCCGCCCGGGTAGAACCCCAGGCAACGGTCGTGGGCCTGGACCCCGATCCGGAGATCCTGGCGGTGGCGCGCGACAAGGACACGCAGGACCGGGTCCGCTGGCTGACCGGGATGGGCGACGACCTGGTGGCATCGGTGGGCGCGGAGTCGATGGACGGCGTGATGTCCAGCCTGGTGCTGCACCAATGCCCGATGGACGTCAAACGCGCCATCCTGGCGTCGATGTTCGCGGTGCTGCGGCCGGGCGGCCGGCTGGTGATCACCGACTTCGGGTTACAACGGACACCGCTGATGCGCCTGGCGTTTCGGTTCGTCCAGTTCGCCGACGGCAAGACCGATACCCAACCCAACGCCGACGGCGTTCTCCCGCAGCTGATTTCGGCCGCCGGCTTCACCGACGTGCGCGAAGCCGACCTGGTGTCCACCATTAACGGCTCGATCTCGATCTACGTCGCCCGCAAACGCTGATCGCTCAGGGCGTGCAACACCAGCGCCGGCGTCAGCCCCATCATCTCCCGCATCTGCCGGGTGAAGTGGGCCTGGTCGGCGAACCCCGCGATGACCGCGGCCTGGGCGAGCGGTGCACCGGACTGCAACGCCTCGACGGCCCGCCGTAGCCGTGACCAGACGCGCCACCGGGTCAGCGGCATCCCCAGTTCCTGGCGGGCCAGCGCCCGCAGCCGTTGCGGGGAAACACCCACCGCCGCAGCCAGTCTCGGCATCGAGACGGTGCTGTCGGCCAGCATGGCAAGGGCCGTCACCAGGCGCGCATCGAGGTCTCGTGACGGTCGGCGGCACGCGTCGGCAACGTCCTGCTCGGTCAGTTCACCCAACTCGGGTGCGGCAGCGACCCCCACGCCGTAGCGCCGGCGCAACCGGTCGGCGAACAGGCAGTGCGGCTCGACGAAGTAGGTGACCAGCTCCCGCGCGGCCAGGATGCGGTGCGGCGCCATCGGTGACACCACCAGCGCGGCCGCCTGGTGGCGGATTCCGGAGGCGTCGACCATCGCGAGTTCGCCTCCTCCGGCGACCACGATCTGAAATGCGCCGTGACGGTGAATCGGGCCGCCGCTGCCCACCGGACCCCGATAGACCGCGTAGCCGTCGTCGATGACCAGCGACGGCGCCGAATCCGGCCGGCTATCCACGGCGCCAGCGCGGGGTCAGCACCCCCAGCGCGCCCAGCGCGACCGCCGCCGCGGTCGAGGTGCGCAACACGGTGGGCCCCAGCCGTGCGGCAACGGCCCCGGCGCCGGTGAGCGCCGCCAGCTCGGCGTCGGTGAGACCGCCCTCCGGGCCGACCACCACCGCCAATGCCGGAGCAGCGGCAACGTCGGGCAACCCGGATCCGGCCGCGTCGTGTAGCACGAGCACCGTCGTACCCGCGGCAACCTGCTCGCCGACCCAGGCCACCAGCGCCGCGGTGCCCCACACGCCGTCCACCGGCGGCACCCAGGCCCGACGGGATTGGCCGGCCGCCGCCCGGGCCACCGCACGCCAGCGCCGCAGCCCCTTGTCGGCCCGCGGGCCGTCCCAGCGGGCCACGCAGCGGTCGGCCTGCCAAGCCACGAACGCGTCGGCACCGGCCTCGGTGGCCAGCTCGACCGCCAGCTCAGAGCGCTCCGATTTCGGCAGGGCCTGCACCACGGTGACCGGCGGCACGGGTGCCTCGACCGTCCGGCGCTGCAGCACCCGGGCCCGCAGCCCGCCGCGATCGGCCTCCTCGACCCGGCATTCGGCGACCGCACCGGCGCCGTCACTCAGGGTCAGGTCTTCCCCGGGCCGGATTCGGCGCACCGTCGCGGCATGGAAGCCGGCGTCGCCACCGACGTCGGCCAGCGCCCCCACTTCGGGCAGCGCCTCGACGTAGAACAGGCCGCCCAAGGCTCAGCGGCCGCTGAACGTTTCGCGCAGCCGGCTGAACAGTCCACCGCTGTGCGCAGCGTGCGCCGAGCGGACTTCGGCGGTCTCGCGTTCCCGGTGCTGCTTGAACTTGCGCAGCAGCTCGACGTCGTGATTGTCCAGCCGCTCCGGCACCACCACCTCGATGTGGGCGTGCAGGTCTCCGCGCGCACCGGACCGCAGCTGCGGCATGCCGTGGCCGCGCAGCGCGATGGTGGCCCCCGGCTGGGTGCCGGGCGGGATGGTGATCTCGGTGGGGCCGTCGAGGATGGCGTCCACCGCCACCGTGGTGCCCAGCGCGGCGTCGACCATCGGCACCGAGATGTGGCAGTGCAGGTCGTCGCCGTCGCGGGCGAAGATCTCGTGGGGCTGCTCGTGCACCTCGACGTAGAGGTCACCGGCCGGTCCGCCGCCGGGCCCGACTTCACCCTGGGCGGCCAGCCGGACCCGCATGCCGTCACCGACTCCGGCGGGGATCTTCACGCTGATATCGCGGCGGGCCCGCACCCGGCCGTCGCCCCCGCACTGGTGACACGGGTCGGGGATCACCTCACCGACGCCACGGCAGGTCGGGCACGGCCGCGACGTCATCACCTGGCCGAGCAGCGACCGCTGGACGGTCTGCACCTCGCCGCGGCCGTGGCAGGTGTCGCAGGCCATCGGCCGGGAATCACCGTGGGTGCCGCGGCCCTGGCAGCGATCACACAGCACGGCGGTGTCGACGGTGACCTGCTTGGTCACGCCGGTCGCGCACTCGGTGAGATCCAGGCGCATCCGCAGCAGCGAGTCCGACCCCGGCCGGACTCGTCCGGTCGGGCCGCGCGACGTCGCACCGCCGCCGAAGAAGGCCTCGAAGACGTCGCCGAGCCCGCCAAAGCCGGAGTAGCCGCCGAACCCGTTGCCACCCCCGCCGTTCTCCAGCGGGTCGCCGCCGAGGTCGACGATGCGGCGCTTCTCCGGGTCGGAGAGCACCTCGTAGGCGGCGCTGATCTCCTTGAACTTGTGCTGCGCCTCTTCGTCGGGGTTGACGTCGGGATGGTATTTACGAGCCAGCTTTCGGTATGCGCGCTTGAGCTCCGTGTCGCTGACGCCCTTTTCGACGCCGAGCAGTCCGTAATAATCGCGTGCCACGCCTGACCTTTCCCAACTTCTGCCGGCCGGAGATTATCGGGCTCCGAGAACTTCACCGATGTACATTGCAACTGCAGCGACACTGGCGATAGTTCCCGGATAGTCCATCCGGGTGGGGCCCAGCACCCCCATCCCCCCGTACACGGTGCCCTGGGAGCCGTAGGCGGTGGACACCACCGAGGCGCCGGCCATCTCCTCAGCCTCGGTCTCGTGACCGATGCGCACCGTGACTTTACCGGCTTCCTGCTGCACCGCGAGCAGCCGCAGGACCACGACCTGCTCTTCGAGCACCTCCAGGACGGACCGCAGCGAGTCGCCGAAGTCGGCGGCGTTGCGGGTGAGGTTGGCGGTGCCGCCCAGCAGCAGGCGCTCCTCGTGGTGCTCGACCAGCGATTCCAGCAGCACCGTCGCCGACCGCCCGACCGCGTTGGCCAGGCCCGGGGAAAGCCCGCTGCGTCCGTCCAGGTGCCCGGCGAGCTCGGCGACGGCGGTGGAGGCCGCCGAGATCCGCTTACCCTCCAGGGCGGCGCCGAGCAGCTCACGCAGCTGGGAAAGCTGGTGGTCGTCGATGGTGTCGCCGAGTTCGACGATGCGCTGGTCGACCCGCCCGGAGTCGGTGATGACGACCAGCAGCAAACGCGCCGGGGTGAGCGCGATCACCTCGAGGTGGCGCACCGTCGACACCGACAGGGTCGGGTACTGCACCACGGCGACCTGGCGGGTCAGCTGGGCCAGCGTGCGCACTGCGCGACGCAACACGTCGTCGAGGTCGACGCCGGAGTCCAGGAAGGTCAGAATCGCCCGGCGCTCGGCGCTCGAGAGCGGCTTGACCTCGTCGATACGGTCGACGAACTCCCGGTAGCCCTTCTCCGTGGGCACCCGCCCCGAACTGGTATGCGGCTGGGCGATGTAGCCCTCGGCCTCCAGCACGGCCATGTCGTTGCGCACGGTGGCCGAGGACACCCCGAGGTTGTGCCGCTCGACCAGGGCCTTGGACCCGATCGGTTCCTTGGTCGCGACGAAGTCCGCGACGATGGCGCGCAGCACCTCGAAGCGACGATCATCAGCCACACCCATAGGCACTAGATTACTTTCTGGGTTATTTCCTGGCGCGAACGTGCGTGTTTGCACGCCGACACGCCGCGATTTCCGTACGTCTCCGCACGCTGGCGCAGCAGAGAGGACCGGCATGTCCGACTTCCCCTATTCCGACCGCTTCACCGTCAACCGCGTGCTACCGGAGCGGGGCCGGCCACGCGAGGAGGTGCTGGCCGAGCTGCGGGAGATGGCGCAAGCCGAAGATCCCACCTGGGAGACCGGCAAGGTGTCCGGGACCATGTACTGCGGCGACCATGAGCACTACCGCTTCCTGGACGAGGCGTTCGGGCTGTTCGCCCATGTGAACGTGTTGCAGCGCGACATCTGCCCGTCGGCGACGAAGTTCGAGGGCGAGATCATCGCGATGGCCCTGGACCTGATGCATGCCGATGCGGTCACCGACGGGCAGCCGGTCGGGATGGTCACCACGGGCGGCACCGGCAGCATCATCCACGCGCTGCTGGCCTACCGGGAACACGCCGCCAAGCACCGGGGCATCACCCGGGGAAACTTCATCAAACCCGAGACCGGTCACCCGGCGTTCGACAAGGGCTGTCACCTGTTCGGTATCGAACTGCGCACGGCCCCGATCGACCCGCAGACCACGCAGGTGGACGTCGACTGGGTGGCGAACAACATCGACGCGAACACCATCGCGATCATGGGCTCGGCCTGCAACTACGGCTACGGCACCGTGGACCCGATCCCACAGCTGGGAGAGCTGGCCTTGTCACGCGGGGTGGGTTTGCACGTCGACGGCTGCCTGGGCGGGTTCGTGCTGCCGTTCGCCCAGGAGCTCGGGTATGACGTCCCCCTGTTCGATTTCCGGGTCCCCGGCGTCACCAGTATCTCCGCCGACAACCACAAGTACGGCTACGCGTTGAAGGGCGCCTCCACCGTGCTGTTTCGCGACAAGGCCTACCGCAACGCGCAGTACTTCTTCCTGCCGGAGTGGAGCGGCGGGAAATACCATTCGCCGGGCATCGAGGGCTCGCGTTCGGGTGGGCTGATCGCGGCGGCGTGGGCGTCGATGGTGCAGCTGGGACGGGAGGGCTACCGGTCGTATGCCAAGGCGATCTTCGAGACCGCGTTCACCATGCAGGACGCGGTACGCAGCCACCCCGAGCTGACGATCATGGGCTCCCCGACGTTCTGCTTCGCCTTCCGCTCCGACGAGTTCGACATCTACCACGTCGCCGACGCCATGAAGCCCAAAGGCTGGCGCTTCAACGGCCAGCAGTACCCCAACGCCATCCACATGGCGGTCACCCGGCCGCAAACGCAGCCCGGTGTGGCCGAGGCGTTCGCCGTCGACCTCGCCGCCGCGGTCGAGTACGCCAAGAAGAAGAACGCAGCCGGCGAGGCGCCGATCAGCGCCGCGGTCTACGGCGGGGTGCCGGGCGGAATGACCGAGGAGGCGGCCCAGTTCATCGAGGGGTTCATGGAGCAGATGCTCGACACCCAGCAGTCGCTGCCGCCTCTATGAACCGCGATCAGGTCGTGCTGGCCGTCGACCTCGGCACCGGCGGCCCCAAGGTCGGTTTCGTGGCGTTGGACGGCACCGTGCTGTGGTCGGACCTCACCGCGGTGCCCACGGAGTACGGCCCGGGCGGGGCGGCCACCCAGGACGCGGGCCTGTGGTGGGAGATCATCCGCGACGCCACCAAACGCGGGCTGGCCGAAAGCGGGGTGCGCGGTGAACAGGTGGCCGGTGTCTCGATCACCGGGCAGTGGGCCAGCACCGTCCCGGTTGGCGCCGACGGCCGGCCGGTCGGACCGTGCGTGATGTGGATGGACACCCGCGGTGCCCCCCACAGCCGCAAGGCGTTCGGGGGGCGCCTGCAGGGCTACCGGCCGCGGGCGCTACTCAGTTGGCTGCGGCGCAACGGCGGCATCCCGACCCCGAGCGGCGATGACCCGGTGGGGCACATGCTGCACCTGCAACACGGCGACCCGGCGGTGTTCGGCGCGGCCCGTTGGCTGCTGGAGCCGGTGGATTACCTGAGCATGTGTTTCACCGGGCGGGCTGCGGCGTCGCGGGCGTCGATGATGGGCGCCTGGCTCACCGACAACCGCAATCTGTCCGTGCTCGACTATGACGAGGTGCTGGTGCGGCAGGCCGGTGTCGACCGGTTCCGGCTGCCCCCGCTGGTGCCGACCGGGTCGATCATCTCCCCGGTGGCGCCGGCGGTCGCCGCAGAGCTCGGCATTTCGCCGGCGGCACAAGTGGTTACCGGCACTCCCGACCTGCACAGCGCGGCGGTGGGTTCGGGCGGGGTGCGCCAGGGCGAGCTGCACCTGACCATCTCCACCACGTCGTGGATCAGCTGCCCGGTGGCGGTCAAGAAGACCGATGCGTTCCACCAGCTGGCCACGGTGCCGGGCCTCGACCCGTCGAGCTACCTGTTGGTCAACAACCAGGACACCGCCGGTCGGGCGTTGCAATGGTTGCGCGACAACGTGTTCGATGATCTGGATTACGACGCGCTGACCGCCGTGGCCGCCGGTGCGCCGGCCGGTTCGAACGGGGTCATCTTCACCCCGTGGCTCAAAGGCGAACACTCCCCCGTCGACGATCGCAACGCCCGCGGCGGATTTCATAATCTGTCGCTGGACACCACCCGTGCCGATCTGGTGCGTGCAGTGCTCGAAGGGGTGGCCTACAACAGCCGCTGGCTGCTCGACTGCGTGAACCGGTTCTGCCGCAATGACGGGCCGATTCGGATCGTCGGCGGCGGGGCGCGCTCGGATCTGTGGTGCCAGATCATCGCCGACGTGTGCGGTCGCACCTGCGAGCGGGTGGCCGACCCGTTGAATGCCCAGTTGCGCGGCGCCGCACTGTTTGCCGGTATCGGCATGGGGGCATTGGATCCCGATGAGTTGCGCGATCTGATCCCGCTCGACGGCGTCTTCGAGCCGGTCGCGGCCCACCGCGCGGTCTATGACCGGCTCTTCGCCGAGTTCCCCCGGCTCTACAAGGCGCAGAAGGGCATGTTCGCCCGGCTGGGCCGCTGAGACTCAGCCCTGGGCCAGTTGCTGGAACAGCTGCATCGCGGAATCGTGCGACAGCACCCAGCTGCCCTGGTCGACCAGCTGCAGCGGCACGGTCTTCGGGGCCGGCATCTTGGGACCGGTGACGGTGACGTTGGCCAGCGCCTTGCCGTCGCCTGTCGGCACGACGTTGAGCACGTCGAAGTTGTAGGGCAACGCCCCGTCGCGGTAGGCCTTGCGCAGCTCGTGGTCCAGGCCGTGCCCCTCCTGCTGGGTGATGCCGTTCTCGACCAGGTCGCCCTTCTCCTTGTAGCCGATCCCGGCGTCGCTGAGCCGGGTGAGCATGCCGGACACCTCATCGGTGGTGGGCAGCGGCGCTCCCTGGGCGGGGGGTGCGGGCGGAGCCGGGGCCGGCTCCAGCGGAATCGGTGCGCCCGCGACAACATCCTGGGGTGCGGCCGGCTCCGCCGACGCGATGGTCGCCGAACTCATCCCGATCGCGGCCAGCGCCGCGGCGCCGGTCAGCAGAAGTCTTCCAGTCACAGTTCCACCCCTGTCGCACGACGGTTACCGCGCACAGATTACCCCTGTTCGGCCGCCATGGCATCACGAAGGCTCTTGGGACGCAGGTCGTTCCAGTGCTGTTCGACGTAGTCCAGGCAGGCCGCGCGGGCGGCGCCCTGTTCACCTCCGTAGACCACCCGCCACCCGGCGGGCACATCGGCGAAGGTCGGCCAGAGGCTGTACTGGTCCTCGTCGTTGACCAGCACGTAGAAGGTGCCGTTGTCGTCGTCAAAGGGGTTGGTGCTCATCGACTCTCCTCGTTCTTCAGGGCGCGGCCAGACGCGAAAGCACCCTCGGCGGGCGCCGAAAGCGGGCGTTCACCGGGGTTACCTCCCGCTTGCCGGGGACTGCTCGTCGGGATGTGGCTACCCAGAATCCGGTCGGACAGCAGGCCCAGGCAGCTCAGGTTCGGAAAACCCGGCCCCTGGGTCAGCCCGGCCAGATTGGGCAGGAACAGCTTCGGGGTGACGCCGGCGACGGCCAGGTCGTGACCGATCGCCTCGGCCAGCCGGTCGCCGGACAGCGGGCCACCCAGCCCCAGCTCCAGCAGATCCAGGGTGTCCTGACCGAACAGCGAGACGAACCACAGCGGGTCGGCACCGGAGCCGTCGATGACAAGGTCGAAACCGTGCACGGTCTCGAAGTTCTCACCGCCGCGGTTCGTGCTCAGCGTCAAGCGGATTCGGCCGTCTCGGGCAACCGCGTGCGCGACCCGGCCGCGTAGATGCCGGATCCGGTCGTCGGCCAGCAGTGCGTCCTGCACGCGCGCCGAGAACACCCCGCGGTCGGTGCGGGCCAGCGCATCGCGGCGCTCCGACAGGGTCAGCGCGGTCCAGTCGGTCGGGTCGGAGAACAGCGTGTTCTCGAAGAACCCTTCCCCGCGGGTGAACAGCGTCACCTGCGGCGAGATCACCGTGATCGTCGAAACCCGGTGCCGGAACAACTCGTTGAGCATCGACGCGGCGGTCTCGCCGCCGCCGATGACGGCGACGCGCTCGGCGCTGATCCGGTCGGCCGCGGCCCGGTGCCAGAACTGGGCGATCGAGAGCACCAGTGGGTTGCCGGGCAAGATCGACTTCTCCGCCTGGCCGGGGCCGGTGATCATCACCGCGTCAGCGGCCACTTCGGTCTCCCGGGTATGCAACAACCAGCCGGCGCCGTCGACCGACAGCCGGTCCACCCCGCCGGGGATCACGTTGAGCCGCACCGCCTCGGCCACCCAGCGCAGATACTGACTCCACCGCAGGTGGGTAGGGGCCGGCCGGCCGCGGTCCACCCACTCGGCGAACTGGCCGGTGGCGATCAGATAGGCCTGCCAGCTGTAGCGGGTCATCCGCTCGTCGATCTCGGCGTTGCGGCCGGCCACCACCGCGGAGCGGTAGGGGAAGCCGACGTCCTTCTCCGGGCTGGTGCCCAGCCGGTGCGCGCCGTCGGTCCAGCCCCCGGTCGCCCGCCAGTTGGCGGCCACCTCGGTGCGTTCGACGGCGACCACTTCGGGTGCGTCGACACCCATTTCGCGTAGCACCGCAGCCTTGGCGGCCACCGCCACCGCCTTGGCGCCCGCGCCCACCACCGCCAGCGTGCTCATCGCAGCTCCTCCACCAGATCGCCCAGCGCCTCGACGAAGAGTTCTTGCAGCTCGCTCAGCTCCCCGGCGGCGAGGATGTCGGGCAGCGCCCGCCACTGTGTCATCAACGCCGGACCCGACCCGAGGTCGGCCACCGCGGCGAAGATGCTCAGCTCGTGGCGCACCGCCTGCTCGGGTTCGGGCACCGACGGCAGTGCGGCGATCAGATCGGGTGCCACGGCCGGCCCGTCGCCGGCCCGGTCGACGCGCCCGAGGTAATTCAGCAGCACCTGGGGCCCGGGTGCGGCGCCCAGTTGGGCGGCGGTGTCGGCGCGCAGGTAGGCCAACAGGCCGAAATCGATGCCGCTGCCGGGGATCTGCGCCAGCGCGTGTGCGACGCCGGCCGGGTCGGCCTGGGGTACCCGTAGCGGGTAGATCGCGGTCAGCAGCCCGGTGATGTCGGCCGTGTCAACGTCGGGAATGACGTCTTCGGCGCGTCCGTGGGTCTCCAGGGCAAGCAGTGGCGCCGCACCGTCTTGCCCGCGCCGGTTGCGCCAGGCGGTGATCATCCGTGCCGTCGCCGCCACCAGTAGGTCATGCATCGGCACCTGCGACGCCAACAGCGCAGCGGTGATCTCCGCGTCGGCGACGGCCACCGATACCGTCAGATCACCGGCGCGGTCCACGTCGGGACGAACCCGTCGAGCGCCCAGCTGCGGGTCGTCGCCGGCCAGTTGGGCAGCCCAGTACGGCACGGTGTCCAGCGCGTGCGCGCGCTCGGTGAGGGCGGTGGCCCAGCGCCGGTAGCCGCTGCGTTCCGGAAGCGGGTCGGCGCCCGCCAGCGCGGCGTGCAGCTCCCCCAGGATCACCTGCCACGACACTGGATCCAGGGCCAGCACATGCCCGCACAGCAACAGCACCCCGGCTCCGGTCGGCGGGCGAAGCCACAGCGCACGCAGCAGCACGCCGGCGTGTGGGTCCAGGCTCGCCAGCAACCGGGTGCCGTGCTCGGTGACCGCCGCCAGATCATCAGCCTCGACGGCGATCTCGGTCAGGACGTCGACGGGTTCGATCGGGTGCAACAGCAGCGTGGCCGGGTCGAGGCGCGCGTGCAGCACCGGGTGTGCGCCGACGATCGCGGCCAGCGCAGCGCGCACCCGTTCTGGTTCGGTATCGGCCGGAAGGCGAACCGCTTCGACTTGTCCGAGCCGGCGCGGGCTGCCGAACTGGTAGAGCCAGCGGCCAGCCGGCAGCAGCGGGATCGGCCCGGTGTCAGCGGCGCATTCGACGGCCTGTTCGGCGTGGGCGGCTTCGGTGTCCAGCGCCGCGGCCAGATCCCGAATTGTGGTGCAGGTCAGTGCGGTCCGCGGGCGCATGGGCAGCCCGCGCCGGCGTGCCGCGCGCACCATCGACAGCGCGACGATGCTGTCGAGCCCCAGGTCACGTAGATCGGTCTCGACGCCGGGGAACGCGTCCGCCAGACCTCCGGTGTCGCCGAAGACCTCGGCCAGGATCTCCACCAGGATTCGCTCGGTTTCGGTGGCCGGCTCCTCGCCGCCGCCGACGACGGGCCCGGCCAGGGCGACCAGCGCCTCGGCATCGAGCTTGCCGTTGGGGGTCAACGGCATCGACTCCACGACGGTGATGCGGGCCGGCACCAGGTAGGCCGGCAGCCGGCCGCCGATCTCGGCGCGGACCCGGGCGACATCGACACCGACACCGGTGACGAACCCGGCCAATTGGGTTCCGGTCGGCCCCTGAACGGGCAGGACCGCAGCGGTGGTCACCCCGGTCGCCGCGGCCAGCGCGGTCTCGACCTCGGCGATCTCGACCCGGTAGCCGCGCACCTTGACCTGATCGTCGGCGCGGCCCAGATAGATCAACCGGCCGTCGCCGCGGCGCCGGACCAGGTCCCCGGTGCGATACATCCGGCCGCCGGCGGCAAAGGGGTCGGCGATGTAGCGGGCCGCAGTCGCACCGGCGCGCCCCAGATAGCCGCGGGTGACCTGCGCACCGGCCAGATACAGTTCGCCGGCCACCCCGTCAGGCACCTCGCGCAGCCCGGAGTCGAGCACGTGAGCGGTCATGCCCCGCACCGCTTCTCCGATCACCGGCACGTCGGTGTCGGCGACGTCGGCGACGACGGCTTCCACGGTGGTCTCGGTGGGCCCGTAGCAGTTGTGCACGGCCACCGCCGCCGACACCGACCGCAGCTTCGTCCAGGTGTGCGGGGCGATGGCTTCTCCGCCGAGCGCCAGCACGCTGAGCCGGTGGGCGGCGTGCGCGTCGAGCAGGCCGGCGTCGAACAGCTGGGTGAACATCGACGGTGAGGTGTCGATCATGTCCAGCCGGTGCCGGCGGATGCCGTCGATGATCGCCTCGGCGTCGCGCATCTCCTCGGCCGAGAACAGGTGCACGCTGTGCCCGCCTAACAGGCCGACCAGCGGCTGCCAGCTGGCGTCGAAGCTCAGCGACCAGGCGTGCGCAATGCGCAATGCCCGGCCTAGCCGGGCCACCGCGGGTGCGTACATGCGCTGCTGGTGGTCGGCGAAGTACGACGCGAGTGCCCGGTGGGTGCCGACGACGCCCTTGGGTTCTCCGGTGGAGCCGGAGGTGAAGATGACGTAGGCGGCGCAGTCGGGGTGGATCGCCGTCGGGGTCGGGCGGTGCTCGGCCGCGCCGGAACGTAATTCGGCCAGCAGCTCAGGGGTCAGGGTTAGTTTCGGATCGGCTTGGCGCAGAATGGATTCGATCCGGGCTTCCGGCAGGCTGATATCGATCGGGACGTAGGCTGCGCCGGCCTGCAACACCGCCAGGATCGCGATGACCGAATCCAGTGAGCGCGGCAGGGCGATCGCGACCCGGTCCTCCGGGCCGATCCCCCGTCCGGCCAAAGCCCGTGCCAGCCGGGCCGTTTCGCTGGACAGTTCGGCGTAGGTCAGCGTGCGGTTCTCGCCGGTGAGCGCCGGGTGGTCGCCGTGGGCGGCGGCCGCGGCGGCGAACAGTTCGGGCACCGCTACCGCAGGCGCACGCCCCGGTTCGGCCCGGCGGGCCTGCTCGGCGGGCAACAGCACCTGCAAGTCGGCGATGCGGGGCCGCGCCGGGTCGACCAGCTGACGCAGCAGCTGCAGCAGCCGCCGGCCCAGGTCGACGACCGGCAGCTCTCCCAGCGCTTCGGGAACCGTCTCGAGCAGCACGGTGAGCCGGCCGTCGCGGGGTGGGTAGCTCACCACGGTCAGCGGGTAGTGGGTGAGGCTTTCCACCGTGACCGGGATGAACCGCACGCCGTCGGGGGTGGTAACCCCGGCGGCCGCCGCACCGATCGGGGCGTTCTCGAACACCAGCAGGGTATCGAAGACCGCGTTGGTGTTGGCCCGCTGCACCGTGGACAGGCTCACGTAGCCCAGATCACGCATGGCCGCGCTATCCCGTTGCAAGGCTTGGCAGCTCGCGATCACCTCGGCGCGCGGCGGCAGTGACACGACCACCGGGACGGTGTTGATGAACAGGCCGACCATGGATTCAACGCCGGTGAGCTGCTGGGGCCGACCGGAGACGACCGCCCCGAACGCCACCTCGGTGCGATCGGTGAGCCGGCTCAGCAGCACCGCCCAGGCGAACTGCAGCACGGTGTTCAGCGTCAGCCCGTGCCGCCGGGCCCAGTCGGTGAGCCGCGCGGTGTCATCGGGGTTCAGGGCCACCTCGTGGGTCTGCGGTAGGACGCTGCCCGGTTGGGCGCGTTCGCTGTCGGCCAGGATGGTCGGGGCGCTGAGCGGGGCCAGGTAGTCGCGCCAGGCGGCGACGGCTTTATCGGTGTCCTGGTTGGCCAGCCAGCCGATGTAGTCCCGGTAGGGCCGCGGCGGGGGCAGCGGGTCGACGCCACCGGCCCGGTAGATCGCCACCAGTTCGTCGAAGAACACCGCCATCGACCAGCCGTCGAGCAGCAGGTGGTGCACGGTCAGGATCAGCCGATGCCGGTCGGCGGCGGAGCGGGCCAGCACGAAGCGCAGCAGCGGGCCGCGGGCCAGGTCGAAGTTGGTGGTGCGTTCGGTGTGTGCGATCTGTTCGAATTCACTTGGTGCAGCGTCGATCTCCCGCCACGGAAGGTTGGCCCGTGCCGGGATGATCTGCACCGGGTGCGGCAGGTCGACATCCCAGAACGACGCCCGCAGGTTGGCGTGCCGGGCCAGCATCGCCTCGGCGCTGCGGCGCAGCAGCCCGGCGTCGACGGCGCCGACGATGTCGATGACGAACTGCACGGTGTAGACGTCGACCCCGTCGTCGACTGGCAACCCATCGGTGGCGAGCTTGGCCAGCGAGAACAGCCCCTGCTGCAGCGGGGACAGGGCCAGCACGTCCTCGATGGATTGCGCAGTGCTGCGCTGTGTTGTGGCCTCGGTCACGGCGAATCGCCCCATGCCGCAGTCAGGTCGGCCAGTTCCTCACCGCTGAGACCCGAGACGCTCATCGGTGCGAACGCGGTGTCGTCGGGGCCGCTGTCGCCGGCGACCCGCATGTCGGCGGCGGCGGCAAGGTCGGCGAACGTGGGGTGCTCGAAGATCATCCGCGGGTCGATGTCCAGTCCGGCCGCTCGCGCCCGGGCGGCCAGCTGCACCGAGAGAATGCTGTCGCCGCCGAGTTCGAAGAAGCCGTCGCTGCGCCCGATCCGCTCGACGCCCAGCAACTCAGCGCAGATGCCGACCAGGGTCTGTTCGGTGGCGGTGACCGGCGGGTCGGCTTCGCCACGGGTGGCCACCGCCGGCTGCGGCAGCGCCGGCCGGTTCAGCTTCCCGGAGTCGGTCAGCGGCATCGTCTCCAGCACCGTCAGCGAGGACGGCACCATGTAGCCGGGCAGTGCCGCGGCCACCGCGGCGCGCACCGCCGCGATGAACTCCGCCGCGTCGGCGATCGGACCGTCGGGGACCACATAGCCGGCCAACGTGGTGCTGCCCCGCTGTTCCCAGGTACGGGCGGCCGCCGCCGCCACCCCGGGGGCACCCCGCAGCGCCGCCTCCACCTCGGCCAGCTCCACCCGGAAGCCGCGGACCTTGACCTGATGGTCGGTGCGGCCAACGAATTCGAGTACTCCGTCGCTGCTCCAGCGGGCGCGGTCGCCGCTGCGGTAGAGCCGGTCACCGGGATTGAACGGATTGGCGACGAACCGGGTTGCGGTCAGCCCGGGACGTTTCCAGTACCCCTGTACGATCTGCGGTCCCGCGTAGTAGACCTCGCCGACCACGCCCGGCGGCACCGGCTGCAGCGTGTCGTCGAGCAGGTAGGCCTGCGAGCCGGGCGTGGGCCGGCCCAGTTTCGGGGTGGGCGGCGCCAGTTCGCCGCGCACCACCGCACCGGAGGTCTCGGTGGCTCCGAAGTTGTTGAGCAGCTGAGCTTTCGGATCCAGCACCGCACCGAGCCGGGCCAGCAGGTCCGCCGAGACCGGTTCACCGCTGCACACCAGGCGCCGCAGGCCGGCCATGGCCTGGGGCGCGGAGTCCACCAGCACCGAGATCAGGCTGGCCACCGCCGTCACTTGAGCCACCCGTTCATCCACGATGAGACGGGCCAGCGCCTCGGGGTCACGGAACTCGTTGTCGTCGGCCAGGATCATGGTGGCCCCGGCGGCCAACCCGGCCAGCAGCTCCATGCCGCCCTCCAGGAACGTCATCGATGACTGGGCCAGCCGGATGTCCTCGCCGGGCACCGGGTAGTGGGCGAGTTGCCAGTTCAGCCGGGCACTCATCGACCGGTGGGTGCCCACGACGCCTTTGGGCACACCGGTCGAGCCGGAGGTGAACACCAGATACATCGGGTCGTCCGGGTGCGGCACCGGAAGGTCCACTCCGGGAGCGTCTTTCGACAGTTCCGCCTGCACGTCGGCGTCGTCGAGGCACACCAGCGTCACGCCGTCCGGGGCCGGCATGGCCTCACGCGTCGTCGCGCTGACCACGACCACCTTCGGTGCGACGTCTTCGACCATGAACTCCAGGCGCTGACGTGGATAGCTGGGGTCCAGTGGGAAGTAGCCGGCACCGGCCTTCATGATGCCGACCAGCGCTACCGCCAGGTCGAGGTCGCGTCGCACCGACAGGCCCACCAGCGTTCCGGGCCGCACGCCGGCTGCGATCAGCAGGGCGGCCAGCTGGTCTGAGCGGCGGTGCAGCTGCGGGTAGGTCAACTCGGCACCGGCGCAGCGCACCGCGACTCCGTCGAAGCTGCGGCTTGGGGCCAGCACCTCGGCGATGGTCCGCGGGTCGTCCGCGGGAGCCTCGGCGCCGCGGCTCCACTGGTGCAGGATCCGCTCGCGCTGCTCATCGTCGACCAGGCTGATCTCGCGCAGGGTCTGCTCCGGTGCGCCGGCCATCGCCGCCAGCACCCGTCCCAACCAGTCGGCCAGGCGCTGCACGGTGGCGCGCTCGTAGAGGTCGGTGCGGTAGATCAGGTGACCGTCATAGCGGGGGCCGTCGGCGGGGTCGTCGGTGGCGAACAGGTTCACCGACAAGTCGGCGTGCGCGATGTCGAACGTCGGCATCACGGTGCGGAACACCAGCTCACCCGCGGCACTGCTGTCCACGACGTGGCTGACCTCGGCGGCGTCGCGCACGTGCACCACCACCTGGAACAGCGGGTTGCGCGACAGCGTCCGGACCGGGTTGAGCGCCTCCACCAGCCGGTCGAACGGCAGGTCGGCGTGGGCGTAGGCGCCCAGGGCGGCTTCCCGCGCCCGCAGCACCACCTCGCGCAGGGTCGGGTTGCCCGACAATCGGTTTCGCAGCACCACGATGTTGACGAAGAACCCGACCAGGTTGTCCAGGGCGTTGTCGTTGCGGCCGGCGACCGGTACCCCGAGCGGAATGTCGTCGCCGCTGCCGGCCAGGTGCATCAGCACCGCGACTGCGGCCTGCACCACCATGAACTCGGTGGCACCGGTCTCGCGGGCCAGCGCCGCCAGCCCGGCCCGCACCTGCGGCGTGACGGTGAACGCGACGGAGTCACCGGAGCCGTTGGCGGTGGCCGGGCGCGGGAAGTCCGGCCGGGGGCCGGTGTCGTCGGCCAGGTCGGCCAGTTCTTCGATCCAGTAGCGGCGCTGGGCGTCGATCAGCCCCGACTCGTCCCGCAGCAGCTCGCCTTGCCAGTGCGCGAAGTCCGCATACTGCAATGCCGGTGGCGCCCACGAGGGTTCGGCGCCGGCGGCGCGGGCCCGGTAGGCGATCAGCAGGTCGGTGAAGAGCACCTCCACCGACCAATGGTCGGCGGCGATGTGGTGCACCACCAGCGAGAGCACCCGCTCGTCGCCGGGCAGGTGCAGCAGCGCCGCCCGGATCGGCCAGTCGCGCTCCAGGTCGAAGCCCGCGCCGCGCTGCTCGTCGAGCCGCGCCCGGGTCCACTGCGCTACCTCCTCCGGATCGGTTGCCGGGCAGTGCAGTTCGGTCACCGGCACGGAAGCGGGTGGGTTGATGATCTGGTGAGGCAGCCCGTCGATCTCGCAGAAGGTGGTGCGCAGGCTGTCGTGGCGGGCCACCACATCGTTGAGCGCGGCGGTCAAGGCAGCGGTATCGCAGGGGCCGGTGAGTCGGGCTGTCAGGGGGATGTTGTCGCCGGTGGCGTCCGGGTCCAGCCGGTAGGCGAACCAGGTACGCAGCTGCGACGCCGAGACCGGAAGCGGACCCGATCGTGGCACCGCGACCAGCGGCGGGCGGCCCGGCCCGTTCTCACCGGCCCGGGCCCGCTCGATCGCGGCGGCCAGCCGGGCCACCGTGCTGGCCTCGAAGATGTCGCGGATCCCGATCTCCGCGCCGCAACGGGCGCGGATCGCCGCCACCAGTTTGGTGGCCAGCAACGAGTGGCCACCGAGGTCGAAGAACGAGTCGTCGGCGCCGACCCGCTCGCGGCCCAGCAGTTGCGAGAACAGTTGCGCCACCGTGTGTTCGGTGTTGGTCTCGGGTTCCCGGTATGCGGCGGTCTCGATCGGCTGGGGGTCGGGCAGGGCGGCACGGTCGATCTTGCCGTGGGTGGTGATCGGGATGTCGTCGACCACCACGTAGGCGGCCGGGGCCATGTATTCGGGTAGCGCGGCGGCGACCCGGGCCCGGATCCGGGGGATCTCCACCTCCGTGTCTCCGGCGGGCGTCAGGTAGGCGACCAGGCTGCGGCCGAGCGCGGGCAGGTCGGAGACGACGACCACGCACTGTCCGACGCTGGGGTCCACCGAGATGGCCGCGGCCACCTCGCCGAGTTCGATGCGGAAGCCGCGGACCTTGACCTGGTCGTCGGCGCGGCCGATGAATTCCAGGTCGCCGGCGGCGTTGCGGCGGGCCAGGTCACCGGTGCGGTACATCCGCTGCCCGACGGCCCACGGGTCGGCGACGAAGCGTTCCGCGGTCAGGCTGGGCCGGTCGAAGTAGCCGCGGGCCAGATGTGTTCCGCCGATGTAGATCTCACCGATCACGCCGACGGGCACCGGTTGTAGCGCGTCGTCGAGCAACCGGATGGTGGTGTTGATGTTGGGGCTGCCGATCGGCACGATCCGGTTGCCCTGGGCGCCTTCCACCTTGTAGCGGCTGGAGTTGACCACAGTCTCGGTGGGCCCGTAGAAGTTGTGCAGCAGGGCGTCGAAGGTGGCATGGAACTTGTCGGCCAGCTCACCGGGCAACGGTTCGCCGCCGATCGGGATGCGTCGCAGGGTGCGCCACTGGTTGACCCCGGGCAGCGACAGGAACAGCCCGAGCAGCGAGGGCACGAAGTGCATGGCGGTCACGCCTTCGCGCTGCAGCAGGTCGGTCAGGTAGCCGATGTCGCGCAACCCGTCCGGGCGTGGAATGACCAGCCGGGCGCCGTTGCCCAGGGTGCCGAACAGTTCACCGATGGAGACGTCGAAGCTCGGCGAGGCGACCTGCAGCAGCACGTCGGTGTCGTCGATGCGGTACTCCTGGCCGAACCACATCAGGTATTCGGCGATCGGGGCGTGGGCTACCTCCACGCCCTTGGGCAGCCCGGTCGAACCCGAGGTGTAGATCAGGTAGGCCAGATTCTCCGGCCGCAGCGGGCGTACCCGGTCGGTATCGGTCGGATCGGTGTCGGGCCGGCCGGCCAGCTCCTCTTGCGTGAGCGGTTCGCGGATGACCAGGGCTGCCCGGGCGTCACCGAGAATGAATTCGATGCGCTCGGGTGGGTATTCGGGGTCGACGGGTACATAGGCGGCGCCGGCCTTGGCGATGCCCAGTGCGGTGACCACCAGGTCGACCGAGCGGCCCAGCAGCACGGCAACTTTGTCCTCGGTGCCGATCCCGGCCGCGATCAGGTGGTGGGCGATCCGGTTGGCGCGGGCGTTGATCTCGGCGTAGCTGTAACGGCTGTGATCGTCGACGACGGCGACGGCATCCGGGGTCAGCGCCGCCCGGTCGGCGACCAGCGAGCCCAGCGTGGTCGGGGTAGCGGCGAAGTCCGGTCCGCGCGAGGCCGCATCCAGCCAGGAGCGGTCCGCTTCGCCGAGCATGTCCAACTCGCTGATGAAAGCCTGGTGGTCGGCGACGGCGGCGGCCAGCAGCTGCACCAGGTGTCGTAGCAGTTGGTCGACCAGTGCCTCGTCGAGCACGTCGTGCAGATACTCGGCTTCGATCAGCGCCCCGTCGTCACCGGCCTCTAGCATGATGCCCAGCGGCAGTTGGGCGATCTTGCCGCGGTAATCTGCTCGGCTGCAATCAATTCCGCGCGGATGGAAGCCCTGCCCATCGCCGGCCCGGAAGCCGAAGCTGAGCCGGGTGAGGCGTTCCACCCCCCCGTTGCGCCGGTCCGGGTTGAGTTCGCGGACCACTCGATCGAGGTTGATGCCCTGGTGGGCGAACGCCCCCAGCGCGGTGTCACGCGTGCGCGCCAGCAGGTCGCTGAACCGGTCAGCGGCATTGATCTTCGCGCGCAGCACCACGGTGTTGCCGAAGTAGCCGATCGCGTCCTCGGTGCCAGCGGTGCGGTTGAGAACCGGTGAGGCGATGAGGAAGTCGTCGGTCGCGGTGTAGCGGAAAATCAGCGCTGATAGCGCTGCGGCGACCACCATATAGGCGGTGGCGCCGTTGTTGCGTGCCAACTCGGTGATGCCGTCCATCAACTCGACGGGAACCACCCGGGTGCACAATCCGGCCCGCAACGAGTGCGGCACCGCCGAGCCGCGCGGTCCGGGGAGTTCCAGCGGGTCGGGCGGCTCGGCCAGCAGCGTGCGCCAGTAGTTCAGGTCGGCTTCGTGATCGGCGCCGGCCGGTGGGGCGACGACGCGGACGGGCCCAAGCGCGGCGAAAGCGTCGGGGGTGGCCTCGGCCTCATAGGCTTCAGTCAAGTCGGCGAAGAAGATCGCCCAGGAGGCGTCGTCCCAGGCGATGTGGTGGGCCACCAGCAACAGGATGTGTTCGTCCGGCCCGATCCGGATCAGCGTGAGTCGCAGCGGGGCATCGGATTCCAGCCGGAACGGGGTGGCGAACTCGCGCTGGGCCAGCACCTCCAGCCTCAGCGCCCGCGCTTGTTCGGCGAGGTCGGTGAGGTCGTGTTCGGTGAATCCGGGTGTGACGTTGCCGGTCACCGGCCGGGGTTCGCCGGCGTCGTCGAGGGCATAGGTGGTGCGTAGCACCGGGTGTCGGGCGGCCACCGCGGCCAGGGCAGTCCGCAGCCGGGCGGGATCGAGCGGACCGGTCAGCCGGTAGGAGACCGAGATGTTGGCGACGGTCCCGTCGGGGTCGAGCGCCTGGACGAACCACATGCGGCGCTGCCCGTCGGTCATCACGGGCTCGGCAGATTCGGTGGCCGACTCGGTTGCGGACAGCCCCCGTTCGGCGAGCCGGCGGCGCAGCAACTGCAGCCGCAGCTCGTCGGCCGATTGGTCGACGGTGTCAGTCATGGGTGAACACTGTCCTTTCGCATCGCCCGGCCGGCGCTGTGTCGTCATGCAGCGTCGCCGTCAGTTGGGCGCCGGTCATTCCGGCCAGTAGCGGTCCGAGCGCTACCCGCCGGCCGGTCGCCCGGCCCAGTCGCTTGCGCAGGTCCAGGGCGAGGAGGGAGTCCAGGCCGAGGTCGACCAGCGCCCGGTGCATGTCGATGTCGTCGGGCCGGTCCAGGCCGAGCACCGTCGCCAGTTCGGTGGCCACCACGTCACTGACCGGGCGGTCGGCGCTCGCATCCGCCGATGCGGCGGTTGGTGGTTCGGCGAACGGGGGCGGCACCCCCTGGCTGTCGAAGAACACCGCCAGC
Source organism: Mycobacterium sp. NGS16 (assembly GCF_059813225.1). Classification (NCBI taxonomy): domain Bacteria; kingdom Bacillati; phylum Actinomycetota; class Actinomycetes; order Mycobacteriales; family Mycobacteriaceae; genus Mycobacterium; species Mycobacterium sp. NGS16. The sequence continues at coordinate 240,842 of NZ_JCALEE010000005.1, forward strand.
CGGTCGAAGTCGGCGGCCAGGATCGCCGGGTCGTTCGGCGCGGCCAGCAGTCCGGCGGTGATCGCCGCCTCGGGCGGCATCGGTGTCAGGCCGGTCCTGGCGATCCGGTTCTTCTCTTCACCGCGGACTACCGCAACGTTCTGCCACAGTCCCCAGCGGATCGAGTTGGCGTTCAGGCCGTCGGCCCGCAGCCGCTGTGCCAGGGTGTCGGCCATCCGGTTGGCCGCCGCATACAGGCCGTGGCCCGACCCGCCCCACAGGGCCAGCACCGAGGAGCAGACCAGCACGTGCACGTCGGCGTATCGCGGCCACCGCCGTACCAGGTTGTCCAGTCCGATCACTTTGGCGCCGAGGGCGTCTCGAACGGCGCTGCCGGTGATCTGCTCGGTGGCGACCGCCTCCGCCGATGCGGTGTGCACGATGAGCCCCGCCGGCGCCGGGTGGTGCTCGTCGATCAGCGCCGTCAGCGCCGCATCGTCGGTGATATCGCACCGGAAGGTGCTGATGCGTGCGCCGGTGCGCGCGCGCAGCGCATCCAACCGGGCCGCACCGGCATCAGCGGCCCCGCTGCGACTGAGCAGGACGATGTCGCGGGCGCCGCGTTCGGCGCAGAACGCCGCGAACGCCATTCCGATGGCCCCGGTGCCGCCGCTGATCACGACGGTCTCGGGGATCGCGGGCACACCTGGCGCGACGGGAGATTCGACCAACCGCCGCACCGAAAGCCGTCCGGCGCGCACCGCGACCTCGGTGTCGGTCAGGGTCAGTGCGGCGATCGCGGCCCGCAGATCGGCGGCGGTGGGTTGGGCCGGCAGGTCCAGGTGGGCGAAGGTCTGGTCGGGGTAGCCGAATCCGGTGCTGCGGTGCAGTGCCGCCAGTGCGGCCGCCCCGGGTCGCGGCGGCGGATCCGTGTCGAGTCGTTCGGCGCCGCGGGTGATCAGCCACACCCGTCGGCACGTCGGCCCGGGCGCCGGCGATGTCTGTGCGGCCGCGTGCGCAGCGAACGTTCTTGCCGCCTCGGCGATCTCGGGTTCGTCGGCGGGCGGGGCGATCAGCACCAGCAGGTCGGCGTCCGCTGGGTCGGTCACACCGGCGACCAAACCGGCCGCGAGCTGCGCGGCCAGTTCTGCCGACGCCCCGGTGTAGTCGATGACGGCTACCCCGGCCGGCCGATCGGTGGGTTCTTCGACCGGTGCCCACCGTTCAGTCATGACGACCGGCTGCCGGTCGGGCTGCGCGGACGGCGCGGCGCCGGCCCACAGCCTGGTGGTGTGCATTGGCGCGTGCGGGAAATGCCGCAGCGGTGCGCCTGCGTCGGGGGCGGCGAAGTCCCGCCAGCGGTAGCCGGGATCGGCGATCGCCGCGGCGGCGATGTTGGCCGCCAGCGCCTCATCGGCCGGGTGATCGCGGTCGGTGCTGCCCAGCACCTGCGCGGTATCGGCGATGTCGGCCAGCGGCACGAGCAGGGTGGGGTGCGCCGACATCTCGATGAACGTGGTGACGCCGCGCGCCACTGCGGCGGCGGTGGCCAGATCGAACCGGACCTGCTGCCGCAGATTGTCGAACCAGTACTGCCGGAACGTCTTGCCCGACGGGATCGGGCCGCCATACACCGAGCCGATGAATTCGACTGGGGCGCTGTGGAATTTCGCCTCGGGAAGCTGCGCGATCATGCGGTCACGCAGCGGTTCCAGGACGCTGGTGTGAGCGGGGTAGCGCACCGCCAGCTCCCGGGCGAACACCCCGCGACGGTCGGCGCGTTCCAGGATCTGCTGCACCGCAGCCCATTCCCCGGAGACGACCACCGATGCCGGGCCGTTGACCACCGACAGCTCCAGCCAGCCGGGGGTTCCGGCGATGAACTCGGTGGCGGCCTCGGCACCCAGGGCGATCATCGCCATGCCGAATCGCCCCGGGGCATTGTCGGTGAGCAAATCGGTCAGTTCCGCCCGCGCGATCACCACCGCCACCGCGGCGTCGAGATCCACCACGCCGGCGGTATAGGCGGCCGCGAGCTCCCCCAGGCTGTGGCCGATGGTGATGTCGGGCAGCACGCCGAAATGCCGCCAGGTGGCGGCCAGTGCCGCGGCGTGAGTGAACTGCGCGGCCTGCACCACCACCGGGTCCGGATCGTCGGCGCCGCGCAGATAGGTCAACGGCGAGGCATGATCGGCGCGGCGGAAAGCCTCCTCGCAGCGGTCCGCCTCGGCGCGATAGGCCGCGATGCGCAAAAGGTCGGCACCCATGCCGGGCCACTGGTTGCCCTGCCCGGGGAACACGAAGGCGGTGCGGGCGGCCTCCTGCTGATGGGAGCGGGCGACCAGCGGGTGTTCGGCGTCGTGGTAGACCGCCTCGAGGCCGCTGATGAGCTCGCCGGCGTCGCGGGCCCGGATCACGGCGCGGTACCGGCGGATCGGGCGGGTGGCCCGCAGCGTCCGGGCCACCGCCCCGACCGTGGCCTGCCGGGTGTGCAGGTAGCGTGCCAGCGCTGCGGCTTCGGTCTGGACCAGGTCGCGGGCGTGCGCTGAGATCAGAACGGGGATGCGGCCGTCGGGCAAGGCGGTCGGGTGGGTGCTCAGCATGGCGCCGCCTCGGCAGCGTCCACCGCGACGATCACGTGCGCATTGGTTCCGCTCATCCCGAACGCCGAGACCGAGCCGATTCGGCGCCCGTCGCGCGCTGGCCAGGCGGTGATGGTTTCGGCCAGGGTGATTCCCGCGCCGTCCCAGTCGATGCCGTCGTGCCACCCGTCGTGCACGTGCAGGGTGGGCGGGATCAGCTGGTGTTCGGCGGCCAGCAGCACTTTGGTCAGGCCGAGTGCACCGGCGGCGGCCTGGGTGTGCCCGATGTTGGATTTCACCGAGCCGAGCCGCGGGCCGGTGCCCGGCTCGGTGTCGGCGCCGTAGACGTGGATCAGCGACCGCAGTTCGACGGGGTCGCCGACCCGGGTGCCGGTGCCATGGCCCTCGATCATGCCGACCTGACCGGGCTGCACGTCCGCGTCGGCCAGCGCGTGCCGGAACAGTCGCTGCTGGGCCTGCTCGCTGGGGGTGAGCAGGCCGGTGGTGTGACCGTCCTGGTTGAGCCGACTGGCCAGGATTTCGCCGTAGATGTGCCGGCCGTCCCGCAAAGCCGCTGACTTACGCTGCAGCACAAAGATTCCGGCGCCTTCGGCCCACACCGTTCCGGTGGCCGCGGCGCTGTACGGCCGGCAATGCCCGTCGTCGGAGAGCGCGTGCTGCTTGGAGAACTCGACGAAGAATCCGGGCGAGCCCATCACGCACACGCCGCCGGCGAGCGCCATGTCGGCGTCACCGGTGCGAATCGCCTGGACGGCCAGGTGCAGCGCCGAGAGCGCCGACGAACACGAGGTGTCGACGGTGATCGCCGGACCGGCCAGCCCGAGGGTGTAGGCGACGCGACCGGAGATCACCGATAACGCGGTGCCGGGCAGTAGGTGACCGCTGTGGGCGGAGAACTGCGCCATGTCCGGGCCGTAGCCGGTGACCGACGCGCCGAGGTAGACCCCGACGTCGTGGCCGTTGAGTTCGTCGGGGTTGATGCCGGCGTCCTCGAGGGCGCGCCAGGCCACCCGCAGCGCGACCCGCTGCTGGGGATCCATCGCGATGGCTTCCCGCGGCGCGATCCCGAAGAAGCCGGGGTCGAATTCGGCGGCGCCGGAAAGGAAGCCACCGGCGTTGCAGATCGGCTTGAAGCCGTCGCGGTGTGATCCGTCGATGAGTTCACGCACCGCCCAATCGCGGTCGTCCGGGATGGCGCTCAGCGCTTCGCGACCGTCGGCCAGCAGCGCCCAGTACTGCTCGGCGGTGTCGATTCCGCCGGGCGCCTCGACACCAAGCCCGACGATAACGACCGGGTCCTCGCGCCGATCAGTCATCGGCGATGATCCGCTTCGCCAGGGTGTCGATGTGCTCGTAGTGGTAGAAGTGCCCACCGTCGTACAGCGACACCGTGCACGCGCCGGTGGTGTGGTCGGCCCAGCCCTCCAACAGGTCGGTGCCGACGCGGTCGTCGGCGCGGCCGCCCAACACGTTGATGTCGGCGCGGATGGTCGCCTCGGGTGCGCAGTGGTAGCGGTTGAACGCCTGATAGTCCGAGCGCACCGGGGTCAGCAGCAGCGCCAGGAACTCCTCGTCGGCCAGGATGCGCGGGTCGGTGCCGCCGAGCTGGGCGAGTTCGGCGCGCAGGTCGGCATCACCGGTGGGCACCTTGCGCAGGCCGGAAATCACGCCGGGGGCAGGCGCGGCCGACGCCCATAGGCGCTGGATCTCGATACCGCGCGCTTCGGCGATCCGGGCGAACTCGAACGCGACGATCGAGCCCATGCTGTGCCCGAACAGCCGCAGCGGCCCGACCTGGTGCCAGGGCGCGGCGTCGAACAGGCTGCGGGCCAGCTCCGGCAGGGTCTCAGCGGCCGGCTCGCGGAACCGGTCGGCACGCTGCGGATACTGCATGACGTAGGTGTCGGCGCCAGCGGCCAGGGCCAGCGCCAGCGGGCGGTAGTTGACCGCCGTTCCGCCGGCGTGTGGGAACAGCAGTGTCGCGGCGCCCGGGCCGGGAAAGCGGCCGATCCAGGACGGGAACTGCGCAACCGCCGAGGTGTCGTCGACGGCCATCCGGTCCCCTCGCATGTGTTAGTAAAGGCTGCCCTAATTTCCCGGGCTAGATTACCCCGATCGGGGGCACGCCGGAAATCCGGGCGGCAACTGTTCGGCCACCTCCCCGCCGGGGTGCTCAACTACGCTGACCGCCAGGATGCGTGACCAGCACCCGGCCGTACCCGGATCGATCAGCACCGCGCGGCGGTGGTGGTTGCTCACTGTCGGGTTGATCGCCACGTTATCCGCCACGGTCTTCATCAACGGGATCGCGTTTCTGATCCCGGCGCTTGACGCCGAACGCGGCATCAGCTTGGCCGAGGCCGGCTTCTTGTCATCGATGCCCAGCCTGGGCACGGTGTTGACCCTGATCGGCTGGGGCTATCTGACTGATCGGGTCGGCGAGCGGTTGGTGTTGACGCTGGGGTTGGGCTTGACCGGCGGCGCGGCATTGGCGGCGGCGCTGGTGCCGACCTCGATCATGTTCGAGGCGCCCTGCCTGTTCGCCGGGGGCATGGCCGCCGCGAGCGCCAACACCGCCAGTGGCCGGCTGGTGACCGGCTGGTTCCCGCCGGACCAGCGGGGCCTGGCGATGGGTATCCGCCAGACCGCGCAGCCGCTGGGTATCGCGTTGGCGGCCTTGGTCTTGCCCCAGCTCGGCGAACGCGACTTCTCGGTGGCGCTGTTCGTCCCGGCGGCGGTATGCGCGGCATCGGCGGTGATCAGTGCCGTGAGTGTGAAAGACCCGCCGCGGCGCTCGCCGAAAACCGCTCCAGCCGCCGAGTTGCTCAACCCCTATCGGGGAAACAGCACGCTGTGGCGGATCCATTTGGCGTCGGCGCTGCTGATGGTGCCCCAGACGGTGGTGCTGACCTTCATGTTGGTGTGGTTGATCGAGGACCACCATTGGTCAGTGGGGTCGGCTGGTGTGTTGGTGAGCACCTCACAGCTGTTGGGCGCGGTGGGCCGCATCGGAGCCGGTCGCTGGTCGGACCGCGTCGGGTCACGGATGGGACCGATCAGGCTGATCGCGGTCGGCGCCGCGCTGGTCATGGTTGCGCTGGCGATCAGTGACCGGCTCGACTCAGTGTTGGCGGTGCCGTTGATGGTCGTCGCGGCGGTGATCACGGTCCTGGACAACGGATTGGCGTTCACCGCCATCCCGGAGATCGCCGGTCCGTACTGGAGCGGACGGGCGATGGGCGCCCAGAACACCACCCAGCGACTGACGTCGGGAGTCGGACCGCCGGTGTTCGGTGAGGTCATCGACGTGTCCGGATACCCGCTGGCGTTTGCACTCTGCGGGATGGCCGCGCTGGCGGCGTTGCCGGTGGTGCCGCGCGATGTGCGGTCGGCGGAGTCGGCCGATGCTTCCTCTGATGGGCCTAACGGGCGCTGACAATGATGCATTGGCGGCGATTCCCCCGCAGCGTATGGACCCGCGCGGTGCTGTCCCTGATTTGATAGTGCGCACGTCCAATCGTCCAGACGATGGAGAGCCTGCCATGGATGTCCGCGCGGTGATCGATACCTACCTGCGTGCCTGGACGACCCGGGATCCCGACCTCATCGTCACGATCTTCACCCACGACGCGACCTACCACGAGCGGGTGCTGGAGGCACCGATTCGCACCCGGGCCGGGATCTGGGCGTACTGGCAGAGCAAGGTCGTCGAGGGGCAGGCCAACATCGAGGCCCGGTTGCTCAACCTCTACACCGCCACCGACGGCATCACGGTGATCGCCGAGTGGGAGGCGATGTTCGACGACTGCGTCCAAGGGCAGCGCAAGCGGATGCGGGAGGTCGCGATCCTGGAGTTCGAGGGTGAGCGGATTGCGAGCCTGCGGGAGTACTGGGCCTCGGAGATCGTTGGCTGAGGGCTGAATAACCGGTCCTGCTCACGGTTTCCGAAGGCGCGTCGACGGAGATTGGCCCCGCAATGGCGGTGGATCGAGGACACCTGGCCTAGCATGACTGCTGCGGTCCGACGGACTTCCCCGGCTCCTCCCAGCCGGCACGGATATGTCCCCACCCGCACGAATGTATTCGTGCTGCCCTGGGGAACTCGACGTGACACTCATCCGGACAACCGCGGATCGTCTTATCGGGATGGCACCCGAATCGCTGGTTGAGCAATTGCTGGAGCAGATGCTGTACCGCACTGGCCGCCGAGCGGCGCCCGCAGAGCAGTCCTCGTGGAAGAGGAGTCTGCCGGTACTGGCCGCCGATCTCGCCGACGCCGGGCTTGGCGACGTCGAAATGCTGGTCGAGTACCACCTCCCCTTGACTTCGCAGCGAGCCGATGTTGTCCTTGCCGGCACCCACCCGCGGACCGGTGCGGCTTCATACGTCGTCGTCGAATTGAAACAGTGGACATCTGCCTACGCTTTCGAGGGTGATCCGGAAATCGTTGACGTGCCGGGTGCGCCAGGTGGACCGAGGCTGCACCCGGTGATCCAGGTGCGCGGCTACTGTGAGTACCTCCTCGACTTCGCCCGCGTGATCGCTGACCGTCCAGACTCGGTCGCCGGGATGGCTTACCTGCACAACGCGTCAGATCCCGCCCTGGTCAAAGATTTGCTTGCGGTGCCCGTCTCGATGACGGGCCGGTTCTTCACCGCCGGCGACAAGGGGGCCATGGTCGAATTCCTCCGGTCCAGGCTTGCTCCGGGTCCGGGAAGGGCGGCGGCTGATCTGCTGATCAATTCTGCTGTGGCACCGTCCAAACAACTGCTGAAGCTGGCCGCAGCGGAGCTCCGCGACCGACCGCAGTTCCGCTTGATCGGGAACCAACAGCTGGCTGTCGATCTCGTCATGCACGCCGTTGAACACGCGCGTGCCGGCAACACCAAGCGGGTTATCACAGTGACCGGAGGGCCCGGCAGTGGCAAGAGCGTCATAGCGCTGTCTCTCGTCGGCGATCTTGCCCGTCGTGGCCGTACCGTTGTCCATGCGACCGGGTCGCGTTCGTTCACCCAAACCCTTCGGAAAGTCGCCGCCCCAAGAGCACCGAAGATCCGAGCACTGTTCAAGTACTTCAACCAGTTCATGACGGCCGATCAGAACGGCCTGGACGTCCTGATCATGGACGAAGCCCACCGCATTCGGAAAACATCGGTCGATCGCTACACCCGGGCGGAGTTGCGGACAGAACGCCCGCAGATCGATGAACTCATCGCCGCTGCACGGGTTCCAGTCTTCCTCCTCGATGAGCACCAGGTCGTGCGTCCCGGCGAAATGGGGACGCTCACGCAGATCGAGCAATACGCAAGACACCTCGGAATCGAATTCCAGCACATCGCACTCGGTGAACAGTTTCGATGCGGTGGTAGCGAAGAATACGTGCACTGGGTGGTCCGACTGCTCGGCCTCGCTGAGGATTGTCAACCAGCGGCGTGGCCGGGCGATCCGCAGTTCAACGTACTGCTGGCTGAGACTCCCGGGGAGATGGAACACTATCTGGCCACCCAGATGCAAGAGGGCTACACAGCGCGCATGACCGCAGGTTATTGCTGGCCGTGGAGCGACGCCCGCAAGGACGGAACGCTAGTTCCCGACGTCCAGATCGGATCATGGGCACGGCCGTGGAACAGCAAGAGCGACAGGCGCATCGGAGATGCACCACCTAGCGCACTCTGGGCTACCGACGACGGCGGATTCGGCCAGGTCGGCTGCATTTATACCGCTCAAGGGTTCGAGTATGACTGGAACGGCGTTATTCTCGGGCCGGACCTCGTTTGGCGCGACGGTCGATTCGTGTCCGTCCGCAACGCCAATCGGGACCCCGATCTCCGCAATCCGAAGGCCTTGCCTGACAGCCGGTTTGATGTCTTGGTGCGGCATGTGTACAAGGTCTTGCTGACCCGCGGGATGGTCGGCACGGTGATCTACTCGACCGACCGGGAGACGCGGGAGGCGCTACGGTCACTTCTCGGCTCCGATCGAGGGCTCGGGAGCCGCTTTCGCGATGGGCAAGCCCATGAACTGGGCGACGCCGTAACCGATGAACGAGCAACGACTGGGCTGCGGACATAGCGACCTCTTGCAAAACCGCCCATCCGTGGTCATCGTGCGGGTTGTCGGCGGTCGGCCTTATGGTCGATGCGGTCGCCCAAAGGGCAACCGGGTATCGGTAATGACGATCAAAGCCACCAGGACATCACCGGAAATCATGGCTGAGGGACACGACTTGTCGTTGGAACCAGTACGGAAGTGGTGTTTCCACGCCAATCAGCAGACAGTGTGGCGGTCCAGTCGGCCGGACTGGAAATCGCGGGGTCTCATCGAGTTCGTCTTCGAGGATGCCGATCAGGACTACGACGAGTTCCGCAACCCCCTACTAGGCGGACCGGTTCGGCGACATACCCCCCAGCTCGACAGGGAGCAGACGGAGTCAACAGCGGCCTAGGCCGTCAGCCATGCGCGATTTGCTGCTGGATACGCCATTTTTCCGGGCGCTGACGTCAAGCTGACCATCGGGAGTCGGATAGCCGGAAGTTGTCAGACCCCACTGCCATGATGAAGCCATGTCCTCGAACGCACCATCCGG
>NZ_JCALEE010000006.1:0-249043 GCF_059813225.1 Mycobacterium sp. NGS16
ATCTGGTGCCGGCGGCCCCGCAGATCCCGTTCATCTCCACGGTGGTCGACCCGGCCGGGCCGGCGCCGGTGCTCAACGGCGACTATTGGGCCAACAACGTGCGCCAGCCGGCACTGGTCACCCAGGCCATCACCGCCGCAGCACACGACCACGCCACGTTCATCGAGATCAGCCCGCACCCGCTGTTGACACACTCGATCATCGAGACGGTCGAGGCGGCCGCCGGCGAACCGGCCACGGTGGCGTCGACCTTGCGCAGGGGCGACGACGAAACCCTGAGCTTCCACCTTCAACTCGCCGAACTCGGCCTCGGCGCCAGCGGCAGCAAGGCCGGGGGCTTCGCCGAATTGCCCACCGCCCCATGGCAACACACCCAGCACTGGATCACCGCGCCGTCCCGTACCGGCCAGACACCCGACGTCCACCCGCTGCTCGGTGCGCACGTCGAGATGCTCACCGGCGGCGACCACATCTGGCAGACCGACCTGAGCGCCGAAGCGATGCCGTGGCTGGCCGAGCACCGGGTTCAGGACCAGGCGGTGCTGCCGGCGGCAGCCCTGATCGAGATGGCGTTGGCGGCGGGCAGCCAAGGCCTCGCCACGCCCGCCGCATCGATCTGCGTGACCGGCCTACAGATCGAGCAGCCACTGGTGCTCGACGGCGGGATGCAGGTCACCACCCAGCTCAGCGACGCCGATGCCCAGCCCCGGATCGAAATCCACGCCCGAGCTCGCGGTGAAGCCTGGTCGCGGTATGCGGTCGCCGAGATCAGCCCGGTGCAGCAGACGGTCGATGCGCCGCCGGGACGAACCGTGCTCACCCTGCCGGATGACGTCGCCACCCATCCGGCATACCAGCTGCACCCGGCGCTACTCGACGCCGCGCTGCGGCAACTGGCCGCCGCGATTCCCGACGCGGACGCCGGAGCCCTCGGTTATGCGCCGACGGCGGTGGGCGTGGTGCGGGTGTTCGCACCTGTCGGGCGCCAGGTGCGTTGCCATACCGAGGTGACCGCCGAGCCGAGCTCGGCCGATGACACCGTCGTCGGCCGCGTGGTGCTGACCGACGATGTGGGCACCACGCTGGCCGACCTCACCGGCATCGAACTGCGTCCGCTCGACCCCCGCTCGCTGCGGGTGCCGCTGGAGCAGAAGATCTTCGCCACCGAATGGATCACCTCCGACGCGCCGGAACCCTCCGCTGCCGCCGACGGCAGCTGGCTGCTGCTCGCGGAACCGGACGCCGACGCCGAGGGCCTGGCGGCGGCATTCGCCGCCCGGCTGGCCGCCCCGAACCGCAAGGTCGTCACCGGTCCGTTCGCCGACCAGCCGGCGCTGACCGAGGCGGTCGCGCAAGCCGGTGCCGATCCCGCGCACCCCCCGGCCGGCATCGTGGTGTTCCTCGGACGGCGGAGCCGCGATGTCGCCGACCCGCAGGCGCTGGCCCGTGCCCGCGACCTCATCTGGACGGCGTCGACCGCGGCCCGGGCGGCAGTCGAGGGCTGGGCGGGCGCACCGGGCGCGCGGCTGTGGCTGGTCAGCCGCGGCGGGCTGGCCGTCGGAGCCGCCGAACCGGGCGACCCGGCCATCGGTGCGCTCAAGGGTGTGGTCCGCACCTGGCGATTCCCCGGTGAACTGGCCCGGGTGCTGGCCGACGAACCGGACCTGGGTACGACCCTGGTCGACCTGGATGCCGACGAGGACCTCGACACCCTGGCCGACACCATGCTGGCCGAACTCGGCGCCCCGCTGCGCGACGACGTCATCGCCTGGCGTGGCCGGCAGCGCCGCACCGAACGACTCACCCGGGCGACGTTCGACGCAACCGGCGACACCGCGCAGGCCACGGTGCGCGCCGACGGCTCCTATCTGCTCACCGGCGGTCTCGGCGGGCTGGGCACCGTGGTGGCACGCTGGCTGGCGTCGCGCGGCGCCGGGCGGATCGTGCTCAACGGCCGCAGCGAGCCCTCGCCGCAGCAGCGCGCCGTACTCGACCAGCTGGCCGCGCAGACCGAGGTGGCCTTCGTCGCCGGTGACATCAGTTCGCCCGGGGTGGCGCAGCGCCTGGTCGCTGCCGCCGAGGAGACCGGCCGGCCCCTGCGCGGCGTCGTACACGCGGCCGGTGTGCTCGGCGACGGCCTCGTCACGGCGGTAACCCCGGAGAGCCTGGAGAGCGTCTGGGCGGCCAAGGCCGCCGGCGCGGCCCAGCTGCACGCCGCCACGGTGGACCGCCAGCTCGACTGGTGGGTGGGGTTCTCCTCGATGGCCGCCTTGCTGGGCCTGCCCGGCCAGCTGGGCTATGCCACCTCCAACGCCTGGCTCGACGCCCTGATGAGCTGGCGGCACGCGTCCGGCTTGCCGGCCACCGCCATCAACTGGGGCCAGTGGTCCGACGTGGGCCTGGGACGCTCGATGACACTGAGCGTGCTGGATCCGATCAGCCCCGACGAAGGTGTCGAGGCGCTGGACGCGGTGCTCGGCGCCGACTTCCCCCGGATCGGGGTGGGACGGCTGCGCATCGACCGTGCGGTGGCCACCTCACCGGAGTTCGGCGACCTGACCTTCTTCGAGGACCTGGTCGGTGCGGGCGCGACGCTCGGTGCCGCCGAGGCGGGTGGGCAGGCAACCAGCGGCACCGCAGACCCGTCGGCGGGCGCCCCGGACTGGTCGCAGATCCCCGCCGACAAGCGACGCGATGAGCTGGTGGTCAGGCTGCAGGCTATTCTTGCGCGCGAGCTCCGGACATCGGCGGCAGCGGTCGACGTGGACCAGCCGTTCCCGGAGATGGGCCTGGATTCGATGATCGCGATGACGGTCCTGAAAGAGACACAGCAGCTGGTGGGGGTGGATTTGTCGGCGTCAATGCTGTGGAATCACCCCAGCATTTCAGCTTTGGCGACGCATCTGGTGGGATTGCTGGCATCCCGGTACGCCCCACAGGACGACGCAGCCCAAGACGACGGTCATCTGACGTTCGACTCCTCCGGCGGTGTGCTGGACGAGTTGTTCGATCAGGTCGAGTCGGCATCGACCGGGAGCGAGAGCGGTAGTTTCTGATGACGACGATCTTCAACAGGATGTCGGCGATGGGTGCCGACAAGCGGGGGGCGCTCACCGAGCAGTTCGAGAAGGCGTCGCGGATCGCCGCCGCCGAACCGATCGCGGTGGTCGGGATCGGCTGCCGGTTCCCCGGCGACGCCTCGGGCCCGGAAGCCTACTGGGACCTGCTGGCGAACGGCCGCGACGCCATCACCGAAATCCCCCCGGACCGTTGGGATGCCGACGAGTACTACGACCCGGATCCGCTGGCGCCGGGTCGGATGTCATCGAAGTGGGGCGGGTTCATCTCCGATGTCGCCGGTTTCGACGCCGACTTCTTCGGGATCTCGCCGCGCGAGGCCGAGGCGATGGACCCCCAGCAGCGGCTGATGCTGGAGGTGGCCTGGGAGGCGCTCGAGCACGCCGGGATGTCTCCGGAACGACTCTCCGGCATCCGCTCTGCGGTGATGATGGGTGTGTATTACACCGAATACCAAGGGATTTCGGCTTCCAACCCGAACGCGATCGACGGTTACTCAGCCACCGGCAACGCCCACGCCGTCGCCGTCGGCCGGATCGCCTACCTGCTGGGCCTGCGCGGGCCGGCGGTCGCCATGGACTCGGCGTGCTCATCGTCGCTGGTCACCATCCACATGGCCTGCCAGAGCCTGCGGTTGCGCGAGAGCGACCTGGCGCTGGCCGGCGGGGTCAGCCTCATCCTGCGGCCGGAGACCCAGATCGCCATGGCCAAGTGGGGCATGCTGTCACCGCGCGGCCGGTGCCACACCTTCGATGCGGGGGCCGACGGGTTCGTCCGCGGCGAGGGCGCCGGGATCGTGGTGCTCAAGCGCCTCGCCGACGCCATCCGCGACGGTGACCGGGTGGTGGCGGTGGTGCGCGGTTCGGCGGTCAACTCCGACGGCAGGTCCAACGGGCTGACCGCGCCGAACACCATCGCCCAAAGTGACGCGATCACGCGTGCGCTGCGCAGCGCCGACGTCGCGGCGAGTTCGGTGAACCTCATCGAAACCCACGGCACCGGAACGGGTTTGGGCGACCCGATCGAATTCGAGGCGCTCGCGGAGGTGTACGGGCGCGGCGCTGACCGCTGCGCACTCGGTGCCGTCAAGACCAACATCGGCCACCTGGAGGCCGCCGCCGGCATCGCCGGATTCATCAAGGCCGCGCTGGCGGTGCAGCGGGGGCAGATCCCGCCGAACCTGCACTTCTCCAAGTGGAACCCGGCGATCGACCCGTCCCCGACGCGGCTGTTCGTCCCCACCGAGATGACACCCTGGCCGGCGGCCGAGGGCCCGCGCCGTGCCGCGGTGTCGTCGTTCGGGCTGGGCGGCACGAACGCGCACGTGGTGCTCGAGCAGGGCCCGGAGCCGGTCCCCGGCCCGGCTCCCTCCGATCCGGTGACCACGCTGGTGGTCTCGGGCAAAACCGAGCAGCGGGTGGCGGCCTGGGCCGCGACCCTCGCTGATTGGATGGCCGGCCCCGGCGCCGAGGTGCCGCTGGCCGATGTCGCCAACACCCTCAACTACCACCGCAGCCGCTACGCCAAGTTCGCCACCGTCTGCGCGCGCGACACCGAGCAGGCGATCGCCGGACTGCGGGCGGTCGCGGGCGGCTACCCGGCACCCGGGGTGGTCGGCACGCGCGCCGCCCGGGGCGGCAAGGGCACCGTGTTCTTGTACTCGGGCCAGGGGTCGCAGTGGGCCGGTATGGGCCGTCAACTGCTGGCCGACGAGCCGGCGTTCGCCGCCGCCGTCGATGAGCTGGAGCCGGACTTCGTGGCGCAGGTCGGGTTCTCGCTGCGTCAGGTCCTCGAATCCGGTGAGCCGGTGGTCGGCATCGACCGGATCCAGCCGGTGCTGGTGGGCATGCAGCTGGCGTTGACCGCGCTGTGGCGCTCCCACGGCGTCGAGCCGGACGCGGTGATCGGGCATTCGATGGGGGAGGTGGCCGCCGCGGTGGTGGCCGGTGCCCTGAGCCCGGCCGACGGCCTGAAGGTGATCGCCACCCGCTCGAAGCTGATGGCCCGGTTGAGCGGCCAGGGCGCGATGGCGCTGCTGGAACTCGATTCGGGCGCAGTCGAGGCGGCCATCGCCGAGCATCCCGACATCACCGTGGCGGTGTACGCCGCACTGCAACAGACCGTGATCGCCGGCCCGCCCGATCAGGTCGACGCGGTGGTCGCGGTGGTCGACGCCCAGGGCAAACTCGCCCGCCGCGTCGAGGTGGACGTGGCATCGCATCACCCCACCGTGGACCCGATCCTGGGCGAGCTGCGCATCGCGCTGGCCGATTTGGCGCCGACCGCCCCGAAGATCCCACTGATCAGCACCGTCGGCCAAACGGGCAGCGACACACCGGCTTTCGACGCCGACTACTGGGTGCACAACCTGCGCAACCCGGTGCGGTTCAGCCAGGCCGTCACCGCGGCCGCGGCCGGTCACGCCAGCTTCATCGAGGTCAGTCCGCACCCCCTGCTGTCGCACGCCATCAACGGGAACCTGGAGTCGGCGCGGCCTTCGGGCGATCACGTCGTGGCCGGCACCCTGCTGCGCGACCAGCCGGAGGCACTGAGCTTCCACACCAACCTGGCGACGGTGGCACCGCCGTCGGCCGACGCACCGCAACCCGACGGCGGTCGTGGGCGCGCCGACCTGCCGTCACGGCCCTGGCAGCATGTGCGGTACTGGGCGGGCGCAACCGCCGCCAACCGGCACTCGGCCGACGCGCATCCGTTGCTGGGCGTGCACGTCGAGCTGCCGGCCGGCCACGGCCACGTCTGGCAGGCCGACGTGGGCACCGACATCGTCGCGTGGATGGCGCATCACAAGGTGCACGGCCAGGTCGTGATGCCGGCCACCGGCTTCGCCGAGATGGCGCTGGCCGCGGCCGGCGAGGCCCTGGGACTGCCCCCGTCGGCGGTCGCCGTGGACCGCGTCGAGGTCGAACAGATGCTCCGCGTCGACGACCGGACCGAGGTGACGACTCGGCTGCTGCACGAGGGCGACGGTTCCGAGGAGCTGCGGGTCGAGATCCATTCCCGCGCGCCCGGCGGCACCTGGTCGCGCCACGCCGTCGCCCGGGCCGCGGCCGCGCAAGCGGCCACCCCGGCCGAGCGCCCGCCGGCCGCTGCCGGCGGCACGGCGCTGTCACCGGCGGACCTGTACACCGCGCTGCGCCGCACCGGTCTGCAGCACGGGCCGGCGTTCGCCGCGCTGACCCGGATCGTCCGCAAGCCCGGCGGCGCCTCCGAAGCCGAGATCGTGCTGCCCGACGAGGCCACCGCACACCGCAGCTACCGGATCCACCCGGTGATGCTCGACGCCGCGCTGCAGTGCCTGGCCGCCGCGCTGCCCGAGGAATCGCTGACCGGGTCGGGCGCCGGTTCCGAGGAAGCCACCTACCTTCCGGTCGCCGTGGAGACCATTAGGGTCTTCGGCGACGTGGGCCGGCGGGCCCGCGGCCACGCCGAGGTGGTGAGCCACGACGACGGCGGCATCCTGGGGCGGGTCACCCTGACCGACGAGACCGGGACGATCACCGCCGAACTCGGC
This sequence comes from Mycobacterium sp. NGS16, assembly GCF_059813225.1. Lineage (NCBI taxonomy): Bacteria > Bacillati > Actinomycetota > Actinomycetes > Mycobacteriales > Mycobacteriaceae > Mycobacterium > Mycobacterium sp. NGS16. The sequence continues at coordinate 6,611 of NZ_JCALEE010000006.1, forward strand.
GGGATCTACCTGCAGCGGGTGCAGCGCCGCACGGTGCCGCTGCCGCTGACCCAGAAGATCTTCGACACCGACTGGGTCGACGTTTCCGCGCCCGCCCAGCCCCCTGCCGCCGCCGACGGCAGCTGGCTAGTGTTGACCGACGGCTCCGAAGCCGAAACGTTCGCAGCGGATTTCGCGGCCCGGTTTGCCTCAGAGCGGCGCCGGGTGATCACCGCGGACCTGCGGAGTGAGCCCGCGGTGCGCGAGGCGTTCTCCCGGACCGCCGACGACCCGGACCTGCCCCCGGTCGGGGTGCTCGTCGTGCCTTCCGCCACCCCCTTCGACGAGACCCCGGGCGATGTAGCCGTTCGCGGCCGCGATCTGGCCTGGGCGGTCGCGTCGACGGTGCGCACCGTCGTCTCCGGCTGGCACGGCACCGCGCCCCGGCTGTGGCTGGTCGGCCGCAATGGTCTGACCGTGGGTGTCGACGAACCCGGCGACCCGTCGATCTGCGCCCTCAAGGGCCTGGTGCGGGTGCTGGCCTACGAGCATCCGGACCTGCACACCGGCGTGGTGGACCTGGATGCCTCGGCCGAGCCGGTGGCCGCGCTGATCACCGAGCTGGGCTTGGCGAGCACCGACGACGTGGTGGCCTGGCGTGGCGACAAGCGCTACGCCGAACGGCTCAAGCGGGCCACCCTGACCGCCACCGGCGCCCCGACCGTCCGGTCCGACGGGGCCTACGTGCTCACCGGCGGCCTGGGCGGCATCGGGCTGGTCGTCGCCCGGTGGCTGGTCGACCACGGCGCCGCGCGGATCGTGCTCAACAGCCGTTCCCAGCCGTCGGAGGCGCAGCGTGCCGTGCTCGCCGAGCTCGAACAACGGGCCCAGATCGCGGTCGTCTCCGGCGATCTCGCCGCGCCGGGGGTGGCCGAGAGCCTGGTTGCCGCCGCGGAGGAGAGCGGGCTGACGCTGCGCGGTGTCATCCACGGTGCCGCAGTCATCGACGACCAGATCGTGGTCGGCATCGACAAGGAGACCCTCGACCGGGTGTGGGCGCCCAAGGCCGCGGCGGCACTGCGCCTGCACGTCGCGACCGCCGGGAAGGAACTGGACTGGTGGGTCGGGTTCTCCTCGACCTCCTCGTTGCTGGGGGCGCCCGGTCAGGCGTCCTACGCCGCGGCCAGCGCCTGGCTGGACGGCCTGGTGGCGTGGCGGCGGGCGGCCGGGCTGCCGGCGATCACCATCAACTGGGGCCAGTGGTCCGGCGTCGGTGTCGCCCAGGAGCTCAAGTTCAGCGCGCTCGACCCGATCAACCCCGACGAGGGCATGGAGGCGCTGGAGGCGATCCTCGGCGGCGATCTGTCCCGGGTCGGGGTGGCGCGGCTGCGCCTGGACCGGGTGGCCGCGGCCTTCCCGGAACTGCAGCAACTCGGGTACTTCGCCACCCTGGCCGAAGAGCTCGACCTCGATGACGAGGACGACGACTGGCCGGGTCCGGACGGGCTCAAGCAGCTCGACGCCGCCGAGGCCGCCAAAGCGGTTGTGGCACGGTTGGGTTCGCGGATCATGGCCATCATGGGCTACCCGAAGGACAGTGCCATCGACCCTGCCCGTCCGCTGACCGAGCTCGGTATGGACTCGCTGATGGCGGTGCGTATCCGCAACACCGTCCGCGGCGACTTCGGGGTGGAGCCCCCGGTGGCGCTGCTGCTGCAGGGCGCCTCATTGACCGATCTGGCAGCCGACCTGACCCGCCAACTCGGCCTCGCTGCGCCGGAGAATGCAGACGGCGCCGGCGACGGTGTTCGGGGCCGGGCCCAGCAGCGTGCCGCGGCACGGCAACGGGCGGCGGCGCGGCGAAAAGTAGGAGACCGAACGTGAGCACCAACAATGAAGTGCCGGCCAATGCGATCGCGGTCGTGGGCATGTCCGGCCGGTTTCCCGGCGCCCGCACCCTGACGGCGTTCTGGGACAACCTGCGCAACGGCACCGAATCCATCGTCACGCTCTCCGAGGAGGAGCTGCGTGCCAATGGGGTGACCGACAAGGCGCTGGCCAACCACAACTACGTGCGCCGAGCCGCGCTGCTGGACGGTATCGAGGAGTTCGACGCGGGCTTTTTCGGGTTCACCCCGCTGGCCGCGCGCACCATGGACCCGCAGCACCGGCTGTTCCTGCAGACCGCCTGGCACGCCCTGGAGGACGCCGGCTACCGGCCCGGCGAGCTCGAGGGTTCGGTCGGCGTGTACGGCACCAGCACCACCAGCGGCTACCTGCTGCACAACCTGATGTCGCACTACGACCCGAACCTCATCCTCGGCCAGGGCGTCAGCTTCGACATGGTCAACCTGTCGCTGCAGAACGACAAGGACTACCTGGCCACCCGGGTGGCCCACCAGCTCAACCTGCGCGGGCCGGCCCTGTCGGTGCAGACGGCCTGCTCCTCGGCGCTGGTCGCGGTGCACCTGGCCTGCCAGAGCATCCTCAACGGCGAATGCGACATGGCGCTGGCCGGCGGCTCGTCGCTGCGTATCCCGCACCACGTCGGCTACTGGCACGAGCCGGGTTCGATGGTCTCGTCGACCGGGCATTGCCGGCCGTTCGACGTGCGGGCCGACGGCACCATCTTCGCCAGCGGTGTCGGCGTGGTGGTGCTCAAGTCGCTGGAGGCGGCCGTCGACGACGGTGACCGCATCCACGCGGTGATTCGCGGCTCGGCGCTGAACAACGACGGCGCCACCAAGATGACCTATGCCGCGCCCACCGCCGCCGGGCAGGCCGACGTGATCGCCGAAGCGCATGCGGTGTCCGAGGTCGACGCCGCCACCATCAGCTACATCGAATCGCACGGCACCGGCACACCGCTGGGCGATCCGATCGAAATCGAAGGCCTGCGACAGGCTTTCGCCGTCTCCGAGGAAGCGCGGCCCGGCCCCTGCTACGTGGGCTCGGTCAAGTCCAACATCGGGCACCTGGAGTCGGCGGCCGGCATCGCCAGCCTGATCAAGACCATCCTGTGCCTCAAGCACCGGGCGATCCCCGGCACCCTGCACTACACCAGCCCCAACCCGGAACTGCACCTGGACTCCGGGCCGTTCCGGATCCGCAGCGAGTACGGGCCGTGGGAAGCCGAAGGCATCCGGCGCGCCGGGGTCAGCTCATTCGGGGTGGGCGGCACCAATGCGCACGTCATCGTCGAGGAGTGGCCCGAGGACGGGTCAGACGAGTCCGCGGGCGCCGCACCCAAGCCCGGCCCCGAGGTGCTGCTGCTGTCGGCACGCACCGCCGAAGCGCTGACTCAGGGGCGCTCGGAGCTGGCGGCTGAGCTGTCCAGCACCGAGTCGCCGGACCTGCATGACGTGGCCTACACGCTGGCGGGCCGGCACCCGCACAACCTGCGACTGGCCGCGGTCGTCGCCGATCGCGCCGATGCGGCCACGGTGCTGGCCGCCGAAGAGAGCGAGAACGTCTTCATCGGCGAGGGCCTAGACGTTGCGGGCGACGCGACCGACCGGGTGGTGTTCCTGTTCCCGGGTCAGGGCGCCCAGCACATCGGCATGGCGCGCGGGCTGTACGACTCCGAACCGGTGTTCGCCGAGTACTTCGACCGTTGTGTCGCCGGATTCGACGCGGAGCTGGGCTTCGACCTGCGCGCGATGATCTTCGACGGCACCTCACGTGACCTGGAGCGCACGGACCGCACCCAGCCGGCGCTGTTCACCGTGGAGTACGCACTGGCCAAGCTGATCGAAAGTTACGGGGTGCGTCCGGCGGCGCTGGTGGGCCACAGCATCGGCGAATACGCCGCGGCCACCGTCGCCGGCGTCTTCGATCTCGACACCGCGATCAAAGTGGTGGCGATGCGGGCCCGGCTGATGCACGCCGCGCCCCGCGGCGTCATGGTGGCGGTGCCGCTGAGCCCCGACGCGGTCGGCACGTACTTGACCGGTGACGTCGACCTCGCCGCGGTCAACGATCCCGACGGCTGCGTGGTGGCCGGCAGCGAAGAGGCCATCCGCGAGTTCTCCGCGGCGCTCAAGCAGGCCGGGATCAATGCGCGCCGGGTGCGCACCTCGCACGCGTTCCACTCCCGCCTGATGGAGTCGATGATTCCGGAGTTCACCGGATTCCTGTCCCGCCAGACGCTGCACGAACCGAAGATCCCGCTGCTGTCGAACCTGACCGGCACTCACATGGCGGCCAGTGAGGCGACCAACCCGGCGACGTGGGCACGCAGTGTGCGGGCGACGGTGCGCTTCGCCGACGAGATCGACACGCTGCTGAACGAGCCGAACCGCGTTCTGGTGGAGGTCGGCCCCGGGGCCACCCTGACCGCTTCGGCGGCCCGCCACCCGAAGTTCGCCGGCGGGCACCGGACCGTCCGGCTGATGCGTCACCACGCCCAGAACCGCGACGACCGCGACGCCTTCTTGCTGGCGCTCGGCCAACTCTGGGCCGCCGGAATCGAGGTGGACTTCTCGCCGCTGCGCGGTGACTACCAGCCCAAGCGCGTCACGGTGCCGGGTTATCCGTTTGAGCGGCAACGGCATTGGCTGGAGCACAACGCCGGGGCCACCTGGGTCTCCGGCGGCGCCGCCGGCGCTCCGACCCCCAATGGGCAGGTTGGTGCCGATGGTGCCGGCGGCGCGGCCGGACCTTCGATGGAAGCGACACTGCAACGCATCTGGGCGGTCTGCCTGGGGGTCGGTTCGGTCGAGACCAACGCCAACTTCTTCGACATCGGTGGCGACTCGCTGGTCGCGATCAGCGTCGCGATGGCCGCCTCCCACGAGGGCCTGGACCTCACCCCGCAGGATCTCTACGACAACCCGACGGTGTCGGCGCTGGCCAAGGCGCTGACCGCCCGCTACGCCGCAGGGGGGCTGGCCCGCCAGTCACCCGGCTGTGATGTCGAGCACCCGCCCGTGCCGCCGAACATCACCTACTTCCTGGAGAACGGTGTTCGCGACCACGGTCATTGGCGGATCCCGCTGATCCTTCGGCTGCGTCCCGAGGTCTCGGTCGACGACGTCCGCTCCGTGCTCACCGCGGTGGTCAACCACCACGACGCCCTGCGGCTGCGGGTCACCGAACGGGCCGGCACCTGGGAGCAGCACATCGCCGAACCCGGCGACTTCGGGGAGATCAGCACGCATGCCCTGCCGGAGGGGCTGACCGCCGAGCACGACGCGGTGCGCACGATGCTGGCCGAACACATCCGCGAACAGGATCTGTCCACTGCGCCGCTGACCGCCCTGTACATCCGGGGCTCAGCGGGGGACGTGTGCTATCTGGGGCTGAGCCTGCATGCCATGGTCGGCGATGAGGCATCCCGCGACATCCTGCTGACCGACATCTTCACCGCGTTCGGCCAGCGTCTGGCGGGCAACGACATCGAGTTGGCGCCGGTCGGCGTCGGGTGGGCCGAATGGTCGCAGCGCTGCGCCGGGCTGGCCACCCACCCGGCGGTGGTGGAGAGCCGCGAATACTGGTTGCGGGCAACCAAATCCGCGACCCTGCGGCTGGGTGCAGAGGTCGCCGAACCGCCGGCGGCAGCCGACCTGTGCAAGCTCACGTCGGCGCTGGCGGCAGCCGACACCAGCGAGATCGACGACGCCCGCCGCCGGCTGCGGCTGCCGATCAACGAGATCCTGTTGGCCGGGCTGAGCCGGGCGGTGGCCTCGGCCGTCGGCGAGGGCACCGTGGCCGTCGACATGGGGGGAGCGGGCCGTTCGGTGCTCAAGCCCGACGTCGACCTGCGGCGCACCGTGGGGTGGTTCACCACGGTGTACCCGGTCGCGCTGAGCTGCTCCACCGACGCGACGGCAGGCGCGCGTCAGCTGCTGGACGAAATCCACGAAACCCTGGGCGGTGTACCGCATTACGGGATCGGCTACGGCCTGCTGCGTTACGTCTACGCCCCGACCGCACGCCTGTTCGGATCGGTCGCCCCGGCTGACATCCACTTCTCCTACGTCGGGGCGATCCCCGAGCTGCCGTCGGCGGGGGATGCACCGGTGCAGTTCGACCCCGACATCGCCATGCCGGTGCGCGAGGCGCTTCCGGGCCTGGGACACGCGCTGGAGCTGCGGGCCTACCGCACCGCCGGTGTGCTGCACCTGGACTGGTGGTATGACAGCCGCCGGATCGAGGAGTCTGTGGTGCGCGGGATCGTCGACGGCTTCTCGACGGCGGTGATGGAGCTGGTCCGCGAAGCCATCGCCGAAGACGAGGTGGAATCCGCTGACGACGAGATGGCCCTGGTCGAGCTGTCGTAGGTGAGGAGAGAACCGGAAAGTGTTTGCCACGTCGGTCATTCGGAAGCTGGCGATCAGCGAGGAAATGCTCGCCGAGACCCATAATTTCGTGGGCCTGGCCGCGCACGTCACCGGTCCGGTCGACCTCGACCTGCTCTCGGAGGCCTATGAGGCGCTGCTGGAGGCGCACCCGATCCTCACCGGGCGCTTGGAGCGGCTGCCCGACGGCCGGCATCAGTTCGTCACCGACGATCTGATGCCCGACGGCATCGAGGTGATCGAACTCGCTCACCCCGACGCCGAACCGCCCGCCCCGCACTTCGATCAGACCGAGTCACTGGTCGCGCTACGGGTGGTCATCAGAGACGGGCAAGCGCAGCCGACGCTGTATGTGCACCACGCCGTCGCCGACGGCCACCACATGTACGCGCTGATCGAGGAGATGCTGTCCTTCTACACCGATCTGGTCACCACCGGACGCATCGGTGCGATCAACGTCGAGCCCGCACCGCAGTCGATCGAGGCGGTGCTGGCCGACCGGGGCATCGAGAAGCAGCAGCGGTCCGGGATCGAGCGGTTCATGCCGGCGCTGTTCGCCTATGACCTTCCGCCCACCCGCCGGGCCGTCGCCGACCAGACCCCGTCGTCGCCGGTACGGGTCCCGATGGCGTCATGCCGGCTGACCGAAAGCCAGACCAACGATGTGGTCGCGTTCGGGCGGGCCCACGACCTGAGCCTGCACGCCGTGCTCTCGGCGGCGGTCCTGATGGCCGAATGGCAGCTGCGCGGCAAACTGAGCATCCCGGTGCCCTACGTCTACACCGTCGACTTGCGATACTTTCTGTCACCACCGGTTTCGGCGACCGGCTGCACCAACCCGATCGGGTTGGCCACCTACCTCGCCGAGATCGACGCCAAGACCGATCTGGTCGAGATGGCCCGCGACATCGCCGAGAACTTCCAGAAGGACCTCGATGAGGGCGTCATCCAGCAGTCCCGGCTGCACTTCAGCCCCCAGTACGTCGGGAACCCGCCGGGCCTGCCGGACGTCGTGGTGTTGAGCAACAACGGTCTGGTTCCGCCGGTGCGCACCCCACCCGGGGTGGAGGTGACCACCACTCACGGCGAGCTGTACTTCGCGGTGAGCGCCGGCATCGACATCTACTTCACCCAGATCTTCGCCGGACAGCTCAACATCGAATACCACTCGCATGGACCCGAGCCGGAGCGCTCGGTGGAGGCCATCCGCGCGCTGCTGTGCGGCATCGCCGAGCAGCATGCCGCCGCGGCCGGCGTCAGCTGAGGCGGCCGAAAGCGTAGCGGTGGTACTGCAGCATTCCGCGCAGCGGCGGGACCACGCGGACCACCCGGCTGGATCGCCGGAACCCGGCCGGCACCCGGCTGAAGGTCTCCGCGTCGAAAAGGTTGGCAGCGGCCAACAGTCGGATACCGGTGACCTTGTCGAGAATGTCGCCGGGGCTGTTGACCGCCCAGTGCAGCGTGGCACCGGACTGCCGCTGCAGTCGGTGGGTCTTCTGCGACTTGATCCCGAACCAGTTGTAGAAGTCGATCTGCAGTTCGCCGGCCCCGAAGCGGTCGACCACACTCTGCAACAACGCCACACCGTCGGCTTCGGTCAGGTACATGCTGATCCCCTCGGCCAGCAACAGCACGGGGCGGTCGGTGGGGATCTCGTCCAGCCAGGACGGGTCGGTCGCCGAGGTAGCCATCAGGTGATAGCCCGGGCGGCCGGGATAGATCTGCTCACGCAACGCGATCACCGGCGGCTGGTCCACGTCGTACCAGGCCACTTCCGGGCCCGGATCGATCCGGAAAACGCGGGCGTCCAGGCCGCAGCCCAGGTGGATGACGGTGGCCTGCGGGTGCGCGGCCAGGAACTGGCGCGCCCAGATGTCGTACTGGGCGGTGCGCACCGTCACCAGGGGCGCCCACCGGCCGGGGGCTTTGAGTGCGTCCCAATCGAAGTCGATGCGCTCGACCGCCTCCTTGGCGAACCGGTCACCGAGCACCGGCGAGTCGAAGTCGGCGTCGAGGGCCTTGAGGTACAGCGTCGTCAACATGGTCGCCGCGGCACCGTGCAGGTCGACGGGGATCTTGTCTGCCACGTCGGCGAGCCTAATACGCTTGGCGGACACTCGATGCACCGCACGGTCGAACCCGGCGGTTCAGCGAGGCTCGACGCAGGAGAGCCGAAGCCGGGGCCGCCGCATGAACCAGGAGGCACACATGACGGATGAGAATACCGCGGGCGGCGGGACCGCGCCGCGGATCTTGTTGCTCTACTACAGCTTCACCGGGCAGGCGCGTAAGGTGCTCGATACCGCCGGTGAGGTGTTCACCGAGCGTGGTTGCGAGGTGGTCGAGGCCGGTATCGAGTTCACCGATCCCCGCTACGCGCCGCGGTTCTCGCGGTTCCCGATGCGGCGGGTGTGGCCGGACATGCTCAGCGTGCTCAAACCCCAGCAGCGGGGCGAGACCGGGGCGATCCGCATTCCCGATGCGGTGCGCGACGGCGACTATGACCTCATCTGCATCGGTTCGCCGACGTGGTGGAAGGCGCCGGCCATGCCGATCCGGTCGTTCCTGCAAACCGATGAGGCGCGAAAGCTGTTGGACGGCAAGCCGTTCGCGGTGTTCACTGTGTGTCGCGAGTATTGGCAGGAGAACTACGCCGAGGTGGCCCGGCTGGGGGAGCAGTGCGGTGGCCGCTACACCGACGAGATCCATTTCACCTATCCCGGCGATCCGCTGCGCTCGATGCTGTCGTTGACCAGCTACCTGGGCAGCGGACGCTACCGCAAGCGCTACCTGGGTCTGCGCCTGCCGCCCACCAACGTCCAACCCGAGCAGCTGGACCGGGTCCGCACGTTCGCCGCGGGCCTGGCGAGCCGCTTGTTCGGAAAGTAGAGAAAGGCACCGATGCCCCGTTCCTTCGAGATCGTGTTCGAGTCACCCGCGAGTGTCGAGCAGGTGCATTCCGCATTCGGCTCGCGCGACTACTGGCTGGCGCGAATCGACGCCTTCGAGGGCGAGAAGACCCTGGACTCGCTGACCGTCGACCCGGACGGCGTGGTGCACGTCGTGGTCACTGAGGACCTGCGGCACGGGGCACTGCCGGGGATCCTGACCAAGGTCTACCGCGGCGACCTCAACATCGTCACCACCGAAGTCTGGACCCCCACCGGTGACGGCCGGGTCAACGGCGACATCGATGTCGCGGTGATCGGCGCGCCGGGCCGCGGCAGCGGCACCGCGGTGCTGCAACCGGCCGGCAGTGGTTCGCGGATGGACCTCACCGGGACCGTCGAGTTCAAGATCCCGCTGGTGGGTGGGCCCATCGAAAGCTTCCTGGCCAAGGAGTTCGCCCAGGGCATCCCGGAGATCCAGCGGTTCACCGCGGAGTGGCTGAGCGGCGGGGCCGGAAAATGAGCAGGCCGGACACACCGCGGTTCACCCCCACACACGTGCCCGATCCGGCCGAGGCGCTGGCCCGCCTCGACATGCCCCTGGCCGAGGCGATGATGACCCAGCGCGCGGTCCGGCGGGTCTACTCGGAGCCGGTCGACGATGCCGTGGTGCTCAAGTGCATCGAACTGGCGCTGCGGGCCCCCACCGGCAACGACGGCCAGAACTGGGAGTTCATCGTGGTGCGGGACCGCCGCGTCAAGGAAGAGCTGGCCAAGCGTTACCGGCAGGCGTGGAAGATCCAGCGCGGGGTGGTGCTGCGGCGCAAGCTCAAGACCGACGCGTCGATCGCCGGCATCGCGCGTGCGATGGAATGGCAGATCGACCACTTCGCCGAGATCCCGGTGCTGGTCGTGGCCTGCCTGCGGCTGGGCGCCCGGGAGGGGCGGCTCCCGGTGGTGCGGATGCCGCACATCGCGGAGTCGGCGTACTGGGGGTCGATCTACCCCAGTGTGCAGAATCTGCTGCTGGCGGCCCGTGCCATGGGGCTGGGCGCCTCACTGATCACGCTGCCGCTGTGGAGTCAGCGGGCAGCGCGGCGCATCCTGGGTCTGCCGCATGCGGTCACGCCGTGCTGCATCGTGCCGCTGGGCTGGCCGCGTGGACGTTACGGTCCCACCACCCGGCGGCCGGTCGGCGAGGTGGTGCATCTGGACGGCTATGGCAACCGCGCCTGGCTGCCAAAATGATCCATTTTGGATGAAAACCCGCAGCGCAGGGGTGCAAAAGTTTTACGCTAGCGAAAAAAGATGACGAACGCTTGTAAAAAGTCGTCTGGGCGTACCGCGTGGGTGTAGATTCGGCCGGTCTTGTGTAGCGCAATGGCCGGGGGGACTCATGTACATGCCGAAACACTCATCGGACGCCAAGGTCGCCGCGTTGGCCGCGGCCGGCGTCCTCACCGCGGCGCTGGCCGCGCCGGTGCCGACCTCGCCGGGGATGTCTGCCGTCGAGCGCGAGCTGCTGCTGGTCAGTGGCGCGGACTCGTTGCTCAACGTTCCGCTGAACCTCTTCCAGGCACTGGTCAACGTGCCCAGCACCGAGATCGGGGCGATGACCATCCTGGGCAACTCGCTGATCTACAGCGGGAACTGGTGGTCGCCGAGCGCCACCAATATCTGGGGGGAGGACCCGGGCGACCCGGGGCACTTCATGGGCATCGTCGACATGATGTTCCCGTTCCCCCAGATCTCCGGGCAGGGCAGCCCAGAACCGGGAGCGCCCGGGTTCAGCTGGGACGACGCCGCCGCCGGACACCTGGGCCTGGGGCAGCAGCTCACCCTGCTCGCCGACGCCGAGATCCCGACCAGCGCGTCCAGCGACGCCGACTACAGTGCGCCGCTGCTGCCGTCGACCGAGATCACCGGCTCCTCTTTCTTCGACCACAACGCCTGGTTCTTCGCCGCACTCTCCGGCCTGCAGCCCTACCCACTGTTCCAGCATTGGTTCCAGGTGCCGCTGTCAGACCTGTTCAGCGGCTACACCTTTCCCACCGTGATCAACCCGGCGATGGGAATCGGAACCGACAGCGCGGGAAACCCCGACGGCTCGGTGCCCAGTGACCCCGTCCTCGGCTTCGTGGGCACCCACCCGGCGACCCCGGATGACATCGCCAACCTGCCTCAGGACGCCGCGACCCAGTCGCAGGGGATTCACGTCGTCCCCGGGACCGACGACGTTGTCAACGGCAATGGCAACCCGGTCAACCTGATGCCGTGGTCCAACGAGACGTTCAAGCTGGACCCGCTGTACCCGTTCCAGAACTTCTGGAACAGCCTCCAGGCGCCGGTCGACCTGAACACCTATGCCAGCGGCTTCCAGATCCCCACGCTCGAAGAGTTGGGCCGGGCGCTGCAGACGCTGGCCGCGGGCCAGATCATCGCCTTCGACCCGTCGTCGCCCGGAGACCCGTTCTGCGGCACCACCTGTCTGGCGAATCCGTCGGCGACGCCGTTGGCACTGGTGACCGAGCTGGACAGGCTGTGGCCGGGCAACCCTTATATAGAGGACTGGCTGACCCGGGCCAATGCGGACAACCCGCTGAACGCGTACTACGGAATGGCCAACGGTCCGACACCGCACCAAGTGGACGTCAACGACGCGTTGTCACAGTCCCTGCAGCAGTGGTTCGACGTGGGCAACCCGTCGCCGGATGACCCGCCGGCCAACGTCGACACCCCGATCTCGTTCTCGCCGTCGCCGGCGATGCAGCAGCTCATCGACCTGATGCAGCAGTCGGGGGTTCAGCAGTTCTTTGCGGACTGGGCGCAGGTGGCCGGCTATCAGCCGGTGGACTTCGCCGACCTCAGCCCGGTGCTCGGGGCCGCTACCGACAGCGGCGACGTCGGTAGTTCCGCCGTCGGGACCGCGGACGGGTTCACCGGTCTGCTCGACGCCATCGGCTTGGGCGACCTGAGCGGGCTGCTCTAGACCGGTGTACTGCCCGACCCAAAAACAGCCGATGACAACGATGAAGTGCTACTTAGCAGACCGTGTTCCGCAGGCCGTGTAAATTAACCCGTACTCGCTTAGACACGGAACCGTGACACGGATATGCTGTCACGGTTCGTGGGGACTAAAGGGGGACGTGTGAAGCATGGTGTGACGCGTGGGCGGCGGTACGCAACGGGTGGTAGACACCGCGCGAATTCCGAGCGTCGAGTCGCAACGACAGGTGCGCATCGCGCAATGCCGCAGCGCCGGCACGTGACAGCGGGCGCGGCTTTTGCTGCCGCGAGCGTCGTGGCGATCGCCCCGGTGGCGCCGGTCGCACCGTGGAAGTCCGGCCTGACGGCCGCTGAGCGGGCGGTGCAGCTGGCCGCCGAGGCCTCGATCCTCAACATTCCGTTCAACCTGTTCCAGGACCTCGTCAACATCCCGTACAACGAGGTGTCGGCCACCAACGTGCTGGCCAACTCGTTCTTCTTCACCGGGAACTGGTTCACCCCCAGCGCCACCAACATCTGGGGCGAGGACCCGGGCGACCCGGGCCACTTCATGGCCGTGATGGACTACCTGTTCCCGTTCGCGCCCCAGCTCTCTGGCCTGTACGACCCCACGATCGACCCGGATGCCCTGGCCAACGGCACCGCGGGCTGGGGCCAGCAGTTCGCGATGTTCGCCGCGGCCCTGCTGCCGATCAGCGTGTCGTGTGACTCGATCCAGTGCTACCCGATGTCTCCGGTCGAGCCGATCACCGGGATCACCGGTTTGGACGCGATGCTGAACTTCTTCGCGAAGTTCACCAACTTCCCCAACGACGACAATCAGCTGGACCTGTTCAAGTACTGGCTCAAGGTGCCGATCCAGGACATGCTGAACGGTTACAAGTTCCCGGACAGCCCGTTCAGCGACCCCGACAACCCCACCTCCGGCGGCATCGCCAACCCGGACGCCGGTGTCGGTGAGGGCGGCGCGGTGCCGGGCGGGCCCATGTACGGCGGGAGTCCATGGTCCGGTGAGGCTCAGCCCGGCTTCGGCTACCCGGGCACGCATCCGCTGCTCGACGAAAACGGCGACCCCGTCCTCGACGAGCACGGCAACCAGATCAACCTGATGCCGTGGGCCGGCCTGACCTTCAAGCTGGATCCGTTCGGCCCCATGCAGAAGTGGTTCGACAGCCTGATGCAGCCGGTCGACTGGAGCGTCAACGGCGACGACCCGCTCACCGGCTTCCACTTCGCCAGCTCGGACGACGTCTTCCAGGCCATGAAAGCCCTGATTGCTGGGATGGTCGTCGACTTCAACCCGTACGTTGCGGGCAGTCCAATGTGCCCGGGACTGTGCAATATGCCGCCGGTCTCCCCGCCGTGGGGAGTGACCACCCTGGACCTGGTCAAGTCGATCCAGTCCATCGGCGCCCCCAACCCACTGATCCAGCAGTGGATCGACCTGACCGAGCAGGACGCCGAGAACGCCGTCGGCAATGCCAACGGCGGAACCGACGAGCAGATCCTGGCCGGTATCTCGGCGCTGCAGACCGGTATGTTCACCTTCGACGCGGACACCCACAACAAGATCATCGACGCGCTCGCGGCCATCAACCCCTGGTTGCCGGCCCTGGTCGTCAACGGCGGGATCCTGACCGACCCGGGCCTGCTGGGGCCGTGGCCGATCAACCCGGAGACCGGCTACTACATGCCGCCGACCTGGAACCCCGACCTGCCGCTGGACATGCAGGAGATCGGCGACTACGGCGGCAAGAACTCGCTGCTGGTCTGGGACGACTTCCTGCACGCCCTGGACCCCGAGCACGACAGCGTCTATCTGGGGCTCACCGACCTGTGGGCCGAGATGTCGAGCTGGTTCGGCTTCTAGACCAACAACACAGCAGCCCGGCCGTTTTCGCGGCCGGGCTGCTGGGCTTTTGGGGGCACCGCGCTTATCGGTTGCGCTCAGGAAATTCTTTGGTAGATTGCGTAAGCCGTCTTAGGTCCGGTCATCTCAGACGCGCCTTTTCACCGTCACTGGAGGAATCATCGGGATGGTCGCGGCCCTGCGCAGCTACTCCACCGCTGGGTTGGCGATCACGATGGCGGGACTCATCGCCGTCGCTCCGGCCGCGCCACCGGTGCCCGCTCCGGCCGCCGCGGTTCACCTCGCCGAGCGTCTCAGCGCCGGCGAGTCATTGCTCAACGTTCCGCTGAACCTCTTCCAGGCCCTGGTCAACATTCCGGCGAACGAGATCCACGCGCTGGACACGCTGTCGAAGTCGCTGTTCTACAGCGGGCCGTGGTTCGTGGGCAGCCCGACCAACGTCTGGGGCGAGGACCCGGGCGACCCGGGCCACTTCGAATCGGTCATGCAGTTGCTGGTGCCGTTCCCGGAGCTGTCCGGGGCCGGCCATGAAGGGGACCTGTTCTACCCGGGGCTCGGCCAGCAACTGGCCATGCTGGCGACGGTAGAGATCCCGATGCACCCGATTTGTCAGAGCCTGGACTGCCTGCCGGCTATGCCGGTCAGCCCGATCACCGGCTTCACCTGGATCGACCAAGCCCTCTGGAGCCTGCTGATCATCACCGGTCTGCAGAAATTCCCCCTGATCGAGAACTGGTTCCAGGTCCCGTTCTCGGACATGATGGACGGCAACGCGTACTACTTCGACCCGAACTCGCCCGGCATGGTCAACAGTGGCCTGGCGCACGACGGCTTCTATTGGACGGGCAGCCGCACTCTGGAGGAATTGGGCCTCGACCCGGAGGACTACCCGAACATCGACCCGAAGGCTCCGCTGGTGCCGTGGGCCGGGTCGTCGTACGAGATGAACTTCGAGCAGCCGTTCATCAACTTCTACAACAGCCTGCTGCAGCCGTTCGACCCGGCCAAGTTCGAGCTGCCCGACCCGGTCGAGTTCGGCCGGGTGCTGCAGGCTGTGATCGCGTCGATGCTGGTGGCGTTCAACCCGTTCATCCCGGGCAGCCCGTTCTGCCCCGGGCCCTGCCTGTTGCCCGACCCGGCCGGCGACATCACGGATCCCGACGACTGGAACACGCCCAGCTACTACCTGCTGGTGAAGGCGGTTGGCGACCTGTGGCCGGGCAACCCCGTCATCGACCAGTGGCTGGCCCACTACGACGAGGGCACCGCCAATGTGTCGACCCCGGAGATCATCGACTATGAAGCCTGGCTGTGGCGGCTGGGCACGGTGCTGCTGGACCTGAAGAATCCGCTTCCGCCCGACGCGGTGATCGACACCACCGGCTTCCTGCCCACCGTCGAGCAGATCCACAACTTTTTGGGCGACTATCTGTACAACATCGCCGACAACAGCGGGATCATCGGGCCCTTCGACATCCAAGGGCTCTGGGATGCCGTGTTCGACGTCGCCGCCACCTAGTCGGCCGGCCCGATCCGGGGCCGGCCGACCGGAGGTGTGCTAGGCCCCGATCAGACCGGACAGATCCGGCAGATACGGGTACAGATCCGGCAACTCCGATTCCGGCAGCATGCCCAGATCGACCTGGGCGGCGATCCAGCCCTGCTCGAACCCGAGCTGCAGATTCTGCGCCACGGTGTCCCAGTCGATCGGCGGCATGCTCCACGAAATCGGCGTGACGACATCGGCGGGATCGGTGCGGTCATAGCCCAGGTCGATCAGCACCCGCAGCGCGGGCTGCACCAGGTCGGCCATCGCCGGTCCGAACACCGGGAACGCCCGGATCCCGTCGAGCAGCGGAAGGTTCTGCGTCGGGATGAGATAGTAGTCGGTGTTGACGTCTTCTGAGGTCGGAAGCTCGACCGCGTCGGCGATCGAGCTCGGGTCGAACGTCGTCGGCCAACCGGGCAGCAGGGCCGGGTGCAGGTAGACGTAGCCGGCCATCGCGTTGGCGAGCGCGAGGAAGTTCAGCGGATACTTCGGGAAGTCGGTCGCCCCGCTGTACTCGATCGTGTAGATGTCGGTGTGGTAGATCCCGTCCGGCGGTGTCACCGGCATGCCCGAGCCCTCGAACCGAGTGAAGAACCCGCCGTTGGGGTTGCCGAGGTTTTCCAGCAACACGAAGCTCAGGGTGTCCGGATCCGGCTGCTCACCGGGCGGCAGCGCCAGCAGGTTCAACAGTTCCTGAGTAGCCACCGCGGCACTCATCGAGTAGCCCCAGACGGTGACATTGTCGCCGTTGGCCAAGTGCTCCATGATCGCCTTGTCGATGTCGGCGACGCCCTGGGTCAGGCCCGGACCGTAATCGGTCTCCGGTGTGGTCACCCCGACCGGGGTGTAGCCGGGAAACGTCGGCTGCCCGGGAAACGGGTTCTGGGGGTTGAGGAAATCGGCCATCACCTGGTCGATGTACGAGTCCTTCGGGGTGGGCTGAAGGGCCGATCCCATGATGAGCGCGGTGTCCTCGCCGAGCGCGAATCCCGCGCTGAGCATCGAGGTCATCCCCATCAGGCCGGCGCAGCCCCCCGCTACCAAACCGACCGTCAGCCACCGATAGCTGGAATGCGTCATCAAATCCCCCATTTACGTCAGACACATGACCGTGTCAGCGTACACAGGAACTCGCCCCAGCGCCTGTCGAGGGAAGCCGTCAATTTACCCGAGTGTCAGATATTTGCCAGGGGACGCTCGGCGGGGCACCGGACGATAGGGTAGCCAGGTGGCTTTACCAGCACCCGGTCCCGGCCGCGCGGCCATCGTCACCGGCGCATCGTCGGGGATCGGCGCGGCCGTGGCGCGCGAACTTGCCCGGCGCGGTCACCAGCTTGTCCTGGTGGCGCGCAGCGCCGATCGCCTTCACGCGCTGGCCGCCGAGCTGAGTCCCCGGCCGGTGCACGTGCTGCCGGCCGATCTGTCGCGCCGCACGGAACGGGCCGCCTTGCCGGGCCGGATCGCCCACCTGGGTCTGGTCCCCGACGTCCTGGTCAACAACGCCGGCCTGGCGGTGGTGGGGCTGGCGGCGAACACCGAACCGGAGCGCCAACTCGGCCTGGTCGAGGTCGACGTCGCCGCCGTCGTCGACCTGTGCACCAGGTTCCTGCCGGGCATGGTGGAGCGGGGACGCGGGGCCGTGCTGAATGTGTCGTCGGTGGCGGCGTTTGGGCCGCTGCCCGGGCAGGCAACCTACGGCGCTGCCAAGGCGTTCGTCGCCTCCTACACCGAGAGCCTGCGCAGCGAGTTGCGCGGCACCGGCGTCACCGTCACCGCACTCTGCCCGGGGCCGGTGGACACCGGCCTGGACGTCGCGGCGGGGTTCCGCGAAGGGGAGCGCAAACAGGTGTTGCCGGCGGTGATGTGGAAGTCGGTGGACACGGTGGCCCAGGCAGCGGTCGAGGGTCTGGCCGCCGGGAGGGGACGGGTGACACCGGGGTGGGCGAACCGGTTGCTGGTTGGCGCCTACCGCGTCGTGCCGCACGGTCCGCTGCTACCGTTGCTGGCGCGGCGCACTCCACTGTCGACTCGCAGCTCGGGTAAGGGGAAGACCCGGTTATCGTCGATGTCGGGGGACGGCGGATCGCCGGACAGGGGGAGCAGCGTGGTGCTTGAGGTGATCGACAAGGGCTGTGTCAGCGAAGACCATCCGGTTCCGCTGTTGTTCGTGCACGGGGCCTGGCACGCCGCCTGGTGTTGGAACGAGCATTTCCTCGGGTACTTCGCCGACCACGGTTACCGCGCCCTGGCGGTCAGTTTCCGAGGTCATGGCGCCAGTGGCATCGACAAGCCGCTGCGCGACTGCACCGTCGACGACTACGTCGCCGACATCGCCTCGGTCGCCGACAGCCTGCCGGTCCCGCCGGTGGTGATCGGCCACTCGATGGGCGGGCTGATCGTGCAGAAGTACTTGGAGACCAACACCGCGCCGGCCGGTGTCCTGATGGCGTCTATCCCCCCGCAGGGCAACGTTGGATCCAGCCTGCGCTGGCTGCGGCGCCGGCCGGGACAGGCCGTGAAGATGGCGATCACCGGAAAATCCTTGCGCTACATCAACACCCCGGAGCAGGCGCGGGAGAAGTTCTTCTCCGCGAACACTCCCGAAGACGTCGTCGCCGACTGCGCAGCCCGGCTGCAGGAGGACAGTTCCCGAGTCAGCATTGACTGCCTGGTCCTCAGGCTGCCGCGCCCGGAGCGGGTGACGACGCCGCTGTTGGTGCTGGGCGCAGATCAGGACGGCGCGCACACCCGCAAAGAGGTGGAGGCGACGGCGCGCGCCTACCGCACCGAGGCGGAATTCTTCCCCGACATGGGGCACAACATGATGCTTGAGCCCGGCTGGGAGGCCGTGGCCGAACGCATCCACGGTTGGCTCGGCGACCAAGGTCTGTAAGGGCGGTAGGGGCCCGTGGCGCCGTCGCCGACCGAGGCTGGTCAGTCCTTGGTGAAGCAGTACAGCCGGTAGACGAACTCGCCGTTCTTCAGTGCGCCGTTGAAGGTCCAGTCGGTCGCGGCGCTGGCGAAGCGGGCGAGCCCGCCGTGGTGGGCGATCATGTCCTGCTTGCGGGCCAGGTTCTTCTCGTTGCCGCGCAACACCTCCATGCTGATGTCCTCCTGGGACACCAGCCGCAGTCCGCTGTCGGCCAGCTCGGCGTCCCAGCGGGCCAGCTCGCTGCGGCGGCGGAAGTCGGTGTAGAGGAAGTGCCCGCCCGGCGTCAGCACCCGTGCCGCGCCGGCGAAGAACCGCGCCGGGTGCGGGTAGAGGTGCGATGCCTCGACATGCAGCACCACGTCGAACGACCCGTCCTCGAACGGGAGGTTCTCGGCGTCACCCTGGACGAATTCCATCCCGGGCAGCTGGTGGCGCTCCCGGCAGAACTCGATGGCGGTCTCGTTGAGGTCCAGGCCGGTGTAGGAGGCGGGCTTGAACGTGCGGGCCACATACGACGCGCCGCCGCCGTGACCGCAGCTGACCTCGAGCACCTTCTTGCCGGCCAGATCCGTCTGGGCCGCGGTGCGGTGGTACTGCTGGATGAAGAAGCGGTTGACCTCGTCGGAGGCCTCCAGCGGCACCGCCATCGGCGGGTCTTCCTCGTAGCCGTAGTTCAGGAACAGCCAGTCGTCACCGGAGAGCAGTTTGGTCTGGGTGGCGAATCGCTTGGTCACGAACGAGGTGAACAGCAGGTGGTAGACGAACGGGTTCGTCATAACGCGGTGGGAGACCGGATTGAATATCAGGCGGTTCATCGTGGCCACCGAGGCAGTATGTCACGGACGGTATGTCGCGCCGATGACTGGGTCGGGAGGTCGCCGGGCCTCAGTCGCGTAGTTCGCGCATCAGGATTCGTTCCCACATCCGGTCGGTCACCAGAGTCCGGGCGAGCATGGTGAGCTTGCCGGAGAGCCCGACGACGTAGCGCGGCTTGGGGTTACGCGCCCGAACGACGCGGATCACGGCGCGGGCCACGGCGTCGGCTTCGATCATCACGCCGGGTTTCTCGCTCAGCCGGCGGGTGGTGTCGGCGTAACGACGCTTGAACCCACCGTATGGGTCGTCGGCGGCGTAGGTCGGGTGCGCCTCCTGCTGGGCGGTGACGAACGGTGTCCGCACGCCGGTCGGGTCGAGCAGCACCACGCGTACCCCGAAGCGCGCCACCTCGGCCCGCAGCGCCAGCGACAGCGCCTCCATGCCGTACTTGATCACGTGGTAGCCGCCGGCCCCCGGACTGGCGAAGCGTCCCCCGGTGCTGCCGATATTGACGATGACTCCGGCCCCGCGCTCGCGCATACCGGGCAGTACCGCCTGCGACAAGTGCAGGGCCGCAACGACATTGGTTTCGAAAAGGCTGCGCAGGTCATCCAGCGCCAATTGCTCGAGCGGACACGTCAGCGGAAACCCGGCGCAGTTGACCAGCACGTCCACCCCACCGTGTTCGGTCACGATCTCCGCGACGAGCCGCTCTACGGCGGCCTCGTCGGTGACATCGAGTCCGCGGGCGGACAGTCCCCGCGAAGCAAGGCGTTGCAGCGCCTCGGGATTGCGGCCCACGGCGTAAACGCGATAGCCGGCCGCCTGCAGTCGGTCGGCGGTCGCCTCGCCGATCCCGCTCGTCGCCCCGGTCACGAGCGCTACCGGGCTGGTCGCGCCAGTCATACGGTGTCGACTACCCCGGATTCGTCGTCGATATCCGTGCCGACCCGCTCGCCGGTGCCGGCGAGTACCAATTCGACGGGCAGGTGCTCGAGGCCGCGCATCGTGGCGTTGACCAAGTAGCGGTGCTGCCCGTCCAGCCGGATGGCCTCGACATGGGGGATCAGCTGCGTCAGCACCCGGCTGACTTCGATGCGGGTCAGGTGCGTGCCGAGGCAGTAGTGGGCGCCGCCGCCGAACGCGACGTGATCGGTCGGATTGCGGTCCAAATCGAAGGTGTCGGGGTCGGGGTAGTGCCGCGGGTCCCGGTTGGCGGCCGCATACAGCACCAGCACCCGAGCACCGGCCGGGATGGTGTGCTCACCGACCCGATAGTCGCGGGTCGCGGTCCGGTAGAACCCCTGCACCGGGGAGACCAACCGCAGCTGTTCTTCGATCGCAGCCGGGATGAGCTCAGGGTGCTCGCGTAGCCGGGTGTAGACGTCCGGACGCTGCGCCAGCGTCAGGAACAGGCCCGAGATCAGGTTGGTCGTGGTCTCGCTGCCGGCCCCGACGAGCATCGACGCGGTCCAGAACACCTCGTCGTCGGAGAGCGTGTCGTCCCCGCTGGGCGCGGCCAGCATCGAGATCAGGTCGTCCCCGGGCGCGGCGCGGCGGGCTTTGATCATCGGGTCAAGGCTGCGGTGCATGGCGATGACCGCCTGGCTGGAGCGCATGTTCAACGCCATCCCGCGCAGGGTCAGCGGTGCGAACGCGGCCTCGTTGATGATGTCCGCCCATTCCAGGAACTGGTGGCGGTCTTCCTGCGGTATCGCCAGCATCATCGTGATCAGCCGGTTGGGTAGCGGTTTGGCCAGGTCGGCCACGATCTCGACGCGTCGACGCTGGAGCATCGCAGCGACGAGTTCGTCGGCGGCGCGGTTGATGTTGATCTCCCACGACTTCATCGCGCGGGGGGTGAAGGCCCGCGACACCGACCGGCGCAGCCGGGTGTGCACCGGCGGGTCGGTGGCGTTCATGGTCTGCAGGCGAACCCGGAAACGGGCCTGGCTCTCGGCGGACGACAACGCGTCGTCGTCGCGCAAGGCCTTCCAGACCTCGTCATAGCCGGGGATGATCCAGATGCCACGTTTGCGGCTGTACCAGACCTTCGGCCCGTCCAGCAGCGTGCGGTAGCCCGGATACGGGTCGCGCATCGTCTCCGGCGCGAACGGGTCGAAATCGGTCAGGGGGGCGGTCTCGCGGCCGGTCAGGGCGTAGCGGTAGGCCGTCGCCCGGTCGCGGGCCACCCCGATCAGGCCGTCGGTGCCGATCTTGAGCAGGCTGGCGCGAAAGCGAAGCCGACGCGTCAATTCCCTTTGGTCCATGGCAAAGCCCCTCGTCACGATCGTCAGGTTTGAGCGCGGATGATCGAAGCCACCCTAACCCGCTGTCAGACGCTGAATTAACGGAGTCGATTCAAAAAAGGCCGGAGCGGGGGAACTGCGCCCCCGCTCCGGCGATCTGACAGTTGGGTGGACCTCAGTCCTTGACGAGGTCGAAGATCCGGTAGGTGATCTCGCCACGGTCCAGGTCGCGGTAGAACAGCGAGCCTTCGACCACCGCGAACTCCCGGCCGAAGCGCCGCAGGAAGAACGGCAGCCGCTCGTTGATCAGCTCGTTGGAGCGCGGCGAGTTCGCCGCGAGCCCGCGGACGACCTCCCGGCTGATGTCACGCTCGTTGAGCAGCCGCAGCGGCGGCGTCGCCAGGGTCTGCTGCCAGGACTCGATGTCCTCCTTGGCGCGGAAGTCGGTGTGCAGGAAGTGTCCACCCGGACGCAGCACCCGGCCCACTTCGCTGACGAACCGGGCGAAGTCGGGGTAGATGTGGGAGGCCTCGACGTTGATCACCGCATCGAAGGACTCGTCCGGGAACGGCAGGTTGAGCGCGTCGCCCTGCACGAACTCCAGGCCCGGCACCTGGTGGCGCTTCTGGCAGAAGGCCACCCCGTCGGCGTTGAAGTCCAGACCGGTGTAGGAGGCCGGCTTGAGGGTCCGGGCAATGAAGGAGGCGCCGCCACCGTGGCCGGAGCTGACCTCCAACACCTTCTTGCCGGTCAGATCGATCTGGCTGGCGGTCTGGTGGTAGAGCTGGATGGAGTAGCGGTTGGGCTCGTCGGCCTCATCCAGCTTCAGGCCCAGCGGCGGGTCCTGCTCGTAACCCCAGTTGAGGAAGACGACGTCGTCGTGCCCCATCCGCCGGGTCATGTACGGGTACCAGTATTTAAAGGCCTTCTTGTACAGCGGCATCGCCGAGATCCGGTAGACCAGATCGGCACCGACTTTTTCCAAGGTCTGAGATGGGGAACGCACCATACCGAAAGTATGGCACAGCCGGGGACGTGCTTTAGACCCCGGTAACGTGCGCCGGCACCGGTACCCGCTGCGGTTCGCCACGGTAGCGCGACGGGGGCCCGTCGATCTTGCAGATACGCCACATCAGCCGGCCGGCGGGCGTCATCAGGCCGATGTCGTTGCACAGCATCCGGATGTCGGCGAACGTGTCCTGCAGTTCCTGCCGGGACTGCGGGGTCCCGTGCACCAGCTGCTTGCGCACCGCACGCGGCACCTGGAACTGCCGGAAGAAGCTGCGCGGCGGCACCACCATCGGCTTGGCGAGCAGACGCATGACGAACGGCACGTACACCGACATCCACAGCCGGTTGATCCGCCACACCTTCGGGACGCGCTTACGCAGGTAGGCGTCGGCGAACGAGATGTGGCGGGCCTCCTCGGCGATGTGGATGGCCATCACCTTCTCCACCACGGGATGCCCGGAGCCGGCCTCGCGCAAGGCGTTGGTCTGCAGCACGTCGACGGGCACCTCGCCGGCCAGCACGCCGAAGAAGAACACGTTGGGGAACGGTCCGGCGTACAACGGCATCAGCGGGGACAGCCAGCGCATCCACCACTGCATCCCGGGAACGTCGAACCCGATGCGGTTCACCAGTTCCTGAAACATCAGGACGTGGTTGCACTCCTCGACCGACTCGTGCATGCAGTAGCGGTGTTCGGGGGAGCCGTTGGGCACCCGGGACGCGTACTGGACCAGCCCGCGGATCAGCATGCTTTCGAACTGCAGGGTGACTTTGGCGATGTTGGCCTGCCGCCACATCCCGATCGCGATCTGCTTGTCCAGCGGCTGGCTGCGGTACCAGTCGGTGCGTGCCAGTGCGTCGTCCTTGAGCACCCAGCGCGGATCGTCGGCCGTGATGGCGTATTCCGGGGCGTCCCAGTCGATATCGGTGAACGGATCGAAGCGGCGCCGTACCGAGCTCTCCGAGAGATTGGCCAGTGTCGCGGTGTACTGAGGGTCGTCGGCGACATCCATATTGCGGCGGTAGCGCGCGACGGCACGAGCGACGGTGGCCAACACCAAGCCGGCGATCCCCAGGCTGCCCAGCAGCCCGAAGACGTCGATCCAGATCGGCATTTCGAACACTCCCGTCGTTGGGCTGCGCGCGAGGGATCCGCGGCTAGGCCGAAGCTTACCGCCGAGATTGGCAGAACACTAAGACCCGTCGCGCCGACGTGGTGTGATTGCGGCCATCTCGCGACCGCGCAGCGCCCGTTACTTTACCTCCGGTTGCGGGTGTCCGCAGTTCGACTGACCTGCGCGCACAGCGCCGAGACCCGGCATTGCGGTAGCGTATTCACCTTATGGGGACCCAGCAGTACCAGCACTACGAGGCCATCATCGTGGGCGCGGGCTTCGGCGGAATCGGCGCGGCGATCCAACTGCGCAGGCTGGGCTATCAGAACATCCTGATCGTCGACCGCGAGGACGGTCTCGGCGGCACCTGGCGGGTCAACCACTACCCGGGCCTGTCGGTGGATCAGCCCTCGACCACCTATTCCTATTGGTTCGAACCCAACCCGTACTGGTCGCGGCTGTTCGCGCCCGGCCATGAGGTGCAGGCCTATGCCGAGCACGTCGCGGACAAGTACGACGTGCGCCGCTTCATGCGCTTCAACACCTGCGTCGACGGCGCCCAGTGGGACGAGGACACCAAGGTGTGGCGGGTGGCCCTGGCCGGCGGCGAGACGCTGACCGCGCAGTTCCTCATCGTCGCCACCGGCTTTTTGTGCCAGCCGAAGACGCCGGACATCCCCGGCATCGAGACCTTCGCCGGGCGCATCATCCACACCGCGGCCTGGGACCACGAGTACTCGCTGGCCGGGCGCCGCGCGGCGATCATCGGGACCGGCTCCACCGGGATCCAGGTCATTCCCGAGCTGGCCAAGCAGGTCGCCGAGCTGACGGTCTACCAGCGCACCCCGATTCTGGTGACACCCAAGTCCGACGTGGTGTTCCCGCCGGTGGTGCAGGCGATGTTCGCCCGGATGCCGTTCACCCAGCGCATCGTGCGGTGGATCACCGACAACCTCACCGACTTCATGATGGTCCTGACCATGTGGCGCTACCGGCGGTTCAAGTTTCTCAACAAGGCGATGGCGGCCCAATCCGCCCTGCACCGGTTGCTGTCGGTGCGGGACCGCGAACTGGCCCGCAAGATGCGGCCTGACTTCGACTTCGGCTGCAAGCGCCCGACGATCTCCAACGATTACTACCCGACGTTCACCAAGCCGCATGTGCACCTGGAAACCGCCGGGATCGAGCGGATCGAACCGGACGGCATCGTCGCGTGCGACGGCACCAAGCGCGAGATCGACACCCTGGTGCTGGCGACCGGCTTCGACGTCTGGGAGGGCAACCTGCCGGCGATCGAGGTGGTCGGTCGCGGCGGCCGCAACCTGGGTAAGTGGTGGCGGGAGACCCGCTTCCAGGCCTACCAGGGCATGACCGCACCCCAGTTCCCGAACTTCATCAACATGGCCAGCCCGTTCGCCTGGGTCGGCCTGTCCTGGTTCAACACCGTGGAGTACCAGATGCGGCACATGAACCGGTTGTTCGGCGAGCTGCAGCGGCGCCAGGCGCGCACCTTCGAGGTCACCGAAGAGGCCAACGCCCGCTTCTACGACCGGATGATGAGCCTGCTGGACAGCTCGGTGTTCCACCTCGGCAACTGCGCGACGTCGAATTCCTATTGGTTCAACCACCACACCGGGGAAGCCCCGCTCTTCCGGCCCACCTCGGTGCGCACCGCGGTCAAGGAGCAGGATCACTTCCCGCTGTCGGACTACTTGATCGGGTAGCTTTCACTGCCCCGGTCGGCGAACCAGGGGTTACAGTGATCGCTTGGGGGAAATCGTCTGGTGAGGGGCCTTGGAAAGTGACGAGAACGCACCACCTGAGCCTTAGCCGGCTGTCTGCAGCGGGAGTGGTCCGTAAGTTTGCGCTACCGATCATTCTCGGTTGGGTGGCGATCACGCTTCTGGTCAGCGTCGCTGTTCCACCGCTGGAGCAGGTCGCCAAGGACCACCCGGTGTCGTTGAGCGCCAAGGACGCGCCGTCGATTCAGGCGATGGCCCGGCTGGGGCACGACTTCCAGGAGTCGAACACCGACAGTGCGGCGATGATCGTCATCGAAGGTGACGAGCCGCTCGGCGACGCCGCCCACCACTACTACAACGAGCTGATCGCCCAGCTCAACGCGGACACCACGCACATCCAGCACATCCAGGACTTCTGGGGAGACCCGCTGACCGCGGGCGGCGCCCAAAGCCCCGACGGCAAGGCGGCCCTGGTCCAGCTGAATCTCGCCGGCAACCAGGGCGAGGCGCTGGCCAACGACTCCGTCGAAGCGGTCCGCGACATCGTGCACCGCACCCCCGCGCCGCCGGGCGTGCGGGCTTACGTCACCGGTCCCGCGCCGATGGTCACCGACATGAACACCAGCGGTGACCGCGCGGTGCTGAAGATCCTGGTGGCCACCGTCTCGGTGATCTCGCTGATGCTGTTGCTGTTGTACCGCTCGGTCAGCACGGTCGCCCTGCTGCTGGCGGTCGTGGGTATCGAGCTGGCGGCGGCGCGCGGCATCGTCGCCTTCCTAGGCCACAACGGCTGGATCGGACTGTCCACCTTCGCGATCAACATCCTGGTCACGTTGGCGATCGCCGCCGGCACCGATTACGGCATCTTCTTCATCGGCCGCTACCACGAGGCCCGGCATGCCGGCGAGGATCCGGAAACGGCCTACTTCACCACCTACCGCGGGGTCGCCCATGTGGTGCTGGCGTCCGGCCTGACCATCGCCGGCGCCACGTTCTGCCTGAGTTTCACCCGGCTGCCGGTCTTCCAGACGATGGGCATCCCGTGCGCGGTCGGCATGCTGGTCGCGGTGGCGATCGCGCTGACGCTGGTCCCGGCGGTGCTGGCGGTCGCCAGCCGCTTCGGCCTCCTGGAACCGCGGCGCAAGATGTCGGATCGCGGCTGGCGCAAGGTGGGCACGGCGATCGTGCGCTGGCCCGGGCCGATCTTCGTGGCCGCCTGCTCGGTTGCGCTCATCGGGCTGCTGGCGCTGCCCGGCTACAAGGTCAGCTACAAGGACCCGTCGTTCATCCCGGCCGACACCCCGGCCAACCTCGGTTGGGCGGCCGCGGCGCGGCACTTCCCGGAATCGCGGCTGCTGCCCGAGGTGTTGCTGATCGAGTCCGATCACGACATGCGCAACTCGGCGGACTTCCTGGTGCTCAACAAGCTGGCCAAGAGCGTCTTCGCGGTCGAGGGGGTCGCCCTGGTGCAAGGGGTGACCCGGCCCGAGGGCACCCCGCTGGGGCACACCTCGATCCCGTTCCTGCTCAGCATGCAAAGCGCCGGGCAGATGCAGAACCTGGACTTCATGAAGAATCGGGTCGCCGACATGCGCAAGCAGGCCGACGATCTCGAGGGCACCATCGCCTCGCTGCAACGGATGTATGCCCTCATGCAGCAGCTGGGCACCAACACCCATGAGGCGACCGGTGTTTCGCGTGAGGCGATGGATCTGGCCAACCAGATGCGCAGCCATATGGCCGATTTCAACGAGTCCTCCAAGTTGCTGCGCGAATCCGTTGACGGGCAACCGGATTGCCGTCAAGATCCGACCTGCATGTCGCTTCGGTCGGCCTATGCCTCGATGGACGGCGCCACCCAACTCACGGAGAAACTCAACGAGTTGGCGCCGGTGATGAACAACGTCGACGTGGTGACGCCGCAGCTGCTGGAGATGATGCCGGCGCAGATCGCCGCGCTGCGCAGCCTGCAGACCATGATGCTGACACTGCACAGCACCATGTCCGGGATCATGGCGCAGGTCGAGGAGGTCGGCGGGGATTCGGCCGCGATGGGCCAGGACTTCGACGCGGCCAAGAGCGACGACTCGTTCTACCTGCCGCGGGAGGCATTCGACAACCCCGACTTCAAACGCGTGATCGGACTGTTCCTCTCGCCGGACGGCCACGCGGCGCGCTTCTTCATCACCCACGACGGCTATCCGGCGACGCCGGAAGGCATGGCGCGGGTGAACGCGATCAAGAAGGCCGCGACCGAATCCCTCAAGGGCACGCCGCTGTCGACGGCCAAGGTCTACGTGGCCGGCACCGCCGCACTCTTCAACGATCTGCAGGGCATCGCTGACTACGACTTGCTGATCGCCGGGATCACTTCGCTGGCAATCATTTTCATCATCATGCTGCTGATCACGCGCAGCTTCATCGCCTCCTTGGTGATCGTCGGGACCGTGCTGGCCTCGCTGGGGGCGTCGGTGGGGCTGTCGGTGTTGGCGTGGCAGTACATCTTCGGCATCCACCTGCACTGGCTGGTGATGGTGATGTCGGTCATCATCCTGCTGGCGGTGGGCTGTGACTACAACCTGCTGCTGGTCGCCCGATTCAAGGAGGAGCTCGGCGCCGGGATCAAGACCGGCATCATCCGGGCGATGGGCGGCACCGGCAAGGTCGTCACCGCCGCCGGATTGGTCTTCGCCTTCACGATGGCGTCCATGCTGGTCAGCGACCTGCGGGTGGTGGGCCAGGTGGGTACCACGATCGGTCTCGGCCTGCTGTTCGACACCCTGATCGTGCGCTCGTTCATGATGCCGTCGGTGGCTGCGCTGCTGGGCCGGTGGTTCTGGTGGCCGCTGAATGTGCGTGAGCATCCGGCGCGGGCATCGCAGGCGGCCCAGCCGGCCACCGCCGCGGCCGGCGACGACGCCGAGGACCACGACGACGCCGTCAACGCCGACGCCGAGGACGACGCCGATAACGCTGCCGACGAGGTGGCTGTGGCGTCGGGTGAGCCGGCCGACGAGCATGACCGGACATTCGAGGACATGGTGGCCACGGCCTTCCCCGAACTGTCCGGACTGCCCCCGACGCCCGCCGAGGATCGCCCCACCGAGGTGCTGGCGGCCATGCAGCCGCCTGAAGAAGAGACCGAACGCTAAGCGGTGCCGATCGGCGCTGGTCGGCACGCCGCCCCGTGGACTAACATTTAGCCAAGTCCTGATTGTAAAAAATATCCTGCGGTTTCCGGCTCGATCTCAGGCGGCGTCCGCACCAAGGAGGCGGCAGATGAGCATCGCGGATCGCACCATGACGACGACCTGGGCGCCGCCGCCGGCACCCGGCGCCGAGATCAGCCCTTGCGCCGCGCAGGTCTGGGCGGAGCGGCAACATGCCTGACGAAAGCCTTTCGGCCGCACTGGAACGCGAGCATCAGGAGATCGATGCCGGGATCAGAGCGTTTCTGGACAAGCTGGACGCCGGCAGCGTGGACGCCGACGCCCTCCGCGAGACACTGGCGGCGCTGCGGCGCCACATTTACCTGGAGGAAGAGCTCCTGTTCCCGCCGATCAGCACGGGCGCCCAGATGATGTCGGTGTTCGGGATGATCCGCGGCCACGGTGAGATCTGGCGCACCATGGACACACTCGATGAGCTGGCCGGCGGGCCAGGCGGACCGGTCGAGCAGGACGCATTGCGCGAAGCCTGCCAACGCCTTTCGGCACTGCTGATCGACCACAACAAGGTGGAAGAGCCGGTGATCTACCCGGCCGCTGACACCGGCCTGGCGCCGGAGCAGGCCGCCGAACTGGCCGGGTTCATCGCATCGGGCCGGATGCCCGACGGCTGGGTCTGCGCGAAAGCCGGGGCGTGAATCAGGATTGGAGAACGCTTGTGTCCGTTGACAACCCAGACATGTCCCCGTCGGCTGTGTTGGAGCGGGAGCATCAAGAACTCGACGCCCGCCTGGAGGCGTTCCTGAACGGACTCATCGGCGGCCGAGTGGACGCCGACGGGCTGAACGCCGCTCTGGAAGGGCTGCGCCGGCACATCTACCTCGAGGAACGGATCCTGTTCCCGCCGATCCGGCACGCCGGCATGGCGATTCCGGTCGCGGTGATGATGACCGAGCACGGCGAGATCTGGCGCACCATGGATGCGCTGGCCGCACTGGTGGTCAACGGTGACACCGAGCGCATGGGCGCGATCTGCCGTCTGCTGCTCGATCAGCTCGCGGTACACAACTCCAAGGAGGAGCAGGTCATCTACCGGGCAGCCGACACCGGGCTGGAACCCGACCAGGCCGCAGCGCTGACCGACTTCATCGAGACCGGCCTGATGCCCGATTGCTGGGAGTGCCGGGAGGCGCGCTAGAGACCCGGCTAAAGGCCCAAGCCGCCCAGGCCGAGCCCGATCGCGATCGGGATCAGCGCCAGGTCGGCCGCGATCGGAAGGCCGATCGCCTCGAGGAGGTTGCCCGCTTGGAGCTGATCGAGGAAGACCGCGGTGTCGTAGGCCGGCAACGTGATGGTCAACGCGGTGACCACGTCGGCCAGCGGAAGCAGCTGGGCGAACGGGTCCGGCGGCGTCTCCGATGAGCCGAGGTCCAGGGCGTTGAGCACCGCGGTCAAGCTCTGCAGGTTCGGGTCCTCGAGGAAGGTGGCGGGATTGACGGTCAGATCGCCGACCGCATACGCCGCCCGCAGCAGTGGGCCGGTCACCGGATTGTCGGCGATTGTCGCGAACACGTCGTAGTTGGTCGGGTCGAGCAGATCTTTGCCGGCGGCGATGAGCCCTTGCGGGATTCCGCGCAGCAACGCCTGGATGACCTCGGTCCAGTCGAGGCCGGCCGGGAACAACCCGAACGGGGTTTCCACGTCCGCCCGCCCTTGGCTCCAGCCTTCGGTGATGCTGCCGTAGCCGAGATTGACCAGCACCTTCAGGTCCGGTTCCACCAGGTCGGCCAGCGGATTGCCGATGAACGGCACAAAGCGCACCAGATCCAGCAGCGGTAGATGATCCTGCGGAATCAGGTAGTAGTGGGTCAGCGAATCCGCGGCGGTAGGCAGGGGGATGGCGCCGGCGATCTGGTCGGGCTCCAGACCGAGGTAGGTGAAGTGCTCGAGCACCAGACCCGCCAGGGCGTTCAGGTCAGCGAGCGGGTTGAGGGTGAACTGGGGGAAGTCGGCGAAGCCGTCGTATTCGAGGGTGTAGACGTCGGTGGGGTAGAGGTCCGGGGTGGGGTAGCCGAATGTGATGCCCAGGCTCGGGATCGACGGGTTGGAGCCGAGCGGGACGTCGAAGCGTTCCAGCAGCCCCCCGTTAGGGGCGGCGGTGTCGCCGACCAGCACGAAGTGCACGTCCTCGGCCGGCACGTGCCGGTCGGCGAGCTCGCGCATGGCCAGCGAGGACAGCGCGGAGCTCTGTGAATAGCCGAACACCACCACCGGATTCGTGGCGTCCACGCCCCCGCCGGCGACCTGGCGGCTGACCGTTTCGCTGAGCATCTGCGCGCCCTGAGTCTCCGAGACGAACGCCGGCAGGCTCTTGACGCCGGTCGTCGGGTAGAAACCCTCCGGAGTGAACAACGGCTGCGAGGTGCCGGTGAATCCGTGCGGCTGCAGGTAGAGGGCGTCGGCGGCGTCGACGTATCGGGGCCCCGGCAGCGGGTTGCCGCTGCCACCCATGATCAGCGCCAGACCGTCGCCCAGGCCGGCGAGGCGCACCGCGGCTTCCGCGGACCTCGGCGGTGCCGGGCTGACCACGCCCGGCGCGGTGGCCGCGACCAGCGCGAGGACGACCGGCGCCCTCGGTGGCCAGGTCACGGCGGCGCCGCCATCAGTGCCGAGAGCCCGGCGTCATAGGCGGCCAGGCTGTGGCGCCAGCCGACGTCGATCGCCCCGCCGCTGTCCACCGCGATCTCGGCGCCGACGTGGACATACGGCCGCGGCGGCACCAGCGGCACGATGTCGAGGAAGTTCACCACCCGATAGCAGCATTCGATCGCCGCGTCGAACGCGGCGGCGAAATCGGGCAGCCCCACCCGCGGGCCGGCGAACGTCGTCAGTCGCGGCTCGATGGTGCGTGGTGGTGTTCCGGGGAGCCTGATGCCGGCGATGTCCGGTGCCGCCAGCACCGCCAGCGCCGCGCCGAGGCTGTGCCCGGTGATCAGGATGTTCTGGCAGCCGTCGGCGGCGGTGGGCAGGTTGGCGGCGACGCTGTGACGAACGCAGAAGTAGACGTCTTGGAATCCGGCATGGACTTGGCCGAAACCGGTGACCGGCTTGTAGGGCGCGGGCAGGAAATCGAAGTCGGCGATCCAGTCGGCCACATCGGAGCTGCCGCGAAAGGACACGAACGCGGTGCCGGTGGCGAGGTCGTGCCCCATCAGCCCGAAGATGTGGGTGTCCTTGGCCATCGCCTGTGCCGGGTGCTGCTCGGGCAACGTGGCCAGGTGGGCGGGATCGGCTTCGATCAACGCCGTTCGGGTGAAACCGGGCGGCAGGGCCGGCGCAGCACCGGACATCACGGTGTAGGCCGCCTGCGCCAGTGGCAGCACCACATCGCGCGCATATGACGCGCTGAATGCCACGAAGAAAAAGTGTAGAAGTCCGAGCGCGGGTAGAACCCGTGTCCGGCGAATCGGCGGCTCTCCGTACAATCGGGTGATCGGCAATGATCCGGCCATCACCGGGGAGCCTTCGGAAGAACAGGCCCGGCCCAGACACGGACCCCAGTAGAACCGAACGGGTAGGCCCGTCACAGCCTTGTTGAGCGGTCGCGCCGGCAGCGCGGCAAGCGGGGTGGTACCGCGGTGCTCGCGCAACCCGCGCGGCGTCGTCCCCGGGCCGGGCGCTTGGGAGACGACGAGAAGTGAGCGAACGCAGCTATCCGAAACCGGCCGCCGGTGCCCCCGACTTCCCGGCGGCCGAAGCCGAGGTTCTCAAGTACTGGGCAGCCGACGACACCTTCCGGGCCAGCATCGCCCGCCGCGACGGCGCCGAAGAGTATGTGTTCTACGACGGCCCGCCATTCGCCAACGGGCTGCCCCATTACGGGCACCTGCTCACCGGCTACGTCAAGGACATCGTGCCGCGGTATCGCACCATGCGCGGCTACAAGGTGGAGCGCCGGTTCGGCTGGGACACCCACGGGCTTCCCGCCGAGCTCGAGGTCGAGCGCCAGCTCGGCATCACCGACAAGTCGCAGATCGACGCCATGGGAATCGCCGCGTTCAACCAGGCCTGCCGGGAATCGGTGCTGCGCTACACCGCCGAATGGCAGGACTACGTCACCCGGCAGGCCCGCTGGGTCGACTTCGACAACGACTACAAGACCCTCGACCTGCCGTTCATGGAGTCGGTGCTGTGGGCGTTCAAGCAGCTGTGGGACAAGGGTCTGGCCTATGAGGGTTACCGCGTCCTGCCGTACTGCTGGCGCGATGAGACACCGTTGTCCAACCACGAACTGCGGATGGACGACGACATCTACCAGAGCCGCCAGGACCCGGCCCTGACCGTCGGGTTCGCCGTGCGGGACGGTGAGCTGGCCGGTGCGCACCTGGTGGTGTGGACCACCACGCCGTGGACGCTGCCGTCGAACATGGCGGTCGCGGTCCACCCCGAGGTGACCTATGTGCAGGTGGCGGCAGGGGAGCGGCGCTATGTGCTGGCCGAGGCGCGACTAGCGGCCTATGCGCGTGAACTCGGGGAAGAACCACAGGTGCTGGGCCGCTACCGTGGTGCGGAGCTGGTCGGGCTGCGGTATCTGCCGCCGTTCCCGTACTTCATGGACTCCGCCAACGCCTTTCAGGTGCTGGCCGCCGACTTCGTGTCCACCGAGGACGGCACCGGGCTGGTGCATCTGGCGCCGGCCTACGGTGAGGACGACAAGAACACCACCGACCCCGCCGGGATCACCCCGGTCACCCCGGTGGACGCCAAGGGCCGCTTTGATTCCAGCGTGCCCGACTACGCCGGGCAGCACGTGTTCGACGCGAACAAGGCGATCATCGCCGACCTGAAGAACGGCACCGGACCGGCCGTCGCCAACGGGCCGGTGTTGGTACGGCACGAGACCTACGAGCACCCCTATCCGCACTGCTGGCGGTGCCGTAATCCGCTGATCTACAAGGCGGTCTCGTCGTGGTTTGTGCGGGTCACCGAATTCCGGGACCGCATGGTCGAACTCAACGACCAGATCACCTGGTATCCCGAGCACATCAAGGACGGCATCTTCGGGAACTGGCTGCGCGGCGCGCGGGACTGGTCGATCTCGCGAAACCGCTACTGGGGCACCCCGATTCCGGTCTGGAAGTCCGACGATCCGGCATATCCGCGGATCGATGTCTACGGCAGCCTGGATGAGTTGGAGCGCGATTTCGGGGTGCGGCCCGACAATCTGCACCGGCCCTACATCGATGAGTTGACCCGGCCCAATCCCGACGACCCAACCGGCGCCTCGACGATGCGGCGCATTCCCGATGTGCTCGACGTGTGGTTCGACTCCGGGTCGATGCCCTACGCGCAGGTGCACTACCCGTTTGAGAATGCGGCATGGTTCGACGGAGGCGCGGGGGAGGCGGCCCATTACCCGGGTGACTTCATCGTCGAGTACATCGGCCAGACCCGCGGCTGGTTCTACATGATGCACGTGCTGGCCACCGCGCTGTTCGACCGGCCGGCGTTCAAAACCTGTGTGGCGCACGGCATCGTGTTGGGTTCCGACGGGCAGAAGATGAGCAAGTCGCTGCGCAACTACCCCGATGTGAACGAGGTGTTCGACCGCGACGGCTCCGATGCCATGCGTTGGTTCCTGATGGCCTCGCCGATCCTGCGGGGCGGCAATCTGATCGTCACCGAGCCGGGCATCCGCGAGGGCGTGCGCCAGGTGATGCTGCCGCTGACCAACGCCTATAGCTTCCTGGCGCTCTACGCGCCCAAATCCGGGGTGTGGCGCACCGATTCGTCGCATGTGCTCGACCGCTACATTCTGGCGAAGCTGGCCGCGCTGCGCGACACGCTGACCGCCGCGCTGGACAGCTGCGACATCTCGAGCGCGTGTGAGGAGCTGCGGCAGTTCACCGAGGCGCTGACCAACTGGTATGTGCGGCGCTCCCGGCAGCGGTTCTGGGACGAGGATCGCGATGCCATCGACACTCTGCACACCGTGCTCGAGGTGACCTGCCGGCTGGCCGCGCCGCTGCTGCCGCTGACCACCGAGGTGATCTGGCGCGGCGTCACCGGCGAGCGGTCGGTGCACCTGACCGACTGGCCCGAGGACGGCAGCCTGCCCGCGGACGCCGACTTGGTCGCCGCGATGGACCAGGTGCGCGAGGTGTGTTCCGCGGCGTCCTCGCTGCGCAAGTCGCATCAGCTGCGGGTCCGGCTGCCGCTGCCCAAACTCACCGTGGCCGTCGATGAGCCGCAGCGGCTGGCGCCGTTCACCGAACTGATCGCCGACGAGCTCAATGTCAAGGCCGTCGAGCTGAGCGAGGACATCGCCCGCTACGGCCGCTTCGACCTGGCGGTCAACGCCAAAGTGGCCGGTCCGCGGCTGGGCAAGGACGTGCAGACCGCAATCAAGGCCGTCAAGGCGGGCGAGGGCGTCCTCAACCCGGACGGCACCCTGAGCGCCGGACCGGTGGTGCTGCGCGAGGGCGAATACACCTCCAAGCTGGTGGCCGCCGATCCGGAGTTCACCGTGGCGCTGCCGGACGGCGCCGGCCTGGTGGTGCTCGACGGCACCGTCACCGAGGAACTCGAAGCCGAGGGCTGGGCCAAAGACCGTATCCGGGAACTGCAGGAGCTGCGCAAGAACAGCGGCCTGCAGGTCTCCGATCGGATCAGTGTCGTGCTGTCGGTTCCGGGCCCGCGGCTGGGCTGGGCGCAAACCCATCGTGACCTGATCGCCGGCGAGATCCTCGCCACCGCCTTCGACTTCGGCGAGCCCGGTGCCGACGCCACTGAGATCGGCGACGGTGTGCGGGTAGCGATCAGCAAGGCCTGATCAGCGCGGCTGCCCGGCGGCGGTGTGAGTTTCTCGCAGCCAGATTCTTTTGCTCCCCACCGGTCGGCCTGCCCTCGCCAGCAGAGTCGGCCCCGGCGGCCGCTACTGGGCGTTTGCCCAGGCCAGCCTGTGCAGCGGCGTCGGACCGATGGGACTTCACCCGCCGGAGTACGCGCGCGCGAAACACACCGCGCGCGGGCGGGAGCGCCGGTCTCGCCCGGCCGGGGACCGGCCTGCCGCTGGCTAACCTTTGGATCACATCACGCTGAGCGAAATCGACCGCCCACCGTGGCCTATGGATTGCCGGTGACATGCAGGCGGCGTTAGCGAAGGAGGGCTATGGATTTCGGGGCGCTGCCACCGGAAATCAACTCCGCCAGAATCTATTCTGGGCCGGGGTCGGCTCCCATGCTGGCCGCTGCCACCGCCTGGGATGCGCTGGCAGCCGAACTGCACTCCACCGCGGCCGGTTACGGGTCAGTGGTCGCCGATCTGGCGAGCTCAGCCTGGCACGGGCCCTCGTCGGGCGCGATGGCGGCCGCCGCGGCACCCTATGAGCAGTGGATGCGGGCCACCGCGGCGCAGGCAGAGCAGGCGGCGCTGCAGGCCAGGGCGGCGGCCGGTGCCTACGAGCTGGCCTTCAGCGCCACCGTTCCGCCGCCGGTGATCGCGGCCAATCGGGCACTGCTGGCCTCGCTGGTCGCCACCAACTTCCTGGGGCAGAACGCTCCGGCGATCGCGGCCACCGAAGCCCAGTACGGCCAGATGTGGGCTCAGGACGCCGCCGCGATGTACAGCTACGCCGGCTCCTCGGCGGCCGCCACCCAGTTGACGCCGTTCACCGCGCCACCGGAGACCACCGACCCGAGCGGACAGAGCAGCCAGGTGGCAGCGGTGGCCAACGCCACGCAGTCTTCGGCGGGGTCCAACATGCAGTCAGCGCTGTCTCAGCTGATGTCGCAGGTCCCGAGCACCCTGCAAACGCTGACGACGAACCCGGCGTCGCTGTCCGCCGCGGCCTCGCAGGCGACCTCCGGCCTGAAGAACGGCATGGACAGCATCACCAACTTCATCAAGGTCGTCGACGGCCCGTATTCGCCGCTGGGAATCCTGCGGCTGTTCAAGAACTGGTGGCAGGTCAGCTCCAGCTTGGTGAGTATGAACAACGGTGCGCAAAGCCTGGGGTCGTTCTTCAACCCCAAGCCCATTACCGGGGCGTTATCGCCGCTTTTGGCCAGCGAGCTGCTGACCGGCGGGCCGGCGGTCAACCCGGCCAGCGTGCCCGCGGCGACGGCGGCGATCGGCCGCGCGGGCACGGTCGGGTCACTGTCGGTACCGACGAGCTGGGCTACGGCGGCTCCCGGGGCCGCTCCCAGCGTGCAGACCGTTGCGTCGGTATTGCCCAAGGCCGTGCTCGATGCGGCCCCGGCGATGGCGGTCAACGGCGAGAACGCCATGTTCGGGCAGATGGCGGCGTCGAGCCTGGCGGGCCGCGCGCTCAGCGCCCCCGTCAGCCAGGCCGTCGGCGCGGCCTCCCAGCGCACCATCGGCACCGTCACGCAGGTCACCAACGCCGTCGCGGCGGGCCCTGACATCGCGACGACCGCCACCATCATCGTCATCCCGCCGATCCAGAAGTAGCCGAAGGAGTCGCGGCACATGGTTTTTCAGAGCTTCGCGGCGCAGCCGCCGGAGATCATCTCCGGTCTGATCTATTCCGGTCCGGGTGCTGCGCCGCTGCTGAGCGCCGCCTCGGCGTGGTCGGGGCTGGCCACCGAACTGCACGCCACCGCATCCTCCTATGCCGCGGTGCTCTCGGGGCTCAGCGGCGGGTGGCAGGGCCCGGCGGCGGCAGCCATGGCAGCCGCCGCCGCCCCGTACGTGTCCTGGCTGTCGACGACGGCCGCCCAGGCTGAGCAGACCGCCGGCCAGGCCAGGGCCGCCGCTAGCGCCTACGAATCCGCCTTCGCCGGCATTGTTCCGCCGCCGGTGATCGCGGCCAACCGCAGCCAGCTCGCAGCGCTGGTGGCCGGCAACATCCTCGGGCAGAACAGCGCCGCCATCGCCACCACCGAAGCCCAGTACGCCCAGATGTGGGCGCAAGACGTCGCGGCGATGGTCGGCTACGCGACGGCGTCACAGGCCGCCACCCAGCTGACCGCGTTCACACCACCACCGCCGACCACCAACGACAACGCCGGTCAGGCCGCCGCGGCCGCCGAAGCGACGCAGGCTTCGGCGGGGTCCACCGCGCAGTCGACGCTGGCCAAGCTGGCGCAGGCCATCGCCACCGGCCCTTCGCAATACACCGACGGGGTGGAGAACGCGCTGAACACCGCCACCGGGGATCCGGACCTGGCGGGGCTGTACGAGTCGTTCTGGAACTTCCAGTCCTCGATCGGCTCGGAGGCCACCTGGACCAACGCGGTGGGCGGCACCACCAACCTGGGCATGACCCAGGTCAGGCTGTTCCACAAGCTCCCGACGCCACCACCGATCCCCAAGTCGGCGCTGGGCGGCGGTCTGATGAGCACCGGGCTGGCCGGCGGCCCGGCTCCCGGTCTGGCCCGCGGACTGGCCACCGCTGCCTCGGCGAGCGCCGGCAGCGCGTCGACGGTGGGAGCCTTGTCGGTGCCGCCGAGCTGGGCCACCGCCGCTCCGGCGATCAAGCTGGCCTCGGTTGCGTTACCGCACACCGCCGCGGCGGCGGCTCCGGCAGCCCAGCTCGGGGGACTGCTCAGTCCGGCGGCGCTGGGAAGCTTGACCGGCGGTGCGCTGGGCGGCCCCGCTGCCCGGGTGGCCACGCCGGGCGTGCGGGTGGTGGCGGCCAACGCCAAGAACCGCGACGCTCCGGTCAAACTCGATCAGGTCATTGCCCAACTGCAGCAGACGCCGGACGTCGTGCAGCATTGGAACGTCGACGAAGCCGGGCTCGACGACCTGGTGGCCAAGCTGTCGCTGAAGCCGGGAATCCACGCCGTGCACGTCTGCGCCGAAGGTGAGGAAATGCCCGCGTCTCCGCAGACCGCCCTCGGGTAGCGTTTCCCGATCCCTTGCCCCCAGGAGGTCTGCATGCGAACAGTTCTCGCCCCGCTCGCGGCGATCGCCGCGATTGCACTCGCCGCGCCCGGCCACGCCGACCCCGGCGTCGTCGAAGCGAGCGCGGTCGACCCGAGCGAGTTCATCACAGCGCTGCACCAGGTGGGGATCACGTTCGCTGATCCGGCGCAGGCCGTGGCGGCCGGCCAAGCGGTCTGCGGCCTGGTGGCCAACGGCGAAACCGGCCTGGAACTGCTCACCGACCTGCGTGAGGCCAATCCCGCCCTGACCATCAACGGCGCCGCCCAGTTCGCGGCGATCGCCGCGAAAACCTACTGCCCGCAGCAGCTCACACCGGCCAAGTCGGCCAAATAGGCTCGGCGTCACGGCGTGAGCGCCCCGCCAGCGTTCACACCAGACGCGGCGTCACCGTACTTGCGGCCCATAGGATCGAGGGCTGTGGACGCCCGGTGGGTCCTGCACCTGGACATGGACGCATTCTTCGCCTCCGTCGAGCAACTGACCCGCCCGACGCTGCGGGGACGGCCGGTATTGGTCGGCGGGGTGGGAGGCCGCGGTGTGGTGGCCGGTGCCAGCTATGAGGCTCGGGTCTTCGGGGCGCGTTCGGCGATGCCGATGCACCAGGCGCGCCGGCTGGTAGGTGCGGCGGCGGTCGTGTTACCGCCGCGCGGCGCGGTGTACGGGGTGGCCAGCCGGCGGGTCTTCCAGACCGTGCGTGCGGTGATCCCGGTCGTCGAGCAGTTGTCCTTCGACGAAGCCTTCGGCGAGCCGGCGGAGCTGGCGGGCGCCAGCGGCGATGACGTGCACCGGTTCTGCGAGCAGTTGCGCCGCCGGGTGCGCGAGGAGACCGGCCTGGTGGCCTCGGTGGGGGCCGGTTCGGGCAAGCAGATCGCCAAGATCGCCTCCGATCTGGCCAAACCCGACGGCGTGCGGGTGGTCAGCCGCGCCGAGGAGCGGCTGCTGCTCGCTGGACTGCCGGTGCGCCGGTTGTGGGGGATCGGGCCGGTCGCCGAGGAGAAGCTGCACCGGCTGGGTATCGACACCATCGGGCAGTTCGCCGCGTTGACCGACGCCGAGGTCGCCGACATTCTGGGCGCCACGATCGGGCCCGCCCTGCACCGCTTGGCCTGCGGGATCGACGACCGTCCGGTCGCCGAACGCGCCGAGGCCAAACAGATCAGCGCCGAATCCACCTTCGCTACCGACCTGACCACCCTGGAGCAGCTGCGCGCCGAGGTCGGCCCGATCGGCGAACACGCCTATCGCCGGCTGCTGCGCGACGGCCGTGGCGCCCGCACGGTGACGGTGAAGCTCAAGAAGGCCGACATGAATGTGCTGACCCGTTCGGCGACCCTGCCGTATGCGACCACCGATGCCGCCACGCTGACCTCGGCAGCTGCCCGACTGCTGCTCGACCCGCAGGAGATCGGCCCGATCCGGCTGTTGGGAGTGGGATTCTCCGGGCTGACCGATGTCCGCCAGGAGTCGTTGTTCCCGGAGCTGGCTTTCCCGGAGCCCGCCGCCCCGAATCCGCCCGAAACGCCTGCCGCAGAGCCGCTTTCACCGCCGGCCACGGCGCTGTGGCGGATCGGTGACGACGTCACCCACGCCGAGCTCGGACACGGCTGGGTACAGGGCGCCGGGCACGGGGTGATGACGGTGCGCTTCGAGACGCGCAGCACGGGCCCCGGCCTGGTGCGGACGTTTCCGGTCGATGAGCCCGCGATCGCCCGCGCCGATCCGGTGGCGAGCCTGGACTGGCCGGACGTCGTCGCGCGTCCGGACGAACCGGCGTAGCGAACCGGTCAGCCCCACCGCTCGATGACGTCACCGACCGGCAGCCCCGCGGCCAGCGCCGCCATCAGCAGCACCCGGGCCTGCGAGGGCCGCAACCGGGGCACCATCACCGCACCGGCGTCGACCAGGGCCCGGCCCGGCCCGTAGTCCGCACCCACCCGCGCGTCCGGCACCCGGCTGGACACCGCGACCGCCACACCGTCGCGGCAGTGCCGGCGCACCCCTTCGATCACCGCCGGTCCGGCGTTGCCGCTGCCCAACGCCTCCAGCACCACCCCGCGTGCCCCGGCGGCCACGCAGGCATCCAGCGCCACCGCATCCGCACCGGCGTACACCGCCACCACATCCACTCGGGGCGGCGCGGGGGCATCCAGGTAGGGCCGGACCTTGTCACCGCTCAACCGCGCCTGCCCGTCCGCCACCGTGCCCACCCGCGGCCCGGCGAACCCGGTCAAGTCGGTGGTGGTCGTCTTGTGCAGGCCCAGCGGCGCAAGCACCTGCCCGGCGAAGCACACCAGCACCCCCAGTCCCGACGCGGCCGGGTCGGCGGCCAGCGTCAGCGCGTCACGCAGATTGCCCGGGCCATCGGCGTCGGGAGCATCCGCGCTGCGCTGCGCCCCGGTCAACACCACCGGGGCGTCGCCGGTGTAGCCCAACTCCAGCCACAGTGCGGTCTCTTCGCAGGTGTCGGTGCCGTGGGTCACCACCACTCCGTCGGCGCCGTCGTCCACCGCACCCCGTACCGCGGTCAGGATCCGGTCCCAGTCGGCCGCCGTCAGCTCCGAGCTGTCCCGCGCCATCAGGTCCACCACCGAGACGTCGGCGCCGACGTCGAGCCCGGCGATCAGGCCGGCCCCCGGCACCGTGGGCCGGCGCACCCCACCGTCGTCGGTGCTGGCGGCGATCGTTCCGCCGGTGGTGACGACCGTGAGGCGCTTGGACACCATGCCGCGATCATGCCGCACGCGGGTTAAGGGATGATGGGGGACGTGACTGAGGAGACAACCGACTCGACCGAGCCGGCCGCCGATCCGGCGCCGGAGGCGGCCGCGCCGCGCCGGCGGCTGGGCCTGCTGCTGTCGGTGGCCGCGGTTGTGCTGACCGTCGACGTCGTCACCAAGGTGCTCGCGGTGAAGATGTTGACCCCCGGCCAGCCGGTGTCGATCATCGGCGACACCGTCACCTGGACGCTGGTGCGCAACTCCGGTGCCGCCTTCTCGATGGCCACCAGCTACACCTGGGTGCTGACGCTGATCGCCAGCTCGGTGGTGCTCGGCATCATCTGGATGTCGCGCCGCCTGGTGTCACCCTGGTGGGCGGTGGGGCTGGGCATGATCCTCGGCGGGGCGCTGGGCAACCTGGTCGACCGATTCTTCCGGGCGCCCGGGCATCTGCAGGGCCACGTCGTCGACTTCCTGTCGATTGGGTGGTGGCCGGTGTTCAACGTCGCCGACCCGGCGGTGGTCGGCGGTGCGATCCTGCTGGTGGGGCTGTCGGTGTTCGGCTTCGACTTCGACACGGTGGGCCGCCGTCGCGCAGGTGACCAGGCCTGATGCGGTCGTGACCGAACGGTCCATGCCGGTGCCGGAGGGGCTGGCCGGCATGCGCGTGGACGCCGGGCTGGCCCGCCTGCTGGGCCTGTCCCGCACTGTCGCGGCCACCCTGGCCGAGAACGGCGACGTCGAACTGGACGGGGCACCCGCCGGCAAGTCCGACCGACTGGCCGCCGGCGCCTGGTTGCACGTGCGGCTGCCCGAGGCGCCGGCCCCACTGGAGAACACCCCGACCGAGGTCGAGGGCATGACGATCCTGTACTCCGACGACGACATCGTCGCCGTCGACAAACCCGCGGGGGTGGCCGCCCACGCGTCGGTGGGCTGGACCGGACCCACCGTGCTGGGCGGGCTGGCCGCGGCGGGCTACCGGATCACCACCTCCGGGGTGCCCGAACGGCAGGGGATCGTGCACCGGCTCGACGTCGGCACCTCGGGGGTGATGGTGGTGGCGATCTCCGAGCGCGCCTACACCGTCCTCAAACGCGCCTTCAAGGCCCGCACCGTCGACAAGCGCTACCACGCGCTGGTGCAGGGCCATCCCGACCCCTCCAGCGGCACCATCGACGCACCGATCGGCCGGCACCACGGTCATGACTGGAAGTTCGCGGTCACCGCCGGCGGCCGGCACAGCATCACCCACTACGACACCGTGGAGGCGTTCGTCGCCGCCAGCCTGCTCGACGTGCACCTGGAAACCGGTCGCACCCACCAGATCCGGGTGCACTTCGCCGCCCTGCGGCACCCGTGCTGCGGCGACCTCACCTACGGCGCCGATCCGACGCTGGCGAAAAAGCTCGGCCTGGAACGCCAGTGGCTGCACGCCCGCTCGCTGGCCTTCGCCCATCCCGGCGACGGGCGGCGCATCGAGATCACCAGCGAGTACCCGGGTGATCTCCAACACGCCATCGACGTGCTGCGGCACCGCGACCAGCTCACCTTCTAAGCAGCGCCGCGCAATTCGCACCCGGGTACGGCGCGCCGATTTTGGTGGCAGCGCAGCATCCCCTATCCTTTGCCGGTTGTAGTGCGGGTTTTCAGGCGAGGTCGGGATATGAGACAACGCCGGTGCAGGCGAGGTATTCGGTGGGCCGGCGCGTTGCTGACCGCCGGATTGGTCAGCGCCGGCGCGGCGCTGGCACCGACGGGCTACAGCAGCACCGTCGACGGCCACCCGGTTTCGATGCTCTACGACCCGTGGCGGGTCAGTGGCCTGCCGGTGACCGACGGCCCCAGCGGGCCGCGTCCGGATGCACCCGCGCCGACCGGGTCGGTGCGCAACGGCAACGGCGGCGAGATTGATGCGCTGGCGCTGCTGTCGATCAACGACATCACCGATTTCTGGCAGCGCAACTACGCCGGTCTCGATGTTTCCGGGGGCCGCTTCGCTCCGGTCGGCACGCTGATCTCCTATGACTCAAGTAGCGCCGGCGCAACGCTGTGCGGCGTGAACACCCGCGGGTTCGTCAATGCGTTCTACTGCTACGGCCAGGACAAGATGGCGTGGGACCGGGGTGTGCTGCTGCCCGGCGCCCGGCGCTACTTCGGCGACATGGCGATCACCGGAGTGCTGGCGCACGAATACGGTCACGCGGTGCAGGACATGGCCCGGCTGGTCGACAGCTCGACGCCGGTCCTGGTGGCCGAACAACAGGCCGACTGCTTCGCCGGGGCCTACCTGCGCTGGGTCGCCGAAGGCGGCTCACCCCGGCTGACCCTGAGCACCACCGACGGGCTCAACGGACTGCTGGCCGGGCTGATCACGCTGCGCGATCCCGTACCCGGCTCGGACGGCGAACTGGTCGTCGGGGCCGGCCACGGCACCGCGCTGGACCGGATCGGTGCCCTGCAGCTCGGCTTCGACACCGGCGTGCAGCGCTGCGCCGAAATCGACACCGGCGACATCGAACACCGCCGGGCCGGCACGCCGGTGACGTTGCGGGTCGGGCCCACCGGTCACGCGCAGCCCGCCGTGCCCCGCATCAGCGAACGCCTGGTCACCCGGATGGTCGAGGCGCTCAACGCCCGCTTCCGCCCGGCGCGGCCACCCGTGCTGGCCTTCGCGGCGGCGTGCCCCGACGGGCAGGCAAGCCCGCCGGCCTCCTACTGCCCGGCGACCAACACCATCGCGGTCGATCTGCCCGGGTTGCGGCGCCTGGCCGGCGACCTCGACGACGACGGCGGCACCCGGCTGATGCTGCACGGTGCCAACACCGCTTTGTCGGCGGTGGCCTCGCGCTACATGCTGGCGTTGCAACACCAGCGCGGCCTTGAACTGACCTCGGCGATGGCGGGGCTGCGCACGGCGTGCCTGACCGGGCTGGGGCAGCGGCGGCTGTCGGAACCGTCGCAGGACGGCACCCGCGGCACGCTGAGCGCCGACGACCTCGACGAGGCGGTCACCGGCCTGCTCACCAACGGTCTGGCCGCCAGCGGCGTCGACGGCGCGGCGGTGCCGGCCGGATTCACCCGCATTCAGGCGTTCCGGTCCGGCCTGCAGGGCGACGCCGAGCTGTGCTTTCAGCGCTACGCCTCGCCGGACTGAGCGGCCTGTCGCGGCGGTCCCAGCTTCAGCTCTCCTTCGTCGAGCTTCGCTGAACCGCCGGGCTTTTGACGGCCTCGATGAGCACCCGGGTGGCGTGGGCGACGAACGGGCCTTGCGCCTCGATGAGCTCATGCAGTTCGCGCAACCGGTCAAGGTGTCGCTCGACGGTGAAACCGGGCACGATCCAGATCACCTTGCGCAGAAAGTAGATCACCGCGCCGATGTCGAAGAACTCGGCGCGCAACCGCTCCATGCGCAGGTCGAGCACCTGCAGGCCGACGGCGCGCGCCTGGGCCTCCTGCACGTGCGGGTCGTATCCGGAGCCCTTGTCCGGGACCGGGCCAAGGAAGTACTCGGCCAGCTCGGCCATCGAGGCGGGGCCGATCTGCTGGGCCAGATACCTGCCAGCGGGCCGGAGCACCCGGGCGATCTCGGGCCACCACACCTCATTGGGATGCCG
Source organism: Mycobacterium sp. NGS16 (assembly GCF_059813225.1). Lineage (NCBI taxonomy): Bacteria > Bacillati > Actinomycetota > Actinomycetes > Mycobacteriales > Mycobacteriaceae > Mycobacterium > Mycobacterium sp. NGS16. The sequence continues at coordinate 51,481 of NZ_JCALEE010000006.1, forward strand.
GCTGGAGATCAGCTCAAAGGCGTTATCGCAGAAGGGCAGCGGCGGACGCTCCGATACCGACACCACCACGACACCCAGCGGATGCAGCAGTCGGGTGGCCTTCGCGGCGTTCGGCGGCCAGGCCTCGGTGGCGGCCATCGTCGGTGGGAAGCGTCCGAATTGCGCGGCCCCGGCCAGCACCTCGCCGCCGCCCGTCTGCAGGTCGAGCGCGGAGGTCACCGTCGCCAGCCGCGCGCTGAGCATCCGCTGATAGCCCCACGACGGGCGCTGTTCGGTGGCCCGGCCCTCAAGCCAGGAGAAGTCCCACCCGTCCACCGGCGCCGCAGCGGCCTCGGCGACCAGCTCGTCGAAGCTTCGCGGCATCGGGCCGTCAGCTGGACTCGGTGGAGGATTTCGGCGGCCGGATCTTGAAGGAGATCCGCAGCTTGGTGCGGTAGATGATCCCGCCCTTGTCATCGAGGGTGAGGTCCTGCTCGACGACCTGGGCGACGCGGATGTCGTCGATGGTCTGCTTGGCCCGGTGCACCGCCTCGGCCGCGGCGTTCTCCCACGACGACGGGCTGGTGCCGATGATGTCGATCACCCGGTACACGCTCATGTATGTGTCTCCTCCGCTTCAGACGCACCTCAACGTAGTGCACGGCGGCGGCTGCTGTCCCGGGAAATGCCCGCCCGGAAGACACACCCGACGACACGCCGGGCTCGGTCGGTGCCCGGCCATAGACTGGCGGTCCTATGGGATCTTCGTTCGTACACCTGCATAACCACACCGAGTACTCGATGCTGGACGGTGCGGCGAAGATCGCCCCCATGCTGGCCGAGGCGCAGCGGCTTGAGATGCCCGCGATCGGGATGACCGACCACGGAAACATGTTCGGCGCCAGTGAGTTCTACAACGCCGCGACCAAAGCCGGCATCAAGCCGATCATCGGGGTGGAGGCCTACATCGCCCCCGGTTCCCGGTTCGACACCCGCCGGGTCCACTGGGGTGATCCCGGCCAGAAGAGCGACGACGTCTCCGGCGGCGGCTCCTACACCCACCTGACCATGGTCGCCGAGAACGCCACCGGGTTGCGCAACCTGTTCAAGCTGTCCTCACTGGCCTCCTTCGAGGGCCAGCTGGGCAAGTGGTCGCGGATGGACGCCGAGCTGATCGCCGAGCACGCCGAGGGCATCATCGCCACCACCGGGTGCCCGTCGGGGGAGGTGCAGACCCGGCTGCGGCTCGGCCAGGACCGCGAGGCACTGGAGTCGGCGGCGAAATGGCGGGAGATCTTCGGCGCCGAGAACTACTTCCTGGAGCTGATGGATCACGGGCTGTCCATCGAGCGCCGGGTACGCGACGGGCTGCTGGACGTCGGCCGCAAGCTGGGCATCCCGGCGCTGGCCACCAACGACTGCCACTACGTCACCCGCGATGCGTCGGCGAACCACGAGGCGCTGCTGTGTGTGCAGACCGGCAAGACGCTGTCGGATCCGACCCGGTTCAAGTTCGACGGCGACGGCTACTACCTGAAATCGGCCGCCGAGATGCGCGCGCTGTGGGACGACACCATCCCCGGCGCCTGCGATTCCACCCTGCTGATCGCCGAGCGGGTGCAGTCCTACGCCGACATCTGGACCCCGCGCGACCGGATGCCGGTATTCCCGGTTCCCGAGGGCCACGACCAGGGGTCCTGGCTGCGTCACGAAGTGGCGGCCGGGCTGGAAAGGCGCTTTCCGGCCGGTGTGCCCCAGGAATACACCGATCGCGCCGGCTATGAGATCGATGTCATCTGCGGCAAGGGATTTCCGTCCTACTTCCTGATCGTCGCGGACCTGATCAACTATGCGCGCTCGATCAACATCCGGGTGGGCCCGGGCCGCGGTTCGGCGGCCGGGTCGCTGGTGGCCTACGCCCTGGGCATCACCAACATCGATCCCATTCCGCATGGGCTGCTGTTCGAACGCTTCCTCAACCCGGAGCGGCCGTCGGCCCCCGACATCGACATCGACTTCGACGACCGTCGCCGCGGCGAGATGGTGCGCTATGCCGCCGAGCGGTGGGGCAGCGACCGGGTCGCACAGGTGATCACCTTCGGCACCATTAAAACCAAAGCCGCGCTGAAAGATTCGGCCCGCGTGCACTATGGACAGCCCGGTTATGCGATCGCCGACCGGATCACCAAGGCGCTGCCGCCGCCGATCATGGCCAAAGACATCCCGCTGTCGGGCATCACCGACCCGACCCATGAGCGGTATAAGGAGGCCGCCGAGGTCCGCACGCTGATCGACACCGATCCCGACGTGCGCACCATCTACGAGACCGCGCGTGGCCTGGAAGGACTGGTCCGCAACGCCGGCGTGCACGCCTGCGCGGTGATCATGAGTTCCGAGCCGCTGATCGACGCCATCCCGCTGTGGAAACGCCCCCAGGACGGCGCCATCATCACCGGCTGGGACTACCCGTCGTGCGAAGAAATCGGCCTACTGAAGATGGACTTCCTGGGCCTGCGCAACCTGACGATCATCGGTGACTGCCTGGAGAACATCAAGGCCAATCGGGGGATCGACCTGGATCTGGATTCGTTGCCCATGGACGATCCGGCCACCTATGAATTGCTGGGCCGCGGTGACACCCTCGGGGTGTTCCAGCTCGACGGCGGCCCGATGCGTGACCTGCTGCGCCGCATGCAGCCGACCGAGTTCAACGACATCGTCGCGGTGCTGGCGCTGTACCGGCCGGGGCCGATGGGCATGAACGCCCACAACGACTACGCCGACCGCAAGAACAACCGCCAGGCGATCAAGCCCATCCATCCCGAACTCGAAGAGCCGCTGCGCGACATCCTCTCCGAGACCTACGGTTTGATCGTCTACCAAGAGCAGATCATGTTCATCGCGCAGAAGGTCGCCTCCTACACGATGGGCAAGGCCGATGCGCTGCGTAAAGCCATGGGCAAGAAGAAACTCGAGGTCCTAGAGGCCGAGTACAAGGGCTTCTACGAAGGCATGACCGCCAACGGGTTCTCCGAGAAGGCCGTCAAAGCGTTGTGGGACACCATCCTTCCGTTCGCCGGGTATGCGTTCAACAAGTCGCACGCGGCCGGGTACGGGCTGGTGTCCTACTGGACGGCGTACCTCAAGGCCAACTACCCGGCCGAATACATGGCCGGGTTGTTGACCTCGGTCGGTGACGACAAGGACAAGGCAGCGGTGTACCTGGCGGACTGCCGGCGGCTGGGTATCACGGTGCTGCCGCCGGACGTCAACGAATCCGAACTGAACTTCGCCTCGGTCGGGGAGGACATCCGCTACGGGCTGGGCGCGGTGCGCAACGTCGGCGCCAACGTGGTCGGGTCGCTGATCAGCACCCGCACCCACAAGGGCCGGTTCACCGATTTCTCCGACTATCTCAACAAGATCGATATCGCCGCCTGCAACAAGAAGGTCACCGAATCGCTGATCAAGGCCGGCGCCTTCGACTCGTTGGGCCACCCGCGCAAGGGCCTGTTCCTGGTGCACACCGACGCGGTCGACTCGGTGCTGGGCACCAAGAAAGCCCAGGCGATGGGGCAGTTCGACCTGTTCGGTGGCGGGGATGGCGAAACCGCTGGGACCGACGCCGTTTTCGGGATCCGGGTGCCTGACGAGGAGTGGGCCGACAAGCACAAACTGGCCCTGGAGCGGGAGATGCTCGGACTCTACGTCTCCGGACATCCACTCAACGGCATCGCGCATCTGCTGGCCACCCAGGTCGACACCCAGATCCCGGCGATCCTGGAGGGTGAGATCGCCAACGACACCCAGGTGCGGGTGGGCGGCATCCTGGCATCGGTGAACCGCCGGGTGAACAAGAACGGAATGCCCTGGGCCTCAGCGCAATTGGAGGACCTCACCGGAGGTATCGAGGTGATGTTCTTCCCGCACACCTATTCGGCCTACGGCGCCGAGGTCGTCGACGACGCCGTGGTGCTGGTCAACGCCAAAGTCGCCATCCGCGACGACCGGATCTCGCTGATCGCCAACGAGCTGGTGGTGCCCGACTTCTCCGGCAACGCTGCGGATCGACCGCTGGCGGTCAGCCTGCCGACCCGGCAATGCACCATGGACAAGGTCACCGCCCTCAAGCAGGTGCTGACCCGCCATCCCGGCACGGCGCAGGTGCAGCTGCGGCTGATCAGCGGGGAGCGGATCACCGTGCTGGAACTGGACCCGTCGCTACGGGTGACGCCGTCCTCAGCGCTGATGGGTGACCTCAAGGCGCTGCTGGGACCGGGGTGCCTGGGCGGGTAGCGGCTACCCCCGACACCGCTGCTTGGCCTCACCACCGGTTCATCGGCCGCCCGGCCACTGCCACTCCGCCAGGGCGTGCGCCCCGGATGCGATCTCTGCGGCCGGGCTGTCCGCTGGCTGCGCGCCCGAGTGAGGCCGACGGCCGGTCAGACGGCCACGGCCACGGCCACGATGACGCTGTCCGGCCACAGCGTGCGGCTGCGCGCGCGCCGCAGTTTCGCGCGCAGGGGCAGATCCCGGTGCACATTGGTCACGCCCGGAACCGTGATCATCGGCATCACGTTCCACTGCCAGCCGTAGCGCCGGTGCAGGGTGCGGTTGGCGGCCTCGGCCTCGGCGCCGGAGAGAATGGTGGCCCGGCCAGCAACGGCTGGCGCCTCGTCACGGCACCGGCCGCGGTAATCGCAGGCGGTCAGCTCGACGTCCGGGCGCAGCGCAAGTCGCCGGGTCTTGGGGCCGATCTTGGTGCGGAACAGCACCGTGTCGTCGTCGAGCGCGAACCACACCGGAGTGGCCACCGGCGAGCCGTCGCGGCGGAAGGACCGCAACAGCGCGTAGCGGGCTGTGCGCAGTTCGTCGAGTCGTTGTATGGGCATGACGCCAGTGAACAACCTAGAGTTGACTCTAAGTCAAGCACCAGGGGGCGCTGTTGTCCGGCCGATTGACGATTGGCGAGGTGGCCCGCCGTAGCGGAGTCGCCGCGACCACGTTGCGCTATTACGAGCAGATCGGCCTGGTGGCGCCGCCGGCGCGAGCGGGCGGGCAGCGCCGGTACGACGAGGCGGTGCTGGCCCGTCTCGAGATCATCGGCCTGTGCAAATCGGCGGGGTTTGCCCTCGACGAGATCCAGCTGTTGTTCGCCGACGACGTGCCCGGTCGCCCGGCGAGCCGAGCGCTGGCGCAGGTCAAGCTCGCCGAGATCGACGCCCAGCTCGAGTCGTTGTCGCGCGCCCGCGCGGTGATCGAGTGGGGTATGCAGTGCACCTGCCCGTCGATCGACGCGTGCACCTGCGGTATCCACTCGCCGGCCCTGCACTCCAGCCCCAATGGAGCCCGTTGACGTGCCGGACCGGGAAAGCTCAATCTCAAGGTAACGTTTAGATCCGTTTCTCGTAACAACACAGCATCACCGGTGTAACGTCTGAAACTTCCCACACAACTGGTGTGGTCCCGGGGGAAAAGGACCATCTGTGATGTCTGTGCGAAACCGCGTCTTAGCGTTGCTCGGGGGAGCAGCAGCCGCCCTGTTCGCCGGGTGCGTCATGCCGGCAGCACTTGCGCACGCCGGTGTTGCCGGCCCCTATCAGACCTGTGACGGGGCGACGTGTCTGGTGATGGGCATCGACAACCCGGACACCTGGACCTACAGCGGCTTCCGGCCGTACTTCACCGACTGGAAGGGGGACCAGGTCTACAACGTCGAGGTGGCCGCGGCCGACGGTTCCCTGGTCAACGCGGGCAGCTACGACATCAAGGTGGAGGACTACTGGTCGGCGTTGATGTCCAGCTCCACTTACACCTATGGCGCTTACACTCCGGCCGCGGACGGCGCCGACCCCGGCGCGTTCGCCGGCCTGACCGGTACGACGGTGTATAGCACCACCTTTGGCGACTTCAACCAGGTGACGATCAACGACGCCGCCAACGGGGCGACCTACTGGATCGTCACCACCCCGAACTACGTCAACACCGAGGTGACGATGGACGGGGCGAGCCAGGATTACATCCAGTACGCCGGAGATGCGGCGCCGACGCTGTTGTGGAATAGTCTCGATAATTCCAGTTATGTCTCGGTGCCTGACTACCTGATCCCGGCCGACCCGTGGGCCGGCTTGGACTTCGACCCCAGCGAGTACCTCGACGGCCAAGTGGCGGGACTGTAGGAGCAACGCATATGGTGTCGAGGCGAAACGAACCGGGGGCTCAGCGTTAACAAAAAATCTCATCAGATTCTGATATGAATCAGATAACACACGTGTAACGTTTGGTCACCTGAGGCGTCACAAAGCGCACGAGCAACAAGCTTAACGGAGGCAGTCATGTGGAAATCGCGTCGTCTTCTCACCCTGCTCGGGGTAGGCGCCGCTGCTGGGTTCGCCGCAGTAATACTGCCGATGTCGTCAGCTCACGCCGCCGGCGAGTCCGGCGGAACCTCTCCGGTGCCCGGATGGGACGGGCCGTACGAGACCTGCGACGGCGTGGTCTGCTTGGTGATGGAGCCACTGACGCGCGAAAGCGTCGGCCGGGACTGGTCCTACGAGGGCATCCGACCGTGGATCACCGACTGGAAGGGTGACCAGCTCTACAACGTCACCCTCAACGGCGATGAGGTCGGCGGCTACAACATCAAGATCGAGGACTTCTGGAACTCGTTCTACTCCACCTCGGCCTACCAATTCGGGGACTTCATACCGAACGCCGACACCCCCGAAGACCTGAGCGTGCTGGGCAACTTCGGCTATCTGGCCGGGGCCTCGATGTACACGATCAACCTGTTCGATGGCGCCTTCACCAACGTGACCCTCAACGGTGTGGGTCCGCACGATCTGAACTACTGGATCATGTCCGCCGCCGGCACCACCTACTCGGTGGTGACCGACCCGCTCAACGGTGTCTCGGCGGGTCTGATCCAGTTCGGCGAGGAGGCCCCACAGCAGCTGTGGAACAGCTTGTTCCACTCGTGGACCCCGGAGATCCCGGATTACGTGATTCCGAACGACCCGTTCGCCGTTCTGGACTTCAATCCGTGTGACTTCCTCGGCGGCTGTGACGTCCCGCTGTAGCGGGCATCTCAGAACTTGTAACGCAGCACCCGGGCTTTGCCGGCCACTGACTTGAACCGGCCGGCAAGCCGGGTCAGCCGCCGAGCCGCCGGGGGGAATGCGTCGACTTCAGCGGCGTGCGCCAGGCAGGCCTGCTCGACCAGGCGCAGCCGCGGCTCCCACCGCTCGGGGGTGTGCGGGTCGGTGAAGCCGGGGTTGGCCCAGACGTGGCGCAGCACGCTGAACATGCCTCGCGGCGCGAGCTTCATCCCCAGCGAGCTCAGCGCGCCGACCCGGCCGTAATCGTTGAACGCCAACTCGCCGGTCCCGAAGTAGTCGATAACCCGCCCCAGCAGGGCGATGACCTGTGGTTCGGTGAGAAAGGCGAACAGGCCGTCGGCGATCACCATGGTCGGTCGGCCGACCGGGATGCCGGCCGTCCAGTCCGGGGACGTCAGATCGGCCGCGATGACGTGCTCCGCGCGCTGAGCCGGCAGCAGCTTGTCGCGCAGGGCGACCACATGCGGGAGATCGATGCTGTACCAGTCGACGCTCGCCGGCGGCTGCACCCGCGCCAGTGGCTCGTTGAGCCCGGCGCCGAGATCCACCACGACGGCGTCGGGATTCGCGGCGGTGAACCTACGAACCCGGTCATCGAGCAGCTTGGCCCGCAGTGCCGTCTGGCGCACCACGCTGGCCGGGATCCGGAAACCGTCGAAGTCGTAGTCGATCAGGCCGACGACCCGGTCCGAGAACTCGTCGCCGAGAATCGGAGTCGGGGAGCGGTTGTCGAGGGCGCGGGCGTAGGCGGTGAGAAACGCGGTCTGCTCGAGGAGGCTGAACTCGGTGACGGCAATCGGCATGGGGTTCACCGTAGGCGACGATCGGACATACGCGGGGAAACCGGAACCAATGCCGCTACCGCGCCGCTAACGTCAACGCTCATGGAAACGCAGCAGGCGACCACCCTCACGGTGGCGGCCGAGGGGGCGCGTGGATCGATCACCTTGAATCGCCCGGACAAGCTCAACCCACTGAGCACCGTGACCCTGCAGGAGCTGATCTCGGCGGCCCGCTGGTTCGACGCCCGGCCCGCGGTCAAGGTCGTCGTCTTCGCCGGCAGTGGCCGGGCCTTCTCGGCCGGCGCGGATCTGGCTGCGTTCGCCGCCGCTGCCGACGGCGCGGCAGCCGTGCGGGAGGCCGCGGACGCCGGCCGGCGGATGGCCGAGGCGATCGAGGCCATGCGGGCGGTGACGGTGGTGCGCCTGCACGGCCACTGCGTCGGCGGCGGGGTGGTGCTGGCCGCGGCCTGCGATCTGCGGGTGGCCGCCGAGGACACCCGGTTTTCCATCCCGGAAGTCGACCTGGGTATCCCGCTGGCGTGGGGCGGCATCCCGCGGCTGGTGCGGGAGATCGGCCCATCGCTGACCAAGGAGCTGGTGATGACCTGCCGGCCGTTCGACGCCGCCGAGGCGAAGGCGGCCGGATTCCTCAACCGGGTGGTGCCCGAGGCCGATCTGGACGATGAAGTCGATGAGCTGGTCGAGAAGCTGGTCGGGAAATCCGCGCTGACGTTGTGCGGCACCAAGCGTCAGGTCAATGCGGTGACCGAGGGGATGGTGGTCACCGCGCGCAGCTGGAACGATGCCGATGCACTCGTGACGGCCGTGCACGATCCCGAGTCACAGGCCTCGGCGATGGCGTATCTGCAAAAGGTGAGTCGGCGCTAGTCAGCGGCGAGCAGGGGGGCGACATGACAAACAGCAAGCCGGTGGGCACCTTGTGTGAGGCGTTTCAGCGCACGGCCGCCATCGATCCCGACGCGGTGGCACTGCGAACCGTCGGCGGCACGCAGACGCTGACCTGGTGCGAGTATGCGACACAGGTGCAGCAGGTGGCGGCCGGACTGGCCGGCCTCGGGGTGCGACGCGGCGACACGGTGTCGCTGATGATGGCCAACCGGATCGAGTTCTACCCGCTGGAGGTCGGGGCTCAACACGCGGGGGCCACGTCGTTCTCGGTGTACAACACGCTGCCCGCCGAGCAGCTCGGTTACCTGTTCGGTAACGCCGGCACCAAGGTGGTGGTCTGCGAGCAGGCCTACGTCGCGGCGATTCGGGCCGCCGGCGCGTCCATCGACCACATCGTGTGCGTCGACGGGCACCCGCCCGGAACCCTGTCTCTCGACGATCTGCTGGCGGCGGGGCACGCCGACTTCGACTTCGAATCCTCCTGGCGCGCAGTACAACCCGACGACGTCGTCACCCTGATCTACACCTCGGGCACCACCGGCGCCCCCAAAGGGGTGGAGATGACGCACACCAACCTGTTGTTCGAGGCCCGGGCCCTCGACGCCGTGCTGGGCGTCCGCTACGGCGACCGCGTCACCTCCTACCTGCCGTCGGCGCACATCGCCGACCGGGCGATGGCGCTGTACAACCAGGAGATCTTCGGCGTTCAGGTCACCGTCGTTCCCGATGTGAAGACCATCGCCGGGGCACTGCCCGACGTACGGCCCACCATCTGGGCGGCTGTCCCGCGGGTGTGGGAGAAGCTCAAGGCGGCAATCGAATTCGCTGTCGACGGTGAACCCGACCCCGACCGCCGCGCCGCGCTGCAGTGGGCGCTCGCGGTCGGGGCGAAGCGATCTGCGGCACTGCTGGCCGGCGAGCCGGTGCCCGGCGATGTCGCCGCGGAGTGGGCCCGGGCCGACGACCTGGTGCTGTCGAAACTACGGGCCAGGATAGGGTTGGACGAACTGCGGTGGGCGGTCTCGGGTGCGGCCCCGATTCCCAAGGAGACGCTGGGCTTCTTCGCCGGGATCGGGATACCGATCTGCGAAGTCTGGGGCATGTCGGAGCTCAGCTGTGTCGCATCGACGGCGCATCCGCGCGAAGCCCGGCTGGGAACCGTCGGAAAGTTGCTGCCGGGGCTGGAAAGTCGCGTCGCCGATGATGGCGAGTTCCTGGTCCGCGGGCCCCTGGTGATGCGCGGCTACCGCAAAGAGCCGGCCAGGACCGCCGAGGCGATCGACTCCGACGGCTGGTTGCACACCGGTGACATCCTCGAAGAAGACGCTGACGGCTACCTGCGGGTGATCGACCGCAAGAAGGAGCTGATCATCAACGCCGCGGGCAAGAACATGTCGCCGGCCAACATCGAGAACGCCATCCTGGCGTCGTGCCCGATGATCGGGGCGATGGTCATTGTCGGTGACGCGCGGCCCTACAACACCGCGCTGTTGGTGTTCGACGCCGACTCGGTCGGGCCCTACGCCGCCGCGCACGGGGTGGCCGAGGCGACACCGGCCGCGCTGGCCGCCGATCCGGGCGTGATCGCGCAGATCGCTGCCGGGGTCGCCGCCGGCAACGCCAAGCTCTCGCGCGTCGAGCAGATCAAGCGCTTCCGGGTGCTGCCCACGCTGTGGGAGCCCGGCGGCGACGAGGTCACGCTCACCATGAAGCTGAAACGCCGGCCGATTGCCGCCAAGTACGCCGACGAGATCGAGGAGCTCTACGCCGCCGAGCCCGGTCCGCACGTCCACCAGCCGCAGGCCGCCGAGGCTGACCGGACCACGACAGCCGTCTGAGGAGGGCAGCACCACGACACCAACGGTTTTCACCTTCGGCCACGGCACCGCGGACGCGGCGGGGATCACGGCGCTGCTGTCCGGGGCGGGCGTGGGCCGCCTGGTCGACGTGCGTACCGCACCGGGCAGCCGACGCAATCCCGACACCGCCCGCGAGGCGATGCAGCACTGGCTGCCCGACGCCGGAATCGGCTATCGCTGGGAGCCACGGTTGGGCGGCTGGCGCCGGGTCAAAGGCGAGAGCCCGGATGTCGGGCTGCGCAACGACTCCTTCCGCTCTTATGCCGGTTACATGCGCTCGGAGGATTTCCGGGCCGGTATCGACGAGCTGCTGACCGATGCCGCCGAACACCAGGTCGCGGTGATGTGCGCCGAGACCGTGTGGTGGCGTTGCCACCGCAAGTTGATCGCCGACTACCTCACCCTGGTCCGCGGAATCGAGGTGCGGCATCTGATGCACGACGGAAAGCTGCCCGAGCACCGGCCCACCGCAGAAGCGCGGCGTGATGGCGATGTGCTGGTCTACGACGGCCCGCCGCCGGATCCCCGATAGCGGCGTTCAGTGCCCTGACAGACGCCGTGACCCGAGGACGAGCCAGACCGCGGTGCACACCCCGGCACCGGCCAGCACCGCGGCCGAAGCACTGGCCGTGGCCGCGCCGACGCCCAGCAGGGTGATGACGCCGGCGGCCAGCGCGACCAGCTTGTAAACCGGCCAGGGCACACCCGCGATCGGCACCTGTTGCTGCCGGTAACGGTCGGCGGTGGTCATAGCGTTAACGGTACGCGATAACTAATTGTTAGGCCAGCCGAAATCTCGTGGTCGGGGTGTCGCGTCCGGTCGTCGGGCTACGCTGACGGCATGCCTCTGAGCGGAGAGTACGCACCCAGCCCGTGGGAGTGGTCGCGGGAGAACGCCGAGAAGTACATGGCCTCGGGCGGCACCGAGGGCACCGAAATGAAGGGCAAGCCGGTCATCTTGCTGACCAGCGTGGGAGCCAAGACCGGCAAGCTGCGCAAGACCCCGCTGATGCGGGTGGAGCACGACGGTGAGTACGCCATCGTCGCCTCACTCGGCGGCGCCCCCAAGCACCCGGTCTGGTACCACAACGTCAAGAAGAACCCGCGGGTCGAGTTGCAGGACGGCACGGTCTCCGGGGACTACGACGCCCGGGAGGTGTTCGGCGAGGAGAAGGCGATCTGGTGGGAGCGCGCGGTTGCCGCCTGGCCGGACTACGCCGACTATCAGGCCAAGACCGACCGCCAGATCCCGGTGTTCGTGCTGACCCCGGTGGGCTGAACCTGCTGCTGGGTGGCACCATATTGCGGTGTCCGCCGAACTGCGCCAGAACAGAAGTGGCCCCGACGCGGGCCCAGCGAAAGGTCCGCTGACAGCGGCCGACGTCGACGCGGCAGCCAAGCGGATTGCCGGCGTGGTGGCGCCCACCCCGCTGCAGCACAGCGACCGGCTCTCCGAGCTCACCGGCGCCCGGGTGTACCTCAAGCGCGAGGATCTGCAGTCGGTGCGGTCCTACAAGCTGCGCGGCGCCTACAACCTGCTGGTCCAGCTGACCGAGGACGAGATGGCCGCCGGTGTGGTGTGCTCCTCGGCCGGCAACCACGCGCAGGGGTTCGCCTACGCCTGCCGCTCGCTGGGTGTCCACGGCCGGGTCTACGTGCCGGCCAAGACACCGAAGCAGAAGCGTGACCGCATCCGCTATCACGGCGGAGAGTTCATCGAGCTGATCGTCGGCGGGGCGACCTATGACCTGGCCGCCGAGGCAGCACTGGCCGACGTGGCCCGCACCGGCGCCACCCTGGTGCCGCCCTACGACGATCTGCGGACCATGGCGGGCCAGGGCACGATCGCGGTGGAGATACTCGACCAGCTCGGGACCGAACCGGACCTCGTCGTGGTTCCGGTCGGCGGCGGTGGGTGCATCGCCGGCATCACCACCTACCTGGCGGAGCGGACCACCACCAGCGCGGTGCTGGGCATCGAGCCGGCCGGAGCGGCCTCGATGATGGCGGCGCTGGCCGCCGGGGAACTGGTGACCCTCGACCACGTCGATCAGTTCGTCGACGGCGCCGCGGTCAGGCGGGCCGGGGCGCTGCCCTACGCCGCGCTGGCCGCCGCCGGCGACATGGTCTCGGTCACCACCGTCGACGAGGGCGCGGTCTGCACCGCGATGCTCGACCTCTATCAGAACGAGGGGATCATCGCCGAGCCGGCCGGCGCGCTGTCGGTGGCCGGCCTGCTGGAGGCCGATATCGCGCCGGGTTCGACGGTGGTGTGCCTGATCTCCGGCGGCAACAACGACGTCTCGCGGTACGGCGAGATCCTCGAACGTTCCCTGGTGCACCTGGGCCTCAAGCACTACTTCCTGGTCGACTTCCCCCAGGAGCCGGGCGCGCTGCGGCGGTTCCTCGACGAGGTGCTCGGGCCCGGGGACGACGTCACCCTGTTCGAGTACGTCAAGCGCAACAACCGCGAGACCGGGGAGGCCCTGGTCGGCATCCAACTCGGGTCGGCGGCTGATCTCGATGGGCTGCTGGCCCGGATGCGCTCCTCCCAGGTGCACGTCGAGCCGCTGGAGCCGGGGTCACCGGCGTATCGCTACCTGCTGTAGCCGCGCACCGATCCGCCGCCGCAGGTGGCCTCGCGGCGCCGAACGGGTAGCCGAGGCGGCATGGTGTCATCGGAAACGAAGCGCATGGATGAAACCGACGTCCGGCGGGTTCTCGATATCGCCCTGCGATTCGGCCAGCTGCTGTTGGGCTCGCAGGCCGGAACCGCCGATGTCGCCTCGAGCATGCTCGCCATCGCCACCGCCTACGGGCTGCCGCAGACCCAGGTGGACATCATGGCGAATTCCATCCGGGTGTCGGTGCCCCGCGGGGTTCCGGGTGCTCCGGTCACCGCGATGTACCTGGTGCAGTCGCGCTCCCTGGACTACACCCGCCTGCAGCTGGCCACCGATCTTGCCGAGCATGTCGTGAATACGACGCCCGACCCCGAGTGGGTGCAACAGCAGTTGGACAGCGTGAACCGCGCCGCCCATCCCTATCCGCGCTGGGTGGCCACGGCCGGCTGGGCGGTCATGGCCGGTGGCTTCGCCGTGTTGATCGGCGCCGGGCCGCTGGTCGCGCTGATTTCGGCGGTCACCACGGCCCTGATCGACCGGGTCGGTCGCGTGCTCAACGGCTGGCAGCTGCCCATGCTGTTCCAGCAGGTGGTTGCCGCCGCCATCGCCACCGGTGTCGCCATCGGCCTGCACGCCGTCGGCTGGCTGCCCGCCGGAACCCCGGTCTCACCGGTGGTGGCCGCCAACATCGTGGTGCTGCTGTCCGGGCTGGCTACCGTCGGCTCGGTGCAGGACGCCATCACCGGCTACCAACTCACGGCCGTGTCGCGGGGAATGGACATCCTGCTCTTGTCGGTCGGCATCCTGGTCGGCGTCTCCATCGCGGTGCGGATCGGCACGGCGTTCGGTGTGCAAGTCCGGGTGAGCCCCGAGGTGCCGGTCGCGGTGCTCAGCGTGCCGGCGTACATGCTGGCCGGCGCGATCGGCGCGGCCGCCGCGGCGCTCGCCGGCTATGCGCAGCTCAAGGCGGCCTTGGCGGCCGGTCTTGCCGGGGCGACCGCAACGTTGCTGTTCTTCGGGCTGCAACTGGTGCAGACCAACCCGATCGTGAGCTCGTTTGCCGCCGCCGCGGCGACCGGGCTGGTCGGCACCCTGCTCGCGCCACGGCTGCGCGTCACCCCGCTGGTGATCATCATGGCCGGGATCATCCCGTTGGTTCCCGGACTGACGCTGTTCCGCGGCTTCGTGCAACTGGTCAACGGGCAGCCCAACGCCGGCGGCACCCTCGGGATGGCGGCCGGGCTGGCCCTGGCGCTCGGCGCCGGGGCGGTGTTGGGGCCGCTGTTGGCGCCCTCGGTGCGGCGTGAACTCAGCCGCTACCACCTGCGCAGCCGCGGACGGGCAACGCGTCGCCTCCGCAGCCCGTACCGGATTCCGCAACTGGCCGGTATCCGCTACTTTGGGCGCCGGGCGGCGTAGCACGCGTTCGCGGCGACGGGCGCGGAGGTGCCGATCCGGCGGATGTCAGCGAGGCGGTGATTGTCGCAGAACATCTGCGCAGTGCGGGTCTCACCTGGCAGTCATTGAACCGTGGCCGCGCGCAGATAGCGGTAGCCCGTGGCCGCCCACCGTCCTATCGCCGCTCAGGTGCAGCAGCGAAGGTGGCGCGGCAGCCGATGTTGACGGCGCGGCCTTAGCTCATGGCTTCCGTCCTACGAGTGCACGGTCAGCAAGCACGAGTTCAACTGACCCGGGACTTCGCATGTTTGCCCGCCTTGTCGCGACCACTGGCGCGGTGGGCCGGAATTGACTCAGATTGTCGCTGAAAGCCGGGCAAACATCCTGCCGTCCCGGTGGAGCGACCACCGGCAAGATGGCGACACCCTCGGTTCAACGGCTCTTCTGCAGAATGATCAGCGAGCGGGCCGTCACTGTCACGGTTTGGCCGGCCGCGACCGTGAGATCGCTGGTCCCGGTGGGGTCGGCGGTGTCGATCACCGCCTGCCAGCCTTGGGCGTATTCGGTGTTCGGGGTGACGAAGTCCACTGGTGTCTCACCGGCGTTGAAGCACAGCAGAAATGAGTCGTCGATGATCCGCTGGCCGCGGACATCGGGCTCGGGCAGCGCCTCGCCGTTGAGGAAAACCATGATGCACCTGCCGAATTCGCTGCCCCAGTCCTGCTGGGTCATCTCCTGGCCGGCCGGGGTGAGCCAGGCGATGTCACGGACCTCGTCGCCGCCGCGGATCGGCCGGCCCTCGAAGAACCGGCGGCGGCGGAACACCGGATGGCCGGATCGCAGCGCGGTCACGGTGCGGGTGAACGCCAGTAGGTCGGCGTTCTTGTCGACCAGCGACCAGTCCATCCAGGACAGCTCGGAGTCCTGGCAGTAGACGTTGTTGTTGCCGCGCTGGGTGCGGCCCATCTCGTCGCCGTGCAAGATCATCGGGGTGCCCTGGCTGACCAGCAGGGTGGCCATGATGTTGCGGACTTGGTGCGCGCGTAACGCCAGAATCGCGGGGTCGTCGGTCGGCCCCTCCACACCGCAGTTCCACGACCGGTTGTAACTCTCGCCGTCCCGGTTGTCCTCGCCGTTGGCTTCGTTGTGTTTGTCGTTGTAGGACACCAGATCTGCCAGCGTGAACCCGTCATGGCAGGTGACGAAGTTGATGCTGGCACTGGGACGCCGGCCGGTCGCCTCGTACAGATCCGACGACCCGGTCAGCCGGGAGGCGAACTCGCCCAAGGTCTCCGGTACGCCCCGCCAATAGTCGCGGACGGTGTCGCGGTACTTGCCGTTCCACTCCGTCCACAATCCCGGGAAGTTGCCCACCTGGTAGCCGCCTTCGCCGACGTCCCACGGCTCGGCGATCAGCTTGACCTGGCTGACCACCGGATCCTGTTGCACCAGATCAAAGAACGCCGACAGGCGATCGACGTCGTGCAGTTCACGAGCCAGCGTCGACGCGAGGTCGAAACGGAAGCCGTCGACGTGCATTTCGGTCACCCAGTAGCGCAGCGAGTCCATGATCAGCTGCAGGGTGTGCGGGTGCCGGGCGTTGAGACTGTTGCCGGTGCCAGTGTAGTCGGTGTAGAACCGTGGGTCGTCGTCGGAGAGCCGATAGTAGGCGGCGTTGTCGATCCCGCGAAAGTTGATCGTCGGCCCCAGATGGTTGCCTTCGGCGGTGTGGTTGTAGACCACGTCCAGAATGACCTCGATGCCCGCCTGGTGGAAGGTGCGCACCATCGCCTTGAACTCCGCCACTGCGCCGCCGGCCTGGCGACTGGCCGCATACGAGTTGTGCGGCGCGAAGAACCCGAATGTGTTGTAGCCCCAGTAGTTCCGCAATCCCAGCTGCACCAGCCGATGATCGTGCAGGAACTGGTGCACCGGCATGAGCTCGATCGCCGTCACGTTCAGCGACTTGAGGTGCTCGATGATCACCGGGTGCGCCAGGCCGGCATAGGTGCCGCGCAGCTCCTCCGGTATTCCCGGGTGGGTTTGGGTCATGCCCTTGACGTGCGCTTCGTAGATGATCGTCTCGTGGTAGGGGGTGCGCGGTGCGCGGTCGGCGGCCCAGTCGAAGAAGGGGTTGATCACCACGCTGGTCATGGTGTGCCCCAACGAATCGAGCGCCGGGGGAGGCCCATCGCGGTCGGCATCGTTCAGGTCGTAGGAGAACAGCTGCGGACCGAATTCGAAGTCGCCGTGGAATGCCTTGCCGTATGGGTCCAGCAGCAGCTTGCTGGGGTCACAACGGTGCCCGGCGGCGGGGTCGAACGGTCCGTGCACCCGAAAGCCGTAATGCTGGCCGGGTCCGACACCGGGCAGGTAAGCGTGCCAGACATAGCCGTCCACCTCGTCGAGACCGATCCGGGACTCGGTGTTGTCGGCCTCGTCGATCAGGCACAGTTCAACGCGCTCGGCGACCTCGGAGAACACCGCGAAATTGGTGCCGGCCCCGTCATAGACGGCGCCGAGCGGGTAACTGTGGCCGGGCCAGACCGTGGGCACGCCCGGGCTCACCACCATCCGGTGGCCGCACCCATCTGCCGCCCGAGCTCCCCGGCCATGGTGCGCATATAGGTCGCCGACAGGTGATGGGAATCGTGGTAGATCAGCACGTTGCCTTCCACGGCGCGGCAGATGTCGACGTCGCACACGGCGTCGGACAGATCCAGCGGCTTGAGCAGCGGGAACCGTTCGACGAAGTCCAGGGTGGGGTTGCGGTCGACGAGGACTTCCGAGCGTTTGATGCCGCAGGACACCGCGTCGCCCCCGGAGGCCAGACAGTCGGCCGGCTGGAAGGGTTCGCCGTCGCGCACCAACCACGGCGTGTCCCGCACTCCGAGGATGGGAATGTTGTTCTCCGACAGCCGTTTCCAGATACCGATGTAGGTGCCCGGCATCACGTCGCCGGGTTTGATGTTCCACGGCCGGGTGGCGGTGGTGAACACGAAGTCCGGTCGGTCGGCGATCAACTTGTCCATGGTTTTGCCCACCCACTGGTAGCACTGCGGGTAGGGCGCGTTGTTGCCCATGATCAGCGGCACCTTCTCGGTGGACAGCGGGCAGCCCATCTTGAGATAGGTCACCACTTTGAAGTGGTGCTTCTGGCCGAGGATGTCCAACGCGGGCAGCCAGTGTTCGGCATGTGACCCGCCGGCCAGCGCGACGGTGCGGGTGGCCTCCGGGTCGCCGTAGGTGCAGTTGATCAGGGCCGGATTGGTGAAGGTGCTGATGCACCCGTCCCGGGTGGAGCGCGGCAGGTCCTTCTTGGCCTCCAGGATGGTGGGCCGCATCCGCAGCTTGGGCACCCGCTGATGCTTGATCAACGCACGGGCTCCCGGGTAGTCGTCCTTGCTGAGCTTGGCTAGCTCCTTGCCGCTGGCGCGCTGGACGGTGACGTGCTCGCGCCAGGTGAACGAGGTCGCGGTCAGTGCCACACCCAGCAGCACCACCGTCGAACCCAACGCCAGCGTCGGGCGTTTCCACCAGCCCGCCGAGAGTCTCCGCCCGGGAATGCTCGTCACCGGGGTGGGCCCGGCGCCGGCCGGCGCGCGGTAGCGCAGGGGGTCCTCGACGAGCCGGGTGGTCAAGTAGGCCAGCACACCGGAGACCAGCAGGATCGCCGCGCCCTCCAGCACCGAAGCGTGCTTGTGGCCGGTGTAGGACAACCAGAAGATCAGCAGCGGCCAGTGCCACAGGTACAGCGAGTAGGCCATCGCCCCGAGCGTCACCAGCGGCCCGCAAGCCAGCCACCGGTTGGGCCACGGCGGTTTCTCGCTGGTGCTCGGCTGCGCGTGCCGGTTGGCCCCGGCCAGTATGAACGCCACCGTGGCGCCGACCGGTACCAGCGCCCACGGGCCGGGAAATTCCCGCACGCCTTCGATCAGGGCGCCGCAGCTCAGGATCGCCGCCAACGCCAGGGTGGCCACGGTGTTGCGCAGCCACATCGGCCAGCGGATGTAGGGGATGAGCGCCCCGGCCAGCGCGCCGAGCAGCAGTTCCCAGGCGCGGGCGAAGCTGTTGTAGTAGGCCAGGGCCTGGTTGGCCTGGTGGGCGACGATCGCATACCAGAACGACGCCACGGTCAACCCGGTGAGCAGCACCACGAAGGCCGAGCGCAGGTGGGTGCGCAGCAGCCGCCGGAAGGCGAACGCGAACCCGAAGATCAGCAGCAGGAAGCTGAGATAGAACTGGCCCTGCACCGACATCGACCAGATGTGCTGCAGCGGGCTGACCGCCTCACCGGCGCGCAGGTAGTCCGAGGCGGTGCGGGCCAACTCCCAGTTCTGGTAGTAGCCGAGGCTGGCCAGGCTCTGGTCGGCGAAGGTCTCCCAGCGGGTCTGCGGCTGGATCCAGATGGTGAGCCCGGCGCATGCCGCCAGCACCACCACCAGGGCCGGCAGCAGCCGACGAACCAGCCGGATCAGGTCCGGGATCGGGGACAGCGACGAGGCCGGGTTCAGCGCGACGCGCAGCAGCTTGCCGCCGAAGAAGAAGCCCGACAGCGCCAGGAAGACATCCACCCCACCGGAGACCCGCCCGAACCAGACATGGAACACCGCAACCAACGCGATCGCGATGCCGCGCAGCCCGTCGAGGTCGTGGCGGTAGAAACCGGCCTTGCGGGTTCCCATCACGGCGGCCGGCGCAGGGGCCGGATCGGGTGCGGAAGCGGGTACGGCAACCGGCGTTGCCGCCGGTCGCGGCGGGGACAGGGCAATCATGATCGCCCGATAATCTACCTAACCGGGCTGTAGAAACCGCATTCCAAACGCTGTGACGTCAGCCGGTGTGTCAGGGAATCACCCGGGTCAGATAGGGAACCATGTTGGAGGTGCGGGCCGGGGAGACCGTGACCGCCGGGTCGGTGCCCTCGATCATCTGGTTGTTGCCGAGGTACAGCGCGACGCTCTGCGTTCCGCCCGGGCCGTAGCAGAGCAGGTCGCCGGGGCGGGCCTGCGCGGGCGGCACCTTCTGGCCGACGCTGCACTGGTCGCCGGAGGTGCGCGGCATCTTGATACCGGCACCGGCGAACGCGTACTGGATGAGGCCCGACGCGTCGAAACCGACGGTGCCGGCCGAGGGCAGGCCCGCGCCGGGCGGGACCGCCAGGCCGGGGGTGGCGCTGCCGGCGACCACCGGACCCCCGGGAAGACCGCCGATCCCGGTGCCCGGCAGGCCGGTGACCGCGCCCGAGGTGGTGGCGGCCCTGGCACGAGCGCCGTTGGTGGGTCCGGAGACGTCGCCGCCGCCGTAGACGTAGGGCACCCCGCGCTGGGACAGGGCGCGCTGGATCACCCGGTCGATGAGCGGGCTGTGACCGGACTGCGAGATCGGCTCGGCGCCGGCGGGGCCGGCGGCGCTCAGCACCGGGGCCACTGCCGCCGCCAGTGCGAGTGCGGTGGCGCAGACGCGTTTCATCGGTCTTCCCCCTTCTCGGGTCGTTCACAACAGCAGCATCATTGGCCACTTCTGTCACAGAGCGTACCGGCGTTTACGCCCGGTGCGCCGCCGCTGCAGAGAAATTCGGCAACCTGTGACCGAACGGTTACGCCCGCCGACCTGCACTACTGTCGTCAGTCATGTCCGCGTTGACTCCCGAGCAGATCAGCGCCATCGACACCGCACATCTGTGGCACCCGTACAGCACGATCGGCGCCGAGACGCCCGCCCCGACGGTGGCGGTGGCCGCTCGGGGCGCCTACCTGACGGTGATCGTCGATGGCGCGCCGGTTGAGGTGCTCGATGCGATGAGCTCCTGGTGGACCGCGATCCACGGCCACGGGCATCCGCGTCTGGACGCCGCCTTGACCGCGCAACTGGCCACCATGAACCACGTCATGTTCGGCGGGCTCACCCACGAGCCCGCCGCGCGGCTGGCCCAGCTCCTGGTGGACATCACCCCGCCGGGGCTGGACACGGTGTTCTTCTCCGACTCCGGTTCGGTGTCGGTGGAGGTGGCGGTCAAGATGGCGCTGCAGTACTGGCGCGCCCGCGGACGCCCCGGCAAGCACCGGTTGATGACCTGGCGCGGCGGCTACCACGGCGACACCTTCACCCCGATGAGCGTCTGCGACCCCGACGGCGGCATGCACTCCCTGTGGCGCGACGTGCTGACCGCCCAGGTGTTCGCCCCACAGGTGCCCCGCGACTACGACCCGGCCTACAGCGCCGCGTTCGAGGCGCAGCTGCAACGCCACCGCGACGAACTCGCGGCCGTGGTGATCGAACCGGTGGTGCAGGGCGCCGGCGGCATGCGCTTCCACGACCCGCGCTACCTCAGCGACCTGCGCCAGGCCTGCACCCGCCACGGCGTACTGCTGATCTTCGACGAGATCGCCACCGGATTCGGCCGCACCGGTGAACTGTTCGCTGCTGAGCATGCCGGCGTCAGCCCCGACATCATGTGTGTCGGCAAGGCGCTCACCGGCGGCTACCTGAGCCTGGCGGCCACCTTGTGCAGCACCGAGATCGCCCACACCATCAGCGGCGGTGAGGCCGGCGCGCTGATGCACGGCCCCACCTTCATGGCCAACCCGCTGGCCTGTGCGGTGTCGGTGGCCAGCACCGAGCTGCTGCTGGGCCAGGACTGGCGCTCGTGCGTCGGCGGGATCGGTGCCGCGCTCACCGCCGCCCTGGAACCGGCCCGCGAGCTGCCCGGCGTCGCCGATGTGCGGGTCTGCGGCGCCATCGGGGTGATCGAATGCGACCGGCCGGTGGACCTGGCGGTGGCCACCCCTGCCGCGCTGGCCCAAGGGGTGTGGCTGCGCCCGTTCCGCAACCTGGTGTACGCGATGCCGCCGTATGTCTGCACGCCCGAGGAGGTCGCTCGCATCGGTGCCGCGATGGTGGGCGTGGCCGGTGCCTTAACCTGAACGGTGTTCAAGTCGTGTCGAAGGAGCGTAGGGAGCACAGCGTGACCCGCACCGATCTGTCGCCACTGGCCTGGCTGGCCGAGGTGGAGCGACAGCGTCGCCAGGACGGGCTGCGGCGTTCCCTGCGGGTGCGGCCCGCCGTCGCCACCGAGCTGGACCTGGCATCCAACGATTACCTCGGGCTGTCGGCGCACCCGGCCGTCATCGCCGGCGGGGTGGAGGCGCTAGGTACCTGGGGTGCTGGTGCCGGCGGATCCCGGTTGGTGACCGGCAACACCGCACTGCACCAGCAATTCGAGCAGCAGTTGGCCGACTTCGTCGGTGCGCCAGCGGGTTTGGTGTTCTCCTCCGGCTACACCGCCAATATCGGCGCCGTTGTCAGCCTGTCCGGGCCGGGGTCGCTGGTGGTCTCCGACGCCTACTGCCACGCATCCCTGGTGGATGCCTGCCGGTTGTCGAAGGCGCGGGTGGTCATCACCGGGCACCGCGATGTCGATGCGGTCGCCGCGGCACTGGCCGGCCGCGCCGAGGAGCGCGCCGTGGTGCTCACCGAATCGGTCTTCAGCGCCGACGGCGCCCTGGCCCCGCTGCGTGACCTGCACGAGGTGTGCCGCCGCTACGGTGCGCTGTTGATCGTCGACGAGGCACACGCATTGGGCGTCCGAGGCGACGGCGGCCGCGGGCTGGTGCAGGAGGCCGGGCTGGCGGGGGCCCCGGATGTGGTGGTGACCACCACGCTGTCCAAGGCGCTGGGCAGCCAGGGCGGCGCGGTGCTGGGCCCGGTGGCGGTGCGCGACCATCTCATCGACACCGCCCGGACCTTCATCTTCGACACCGGGTTGGCTCCGGCGGCCCTCGGCGCCGCGTCCGCTGCCCTGAGCGTGCTGGCCGCCGAGCCCTCGCGCGCCACCGACGTGCTGCGCCACGCCCGCGCGCTGGCGCAGGTCTGCGGGGTGGCCGACCAGCCCGAATCCGCGGTGGTCTCGGTGATCCTCGGCGACGCCGAGGTGGCGGTGGCGGCCGCGGCCGCGTGTCTGGACGCCGGGGTCCGGGTGGGTTGTTTCCGGCCGCCCACGGTCCCGGCCGGGACGTCGCGGCTGCGGTTGACCGCGCGCGCCTCGCTCAGCGCCGACGACCTCGAACTGGCCGGCCGGGTGCTTACCGAGGTGTTGCGCGAGCACCGCGCCGAGGCGCGATGACCGTCCTGGTCATCACCGGCACCGGCACCGGTGTCGGCAAGACCATCGCCACCGCAGCGTTGGCCTGCTGCGCGCGTCAGGCCGGCCTGGAGGTGGCGGTGTGCAAGCCGGTGCAGACCGGCACCGCCGACGGCGACGACGACCTGGCCGAGGTCGGCCGGCTGTCCGGGGTGACCGAGTTGTGCGGCAGCGCGCGATACCCGGCGCCGCTGGCTCCGGTCGCCGCCGCGGAGCAGGCCGGGATGGCGTTGCCGACCCGCGCCGATCTGCTGGCGACGATCCGTGCCGTCGACCGCCCCGGCCGGTTGACCCTGGTCGAGGGCGCTGGCGGGTTGCTGGTCGAGCTGGCCGCCGACGGCGTCACCCTGCGTGATCTGGCCGTCGACCTCGCCGCCGCCGTGCTGGTAGTGGTCAACGCCGAACTGGGCACCCTCAACCACACCGCCCTGACCTTGGAATCGCTTGCCGGGCAAGGGTTGTCGTGCGCCGGTCTCGTGATCGGCAGCTGGCCGGCCCAGCCCGGTCCGGCCGCCGCCAGCAATCGGGGAGCGCTGGCCCGGTTGGCGCCGGTGCGCGCGGCGCTGCCGGCCGGTGCGGCGAGTCTGGGCGGTGCGGAGTTCACGGCGATGAGCCGCGCCGCCTTCGAACCCGACTGGGTGCGCACCCTGGCGGGCTGAGCAGTGGTGCACTCGATCGAGCTGGTATTCGACGCCGAGACCGAGACGGCGATCCGGGGGATCTGGGCGCAGCTGGCCGCGGCGGGGGTGCCCAGCCAGGCCCCGGCCGCCCGCCCGCATGTGACCCTTGCGGTCGCTCAGCGCATCGATCCCCGCGTCGACGCCGAGCTGGCCACGGTCCTCGATCGGCTGCCGATCGACTGCACCCTCGGAGCGACGCTGATCTTCGGCCGCTCACACGGCGTGCTGGCGCGGCTGGTGGTGCCGACTTCGGCGCTGCTCGAGCTGCACGAGCAGGTCTACCGGCTGGCGGAGCCACACCTGGTTCCCGGGCCGCTGCCCAACGTGGCGCCCGGGCAGTGGACCGCGCACACCACGCTGGCCCGCCGGGTCGGCCCGGCCCAGCTGGGCCGGGCTCAGCGCATCGCGGGCCGGGCCGATATCCCCGGCCGGTTTGTCGGGCTGCGACGCTGGGATGGCAACGCCCGCACCGAATATCCGATCTAGACCGCGAGTCCGGCCCGCACCGCGAGGCCGTCGATGAGCAGTCCCAGCCCGAAGGCGAACGCGCTGCCCGGGTCGGCGTCGGGGGCGATGTCGGCGGCCCCGGCGGCGTCCCACTGCAACCGCGACTGCTCATCGGCGGTGAACCCCAAGACGTAGTAGACGACGGTGCGCGCCACCTGCCCGGCCTGGTCCGGGTGCACCCCGGCCGCCGTGGCGGCCTGCGCCAGCAGCGCCACGATATCGGCGGCGGCCTGCGACTGGCCGGCGGCCAGGCTCGCCGAGACCAGCTCGGCGCCGTCGGTATGCGACAGCAGCGCGTCGCGCAGTCGCGCGCACACCGTCTGGATGCGCCACTGCCAGCTGCCCGGCCCCGGGTCGGTGCAGGCCGGGCCCAGCACCCGGTCGGCAACCGCGCCGAGCAGTTGCTGCTTGTTGGCGAAATGCCAGTACAGGGCACTGGGGCTGACGTTGAGCTCGCGCGCCAAGCGGCGCATCGACAGATCGGCGATGCCGTAGTTGTCCAGGATGCCGGCCGCCGCGGCGACGATCTCCTGTTTGGGGTCAGGTTTGTGCAGCTGCACCCCGCTACCCTAACCTGAACACCGTTCAAGTCTTGAGGGGAGCACGTGTGACCCGCGGCGGCGACGATGCAGAGCGAAGCGATGAGGAGGAGCGGCGCGCATGACTGACGACATCCTGGCGCTGGCCCGTGAACAGGTTCTGGAGCGCGGCGAGGCGTTGCGGCGGGATCAGGTCCTGGAGGTGTTGCAGCTGCCCGACGAGCGGCTCGAGGAGCTGCTGGCGCTGGCCCATGACGTGCGGATGCGTTGGTGCGGCCCCGAGATCGAGGTCGAGGGCATCATCAGCCTGAAAACCGGTGGCTGCCCGGAGGATTGCCACTTCTGCTCGCAATCCGGGCTGTTCCAATCGCCGGTGCGCAGCGCCTGGCTGGACATCCCCAGCCTGGTCGAGGCGGCCAAGCAGACCGCCAAGACCGGCGCCACCGAATTCTGCATCGTCGCGGCGGTGCGCGGGCCCGACGAGCGGTTGCTCGCTCAGGTCGCCGCCGGTATCGAGGCGATCCGCAACGAGGTCGACATTCAGATCGCCTGCTCGCTGGGCATGCTGACCCAGGAGCAGGTGGATCAGCTGGCCGCGATGGGCGTGCACCGCTACAACCACAACCTGGAGACCGCGCGCTCGCACTTCCCCAACGTCGTCACCACCCACAGCTGGGAGGAGCGCTGGGAGACCCTGCGGATGGTGGGCGAAGCCGGCATGGAGGTGTGCTGCGGCGGCATCCTGGGCATGGGGGAGACACTGGAGCAGCGCGCGGAGTTCGCCGCCGACCTGGCCGAGCTGGACCCCGACGAGGTCCCGCTGAACTTCCTCAACCCACGCCCGGGCACACCGTTCGGTGACCTGGAGGTGCTGCCGGCCGCCGACGCGCTGCGCGCGGTGGCCGCGTTCCGGCTGGCGCTGCCGCGCACCATGCTGCGGTTCGCCGGGGGCCGGGAGATCACCCTCGGCGACCTGGGCGCCAAGCAGGGCATCCTGGGCGGCATCAACGCCATCATCGTCGGCAACTACCTGACTACGCTGGGCCGTCCCGCCGAGACGGACCTGGAGCTGCTCGACGATCTGCAGATGCCGATCAAGGCCCTCAACGCCACCCTGTAATGGTTCGCGACCTGCCGGTCGTCGCGGCCGGCGTCTACAACGTCTACACCGGCGTGCAGATCGCCGATCCCGCCGGCGGGTCGGTCCCGACGGCCGCCCAGCTGGGTCTGGAACCGCCGCGGTTCTGCGCGTCGTGCGGGCGCCGGATGACGGTGCAGGTCCGCCCGGACGGCTGGTGGGCCAAGTGTTCTCGGCACGGGCAGGTGGACTCGGCCGATTTGGACACCCAGCGATGACAGCCCCTGGCGCGCCCCGGCTGACACGGCGGCGGGCCTGCCTGATCCTGGCCGTCGGGCTGGCCGCCGCCGGGCTGCCGATGGGTGCGCTGTGGGCGTGGATCGCCCCGCCGATCCACGGCGTGGTGGCGCTGACCCGCGGCGGAGAGCGGGTGCAGGCCTACCTGGGCAACGAAGCCGACCATTTCTTCGTCGCGCCGTTTCTGCTGCTGGGCATGCTGGGCGTGGTGGCGGTGGTGTCGGCCACGCTGGCCTGGCAGTGGCGCGCGCATCGGGGGCCGGGCATGGTCGCCGGCCTGTCGCTGGGCCTGACCGCCGGCGCGGCGCTGGCGGCGCTGGCCGGTGCTGCGTTGGTGCATCGCCGCTACGGCACCGTGGATGTGGACGGCGCACCGGTCTCTCCCGAGCACCGGGTGCACTACATCGCCGAGGCGCCGCCGGTCTTCTTCGGGCACACGCCGTTACAGGTCGCGGCCACGTTACTGCTGCCGGCGGCGACGGCGGCGCTGGTCTACGGTCTCTGCGCCACCTGGAGCACCCACGATGACCTGGGCGGCTATCCGCCCGAGCCCGCCGGGCGACCGCCGCTGCCGGCGGTTCAGCGCGGCTCGACGGAGGAGGGGCGAAGCCGCGACCGTCGAATAAATCCGGCCGTCACAGCGGAAGGCGGCGCAGCGCCCCACCGGTGATGACCCGCGCCGCCACCACGCCCAGCCGGGCCAGGCCCAGATAGGTCTTGGGGTTCAGCAGCGCCGGCCACTGGCTTTGCACCGCACCGTCGGGCAGCCGCCGGCCCGCGAACCGGTCACGCAACCAGTCCAGCACCATCGGAGCGGACAGCGGGTGCAGCAGGATGTGCTCGCTGAGCAGGTCGCGGTGATAGGTCAGCCGGGCCCCACCGGCGGCATAGGTCTCGGCGAGCGTGTCGATGTCCTCGACGGAGATCACCTGGTCGTGGATGGCCTGCACCATCAGCACCGGGGGTGCCGGCACCGCGGTGCCCAACCGAGTGTCGTCGAAGACGTGCTGTACCGCGGGGTGCTCGATCAACTCGTCCAGCGGTTTGTCGATGTAGGTGTCCAGCGCACGGTGGTGCAGGCGCAGCACCGCCGCGGCAGTGGACGCCGACTCCAGCGAATGCAGCAGCGCACGGCCGTTGACCGTGGCGTGTTCCTCGATGACCTTGTCGAGTTCGGGATAGACCCGCGCCAGCGCGGCGATCATGATGGCCGGCAGCCCTGACCAGAACGACCCGTTCAGCCGTTGCAGGGTATTGCCGAGGTCGCCCACCGGTGAGCCGAGCGCGACGCCGACGACGTTGAGTTCGGGCGCGTAGCCGCTGCTGACCTCGGCCGCCCAGGCCGTGGCCAGGCCGCCGCCGGAGTAACCCCACAGCCCGACCGGGTCGTCGGGGGACAGGCCCAGCTGCTCGGCGCCCTGCGCGGCACGCACCCCGTCGAGCACGAAGTAGCCCGGTTCGTACGGGGCACCCCAGTGCCCGCCGCAGCCCTCGTGGTCGGGGATCGACACCGCCCAGCCCTGCGCCAGGATGGCGGCGATCAGGACGAACTCCAGTTGGGTGAACGAGCCGTGCGCCCAGGCGCGTCGGCGCAGTGCGTAGGAGGGGAAGCAGCGGCTGTCCACCGCGTCGATCGCGCACTGATACGACACGATCGGACACGGCCGGGTGCGATCCCGGTCGCGGGGGACCAGCACCGTCGTGACCGTCGCCTGCGGCACGTTGTTGCGGTCGACGGTCCGGTAGAGCAGCTGGGTGGCGACCAGCTGCTGGGGGATCAGACCCATAAAGGCCAGTTCGACCTCGCGGGAGCGCAGCACCGTGCCGGCCACGGCGTGCTGGAAGCCGACCGGCGGCTCATAGAACGGGTCCTCGGCCGGCCGCAGCGGACGGTCGCCGGATCGCAGCGGCTGGTGGGGTGCTTGCCCGATCCACTCGACGGAGGTTTCGCGGGCCAAGCTGTCCGAGTCCATCCCGGCATTGTTGCTTAAGAGGGCGTTAAGAATCCAGTCCGACTCACCCTGGCGGCCGCAATGCCGCGAATTCGTCGGTAACCCGCAGCTCGGAGTCGGTGAACCGGTACCGGGCGGCAGGGCGGCCCCCGCTGCGCCCGGAGCGGGCCGTGGTGCCGGTGCGGGTGATTACCCCGCGCCGGACCAGCACCCGCTGCAAGTTGGTGGCATCGACGGTGTAGCCGAGCACCACGCTGTAGATGTCACGCAGCGTCGAGAGGACGAATTCCGTTGGCGCCAAAGCAAACCCGATGTTCGTGTACGACATCTTGGCGACCAGCCGACTGTGGGCGTGCGCCACCATGGTCGCGTGGTCGAACGCCATCGGGGGCAGATCGTCGACCGGATGCCAGTGGGTGTCGCCCGGCAGTTCGGGATCGGCCGGGGAGGGCACCAGGCCCAGAAACGTCGACGCGATGGTGCGCACCCCCGGAACCCGGCCGGGGTCGGAGAACACAGCCAACTGTTCAAGGTGGGCAATCTCACGCAGGTCGACCTTCTCGGCCAGTTGGCGGCGCGCCGAGCCGGTCACATCCTCGTCGTTCCGCAACAGTCCACCCGGGAGCGACCAACGTCCGAGCTGGGGTTCCCGGGCCCGCTGCCACAGCAGCACGTTGAGGCGGGGGCGGCGACGATCGAGGCCGCCAACCTGGAAGACCGCGGTGAGCACCTCGTGCGCGGTGCTAGTATGAACCATGTTTTCGATTGTAAGTCGAAAACCTAATTCGCGAGAGGAGTCGCGCATGACCACCCTCACCGACCCCGGTGTGCAGGCAGGCAGCCTGGCCGACCGCATCGTCAACTCGCCGGCCGGCTACAGCGGTGTCGAGCCCGACGAGGAGTGGGTGGCCGAGATCCTCCGGCTCAAAAAGGAACGCAACGCGACGATCCTGGCGCACAACTACCAGCTGCCGCCGATCCAGGACATCGCCGACCACGTCGGGGACTCGCTGGGCCTGGCCCGCATCGCCGCCAATGCCCCCGAGGACACCATCGTGTTCTGCGGGGTGCACTTCATGGCCGAGACCGCCAAGATCCTGTCCCCGGACAAGACCGTGCTGCTCCCGGACGCCCGGGCGGGGTGCTCGCTGGCCGATTCCATCACCGCCGAGGACCTGCAGGCGTGGCGTGATGACCACCCCGACGCGGTGGTGGTGTCGTATGTCAACACCACGGCGGCGGTCAAGGCGCTCACCGACTACTGCTGCACCTCGTCGAACGCCGTGGATGTCGTCAACGCCATCGACCCGGACCGTGAGGTGCTGTTCCTGCCCGACCAGTTCCTGGGCCAGCACGTCCAGCGCGTCACCGGGCGCAAGAACATGCACATCTGGGCGGGCGAGTGCCACGTGCACGCGGCGATCAACGGTGACGAACTCGAGGACAAGGCCCGGGCGAACCCGGACGCCGAGCTGTTCGTGCACCCGGAGTGCGGCTGCGCGACCTCAGCGCTGTACCTGGTCGGCGAGGGCCACGTCCCCGAGGAACGGGTCAAGATCTTGTCCACCGGCGGGATGCTCGACGAGGCCCGGCGCACCCGGGCGCACAAGGTGCTGGTGGCCACCGAGATCGGCATGATCTACCAGCTGCGCAAGGCCGCGCCGCAGGTCGACTTCGAGGCGGTCAACTCCAAGGCGGCCTGCAAGTACATGAAGATGATCACCCCGGCGGCCCTGCTGCGCAGCCTGACCGAAGGCGCCGACGAGATCCACGTCGACCCGGAGACCGCACGCTTGGCGGCACGCAGCGTGCAGCGCATGGTCTCGATCGGACACTCCGCCCCGGTCAGCAAGTGACCGGTGCTCCCGGCTGGCAGCAGCGGGCCGACGTCGTCGTCATCGGCACCGGCGTCGGTGGGCTGGCCGCGGCCCGCGCCGCACGCCGCGCCGGCCGGGACGTGGTGGTGCTCAGCAAGGCCGACACCGGCTACGGGGTGACCGCGACGCACTACGCCCAGGGCGGGATCGCCGTGGTGCTGCCAGGCACCGACGACTCGGTGGAAGCCCATGTCGCCGACACGCTGGCCGCCGGCGGCGGATTGTGCGACCCCGACGCGGTGACCTCCATCGTGGCCGACGGCTACCGTGCGGTCGCCGAGTTAGCTGGTGCCGGTGCGCAATTCGACTGCGATCCGGACGGCAGCTGGGCGCTCACTCGAGAGGGCGGGCACTCGCGGCGCCGCATCATTCATGCCGGCGGTGACGCAACCGGAGCCGAGGTGCAGCGTGCGCTGGACCACGCCGCCGCCGGCCTGGACATCCGCCGCGGCCAGGTGGTGTGGGAGATCCTGCGCGACGCCGACACCGTCACCGGTGTGCTGGTCGCCAACGCCGACGGGATCGGGGTGATCCACGCCCCGTCGGTGGTCCTGGCCACCGGCGGCCTGGGCCAGCTGTACCGGGCGACCACGAATCCGGGCGGGGCCACCGGCGACGGGCTGGCGCTGGCGCTGCGGGCCGGGGTTGCGGTGAGCGATCTGGAATTCATCCAGTTCCACCCGACGATGCTGTTCGCCGCCGGAAACGGCGCTAGGAGTGGGCGCCGCCCGCTGGTCACCGAGGCGGTGCGCGGGGAGGGCGCGAGGCTCATCGACGCCCGGGGCGCCTTGGTCACCGCGGGGGTGCACCCGATGGGTGACCTGGCGCCGCGCGACGTGGTGGCGGGCGCCATCGACGCCCGGCTGCGTGAGACCGGAGACGCCTGCGTCTACCTCGACGCCCGCGGCATCGCCGGCTTCGAGGGCCGGTTTCCGACCGTCACCGCGGCCTGCCGGGCCGCCGGCATCGACCCGGTGCACCAACCGATCCCGGTGGTCCCGGGCGCGCACTACAGCTGCGGTGGCGTCGTCACCGACACCCATGGCCGCACCGAGCTGCCCGGCCTGTACGCCGCCGGCGAGGTGGCGCGCACCGGCATGCACGGCGCTAACCGGCTGGCCTCCAACAGCCTGCTGGAGGGCCTGGTGGTGGGCGACCGCGCCGGGTCGGCCGCGGCGGCCCACGCGGTATCGGCCGGGCGTGTGCAGGCCGGTGTCCCCGAGCGGGGCGGGCGCACCGCACTCGATCGGCAGACCGTGCAGCAAGCGATGTCACGCGATGCCTCGGTGGTCCGCGACGCACCCGGCTTGCAGCGGTTAGCCGACCTGCTGTCGTCTGCCGGGGAGCGGGTGGTCACCGACCGGACCGATATGGAGGATGCCGCGTTGACGCTGGTGGCGCGGGTGGTGGCAGGGGCCGCGCTGGCGCGCACCGAGAGCCGGGGCTGTCATCACCGGGCCGAGTTCTCCAGCGCCGACCCCGGGCAGGCTCGCAGCACCACGGTCCGGCTGCGCGACGGCGCGCTGCTGCAGGAGGCACCGGCTGGGGTGGCCTCATGACCCGCGCGGTGACCCTGTCGGAGACCGAGCTCGGCGAAGCGCGCGCGGTGATCGCCCGGGCGCTCGACGAGGACCTGCGCTACGGACCCGATGTCACCACCGCGGCGACGGTGCCGGCCGACGCGGTGACCCAGGCGGCGCTGGTGACCCGGGTGCCCGGGGTGATCGCGGGAGTCGACATCGCCCTGCTGGTGCTCGACGAAATCCTCGGGCCCGACGCCTACCGGGTGCTGGACCGGGTAGCCGACGGGACTCGGCTGGAACCCGGCGCAGCGGTGCTGAGCCTGCAGGCCGACACCCGCGGCCTGCTGACCGCCGAACGCACCATGCTCAACCTGGTCTGTCACCTCTCCGGGATCGCTACCGCCACCGCGGCCTGGGTGGACGCCGTGGACGGCACCGGGGCCCGGATCCGCGATACCCGCAAGACGCTGCCGGGCCTGCGGGTGCTGCAGAAGTACGCGGTGCGCGTCGGCGGCGGGGTGAACCACCGGATGGGCCTGGGCGACGCCGCGCTGATCAAGGACAACCACGTCGCGGCCGCGGGATCGGTGGCCGCGGCGTTGCGCGCGGTCCGCGCGACCGCCCCCGAGGTGCCGTGCGAGGTCGAGGTCGATTCGCTGGAGCAGTTCGATGAAGTGCTCGCCGAGGGGCCCGAGCTGGTGCTGTTGGACAACTTCGAAGTCTGGCAGACCCAGATCGCCGTGCAGCGCCGCGATTCCCGGGCGCCCGGGGTGCTGCTGGAGTCGTCCGGCGGGCTGACGCTGGACAGCGCGGCGGCCTACGCCGCCACCGGCGTCGACTACCTGGCGGTGGGTGCGCTGACGCATTCCGTGCAGGTGCTCGACATCGGCCTGGATATGTAGATCACCGGTCCACGGTGGGAATCGTGCGAGCCACCGCCGTGCCCGTGCGATCGGCTCAGGCGATGTCGGTGACCAGCACCGCCACCTTGCGGTTCTGCAGGCGCACTGCCAACGGCAGGGACTTGTCGGCCGTGCCGGCCGGCAGGATCCGCGGGTTGGTGAGATGCAGTTCGCTGCGGAACAGTCGCACGTCGGCCTCCCCGGCTGCCAGCACGTTCTTGACCCAGTCGGCCTTGCCGTGCCCGAGCGCGATCGACAACACGTTGCCCTTGCGGTAGGTCGTCACCACCGTCTCGTAGGGCTTGCCGGACTTGCGGCCCCGATGCTTGATCACCGACGTGCCCGGAAGGAACCGGGCCAGCGGCTTGACCACCGGATTCATGTACTTGATCTGCAGCCGGTCCAGCCACGGCGGGAACACCACCGGCAACTTGGACGTGTCACCGGCACCCTTGTCGACAGCCATCGCAACTCCATTTCTCTTCGGGCGTTCTCCGGGTGACGTCGGCGCGGAGGACTCCGCCCCACCGCGAGCCCACCCCGGGTGCCGACCGGCACCACCCCGGGGACGCTCAGGGGGTGGTCCTTGGTGGCCAGGCAGCCTCGCCGCGCGACATCACAGCTGTGCACCACCCTAGTCGCGAGCCGCGCCAGCGCCGGGAGATTTCGGTGATGGCGACGTCCGCGCGAGGTGAGCTGCCGCAGTTCGATCGCGGCGCGCAGCAGGGGCCTCCGGACCCGCCGGGCACGGTGCAGCCGGCGGGTCTGCTGAGCGCGGCGATATTTGACTTGGACGGCTCTGGGACAATGGACGACGTGAACACCGCCCTGCTGGCACGCATCGATCTGCGTGGCGCCGACCAGTCGAACCTTTCCAAGGCTCAACTGCGCGCCGCCCTGCCGCGCGGTGGCGTCGACGTCGAGGCCGTGGTGCCGCGGGTACGCCCGATCGTCGAGGCGGTCGCCGCGCGCGGAGCCGACGCGGCGCTGGAGTTCGGGGAATCGTTCGACCAGGTGCGGCCGGCCGCGGTCCGGGTGCCGGGTGCGGCGCTGCAGGATGCACTGGCCGGCCTGGACGCCGCGGTGCGGGCCGCCCTGGAGGTGGCGATCAGCCGCGCCCGCGCGGTGCACGCCGACCAGCGGCGCACCGACACCACCACCACCCTGGCTCCGGGCGCGACCGTCACCGAACGCTGGATCCCGGTCGAGCGGGTCGGCCTGTACGTTCCGGGCGGCAACGCGGTCTACCCCTCCAGCGTGGTGATGAACGTCGTCCCGGCCCAGACCGCCGGCGTCGACTCCCTGGTGATCGCCAGTCCGCCCCAGGCCGCCTTCGACGGCCTACCGCACCCGACGATCCTGGCCGCGGCCCGGTTGCTCGGCGTCGAGGAGGTCTGGGCGGTCGGCGGCGCCCAGGCGGTGGCGCTGCTGGCCTACGGTGGCACCGACACCGATCAGGCCGAGTTGGCCCCGGTCGACATGATCACCGGGCCCGGCAACATCTACGTGACCGCCGCCAAACGGCTGTGCCGGTCGCAGGTCGGTATCGACGCCGAAGCCGGCCCCACCGAGATCGCCATCCTCGCCGACCACACCGCCAACCCGGCGCATCTGGCCGCCGACCTGATCAGCCAGGCCGAGCACGACGAGATGGCCGCCAGCGTGCTGGTCACCACCAGTGCCGAGCTGGCGGACGCCACCGACCGGGAGGTGACCGCGCAGCTGGAAACCACCGTGCACCGCCAGCGGGTGGCCACGGCGCTGGGCGGGCGCCAGTCGGCCGTCGTATTGGTCGACGACCTGGACACCGGTATCCGGGTGGTCAATGCCTACGCCGCCGAGCACTTGGAGATCCAGACCGCCGACGCCGCCACGGTGGCGGCCCAGATCCGTTCGGCCGGCGCAATTTTCATCGGACCCTATGCGCCGGTCAGTCTCGGCGACTACTGTGCGGGCTCCAACCACGTGCTGCCGACGGCGGGCAGTGCGCGCTATTCCAGCGGGCTGTCGGTACAGACCTTCCTGCGCGGTATCCACGTCGTGGACTACACCGAGGCCGCGCTCAAGGACGTCAGCGTGCATGTGATCGCGCTGGCCAACGCCGAGGACCTGCCCTCGCACGGCGAAGCGGTCCGGCGGAGGTTCGAATCATGACCCGCCCCGGCGGGCAGATCACGCTGGCCGATCTGCCGTTGCGCGATGATCTGCGCGGCAAGTCGCCCTACGGCGCACCGCAACTGGCAGTACCGGTGCGGCTGAACACCAACGAGAATCCGCACCCGCCGAGTGCGGCGCTGATCGACGACGTCGCCCGCTCGGTGCGTGAGGCCTCAGCCGATCTGCACCGCTATCCCGACCGCGACGCGGTGGCGCTGCGCGCCGACCTGGCCGGCTATCTGAGCACCCAGACCGGGGTCGAGGTGGGGCCGGAGAATGTGTGGGCGGCTAACGGCTCCAACGAGATCCTGCAGCAACTGCTACAGGCGTTCGGCGGGCCGGGCCGCAGCGCGATCGGCTTCGTCCCGTCGTACTCGATGCACCCGATCATCTCCGACGGCACCCAGACCCAGTGGCTGGCGGCGAACCGGGCCGAGGACTTCGGCCTGGACGTCGCTGTCGCCGTCGCGGCCATCACCGACCGCAAACCCGATGTGGTGTTTGTCGCGAGCCCGAATAACCCCTCCGGGCAGAGCATCTCATTGCATGATCTGCGCAGCCTGCTCGACGTCGCACCGGGCATCGTGATCGTGGACGAGGCCTACGGCGAATTCTCCTCGCAGCCCAGCGCGATCGGGCTGATCGACGATTATCCGGCCAAGCTGATCGTCACCCGCACCATGAGCAAGGCGTTCGCGTTCGCCGGCGGCCGGCTCGGATACCTGATCGCCGCGCCGGCGGTGATCGACGCGATGCTGCTGGTGCGGTTGCCCTATCACCTGTCGGTGGTCACCCAGGCGGCCGCCCGCGCCGCGCTGCGACACGCCGACGACACCCTGGGCAGCGTGGCACAGCTGGTCGCCGAACGCGACCGCGTGTCAGCGGCACTGAGCGCCATGGGATTTCGGGTAATTCCCAGTGACGCCAACTTCGTGCTGTTCGGCCGCTTCGCCGACGCGCCCGCAACCTGGCAGCGCTACCTGGATGCCGGCATCCTGATCCGCGACGTCGGCATCGCCGGATACCTGCGCGCCACCACCGGCTTGCCGGAGGAGAACGACGCGCTGCTCGCCGCCAGCCAGCGACTTGCGGCCACCGAACTCGTCGAACCGTTAGGAGCCTCATGACCGGCAGCCGCCGTGCCCGGGTGCAACGCACCACCCGCGAGTCCGAGATCACGGTCGAACTCGACCTGGACGGCACCGGGATCGTCGAGATCGACACCGGGGTGCCGTTCTACGACCACATGCTCACCGCGCTCGGCAGCCACGCCAGCTTCGACCTGACGGTGCGCGCCAAAGGCGACGTCGAGATCGAAGCGCACCACACGGTGGAGGACACCGCGATCGTGCTCGGGCAGGCCCTGGATCAGGCGCTTGGCGACAAGAAGGGCATCCGCCGGTTCGGTGACGCGTTCATCCCGATGGACGAAACCCTGGCGCACGCCGCCGTCGACGTCTCCGGGCGCCCCTACTGTGTGCACACCGGCGAGCCGGATCACTTGGCGCACACCACGATCTCCGGTTCGCAGGTGCCGTACCACACCGTCATCAACCGCCACGTGTTCGAGACGCTGGCCTCGAACGCCCGCATTGCGCTACATGTACGGGTGCTCTACGGGCGCGACCCGCACCACATCACCGAAGCCCAGTACAAGGCGGTCGCCCGGGCGCTGCGCCACGCAGTGGAGCCCGACCCGCGGGTGACCGGCGTGCCGTCGACCAAAGGTGCGCTGTGAAATCGGTGGTGATCCTGGACTACGGGTCCGGCAACCTGCGCTCGGCGCAGCGAGCGCTGCAGCGCGCCGGTGCGGCGGTCGAGGTGACCGCTGACGCCGACGCCGCGGCCGCCGCCGATGGCCTGGTGGTGCCCGGTGTCGGCGCATTCGCGGCGTGCATGGCCGGACTGCGCAAGGTACACGGGGAGAAGATCATCGCCGAACGGGTGGCGGCCGGGCGGCCGGTGCTGGGGGTCTGCGTCGGGATGCAGATCCTGTTCGCCCGCGGCGTGGAATTCGGGGTGGAAACGACCGGCTGCGGGCAATGGCCGGGCGCGGTCACCCGACTCGACGCCCCGGTGATTCCGCACATGGGCTGGAACGTTGTCGACGCGGCCCCCGGCAGCACGCTGTTCGCCGGGTTGGACGCCGACACCAGGTTCTACTTCGTGCACTCCTACGCCGCGCAGCGGTGGGAGGGCCGTCCGGAGGCTTTGGTGACCCGGGCGACCCATCAGGTACCGTTCCTGGCGGCTGTCGAGGACGGGCCGTTGGCCGCCACCCAGTTTCACCCGGAAAAGAGCGGGGATGCCGGGGCGACGCTATTGAGCAACTGGGTGGAGGCACTGTGAGCAAAACACTGGTCTTGTTGCCCGCGGTCGACGTGGTCGACGGCCGCGCGGTGCGGCTGGTGCAGGGAAAGGCCGGCAGCGAAACCGAGTACGGCTCAGCGCTGGAGGCCGCGCTGGGCTGGCAGCGTGATGGTGCGGAGTGGATTCACCTCGTCGACCTCGATGCCGCCTTCGGCCGCGGCTCCAACCGCGAACTGCTCGCCGACGTGGTCGGCCGCCTGGACGTGAAAGTCGAACTGTCCGGCGGTATCCGCGACGACGAGTCGCTGGCGGCGGCACTGGCCACCGGCTGCACCCGGGTGAACCTGGGCACCGCGGCGCTGGAGAACCCGCAATGGTGCGCTCGCGCGATCGCCGACCACGGCGAGAAGATCGCGGTCGGCCTGGACGTGCAACGCGAGAACGGCTCGTACCGACTGCGCGGACGAGGCTGGGAGACCGACGGCGGCGAGCTGTGGCCGGTGCTGGAACGTCTTGACCGCGAAGGGTGTTCGCGCTTCGTGGTCACCGACGTGACCAAGGACGGCACTTTGGGTGGCCCCAACCTGGAGCTGCTCGGCGAGGTCGCCGACCGCACCGATGCACCCGTGATCGCCTCCGGCGGGGTATCCAGCCTCGATGACCTGCGGGCGATCGCCACGCTGGTGGACCGCGGAGTCGAGGGCGCGATCGTCGGCAAAGCGCTCTACGCGGGGCGGTTCACCCTGCCCGAGGCGCTGACCGCGGTGCAAGGCTAGGTGCGCGTGGCGCTGGACACCGTGGATCTGGACGCTCTGGTCGCCGAGGCGTCGAAAATCCTTGATGTCGCGGCGCGGCCCTTCCTCGACGGCCACCGCGCCGGTTCAGCAGTTCGCAAGGGAGGCAACGACTTCGCGACCGAGGTCGACCTGGCTCTGGAGCGTCAGATCACCGACGCGTTGGTCGCAGCGACCGGAATTGGCGTGCACGGCGAAGAATTCGGCGGGCCCACGATCGACTCGCCGCTGGTGTGGGTGCTGGACCCGATCGACGGCACCTTCAACTACGCCGCCGGATCCCCGATGGCCGCGATCCTGTTGGGTCTGCTGCGCGACGGTGAGCCGGTGGCCGGGCTGACCTGGTTGCCGTTCACCGATCAGCGCTACACCGCGGTGGCAGGCGGCCCGCTGCTGCGCAACGGCGTCGCCCAGCCGCGACTGGACCCGGCCGCGCTGGCGGATTCCCTGGTCGGCGTCGGCACCTTCAACGTCGACTGGCGCGGCCGGTTCCCGGGCCGCTACCGGCAAGCGGTGCTGGAGGGCCTGAGCCGGGTGACCTCGCGACCGCGGATGCACGGCGCCACCGGAATCGACCTGGCCTACGTCGCCGACGGCGTCCTCGGCGGGGCGTTGAGTTTCGGCGACCACATCTGGGACCACGCCGCCGGGGTGGCCCTGGTGCGCGCCGCCGGCGGGATCGTGACGGATTTGACCGGCGCACCATGGACGTCGCAGTCGCGCTCGGCGTTGGCTGCCGCGCCGGGCGTGCACGGCGAGATCCTCGACATCCTGACCGCGGTCGGCGCACCGGAGGGCTACTGAGATGGGCCAGGCAAGTGATGTGGCGGTGCGGGTCATCCCGTGCCTGGACGTCGACGGCGGCCGGGTGGTCAAGGGCGTCAACTTCGCAAACCTGCGCGATGCCGGGGATCCCGTCGAACTCGCCGCCGCCTACGACGCCGAGGGCGCCGACGAACTGACCTTTCTCGACGTCACGGCGTCGTCCTCGGGCCGGGCCACCATGCTGGAGGTGGTCGCCCGCACCGCCGATCAGGTGTTCATCCCGCTGACCGTCGGCGGCGGGGTGCGCACCGTCGGCGACGTCGACGTGCTGTTGCGGGCCGGCGCCGACAAGGTGTCGGTGAACACCGCCGCGATCGCCCGCCCGGAGCTGCTGGCCGAGATGTCGCGTCAGTTCGGCTCCCAGTGCATCGTGCTGTCGGTCGACGCCCGCACGGTGCCGCCCGGGTCTGCTCCCACGCCCTCCGGGTGGGAGGTCACCACCCACGGCGGCCGGCGCGGCACCGGTATCGACGCGGTCGAGTGGGCGGTCCGCGGTGTGGAACTGGGGGTCGGGGAGATCCTGCTGAACTCGATGGACGCCGACGGCACCAAGGCCGGGTTCGACCTGCCGATGCTGCGCGCGGTGCGCGCGGCGGTGAGCGTGCCGGTGATCGCCAGCGGGGGAGCGGGCGCGACGCAGCATTTCGCGCCGGCGGTCGATGCGGGCGCCGATGCGGTGCTGGCGGCCAGCGTCTTTCATTTCCGCGAACTGACGATCGGGCAGGTCAAAGCGGCGATGGCGGCCGAGGGAATAGTGGTGCGATGAGCTCGGGTTTCCAGCTGGACCCGGCGATCGCGGCCCGGCTCAAACGCACTGCCGACGGCTTGATCGCCGCGGTCGCCCAGGAGCGGGGCAGCGGCGACGTGCTGATGGTCGCCTGGATGGATGACGACGCGCTGGCGCGCACCCTGGCAACCCGTGAGGCGACGTATTTTTCGCGCTCGCGCGGTGAGCAGTGGGTCAAGGGCGCGACGTCCGGACACACCCAGTACGTACACTCGGTGCGGCTGGACTGCGATGGTGACACCGTGCTGCTGGAAGTCGACC
Source organism: Mycobacterium sp. NGS16 (assembly GCF_059813225.1). NCBI lineage: Bacteria > Bacillati > Actinomycetota > Actinomycetes > Mycobacteriales > Mycobacteriaceae > Mycobacterium > Mycobacterium sp. NGS16. The sequence goes on from NZ_JCALEE010000006.1 coordinate 90,782, forward strand.
AGACCGGCGGGGCCTGCCACACCGGCGACCACAGTTGCTTCGACGCCGACGTGTTGCTGCCTCCCGCGGATTGAGTCGCCGACGGGCCTCGAGCGGTATGCTGGCCGACTGTGAACTCCGACGAACAGGACGACTCGTACCCGTTGGACTACACCTCTTCGGGTTTGGAGTTGGAGCGGGTTTCCCAGCAGATCGACGCCCACTACGCCCAGGGCACGGTCAGCGACATCGAGGCGCACCTGCCGCGCGCGGGGGCACGGATCGTCGCGCTCACCAAGCAGCTGAGCGAGTCGCAGGCGACGCTGGAGTCGACGTCCGTGCGGTTCAACGAGTTGGCGTCGGCCATCCCCGGCGACATCGTGGACCTCAGTGACCGGCTCTCCGGGATTCTCAACGGCGCCATGGCCGAAGCCGACGGCATTCGCGCGGAGGCGCAGCGCTTCGCCGACGAGTTGCGCAGTGCTGCCGAGAAGGAAGCCGGAGCGATTCTCGATGACGCCGAGGCGCAACGGCGGGAGGCCGCCGAGCTGCGCGCCGAGCTGGAAACCCAGCACAAGCAGCTTCGGGTCCATGCCGCCCAATTGCGGCGGCAGGCCGTGATGAGCGCCGCGGAGATCATGAAGGAAGCCGAGAACCACGCGTCGGAGATATTGACCGAAATGAACAAGGCGATCAATACCCACGTGGCAGATGCGCAGCTTCGGCTGACCGAGCTGATGGATGCACGCGCGAAAATCGTCGACCAGATTCAGCGTTCGACCACCGGAGTCAAACGTGAATCCCTGGCTCCGGCAAAAGAGTCCTGGTTTCGCGAAAATCGTCCGCGCTGACCTGGGCTCGGGCCATAATGCGAGCCGGTGACACGCCCAGACGGGTCTGGTACGCTGCGTCGCACGGCAGCTTGGGTGAGCCGGTCCATTTGGCCTCGCGCACAAGCCAACTCGGGTGCGCAGCGGGTTGCCTCTCGAACTGAAGACCGAACCAGTCAGGTGCTAGGAGCAAATCGGTGGCGCTAGAGATTCCGGAATTCGAAACGCAGATGCGCGGTTTCGATCGCAATGAGGTTTCCGACTACATCGCGCGCCTCCATCGCGAAATCGAGATTCTGCAGGAGCGAACAAAATCGCTCGACGCGGTCAAGGCGCAGACGCGATTCGACCGCGAACAGCTCACCGCCGAGGTGACCCGGCTGCAAAACGACATCGTGCGGATGACCGCCGAGGCCGAGTCCGAGCGCCAGCGCCTGACCGCCGAACTGGCCGAACTGCGCTCCCAATTCGAGCAGGTCACCGGCCCGGTGGACTCCGTCGAGGGCATGTCGGATCGCATTGCCCGGATGATGCGTATCGCCTCCGAGGAGGCGCGGCGCACCAAGGAATTGGCCCGCCAGGACGCGGAGGCACTGACCGGAGAGCTCCGCGAACAGTTGGAGGCCGCCCGCCAGGACCGGGCCGCCGCCAGTGAGGCGCTGGCGGAGTTCCAGGCGTCCACCAACGCGCGCCGGGCCAAGATCCTGGAAACCGCGACGGCCGAAGCGGAGGAGATCCTCCGGATCGCTCACGAGGAACGCAGCCGGATCGCGCAGGAGATCGAGGAGGCCGAACGCAGCCGCCGCGAGGTCTACCAGCGCCTCGCCGAGGAGGACGAGCGCAACCGCCGGGCGGCGCAGGAATCCCTCGACGAGCAGATCAAGCTGGCCTGGGAGGAAGACGAGCGCAACCGCCGGGAGGCGCAGCGCCGGCTGGACCAGAAGATGCAGGCGGCCTGGGAGCAGGCCGAGGCGAACATCGCCAAGCTCGACAAGGAGGCCCGCCTGGAGGCGTCCACGTTGATCGCCACCACCAAACGCGAGGCCAAGCTGCTCACCGAGCGCACCCAGGCCGAAGTCGACCTGCTCAAGCGGGAGCGGTCGGGCATCGTCACCCACCTCAACGAGATCCGGAACTGGATCGACACCGCCGTCGGCGACAACCGCAAGGTGGCCGAGGACGTGCCGGAGGCGGCGGCAGAGGAGGTGCCCGCCCCAGCGGAGGTAGCCTCGGCCGATGACGAAGCCCCCGACACCGCCCAGGGCGACTAGGGGTGGGGCAGCGCCGCTAGGCCGACGAGCGCGCCCGGAGCACCTCCAGTGCCTTGTCGGCATGGGTATCCATGGAAAATTCACTGGCGATCACGTCGAGCACGCTGCGGTCGGTGTCGATGACGAACGTGGTCCGCTTGACCGGCATCAACTTGCCGAGCAGTCCGCGCTTGACCCCGAACTGGGCGGCCACCGTGCCGTCGGTGTCGGATAGCAGCGGGTAATCGAAGCCCTGCTGGTCGGCGAACTTGGCCTGCTTGGCCACCGGATCGGCGCTGATCCCGACCCGTTGCGCCCCGACAGCGGCGAACTCGGCGGCCAGATCACGGAAGTGGCAGGCCTCCTTGGTGCAGCCCGGCGTCATCGCCGCCGGATAGAAGAACAGCACCACCGGCCCGTCGGCCAACAGTGCGCTGAGCTTGCGTGGTGTTCCGGTCTGGTCGGGCAGTTCGAAATCCGCCACGGTATCGCCAGTTTTCATGGCCGCAAGGCTACTCCCGGCCCGATCGGCGCGCTGGGCTCCGGCGCGCTTGCGGCCACCGGAGTCTGGGAAGATGGGGGCCGTGCAAACCGCTTCCCAAGCCGGCACCGCATCGCGGGCGGAATTCCGGGCCCTGGCTGCCGAGCACCGGGTGGTCCCGGTGACCCGCAAGGTGCTCGCCGACGCCGAGACGCCGCTGTCGGCCTACCGCAAGCTGGCTGCCAGCCGGCCCGGCACCTTTTTGCTGGAGTCGGCCGAGAACGGGCGGTCCTGGTCGCGGTGGTCGTTCATCGGTGCCGGGACCTCGTCGGCGCTGACGGTGCGCGACGGCGCGGCGGTGTGGCTGGGTGCGGCCCCGCAGGGCGCCCCCACCGGCGGGGACCCGCTCCAGGCGCTGCGCGACACCCTGGCACTGCTGGAGACGGCCGCGATTCCCGGGCTGCCGCCGCTGTCGAGCGGCCTGGTGGGTTTCTTCGCCTACGACATGGTCCGCCGGCTGGAGCGGCTGCCCGAGCTGGCCGTCGATGACCTGCAGTTGCCCGACATGCTGTTCCTGCTGGCCACCGACATGGCCGCGGTCGACCACCACGAGGGCACCATCACCCTGATCGCCAATGCGGTCAACTGGAACGGCACCGACGAGCGCGTCGACGAGGCCTACGACGACGCGATCGCTCGGCTCGACGTGATGACCGCGGCGCTGAGTCAGCCGCTGGAGTCCAGCGTCGCCACGTTCGACCGGCCCGAGCCGGTCTACCGAAGGCAGCGCACCGCCGAGGAGTACGGGGCGATCGTCGAGCGGCTGGTCGGCGAGATCGAGGCCGGTGAGGCATTTCAGGTGGTGCCGTCCCAGCGTTTCGAGATGACCACCCCGGCAGACCCCATTGATGTCTACCGGATGCTGCGGGTGTCCAACCCCAGCCCGTACATGTACCTGTTGCAGGTGCCCAACGACGTTGGGGGACTGGCCTTTTCGATCGTGGGTTCCAGCCCCGAGGCGTTGGTGACCGTCCAGGACGGCCGCGCGACCACCCACCCGATCGCCGGAACGCGGTGGCGCGGTGCGACCGAGGAGGAAGACCAGCTGCTGGAGAAGGACCTGTTGAATGACGACAAGGAACGCGCCGAGCACCTGATGCTCGTCGACCTTGGCCGCAACGATTTGGGCCGGGTGTGTGTTCCGGGCACGGTGCGGGTGGCCGACTACAGCCACATCGAGCGCTACAGCCACGTCATGCACCTGGTGTCCACGGTCACCGGGTTGCTCGCCGAGGACCGCACCGCGCTGGACGCGGTGACCGCGTGCTTCCCGGCCGGCACCCTGTCCGGGGCACCCAAGGTCCGTGCGATGGAGCTGATCGAGGAGGTCGAGAAGACCCGACGCGGCCTGTACGGCGGCGTGGTCGGCTACCTGGACTTCGCCGGCAACGCCGACTTCGCGATCGCGATCCGCACCGCCCTGCTCGCCGACGGCACCGCCTACGTGCAGGCCGGCGGCGGCGTGGTGGCCGATTCCAACGGACCCTACGAATACACCGAGGCCTCGAACAAGGCCCGCGCGGTGCTGGCCGCGATCGCCGCCGCCGAAACGCTGACGGTGCCCGGGACCGATGACTGAGGGTCGGGCCCGTCGCGCCACCGTCGCGCTGCGGGTGGCGCAACTGCTGCTGGTGGTCGCCGCCGGCGGCCTGTGGGGCGCATCCCGGCTGCCGTGGGTGCTGATCCGCTCGTTCGACGGGCTGGGGCAGCCCAAGCAGGTCGCGGTCACCGGCGCGTCGTGGTCGACGGCGCTGGTACCGCTGGCATGGGTGTGCCTGGCTGCCGCCGTCGCCGCGGTGGCGGTGCGGGGCTGGCCGCTGCGGGCGCTGGCGGTATTGATGGCCGTGGTGAGCCTGGCGGCCGGGTACCTGGCGGTGAGCATGTGGGTGGCGCGTGACATCGCGCTGCGGGCCCTCGACATCGCCGAGATCCCGCTGACCTCGCTGTTGGGGACCGATCGTCGCCTCACCGGTGCGGTGCTGACCCTGCTCGCCGCGCTGTGCGTGCTGGCCGCTGCCGCGCTGTTGCTGCGCGCGGCCGCGCACGACACCGGCAGCAATGCGCAGTACGCGACGCCGGCGGTGCGTCGGGCGGCTGCGCGGGGCACCGATGACGGCTCTGCGGGCCGGCCGCTGTCGGAACGAATGATGTGGGACGCGCTCGACGAGGGGCGCGACCCGACAGAACCGCCGCCCGGCGCGGACCCCGAGGGCCGGTGACATCGCGAGTGGTGAGGGTAGCTACCCTTCGATGAAGGTCTTCGACTAGCGGGAGAGGAACCGGCAGACATGAGTTCGGCAACCGTGCTCGACTCGATCATCGAGGGAGTCTGCGCCGACGTTGCCGCCCGGGAGGCCGTCGTCAGCCTGGCGCAAGTCAAGGCGGCAGCCGAGGCCGCGCCCGCGCCGCGGGACGTCATGGCGGCACTGCGAGAGCCCGGCATCGCGGTCATCGCAGAGGTCAAGCGCGCCAGCCCGTCGAAGGGCCAACTGGCCACCATCGCCGATCCGGCAGAGCTCGCCTGTTCCTACGCCGAGGGCGGTGCGCGCGCGATCAGTGTGCTGACCGAACAGCGCCGGTTCAACGGCTCGCTGGCCGACTTGGATGCAGTTCGAGCCGCGGTGTCCGTCCCGGTGCTGCGCAAGGATTTCATCGTGCGGCCCTACCAGATTCACGAAGCCCGCGCCCACGGCGCGGACATGCTCTTGCTGATCGTCGCGGCGCTCGAACAGCAGGCGCTGGTGTCGATGCTCGACCGCACCGAGTCCCTCGGCATGACCGCTCTGGTGGAGGTGCACACCGAGGAAGAAGCCGACCGGGCCCTGACCGCCGGCGCGAAGGTGATCGGGGTCAACGCCCGCGACCTGCACACGCTGGAAGTCGACCGGGACTGCTTCGCGCGGATCGCGCCCGGCCTGCCCACCGAGGTGGTCAAGATCGCCGAGTCCGGTGTGCGCGGCACCGCGGACTTGCTGGCCTACGCCGGCGCCGGCGCGGACGCCGTTCTGGTCGGTGAGGGACTGGTCACCAGTGGCGACCCGCGGGCGGCCGTTGCCGATTTGGTCAGTGCGGGTAAGCATCCGTCCTGCCCGAAGTCGGCTCGCTAGATGTCGGACACCTCGCCCCTGAAGCTTCCGCGCGCCAGCGCCGGAGTGGCCGAACCGAGCCGGCATGACCCCGACGCCCGCGGGCACTTCGGCGCCTACGGCGGCCGGTTTGTCGCCGAGGCGCTGATGGCCGTCATCGAGGAGGTCACCGCCGCCTACGACAAGGTGCGCAACGACCGCGAGTTCCTCGACACCCTCGACGACCTGCAGACCCACTACACCGGCCGGCCGTCCCCGCTGTATGAGGCCCAGCGGCTGTCCGCGCACGCCGGCGGGGCACGCATCTTCCTGAAGCGGGAGGATCTCAACCACACTGGCTCGCACAAGATCAACAACGTGCTCGGCCAGGCGTTGCTGGCCAAGCGCATGGGCAAGACCCGGGTGATCGCCGAGACCGGCGCCGGTCAACACGGGGTGGCCACCGCGACCGCCTGCGCCCTGCTGGGTCTGGAGTGTGTGATCTACATGGGCGCCGTCGACACCCGCCGCCAAGCGCTCAATGTGGCCCGGATGCGGTTGCTGGGCGCCGAGGTGGTCTCGGTCGAATCCGGCTCGCAGACCCTCAAGGACGCCATCAACGAGGCGTTCCGGGACTGGGTGACCAACGCCGATCGCACCTACTACTGTTTCGGCACCGCGGCCGGGCCGCACCCGTTCCCGACCATGGTGCGCGACTTCCAGCGGATCGTCGGGCTGGAGACCCGCGCGCAGATCCAGCAGATGGCGGGCCGGTTGCCCGACGCGGTGGTGGCCTGCGTGGGCGGCGGGTCGAACGCGATCGGCATCTTCCACGCCTTCCTCGACGACCCGGCGGTGCGGCTGATCGGTTTCGAAGCCGGCGGTGACGGCGTGGCCACCGGCCGGCACGCCGCGACGTTTGCCGGCGGGTCCCCGGGCGCCTTTCAGGGATCGTTCTCCTATCTGTTGCAGGATGAGGACGGCCAGACCATCGAATCCCATTCGATCTCGGCGGGACTGGACTACCCGGGCGTCGGCCCGGAACACGCCTGGCTGCGTGAGAAGGGCCGCGCCGAGTACCGGCCGATCACCGACACCGAGGCGATGGAAGCGTTCGGAATCTTGTGCCGCACTGAGGGAATCATTCCAGCGATTGAATCCGCGCACGCGGTCGCCGGCGCGCTCGCACTGGCCACTGAGCTGGGCCCGGGCAAGGTCATCGTGGTGAACGTGTCCGGGCGCGGCGACAAGGACGTCGAGACCGCGGCCAAGTGGTTCGGGCTGCTCGGCGACGCCGAGGGCGGCCAGGCATGAGCGGTCACGCCGGCGACCGGCTGGCCGCGATGTTCGCCGCCTGCCGCGACGAGGACCGCGCCGCGCTGATCGGCTACCTGCCGACCGGATACCCGGATGTGCCGGGCTCCATCGCGGCGATGACGGCCCTGGTCGAATCCGGTTGCGACCTCATCGAAGTCGGTGTCCCGTACTCCGATCCGGGCATGGACGGACCGACCATCGCGCGGGCCACCGAGACGGCCCTGCAGGGCGGTGTCCGGGTGCGTGACACGTTGACCGCGGTCGAGGCGATTGCCGGCGTCGGTGGCCGTGCGGTGGTGATGACGTACTGGAACCCGGTACTGCGCTACGGCGTCGACGCGTTCGCCCGCGATCTGGCCGCGGCCGGTGGCCTGGGGCTGATCACCCCCGACCTGATCGTCGACGAGGCCGACGAGTGGCTGGCGGCATCCAAACGGCATGAGCTGGATCGGATCTTCTTGGTGGCCCCATCCTCGACGCCGCAGCGCCTGGCCGAGACGGCGCACGCCTCAAGCGGATTCGTCTACGCCGCTTCCACGATGGGCGTCACCGGTGCCCGTAACACGGTGTCGAACGCAGCGCCGGAGCTGGTACGCCGGGTCCGGGAGGTCTCGGACATTCCGGTCGGAGTGGGCCTGGGTGTGCGCTCTGGGGCGCAGGCCGCTGAGATCGGCGCCTACACCGACGGCGTGATCGTCGGTTCCGCACTGGTCACCGCACTCGCCGACGGTCTGGCCGAGCTGCGATCCCTCAGTGCCGAACTTGCCGCCGGAGTGCGTCAAAGGGTTTCGCAGCAATGACATTGAACTGGCTGACCTACTTTCCCAGTCCGGCCCGCGGTGTCTGGCATCTCGGCCCGGTCCCGATCCGGGCTTATGCGCTGTGCATCATCATCGGCATCGTCGTCGCGCTGCTGGTCGGTGATCGCCGGTGGCGGGCGCGCGGCGGCGAGCCGGGCGTCATCTATGACATCGCGCTGTGGGCGGTGCCGTTCGGGCTGATCGGTGGGCGGCTGTATCACCTGATGACGGATTGGCGCACCTATTTCGGTGAGGGCGGCGTCGGCTGGGAGGCCACACCACGCATCTGGGACGGTGGTCTGGGTATCTGGGGTGCGGTGGCCCTCGGCGGTATCGGCGCCTGGATCGGCTGCCGTCGTCGCGGGATCCCGCTGCCGGCCTTCGGTGACGCCGTCGCGCCCGGGATCGTGTTGGCGCAGGCCATCGGGCGCATCGGCAACTACTTCAACCAGGAGCTCTACGGCCGCGAGACCACGCTGCCGTGGGGCCTGGAGATCTTCTGGCGCGAGGACGCCGCCGGGGTACGCGATCCCCATCTGCTCGACGGGGTTTCGACCGGCGAGCTGTACAAGATCGTCCAGCCGACGTTCCTCTACGAATTGCTGTGGAACCTGGTCGTGTTCGCGGTGTTGATCTACGCCGACCGGCGCTTCCGCATGGGCCACGGCCGGTTGTTCGCGCTCTATGTCGCCGGGTATTGCATCGGGCGTTTCGGCATCGAATTGCTGCGGGACGATGCGGCCACCCACATCGCCGGAATCCGGGTCAACTCGTTCACTTCGACCTTCGTGTTCATCGGCGCGGTGGTGTACATCCTGCTGGCAACCAAGGGCCGCGAGGATCCCGATGTCATCCGTCGCGCCTGGGAGCACGATGGCGCCGATCAGCAGGCGGTTGCCGTCGAACCGGAGGCGGAAGCCCACGAAGAGCAGGAGTTGATGGCGCTCGGCGCCGCCAACGGCGTCGGCTCGGTGGTCCGGGTGCCGAAAAGACTTATGGGCGAAGGCGAAACCGAGCCGGATGCCGCCGCAGCCGATGGCGCCGAAGACACTGACGACACCGAAGACGCTGACGTCGCCGACGTCGCTGACGACACCGTAGTCACCGACAACACCGAAGACGCCGATACCGCTGACGACACCGAAGCCATCGAAGACACCGAAGACACCGACGACCTCACAGAGGAAGCCGAATCCGACGTCGAGGTCGAGGTCGAATCCGAGGAGAACGCCGATGTCGAAGCCGAGGAAGACGTCGACGTCGACGCGGACGGCGACATTGACGACGGGTTAGACGCGGCCGACGAACCCGAGACGGCAGCCGGCGACGACACGGAACCCGAAGCCGAAGCCGACCAACAGGCTGACGCCGATGACGTTGTCGACGAGGACGCGGCCGAGACCGACGCTGAAGCCGAAACTGGCGACGACTCGGAAACCGAAACCGAATCGGACCCTGACGACGACGCTGACCAGCGCTGATAGCAGTCCAGCCGGTCTCGCCGGTATTTCTGGCATGCTCGCAGACATGACCGATCCGTCATGGCCACCGGCCGGGTGGCAGCCCTACCCGCCGCCGGGCCACCCGCCCCCATATCCGGGCTATCCGGACATGTGGGCGCCGTTCGGCCGCCACCCGGTGACCGGACAGCCGTACTCGGACAAATCGAAAGTCACCGCAGCGCTGCTACAGCTGCTCGGGCTCTTCGGTTTCCTCGGGTTCGGCCGCATGTATCTGGGCCAGGCCGGGCTGGGCATCGTCCAGCTGCTGATCGGTCTGGTGGCCACCGTCACGACATACGGAATCGGCATCAGCGTGCCGATCATCTGGGCCATCATCGAAGCGATCCTGATCTTGAGCGGGCGGGTGCACGACAAGCAGGGCCGGACGCTGCGCGAGTTCACATAACCCCTTGGCGCCAAGTGTTCCTGACGAAGACAGCTCAGGCGGCCCGACTATGCTGGCGTCGTGAATAGGCGCGGCAAGATCGTCTGCACTCTCGGCCCGGCGACCCACTCCGCGGAGATGGTCAGGGCATTGGTCGATGCCGGCATGGATGTGGCCCGACTGAACTTCAGCCACGGCGACCACGAAGACCACCGAGCTTCTTACGAATGGGTGCGCATCGCCTCGGACGCGACCGGGCGGGCGGTCGGCGTGCTCGCCGATCTGCAGGGACCCAAGATCCGCCTGGGTCGCTTCGCCGACGGCCCCACCTATTGGGCGAACGGTGAGACGGTGCGCATCACCGTCGCCGATTGCCCCGGTGACCACGATCGGGTCTCCACCACCTACAAGCAGCTGGCCGCCGATGCCGCACCCGGCGATCGGGTCCTGGTCGACGACGGCAAGGTCGGCCTTGTGGTGGAGCACATCGACGGCGACGACGTGGTGTGCACCGTCACCGAGGGCGGTCCGGTCAGCAACCACAAGGGCATGTCCCTGCCGGGCATGAACGTCTCCGCGCCCGCGCTGTCGGAAAAAGACATCGAGGACCTGGAATTCGCCCTCGACCTCGGCGTCGACATGGTGGCGCTGTCGTTCGTGCGCTCGCCTTCGGACGTGGAGTTGGTGCACGAGGTGATGGACCGGGTTGGGCGCCGGGTCCCGGTGATCGCCAAATTGGAGAAGCCCGAGGCGATCGATGACCTCGAGGCCGTGGTGCTGGCCTTCGACGCGGTGATGGTGGCTCGTGGCGACCTGGGGGTGGAGCTCGCCCTCGAAGAAGTGCCGTTGGTGCAGAAGCGTGCCATCCAGGTGGCGCGGGAGAACGCCCGGCCGGTGATCGTCGCGACCCAGATGCTGGAGTCGATGATCGAGAACTTCCGGCCGACCCGCGCCGAGGCGTCCGATGTGGCCAACGCGGTGCTCGACGGCGCCGACGCGGTGATGCTCTCCGGTGAGACCGCGGTGGGCAAGTATGCCCTGGAGGCGGTGCGGACGATGAGCAGGATCGTGTGTGCGGTGGAGGAGAATTCCACGGCCGCACCGCCGTTGACGCATGTGCCGCGCACCAAACGCGGGGTGATCTCATACGCGGCCCGCGAGATCGGTGAGCGGCTCGACGCCAAGGCACTGGTGGCGTTCACTCAGTCGGGTGACACTGTCCGGCGGCTGGCGCGGTTGCACACCCCGCTGCCGTTGCTGGCCTTCACCGCGCTGCCCGAAGTCCGCAGCCAACTCGCAATGACTTGGGGCACTGAGACATTCATCGTCCCGCAGATGCAGTCGACCGACGGCATGATCCGTCAGGTCGACAAGGCGTTGCTGGATCTGGGCCGCTACCAGCGCGGTGATCTGGTGGTCATCGTCGCAGGCGCCCCGCCTGGCACGGTGGGCTCGACCAACCTGATCCACGTACACCGGATCGGGGAGGACGACGTCTAGTGCCGGCCGAGTCGAACACGGACTTCGTGGAGCTGTTGGCCATCCTGGATCTCAAGGCCACCCAAGACGACGTGTTCGTCGGATCGCATCCCAGCAAGACCCCGCTGCGCACCTTCGGTGGACAGCTGATGGCGCAGTCGTTTGTCGCCGCGAGCCGCACCGTCGCCGACACCCTGCCGCCCGGCGCACTGGCGGTCCATTTCATCAACGGCGGAGATCCGGCCCGCGACATTGAATTCCGGGTGCACCGGCTGCGCGACGAACGCCGTTTCGCCAACCGCCGGGTCGACGCGATGCAGGGCGACACCCTGGTCGCCACCGCGATGGTCTCCTACCTATCGGGGGGCCGCGGACTCGAGCACAGCGTGGCAGCGCCGACGGTCGCCGAGCCGGAGTCGCTGCCCCGGGTCCGAGAGATACTCAAGGGCTACGAAGAGGTCGTGCCCGGCTTCGTCAACGCGCCGCATCCGATCGAATGGCGCTACACCAACGACCCCGCCTGGGTGATGCGCGACAAGGGCGAGCGGCTCGAACACAATCGGGTCTGGATGAAGGCCGACGGAGTGCTGCCCGAAGACCCGGTGCTGCATACCGCGCTGATGGTGTATTCGTCGGACACCACGGTGCTCGATTCGATCATCACCACCCATGGGCTGTCGTGGGGCTTCGACCGGATTTTCGCGGCCAGCGCCAACCACAGCCTGTGGTTTCACCGGCCGGTGCGTTTCGACGACTGGGTGCTGTACTCGACGTCCTCCCCGGTGGCCGCGGACTCACGCGGGTTGGGCAGCGGGCACTTCTTCGACCGGTCCGGGCAGCTGATCGCCACCGTCACCCAAGAGGGCGTCCTGAAGTACTTCCCGAGCGCCAAACGCTGACGCGCAGATCTAAGCCGGCATCAGCGCCGGATCCGACGACTCCTGTACCAAGGGTGCTTCGGCGCTACCGAACTTGTTCTCGAAGTGCTCCCGGAACCGCTCGGTGCACTGCTGCTGGGCGGCAGTATCGGAGCCGGCCTTCGTCATGCAGTCCACGTAGTCACCGCCGCCGGCGGTCCGCCAGATGCCGACGTAGACGAAGATGCAGCCGATTCCGGCCACCACGGCCAGCGCCCCGAGCACGATACCGGCGATCGCGACCCCGCCGTTGTCGGCTTCACCGCGCTTGGCCCGGCCGTGGCCGACGAACCCGAGCACCATAGCGACGATGCCGAGCACCACACCGCCGATCACCGACAGCGCGGTCACGATGCCGGCGATGGCGACCACCAAGGCGGCGATGCCGGCACCGTTCCGGGGCGCGCTGCGCGGGCCCGGCGGAGGATAGCCGGGGTGGCCGGGGTACTGCCCGGGCACCGGATACGGGTACGGGTAGCCCGGCGGGGGATAGCCGCCGCCGGCCGGCGGCCAGGACGGTTGAGACTCAGGCGACAGCGAAGGCATCCCGGGCTCGGGCATTGCGCGGACTCCACATCAGAGCATCAGACAGGTGTCAAACGGGTCAGATCTCAGGGTACCCGCGTTGGCGCCAGCGGGTCCCCGAGCTGGTAGGGCGGCTATCTGCCCGACACCGCCGCGTCGATCCGGCGGGACGCCGCCCGCACCCGCAAGGCCGTGATGATCTCGACGATCCCGATGACGATCAGCCAGCTGCCGACCACCAGCGCCAGGATCCACAGCGAGGTGAACGGCGCCGCCAGCGTCACCAACCCGGCCAGCAGGCTGACCACACCCATGACGATCTGCCAGCCACGGCCCGGCAGCGCCGGGTCACTGATGGCCGCGACGGTGGTGGCCACACCGCGGAAAATGAAGCCGACCGCGATCCAGATGGCCAGCAGCAACACCGCGAGGGCTTCCTCGTCGGCGTTGAAGTGCCGGAAACACAGCACGGCCAGAATCACCGAGGCGGTACCACTGAGAAACAGCAGCACCCGCCCGCCCGCGGACACGATGGGCAGACTGAACGCGAAGATCAGCTGAGCAACGCCGGTGATCACCAGATAGATGCCGAACAGCACGGCGGCGGCCAGGATGGTCCGGCCCGGCCACACCAGGATCAGCACGCCCAGGGCCAGGGCCAGCACACCGGAGACCAGTGTCGACTTCCACAGATGCGGCAGCAGACCGGAAGGGGTTGTTTCCATGGCCGAAGTCTGGCACAGATACCGGCGTGCGGCCGGGGGATTGGCCCTGATCACCGCGTCAGGCGGCCGGGGCGACCTGCGAGGCGTAGATCTCGGCGAGGAACTGCTCGACAGCCAGCGCGGCATGCGCTGCCCGCGGCGAGCCGAAGATATCGAAGGCGTGCTGGGCCACCGGCAACTCCGCATAGACGACGGGGCTCGTGCTGACGTCGCGCAACCGGGCGGTGAAGACGCGGGCCTGCTCGACGGGCACCAGCGAGTCGTTGCGGCCGTGCAGCACGAAAAACGGTGGCGCATCAGCGGATATGTACGTCATGGGTGATGCGGCGCGGTAGGTGTCCGGGAACCGGCGCCGGCTCTGCTTGAACACGTAGGCGCTCAGTGCCGGTGCCAGCAGCGGATGCAGATCGGTGTCGCCGGTGAAGTCGTAGATGCCGTAGAACGGAATCGCCGCCCGCACGCTGGTGTCGGCATCGGCGAAACCCGGCTGGAACCGGGGGTCGCCGGCCGTCAGCGCGGTCAACGCGCACAGGTGACCGCCCGCCGACCCGCCGGTCACCGCCACCCAGTCCGGGTCGCCGCCGTAGTCGGCGATGTGGGCTTTGGTCCAGGCCAGGGCCCGTTTGACGTCGACGATGTGGTCGGGCCAGGTGGAACGTGGGCTGAGCCGGTAGTTGATCGACACGCACACCCAGCCCCGCTCCACCAGGTGGGCCATCAGCGGATGTGCTTGGCCCCGTTTGCTTCCCACCATCCAGGCGCCCCCGGGAATCTGGAGCAGCACCGGCGCGCGGCCATCGCGGGGGAGGTCGCGGTGCCGCCACACATCGAGGGTGTTGCGGCCGCCGTATTCGCCGTAGGGGATGTCGGCGTCCGTGGCGTAGTCGCGGTAGACCCGCATCATGCGCACCAGCCCGGGCGCTTTGGCGATTTCGCCGTCGGGGCCCGGCCGCTTCCACAGGTCAGCGCCGTCGGTGCGCCGGCCCGCGCCGAGCTCGGCGTCCAGCGCCGCGGTGAGCGGCCGATTGGCGGTGCGCCCGGCGTGGCTCAGCCCGAGCAGGCCCAGCCAGGACAGCGCCGACACCACCCAACCGAACCGTCTTGCCCGCGGCGGCAACCAGCGCGACACCGCTGCCAACGCCGCGGACTGCCCGGCGATGAGTTGCAGCGGAAGCTCGGAGGCGAATACCCCGAACGCGAACGCGTACAGCGACGCGTAGCCGTGCTTGGTCAGCGGGCGGTAGCCGTTGAGGGTGGTGGCGAGTCCAGCCAGCGAGCCGAGCACGGCCAGAAGCTTCGTCATCACGCTCCTCTGCGTCGTGGGACACCCTGATTCGGCACCCTACCGAAGCCGGTCGCGTCCCCAGGTCAGCGCGCAGGGACCGACAGCGACCGGGCCGCCGGACCGTGCGCGCCGGGCCGGCGCGCACCCACCAGGAACCAGGTGTGCATGACGCCCTTGCCCTTGACGTCGACGTCGCCGCGTTCCTCGAACACGAAATCACTGCTCAACCGCTCGTGGACCTCCCGCGGTACCTGGATGCGGTTCGCGACGCCGGTGGACTCCATCCGGGAGGCCAGGTTCACCGCATCGCCCCACACGTCGTAGAAGAACCGGCGATTGCCGACCACCCCGGCGACCACCGGCCCGGCGGCCAGCCCGATCCGCAGCGACACCGGTCGGCTCAGCGGATCGCGCAGTTCGGCGACGGTGTCGGCGATGTCGAGCGCCAGCCGCGCCAGCGCATGCAGGTGATCCGGTCTCGGCTCGGGCACGCCGCTGACCACCATGTAGGAGTCGCCGCTGGTCTTGATCTTCTCCAGCCCATGCGTGTCGACGAGCCGGTCGAGACCGGTGTAGAGCTCGTTGAGGAATTCGACCAGCCGGCCCGGATCGGTCTGGCTGGCCCGCCGGGTGAAGTCGGCGATATCGGCGAACAGCACCGAGGCGTCCGGATAGCTGTCAGCGATCACGTCGACGGCCGGGTTCTTCAGCCGGTCGGCGACCGCCGTGGGCAAGATGTTGGCCAACAGCGCTTCGGAACGTTCGTACTCGGCCTCCATCGCCGCTTCGGCGTGCGCGATCTCGCTCAGCGCGAACCAGACCGTGGCGACCACCATGAAGCACGCCGAGACCACCACCAGCGCGAAGGACAGGTTGTGCAGCCAGGCCGGCTGATTCAGCTTGTCGGCAGGGACCAGGAACTGCAGGGCGATCGTCAGCGCGGCGCCGAGGCCTGCCACGACGGCGGCCAATGTGATCCGGTCGACGCCGAGGATGAGCACGCTGATCGATGCCGACGCCAGGAAGTAGAACTGGATGCCCGAGCCGGTCCCGACCACCCAGCAGATCACGAACGTCGTCAGGTAGGCGATGCCCACGAATGTCAGGGGCGCGATCAGCTCGCCGTAGTGGTAGAGCAGCGGGGTCAGCACGAAGGCGGCGGCGGCGATCAGATTGAGCGCACCGATCCACCAATAGGTGGGATCGGCCCAGATCTCCAGCAGCCCGAAGCCCGCACTGATGATCGCAGCCAGCCCGGCGGAGACCTTGAGGATCCGCAGCCGCTGCGACAGCCGCGCCGCGTAATGCCGGGTGCGGGCCGGTATGCAGTGCGAGTGCCGGTAGGGGCCCTGGGCCTCGGCCGGCACCGCCAGGAACCGCTTGACGGTCACAATCGACAGCCTAATCCGGTGAGCTGCGCAGTTGGCGGTTTCACCGGGCGGCTAACGTCGGGGGCCATGGTGCTGCGTTCGATCGCGCTGTTCGTGCTCGCCGCCGTCGCCGAGATCGGCGGCGCCTGGCTGGTGTGGCAGGGGGTGCGTGAACAACGCGGCCTGCTGTGGGCCGGGGCCGGGGTGATCGCCCTGGGGTTGTACGGGTTCGTGGCGACGTGGCAGCCCGACGCCCACTTCGGCCGGATCCTGGCCGCCTACGGAGGGGTGTTCGTGGCGGGTTCGCTGGCCTGGGGAGTGGCCTTCGACGGGTTCCGGCCCGATCGCGCCGATGTCCTCGGTGCGCTGATCTGCCTGGCCGGGGTCGCCGTGATCATGTATGCACCACGCTGAAATACGTCGGAAATAGTTGACATGTCGGAAGGATCCGACATAAAGTTCCGGCGTGCCCGAAGACGTCTTCACCGCGATGGCCAGCCCGTCCCGGCGGCGCCTGTTGGAGCTGTTGGCCGACGGCCCCAGGACAGCCGGCGATCTGGCCAGCCAATTCGAGCTGAGTCGTCCCGCCGTCGCCGAACACCTGCAGGTCCTACGCCGCGCGGCGCTGGTTCGCGACGAACCGGTCGGGCGGCAACGCCTCTACTATCTCGAGCCCGCGCCTCTGGCGCAGGTGAGTGAGTGGCTGCAGCCGTTCGAGCGATTCTGGCGCGAACGGCTGCGCAGCTTGGCCGATTTGCTGGAGAACGAGGAGGGGTCCCGATGACCTACGCCCGCACCGGAGCCGTCACGGTCGATCAATTCATCGCGGCCCCGCCCGCGAAGGTCTGGCGGGCGCTGACCGAACCCGCGCTGCTGGAGAAGTGGTGGGTGCCCGGCGACATCGCGGAGAACGTCGGCCACGAGTTCCACTTGCAGATGCCCGGATTCGGCTCGATTCCCTGCCGGGTCGTGGAGTCGGTGCGGCCAGAACTTTTTGTCTACACCTTCAACGACGTCTGGACCCTGACCTGGCGAGTCGTCGCCGAGGGACGCGGGACACGCCTGCTGCTGGAGCACTCCGGATTCGATCTCGACGACAAGCGCGACCACGATGCGTGCGAACGCATGGGCCCGGGCTGGCGTGACATCGTCCTGCCCAGGCTGGCCGAGCTTGCTCCACAGATCGCGTGACGCGAGCCGCCGACGGACCGAGCTTCCGGCGGTGATGGTGGTGCCCTCGGTGAGATTCGAACTCACACTGTACGGGTTTTGAATCCGTTTCCTCTGCCAGTTGGGATACGAGGGCGTAAGCGCTTGGGCGCGGGTCTCCACCTTAGACGATGCCCCGCGGGGTTGCCGCGGCCGCCAGCCGCGACAGAATGGGGTGGTGACTGCGTCGACATCCGAGAGCGCCGCGCGCCCTGCCCGCCGGGTCCTGATCGCCGAGGACGAGGCGCTGATCCGGCTGGACCTCGCCGAAATGCTGCGGGAAGAGGGCTACGAAGTGGTCGGCGAGGCCTGCGACGGCCAGGAGGCCGTGGAGCTGGCCGAGCTGCTGCGCCCGGACCTGGTGATCCTCGACGTGAAGATGCCGCGCCGCGACGGCATCGACGCGGCCTCGGAGATCGCCGGCAAACGCATCGCGCCGATCGTCATGCTCACCGCGTTCAGCCAGCGCGACCTGGTGGAACGGGCCCGCGACGCCGGGGCGATGGCCTATCTGGTCAAGCCCTTCACCGCTGGTGACCTGGTCCCGGCCATCGAGTTGGCAGTCAGCCGCTCCGAGGAGATCGCCGCGCTGGAACGCGAAGTCAGCACCCTGTCGGAGCAACTGGCAACGCGCAAGCTCATCGAGCGGGCCAAGGGCCTGCTGCAGGCCAAGCAGGGACTGAGCGAGCCCGAAGCGTTCAAGTGGATTCAGCGGGCGGCGATGGACAAGCGGACCACCATGCGGCAGGTGGCCGAGGTGGTCCTGGAAACCCTCGACACGGCGGCGAACCCCCCGGCCTGACCACCGTTGCGGTTACTCAACGGCTACGCTCGATGACGTGCAGCGCAGAATCATGGGCATCGAGACCGAGTTCGGTGTCACCTGCACCTTCCACGGCCACCGGCGCCTGTCGCCCGACGAGGTGGCGCGGTACCTGTTCCGCCGGGTGGTGTCGTGGGGCCGTAGTTCGAATGTCTTCCTGCGCAACGGCGCTCGGTTATACCTGGATGTCGGCAGCCATCCCGAGTACGCGACCGCCGAGTGCGACAACCTGACCCAGCTGGTCACCCACGACCGGGCCGGTGAACGGGTGCTCGAAGACCTGCTCATCGATGCCGAGCAGCGGCTGGCCGATGAGGGCATCGGCGGCGACATCTACCTGTTCAAGAACAACACCGACTCGGCCGGCAACTCCTACGGCTGCCACGAGAACTACCTGATCGTGCGGGCCGGGGAGTTCTCCCGGATCTCCGATGTGCTGCTGCCGTTCCTGGTGACCCGCCAGCTGATCTGCGGCGCCGGCAAGGTCCTGCAGACCCCCAAAGCCGCCACCTTCTGCCTGTCGCAGCGCGCCGAGCACATCTGGGAAGGCGTCTCCAGCGCGACCACGCGCTCCCGCCCGATCATCAACACCCGCGACGAACCGCACGCCGACGCCGAGAAGTACCGGCGGCTGCACGTCATCGTCGGCGACTCGAACATGTCCGAGACCTCGACGCTGCTCAAGGTGGGCAGCGCGGCGCTGGTGCTGGAGATGATCGAGGCCGGCGTGCCCTTCCGCGACTTCTCCCTCGACAACCCCATCCGGGCGATCCGCGAGGTCAGCCACGACGTCACCGGCCGCCGGCCGGTGCGGCTGGCCGGCGGACGCCAAGCCGGCGCCCTGGACATCCAGCGCGAATACTTCGGGCGGGCCGTGGAGTACGTGCGGACGCGGGCCAGCAACCCGCAGCTCGAGCAGGTCATCGACTTGTGGGGCCGCCAGCTCGACGCCGTGGAAACCCAGGATTTCGCCAAGGTGGACACCGAGATCGACTGGGTGATCAAGCGAAAGCTGTTCCAGCGCTACCAGGATCGCTACGACATGGAGCTGTCGGACCCGAAGATCGCCCAGCTGGATCTGGCCTATCACGACATCAAACGCGGCCGCGGCGTGTTCGATCTGCTGCAGCGCAAAGGCCTGGCCGCCCGGGTCACCACCGACGAGGAGGTCGACGAGGCGGTCGACACCCCGCCGCAGACCACCCGGGCCAAGCTGCGCGGTGAATTCATCAGTGCCGCACAGGCGGCCGGACGCGACTTCACCGTCGACTGGGTGCACCTCAAGCTCAACGATCAGGCCCAGCGCACCGTGCTGTGCAAGGACCCGTTCCGGTCCGTTGACGAGCGGGTCAAACGCCTGATCGCCAGTATGTAGCGCCTATCCTCTCTTCTCATGGCGACCGCCAAAGTCGAACGGCTCTTGAACCTGGTCATCGCGTTGCTGTCCACTCGCGGTTACCTCACCGCGGAGAAGATCCGCACCAACGTCGCGGGCTACGACAGCACCCAGAACCTCGACGCCTTCTCCCGGATGTTCGAGCGCGACAAGAACGAGCTGCGTGACCTGGGCATTCCGCTGGAGACCGGGAAGGTGTCGGGTCTGGACCCGGTCGAGGGCTACCGGATCAACCCCGAGGCATACGCGCTGCCCGCGATCGAACTCACCCACGAAGAAGCGGCCGCGGTCGCGGTCGCCGTCCAGCTGTGGCAGTCGCCGGAGTTGCGCGCCAACGCCCAGGGCGCGGTGACCAAACTGCAGGCCGCCGGTGTCGATGTGGACGCGGACCGCGCCGACGTGCTGGTTGCCCCGCCGGCGGCGCTGCCGGGCATCCATCGCGCCGAGCCGGCGCTGCGGGCGCTGATGGACGCCGTCCAGGCGGGGCAGGCCGTGCAGTTCGGCCATCGCCCGTCACCGGTGGCGCCCTACAGCACCCGCACCGTGGAGCCGTGGGGGGTGGTCACCCACGGCGGACGCTGGTACCTGGTGGGCCACGACCGCGACCGCGATGCGGTACGCACCTTCCGGATGTCGCGGATCGCCGACGATGTCACACCGATCGGGCCGCCGGGCGCGGTCACCCGCCCCGACACCGCCGATCTGCGCCAGATCGTCGCGGCCGCCGTAGGGGAGGCTCCCAGTGGTCTGCAGGCGCGTATCTGGGTCGCCGACGGTCGGGCCGTGGCGCTGCGCCGAGCCGGCACGGTACTGGGCCGCGAGTCGTTGGCCGACCGCGACGGCGACGTCATCGGCGTCGACATCGGCACCCACGACCGGCTGGCCCGGGAGATCGCCGGGCATGGGGCCGACGCCGTCGTCCTGGACCCGCCCACGCTGCGCGACGACGTGGTGGCCCGCCTCACCGCTTGCGCCCGGGGGGTGCCGGCGTGAGCCCGCTGTCGACCCGGCTGGTCCGGCTGCTCAACATGGTGCCCTATTTCCTGGCCCGCCCGGGCATCACCAAAGAGCAGGCCGCCGCCGAACTCGGGGTGAGTTTGGGCCAGTTGCAGAGCGACCTGGAGCAGCTGGCGGTGTGCGGGTTGCCCGGTTACGGGCCCGGGGACCTGATCGACCTGACGTTCTACGAAGATCGCATCGACGTCTACGAATCCGCGGGAGTGGATCGGCCCTTGCGGCTGACCTCGCGCGAGGCCACCGCCATGCTGATGGCGCTACGGGCGCTGGTCGACATGCCCGGCATCGTCGACCCCCGGGCCGCCCGCAGCGCGATCGCCAAGATCGAGAACGCCGCCGGCACCGCGGTGCAGGAAGCCTCCGAGGCCGCCGGCGACGACAACGCGGCCGCCGACGTGGTCCGCGACGCCGTGCGCCGCCACCGTGCCCTGGCCATCGACTACTACGCCGCCTCGCGCGACACCTCGTCGCACCGGGTCGTCGACCCGATCCGGGTGGTGCTGATCGCCAACCACAGCTACCTGGAGGCCTGGTGTCGCGAGTCAGCCGGTGTGCGGTTGTTCCGCTTCGACCGCATCGACGGAGCCGAGGTGCTCGACGAGCCGTCCACGCCGCCGGAACCGGCGCGGCAGGCTGAGACCGACACGTCGTTGTTCGACGCCGATCCGTCGATGCCGGTCGCGACCGTGCGGGTGGCGCCCTCAGCAGCGTGGATGTTCGAGTACTACCCGATGCGTCTGGTGGCGGAGCTGTCCGACGGGTGGCGCGAGGCGGAGCTGACGTACGCCTCCGACGAGTGGTTGACCCGGCTGCTGCTGGGGATGGGCGACGAGGTGCAGGTGGTGGCGCCGGAGTCGCTGGCGGCCCGGGTGCGCGATGCCGCGGCGGCCGCACTGGCGGTGTATGGCGTGGTACATACCGGCTCCGGCTAGCAGCCCGCGCTGCGCGGAGGCGGGCCGACCTGCGGTACTGCGGTAGCATCGAGGCGACGTCTGGAGGTATCCGAAGTGGGCAGTCTCAGTCCGTGGCACTGGGCAATCCTGTTGCTCGTAGTGGTCGTGCTGTTCGGCGCCAAGCGGCTCCCCGACGCGGCACGGTCGCTCGGCAAGTCGCTGCGAATCTTCAAATCCGAGATCCGCGAACTGCAGGGCGAGAGCAAGGCGGAACCATCTGCCACGCCATCACCAGTACAGTCCGAACGCGTCGAGCCACCGGCTGACCCACGGTCGGCCTAGGCTCTCGTCTCCGCAGCGCCCGAGCGCCCCGTGATGGTGCGTGCCACCAGCTTCGTCAAGCGGCTTGACCCACGCCAACGGCGCAGCCGCACCAATCCCGACGGGACGATGTCGCTCGTCGACCACATCCGTGAACTGCGCACCCGGTTGCTGCTCTCATTGGCCGGGATCGCGGTGACCACCGCCTTCGGGTTCGCCTGGTACTCGCACGGCTTCCTGGGGATGGAAAGTCTCGGCGAGTGGCTAAGACATCCCTATTGTGCGCTGCCCGACTCCGCGCGAGCACAGATCGCTTCTGACGGGCACTGCCGACTGCTGGCCACCGGGCCGTTCGATCAGTTCATGCTCCGGCTCAAGGTCGCTGTCGCCGCCGGCGTGGTGCTGGCCTGCCCGATCTGGTTCTACCAGCTGTGGGCCTTCATCACACCGGGGCTGTACCGCAAAGAGCGCCGCTTCGCGGTGGTGTTCGTCGTGTCGGCGGCCGTGCTGTTCGTCACCGGCGCCGTCCTGGCTTATCTGGTGCTGGCCAAAGCGCTGGGCTTTCTGTTGACCATCGGCAGCGACGTCCAGGTGACCGCGCTGTCCGGCGAACGCTATTTCGGTTTCCTGATCAACCTGCTGCTGGTGTTCGGGATCAGCTTCGAGTTCCCCTTGCTGATCGTGATGCTCAATCAGGTCGGCGTGCTCAGCTACGCCCGGCTGGCCGCATGGCGGCGCGGGTTGATCTTCGCAGTGTTCGCGTTCGCGGCGGTCGCCACGCCGGGCTCCGATCCCTTCTCGATGACCGCGCTGGGCCTAGCGCTGACGCTGCTGCTGGAGCTCGCGATCCAGATCGCCCGGCTGCACGACAAGCGCAAGGCCAAGCGGGAGGCGGCCGCACCACTGCCCGACGACGAAGCCTCGCCCATCGAAGCTCCCGCCCCCGTCGCCGCGCCGCATGAGTAGCTGCCCGGCATGACCGAACTGAGCCGGTTCGCCACGGAACTGCCGTTCGGGCTGGACGACTTCCAGCGCCGGGCATGCCAGGCACTGCAGGACGGCCGAGGTGTGCTGGTGTGCGCCCCGACCGGCGCCGGCAAAACCGTGGTCGGGGAGTTCGCGGTGCACCTGGCCCTGGCCGCCGGCGGCAAGTGCTTCTACACCACCCCGATCAAGGCGCTGAGCAACCAGAAGCACACCGACTTGGTCGCCCGCTACGGCAAGGACCGGGTCGGGCTTTTGACCGGTGACCTGTCGGTCAACGCCAACGCGCCGGTGGTAGTGATGACCACCGAGGTGTTGCGCAACATGCTCTACGCGGGTTCGCCTGCTCTGCAGGGGCTTTCGCATGTGGTGATGGATGAGGTGCACTTCCTGGCCGACCGGATGCGCGGCGCGGTCTGGGAGGAGGTCATCTTGCACCTGGCCGATGAGGTGCGGCTGGTCAGCCTGTCGGCCACAGTCAGCAACGCCGAGGAATTCGGCGGCTGGATCCAGACCGTGCGCGGGGACACCACCGTTGTCGTCGACGAGCACCGTCCGGTGCCGCTGTGGCAGCACATGATGGTCGGCAAGCGGCTCTTCGACTTGTTCGAATCCGGGCCCGGCGCCGAGGGGCCGGGCCGCCCGCACGTGGACCCACAACTGTTGCGGCACATCGCCCACCGCCGCGAAGCCGACCGGCTCACCGACTTCTCACCACGCCGCCACTCGGGCCGGGGCGGCCCAGGGCGCCCGGCCTACCGGCCCCCGATGCGCCCCGATGTGATCGCGGTGCTGGACTCGGCCGGGCTGCTGCCGGCGATCACCTTCGTGTTCTCCCGCGCCGGCTGCGATGCCGCAGTCAAGCAGTGCCTGCGTTCACCGCTGCGGTTGACCACCGAGTCCGAGCGCGCCCGGATCGCCGAGGTGATCGACCACCGCTGCGGTGACCTCGCCGACGACGACCTGGCCGTGTTGGGCTATTACGAATGGCGCGAGGGGCTGCTGCGCGGGCTGGCGGGCCACCACGCCGGGCTGCTGCCGGTGTTTCGCCACACTGTCGAGGAGTTGTTCGCCGCCGGCCTGGTCAAGGCCGTGTTCGCCACCGAGACCCTGGCGCTGGGCATCAACATGCCCGCCCGCACGGTGGTGCTGGAACGCTTGGTCAAGTTCAACGGCGAACAGCACGCCGCATTGACGCCGGGGGAGTACACCCAGCTGACCGGGCGGGCCGGCCGGCGCGGCATCGACGTCGAGGGCCATGCGGTGGTGCTGTGGCATCCGGGGGAGGCCACCGCCGATCCCGACCAGGTGGCCGGGCTGGCATCTACCCGTACCTTCCCGCTGCGCAGCTCGTTCGCGCCGTCGTACAACATGACGATCAACCTTGTCCAGCAGATGGGCCCCGAGCAGGCCCACCGGTTGTTGGAGCAGTCGTTCGCCCAGTATCAGGCCGACCGCTCCGTGGTCGGCCTGGTGCGCGGCGCCGAACGCGGCGAACGGATGCTCGATGAGATCGCCGCCGAACTCGGCGGCCGCGACGCGGCGGTACTCGATTACGCCCGGCTGCGGGCGAAGATCTCCGAACGGGAACGCGCCCAGGCGCGTGCCTCCCGGTTGCAGCGCCGTCGGGCCGCCAGTGATGCCTTGGCGGCGTTGCGGAAAGGCGACATCATCACCTTGACCCACGGCCGCCGCAGTGGTCTGGCGGTGGTGCTGCAAGCCGACCGGGACTCCGACGAACCGCGGCCGCTGGTCCTCACCGAGCACCGGTGGGCCGGCCGGATCTCCTCGGCCGACTACTCCGGCGCCATACCGCCGATCGGCACCATGAGCCTGCCCAAGCGGGTGGAGCACCGCCAGCCCCGGGTCCGTCGCGACCTAGCCTCGGCGTTGCGGTCCGCGGCGGCCGGGCTGGTGGTGCCCAACCCGCGCCGGCGGCGCGGCAGCGGGCCGCCGGAGGAACCGGTGGATCCGGAACTGGCCGCGCTGCGCCAGCGCATGCGCGACCACCCGACCCACGCCGAGCCGGATCGCGAGGCCAAGGTGCGCACCGCCGAGCGCTACCTGCGGGTAGAGGCCGACAATGCGCAGCTGCGCCGCAAGGTCGAGGCGGCCACCAACTCGCTGGCCCGCACCTTCGACCGGATCGTCGGGCTGCTCGCCGAGCGGGACTTTATCGCCGTGGGTGACGGTGATCCGAAGGTGACCTCCGACGGCCGGATGCTGGCCCGGATCTACAGCGAGAGCGACCTTTTGGTCGCCGAGTGTCTGCGGACCGGGGCGTGGGACGGTCTCGGCCCGGCGGAACTGGCCGCAGTGGTCTCCGCGGTGCTCTACGAATCACGCGGTGCGGACAGCCCGGGTGGGCCGCCCACCCTGCAACCGCCCACCGAGCCGGTGCGCCGGGCGCTGCATCAGACCCGCAGGCTCGCCGCGGCGCTGCGGGCCGACGAGCGCCGGCACGGCATCACCGCGAGCCGTGAGCCCGACGAGGGCTTCGTCGCCGCGGTGTATCGCTGGGCTCGCACCGGCGACCTGGCTTCGGCGCTGGACGCTTCGGACGCGGCCGGGGCCGGTTCGCCGTTGTCGGCGGGTGACTTTGTGCGCTGGTGCCGCCAGGTGCTCGACCTGCTCGATCAGCTGCGCAATGCGGCGCCCGGAGCCGACCTGCGCGCAACCGCAAAACAGGCCATCGACACGGTTTTGCGCGGCGTGGTCGCCGTTGACGCCGGGTAGGCTGGTCCGGGCGCTACGGTGGAGAGCCGGCGGTGATCAGCACCCGCTACGTGAGAGGACTCGAGGAACAACGATGAGCGGACCGCAGGGATATGACCCGACGCAGCCGTGGCAGCCTCAGCAGCCCGGACAGCCCGAAGAACAGCCGGGCACCGGCCAGAGTCCTGCAACCGGCGCCGAGCAGCAGTGGCAGCCGCCGGCCTACACGCCGTCGCAGTACCCGCAGCAGACGTCCTACCCCTCGGCGCCGCAGTATCCCGGCTATCCGCAACCGGAGCAGTACGGCCAGCCGGCCCAGTATGGCCAGTACGGGCAACCCGCTCAGTACGGCCAGCCGGGTCAGTACGGGCAGCCCGGCCAGTACGGCCAGCCCGGCCAGTACGGGCAGCCGGGCCAGTACGGCCAACCCGGTCAGTACGGTCAGTACCCCCAACAGCCGGGCCAGTTCGGTCAAGCCGGGCCGGCGAACAAGCGCCCGACCGCGCTGGTCGGCACCGTGCTCGCCGCATGCGTGGGCATCGCCGCTCTGGTGGTGCTGGTGCTGGGGTTCTGGAAGCCCGGGTTCTTCGTGACCACCAAGCTCGACGTCGAAAAGGCGCAGCAGGGCGTGCAGCAGATCCTGGCCGACCAGACCAACGGCTACGGCGCGAAGAACGTCAAGGACGTCCGGTGCAACAACGGTCAGAGCCCGGTGGTCAAGCAGGGCGACACGTTCAACTGCGAGGTCAGCATCGATGGCACCAAGCGTCAGGTGACCGTCACCTTCCAGGACAACTCGGGTACCTACGAGGTCGGCCGGCCCAAGTAGCTCAGTCCGGCAGCGTGTCGAGTGCCCGCTGCAGCCGGGCGATCGAGGATCCGACGCCGAAGCGGTCGGCCAGTTCGGCGACGCGAGCGGGGTCGGCCGCCGCCAGCGGCAAGGTGTCCGACGGTGTCGACAGCTTGACCGGGGCGTCGGTAGCCACCCGCACCACCGGGCCGGCGGCGGCGATATAGTCTTGCGCCGCCTGCAATTTGGCTCGCACTCCCTTGGCCATCGGCGAGCCCGGATCAGCCGCGGCGTCCAGCACGGCCGCCAGCGAGCCGTACCGGGCCAGCAGCCCGACCGCTGTCTTCTCGCCGATCCCGGGCACACCGGGCAGCCCGTCCGACGGGTCCCCGCGCAGCAGCGCCATCTCGGCGTAGGCGGCGCCGGCGCGCTCGGCGGGCAGACCGTAGCGCTGCGCCACCTCCGCCGGGCCGAACAGGGTCGCCTGCGCCAGCCCGCGCCCGAGGTAGAGCACCGACACCGGAACCGGGCGGTCGGCGACCACCTGCAGCAGGTCACGGTCGCCGCTGACCACGATCACCGGATCCTTGCGTTCGGCCGCGGCCAGCGTGCCCAGCACGTCATCGGCCTCGAAGTCCGGCGCCCCGGCGGTGGCGATCCCGAACGCGTCGAGCAGCTCGGCGATCATCTCCACCTGGGGACTCAGGTCGTCGGGGACCTCCTCGACATCTGGGTCGTCGGGCACTTCTTCAGCCACCCGGTGCGCCTTGTAGGAGGCGATGAGGTCGACCCGCCACTGCGGCCGCCAGTCCAGATCCAGGCAGACCGCCAACCGGCCGGGACGCTGCCGGGTGATCAGGGTGGCCACCGAGTCGAAGAAGCCGCGCACGGCGTTCACCGGACGGCCGTCGGGAGCGGTGATCGAAGACGGCACCCCGAAGTAGGACCGGAACCACATACTGGCACCGTCGAGCAGCAGCACGGGAGCAGGCATGATTGCCACCCTATTTCCCCCCGCGAGTGGGAATACCACGACGGCACTCAGGCGTGTCGCCTCGTGAGATTCGCACTCGCGGGCCGGTTAGCCTGGTGTGCGTGACTTCCCGGTTCGACAGCTCCGTGTACGCCGACCGCCTGGCCGCCGCGGCCGCCGCCACCGCCGACGCCGGCCTGGACGGGATGGTGATCACCCCGGGCTACGACCTGCGCTACCTGATCGGGTCGCGCGCCCAGACCTTCGAGCGGCTGACCGCGTTGGTGGTGCCCGCGTCCGGCCGGCCCACCATGGTGGTGCCGCGGCTGGAGTTGGCGGCGCTGCGCGAATCGGCGGTGGCCGACCTGGGTATCGCAGTGCAGGACTGGGTCGACGGGCAGGATCCCTACCGCCTGGTGGGCGCGGCGCTGGGTGCATCGCCGACTTCCGCGGCGGTCACCGAGTCGATGCCGGCCTTGCATCTGCTGCCGCTGACCGATGTGCTGCGCACGACTCCGGTGCTGGCCACCGAGGTGTTGCGCGAACTGCGAATGATCAAGGACCCCAGCGAGATCGACGCGCTGCGTAGGGCCGGTGCAGCGATCGATCGGGTGCACGCCCGGGTGCCGGAGTTTCTGGTGCCGGGCCGCACCGAGGCCGACGTCGCCGCAGACATCGCTGAAGCGATTGTCGCCGAGGGGCATTCGGAGGTCGCATTCATCATCGTCGGTTCCGGGCCGCACGGCGCCGACCCGCACCACGAGTGCTCGAACCGCGAGCTAGAAACCGGCGACATCGTCGTGGTGGACATCGGCGGCCCGGTCGAGCCTGGATACCATTCCGACTCGACCCGGACCTACAGCCTGGGGGAGCCGGATCCGCAAGTGGCGCAGCGGTATTCGGTCTTGCAGCGGGCGCAGCGCGCGGCGGTCGAGTGCATCCGCCCCGGGGTTCCGGCGCAGCAGGTCGACGCGGCGGCACGCGATGTGCTGGCCGAAGCGGGATTGGCGGACTACTTCGTGCACCGCACCGGCCACGGCATCGGCTTGTCGGTGCATGAGGAGCCCTACATCGTCGCCGGCAACGACGTTGCGCTGGCCGCCGGGATGGCGTTCTCGGTCGAGCCGGGCATCTATTTCCCCGGCGAGTGGGGCGCCCGGATCGAAGACATCGTGATCGTCACCGAGGACGGCGCCGAGCCACTGAACAACCGGCCGCACGATCTGGTCGTGGTACCGGGCTAACGGTTGCCGCGATCGAGCAGGTCGGCCGACCCGAGCACGCGCTCTACCTGCACTTCGATCACCACGCGCTGCGGGTTCACCCGCGGCGTGCGGTATCGCTGGGCATAGCGCAGCTCCGCGTCACGCACGGCGGCGGCCGCGTCGTTGACGCTGGCGCGGCCCTCCAGCGAGAGCCAGCGCGCGCCGTCGACTTGGCTCAGCACGGCCACCCCGGCGCGCTCGGCGTTGACCGCCTTCTGCGAACCGCCGGTGGTGATCACCCGGGCGATGTGGGTTTTCGGATCAAAGGTGAAGCCGACCGCGACGACGTGTGGAGAGTTGTCGGCGCGCAGGGTGGTCAGCATCGCCAGGTGGCGTTCAGTGAGAAACGCCAGCGCGTCGCTGGTCAGCCGGGTCGTCGCGTTCGCCATCACCGTTCACGCTAGCGCAGGCGATAATCGCAGCCGTGAACGACACGGTGGACGGGCCGGTGGTGATTTTCGGCGGGCGCAGCGAAATCGGCGTGGAGTTGGCGTGCCGACTGGCGCCCGGCGCGACGGTGGTGCTGGCCGCCCGCGCTGCTGACCGGCTCGACGCCCAGGTCGCCGCGGTGCGCAACGCGGGTGCCGCGGCGGTGCACACCATAGAGTTCGACGCCGACGACCTGGCCGGGCACGGCCCCCTGGTCGCGGCCCTGATCGCCGAGCACGGCCCGATCGGCACCGCGGTGCTGGCCTTCGGGATCCTGGGCGACCAGGCCCGCGCGGAATCCGATGCCGCGCACGCGGTGGCCGTGGTCCACACCGACTACGTTGCACAGGTCAGCTTGCTCACCCACCTGGCCGCGGCGATGCGCGCGGCCGGCCGGGGCCGCCTGGTGGTGTTCTCGTCGATCGCGGGGGTGCGGGTCCGCCGCGCCAACTACGTCTACGGCTCGGCCAAGGCCGGTCTGGACGGGTTCGCCAACGGACTTGCCGATGCCTTGCACGGCACCGGCGTGCAGTTGCTGATCGTGCGTCCGGGGTTCGTCATCGGGCGGATGACGGCCGGTATGAAACCGGCTCCGCCGGCCAGCACGCCGGCCCAGGTGGCGGACGCAACCGCTCGCGCGCTCGCCCGGGGCCGACGCATGGTCGCCGTGCCCTGGCTACTGCGGCCGATGTTCGCCGTGATGCGGCTGGTGCCGCAGGCCCTCTGGCGGCGGATGCCGCGCTGACCGGGCGAAGATGATCGCAATCCGATGCTCGTAACGTGGCAGGAAACTGACATCAATGTAAGAAAAGCCGAGGAATCTGGTACGCTGGTCTGGTCATCGCCCTTCTAACAGGACTATGGTCTAAAACCATGGACGATCGTGATAAAGACCCGTCGGTGGTGCTGCCCTATCTGATCGGTCGGCCGCTGCCTGCGACCGAAGTCTATGAAGCTTTCGGCTACCGCAAGTCCGCCTACTACAAGGCGGCACACGAAGGCCGGCTCATCACCGCCGACAACCTGCTCCGGGTCGCCCAGCACTTCGGCCTCAACGCCGTTGATCTGCTGGTCCGCTACGGTCTGATCTCCGCCGACGCGGTGGCCGCCTACGTGGACTCGGCCCAGCCGAAGCCCGCGCTGCCCAAGCTGGCCGAGCTGCACCCGCTGCCGAGCCGGCCTCCGCTGTAGCCCGGCCCGACTCGCCCCGTTGTCACGCTTCCGGCGCCGCGGCTCCGGGCGGGTAGATTCGCGTCCGTGGCACCGACCTTTGCTGACCTCGCCCAGTCCGACTACCTGCTGCTGACCACGTTCACCAAAGACGGCCGCCCCAAGCCGACTCCGGTGTGGGCGGCCGCCGACGGCGACCGGCTGTTGGTAATCACCCAGGAATCGTCGTGGAAGGTCAAGCGGATCCGTAACACCCCGCGCGTCACCCTGGCGGTCTGTGACATGCGGGGCCGTCCCAAAGGTGAGCCGATCGAGGCGCTGGCCACCGTCCTGGACAAGTCCGACAACGGCGCCGTCTACGCCGCGATCGGCAAGCGCTATGGGCTCATCGGCCGGGTGTTCAACGTGTTCAGCAAGCTGCGGGGCGGCATGCATAACAACGTCGGGCTGGCGCTGACCGCCGCCGGCTGAGGACGCGACCGGGTCACATATAGTGGACTTCAATCATTGAAATTGCCATTGTTGGATTGACCCGCCGACAACCCAGGAGTTCTCGTGGCCGCCTTCACCTCCGACCAGATCCTTGGCGACATCGTCACCGCCGACCCGTCGACCACCCGCATCCTGAGCAGGTTCGGGATCGACTTCTGCTGCCATGGCCAGCGCACGCTCGGTGACGCGTGCGCTGCCGACGGTGTCGACGCCCAGGAGCTGCTCGCCGCGCTCAACAGCTCCACAGCGCCCGCTCAGCGCGCCGACTGGGCCGGCTTCGACGACCCTGCGCTGATCGCCCACATCGTCAGCACCCACCACCGCTTCCTGTGGGACGAGTTCCCACGGTTGGCGGAGCTGGTCGACAAGGTGGCGCGGGTGCACGGCCGCAACCACGGCGAACTCGTACGCGTCCGGGAGCTCTTCCACCAGCTGCGCGCCGGCATGGAGCCGCATCTGCGCACCGAGGAGACCATGCTGTTCCCCGAGATCAGCCTGCGGGCCGGCCGGCCGGACCGTCCGCTCTCCGACGAGTTACGCAACGAACTCGCCGCAAACCAGCAGGAGCACGACAACGCCGGCCGCCTGCTCGCCGAACTGCGTGAGCTCACCGACGGCTACACCATTCCGGCGGACGCCTGTGCCAGCTACACCGCGATGCTGTCCGGCCTGGCGGACCTGGAGAGCGACATCCACTTGCACGTGCACAAGGAGAACAACGTCCTGTTCCCGCGGGTGCTCGCCACGGCGGCCACCGCTTAGTCGCCGCTGTCGGCGCGCAGGTGTTCGCCGAAGAACGCGAATACCCGTGCCCAGGCATCGGCGGTCGCGGCTTCGTTGTAGCCGAAGCCGGCGATGCGGATCAGCGGCTGGGCCGGCAGCTTGTTGGCGAAGCTGTGTCCGGCGCCGGGGTAGACCTTGATGTCGTGCGGGATGTTTTTGTGCTCGACGATCCGTCGTAACCGATTGGGTGCGCCGATACCCATCGGGTCGCGTCCCCCGAAACTGGCCACGATCGGGCAGGCGCCCTCGAGCGTCTCGCTCAGCTGCCGGGGCAGCGGGGTGCCGTAGAACGGGGCGGAGGCGCCGAATCCCTTGGGCGACAAGATCAACGCGAATTGTCCGCCCATACAGAATCCGGCGATCCCCACCTTGCCGGAGCACTCCGGCATGCCCAGCAGGTGATCGCGGGCGGCGATGATGTCATCGAGCGCGCGGCCGCGCTGGGTCAGCAGCTCCCGGAACACCCGGGTGATGCAGCGGGCCCGGCCGCCGCGCGAGTACAGGTTCGGCGACACCGCGAGATAACCCGCCTCGGCGACGTGCCCGGAGATGGCCGCCATGTCCGCGGCGTATCCGATGGCGTCGTGAATCACCACCACCCCGGGCCATGGGCCCGGCCCGTCCGGAATATCCAGCAACGCGTCGATGGGTCCGTCCGGGGTGGCGAGTTCGATGGTCGTCATCGCATCAACGTATGCCCCGGTGTGCCCCGAGGGAACCTCCTCGGCGTCCCGGACGTTGGGGTGGCATGGCGAGCGCTGTGTTGCGGATGTTTGTGGTCTACGTCCTGGCCGAGTCGGCCGCGGCTGCCGCGCTGATCTGGGCAATCGGATTCGGCTGGACGCTGCTGCTGCTGCTGGGCGCCTTCGTGGCGGGGCTGGCGTTGTCGGCCGGGCAGCTTCGCCGCCAGATCGGCCGGCTGCGGTCGGGCCTCAAGCCGGGCGTGCTCGCCGATGGCGGGCTGATCGCGGCGGGCACGCTGCTGATCCTGGTTCCGGGGCCGCTGACCACGCTGATGGGCTTGCTGCTGCTGGCGCCGCCCACCCGGACCGCCGCCCGTCCACTGCTGGCTGCGGCGGCCACCGCCGGGCTGGGCCGGCATACGCCGCTGGCGGCCGCCACGGTCGCCGGCGGACGCTGGTATGCCGCTCGGCGCGCTCCGGGCCGGCCAGCCGACTACATCGACGCCGAAGTCGTCGACGTTTCTGACGTCACCGACGTGCGCCCGCTCCAGCCGCCCGCCCTGTCGGTCGGCTGATCCGGCGTCATCGGCACCCCGTACGTTTTACGACGTGACAGTCGTGTCCGGGGCCCCCACGTTGCTGCTGCTCGGCGGCCGCATTCACAGCCCGACGCATCCGGAGGCCACGGCGATGGCGGTCCGCGACGGGCTGGTCGCCTGGCTGGGCAGCGATGCGGTGGGCCGCGAGCAGTTCCCCCGGGCCGAGGTGCTCGACCTCGACGGGGCTTTGGTGACACCGGCTTTCGTGGACAGCCACGTCCATGTCACCGAGACGGGGCTGTGCCGCACCG
This sequence comes from Mycobacterium sp. NGS16, assembly GCF_059813225.1. Classification (NCBI taxonomy): domain Bacteria; kingdom Bacillati; phylum Actinomycetota; class Actinomycetes; order Mycobacteriales; family Mycobacteriaceae; genus Mycobacterium; species Mycobacterium sp. NGS16. Next base: position 123,545 of record NZ_JCALEE010000006.1, read on the forward strand.
GCCTGGATCTGCGGCCGGCCACTTCCCGGCGGCACTGTTTGCAGCTGATCGCCGACTACGCGGCGGCCCATCCCGATCAGCCGATCTGGGGCCACGGCTGGGATGAAACCGGCTGGCCGGACGATGCGGCGCCGGACACCGCGGCGCTCGACGCGGTGGTGGGGGACCGGCCTGCCTACCTGTCTCGCGTCGACGTCCACTCCGCGCTGGCCTCCAGCGGGCTGCGTCGCCGGGTGCCGGGCCTGGAACACCACCCCGCGACGCCGCTGTCCGGTGCGGCCCACCACCGGGTGCGTGCGGTGGCGCGCACTCTGCTCACCGCCGAGCAGCGCGCCGCTGCCCGCACCGCCGCGCTCGACGCCGCGGCCGCGGCCGGCATCGTCGCGGTCCACGAGTGCGCCGGCCCGGATATCGGTGGCCTCGACGACTGGCGAGAGCTGCGGGCGCTGGACCACGGTGTCGAGGTCATCGGTTATTGGGGCGAACCGGTCCACAGCGCCGCCCAGGCCCGAGAACTGCTCGCCGACACCGGCGCCCGCGGTCTCGGCGGTGACCTGTTCGTCGATGGCGCTTTGGGCTCGCACACCGCCTGGCTGCACGAGCCCTACGCCGACGCTGCAGACTGCACCGGCGTGTGCCACCTGGACGCCGACACCGTCGGCGCCCATCTGTGGGCCTGCACCGAGGCGGGCGTGACCGCCGGGTTCCATGTCATCGGCGACGCCGCGGTGTCATCGGTCGTTGCGGCTCTGGAACAGGTGGTCGAGCGCTTCGGCGTTGCCGCGGTGGCGCGCTGCGGGCACCGGCTCGAGCACCTGGAGATGGTCAGCGCCGAGCAGGCCGCCAAGCTGGGATCCTGGGGCGTGATCGCCAGTATGCAACCCGTTTTCGACTCGCTCTGGGGCGGCGAGGGCGGGATGTACGCCCAGCGGCTGGGCGCGCAGCGCGCCGCCGGGCTGAACCCGTTGGCGCTGTTAGCATCCCAAGGCGTGCCCCTCGCGTTCGGTTCCGACAGCCCGGTGACCACGCTCGATCCCTGGGCCACGGTGCGCGCGGCCGCACACCACCGCACCCCGGGCAGCGCGGTGTCGATGCGGGCGGCCTTCGCCGCCGCCACTCGCGGCGGCTGGCGAGCCGCCGGGGTCAACGACGGCATCAGCGGAACCCTGGTGCCCGGTGCACCCGCGTCCTACGCGGTCTGGGACGTCACTCGGCTGGCCGTTCAGGCGCCCCGCGACTCCGTTCAGCGCTGGTCGACCGATCCGCGCTCTCGAGTGCCTGCGCTACCGGTGCTGGAATCCGGTGACGCGCCGCGGTGCCGGCGCACCGTGCACCGGGGAGTGGTCCTGCATGGCTGAGGCCGCCGACGATCCGGCCGGTCCCGACGCCGACGCCCAGTCAGAGCCTGCCGGCCCGAACCGACTGGAGCGCCTGGGCGTTGCGACCGCCGACCGCTGGGCCCAGCTGGCGGCCGCGGTGGGTGCCGGCATGCTGCTGCGCGCCGGCTTCCCTCCGCTGAACTGGTGGTGGGCGGCGATCCTGGCATTCGCGCTGCTGGGCTGGGTGCTGACTCACCGCACGACCACCGTCGCCGGGGGTTTCGGGTACGGCCTGCTGTGCGGTCTGGCGTTCTATCTGCCGTTGCTGCCCTGGGTCGGCGGTCTGGTCGGCGCGCTGCCGTGGCTGGTGTTGACGCTGATGTGTGCGCTGTTTCCCGCCGTGTTCGGTGCGGCGGCGGTGGTGGTGCGCGGCGTTCCGGGCTGGCCGATCTGGTTCGCCCTGCTGTGGGCGGCCCAGGAATGGGCGAAGTCGGTGATCCCGTTCGGCGGGTTCCCTTGGGGCGCGGTGGGTTACGGGCAAACGGCGGGACCGCTGCTACCGCTGGTGGCCCTGGGCGGGGTTCCGCTGCTCTCGACCGCCGTGGTGCTGACCGGCTGCGCCGCCACCGCGCTGACCGTGGAGATCGAGCGGTGGCTGCGCGAGGAACCGACGACCCGCGGCGCCGACCGACCGCCGGCGGTGCTGCTGCCGGGCCTGTGCATCTGCCTGGTGCTGCTGGCCGCGATCGTGGTGTGGCCCGGTGTGCGCCGCTCGGGGGCGGGCGCCGGTGATGATCCGGCGATCACCGTGGCGGCGGTGCAGGGCAACGTGCCGCGCCTCGGACTCGACTTCAACGCCCAGCGCCGTGAGGTGCTGGACTATCACGTCCGCGAAACCCTGCGGTTGGCCGACGACGTCGAGGCCGGCCGGGTCCCGCACCCGCTGTTCGTAATCTGGCCGGAGAACGCCTCCGACATCGATCCGACCGCGAACGCCGATGCCGCTCAACAGATCACCGTGGCCGCGCAGGCGATCGATGCCCCGATTCTGGTAGGCACGGTGCGGGCGGCACCGGGCTGGACCCGCGACAACCCGGAGGCGACGAATTCGGTGCTGGTGTGGGATCCGCGCACCGGGCCGGGGGACAGCCACGACAAACGGATCGTCCAGCCGTTCGGGGAGTACCTGCCGTGGCGCGGGTTCTTCCGGCACTTGTCGGGCTACGCCGACCGCGCGGGGTATTTCGTCCCGGGCCATGGCGACGGGGTGGTGCAGGTCGCCGGCGTTCCGGTCGGGGTGGCCACCTGCTGGGAGGTGATCTTCGACCGCGCGCCGCGGCAATCGGTGCTGGCCGGCGCCCAGCTGCTGGCGGTGCCGACCAATAACGCCACCTTCGACGAGACGATGAGCGAACAGCAGCTGGCGTTCGCCAAGGTGCGCGCGGTCGAACACGACCGCTACGTCGTGGTCGCCGGGACCACCGGCATCAGCGCCGTGATCGCGCCCGACGGTCGCGAGCTGGCCCGCACCGGGTTCTTCGAAGCCGCCTACCTGGACAGCCACCTGCGGCTCAAGACCTCGCTGACCCCGGCGACCCGGTGGGCGCCGATCCTGCAAGGGGTGCTGGTCGGCGCAGCTGTTGCGGGCCTGCTGGCGGCCATACTGCAAAATGGACACTTCATGCGCGGCCGGAAGCGGCAGTGGTTCAAGGGGCGTCCTGCCGGCGCCGAGGTAAACAGGAGGAGCGGCGCCGATGACTGAGCGTCCCAGTCTGCACACCCTGGTGGTGATCCCCACCTACAACGAGCTGGAGAACCTGCCGATCATCGTGGGCCGGTTGCAGCAGGCCCGCCCGGACGTGCACGTGCTGGTCGTCGACGACGGCAGCCCCGACGGCACCGGCAAGCTCGCCGATGAGCTGGCGGTCGCCGACCCCGAACGCATTCACGTGATGCACCGGACCGCCAAGGCCGGGCTGGGCGCGGCCTACCTGGCGGGTTTCGCCTGGGGCCTGGCCCGCCACTACGAGGTGATCGTCGAGATGGATGCCGACGGCAGCCATGCCCCCGAACAGCTGTACCGGTTGTTGGACGCCATCGACGCGGGCGCCGACCTGGCGATCGGTTCGCGCTACGTCGACGGCGGGGCGGTACGCAACTGGCCGGTGCGCCGCCTGGTGCTGTCCAAAACCGCCAACACCTACGCGCGGCTGCTACTCGGGGTCGGCATCCACGACATCACCGCGGGCTACCGCGCCTACCGGCGCGGGGTACTGGAAAAAATCGGCCTGGACGCGGTGGACTCCAAGGGATACTGCTTCCAGGTCGACCTCACCTGGCGCGCCGTCAACAACGGCTTCACCATCACCGAAGTGCCGATCACGTTCACCGAGCGTGAACTGGGCGTCTCCAAGATGAGCGGCTCGAATATTCGCGAAGCGATGGTCAAAGTCGCCCGCTGGGGGATCGGCGGCCGGGTGAACCGGCTGCGGGGCGGACGCGGCTAAGGCGGTCTAGCTCCGCCGCTTCGACTTGATCAGCTCCAGCCGCTCCTTGAGCAGCTCTTCGAGGTCTTCGATCGAACGACGCTCCAGCAGCATGTCCCAGTGCGTACGCGGCGGCTTGACCTTCTTTGGCTCGGGCAGGTCGCCCTCGACGAGGGTGCCTTCCAGGCCGTTGCGGCACATCCAGGTGCCGGGGATCTCCGCGTCGTCGGCGAACGGAACCTCGAACTCTTCGCCGTTTTCGGTGCGGTACCGCGCGATGCGGCGCGGCGCCAGGTCATGGTTGCGGTCGGTCTCGTAGCTCACGGCTCCCAGCCGACTGCCCCGCAGAACACGATCAGCCATCGACCCACACTCCTTATGCCTGTCAGTGAAAATGTCTCGCGGTAGTCAACGCGAACGGGCCCTGTGCAGTTCCCGGCGCATGCGGCGCGACCCTCAATGATACCGGGATCCTCCCGGGTACCGGACTAAGGTAGTCAGCCGTGCCACGCAGTCCCCGCCCGCAACCGTGTCGATGGTGCGGCCGTGACGTGGGCGACGCCGGTATCGGGCGGCGCCGGCAGTATTGTCGGCAATCCTGCCGGCAGCGCGCCTACGAACAGCGGGCCCTGATCAGCAGCGGTAAGACGACCGCGCTGGCCCCCGACGCCGTGGTGCTCTCGGCCGAGGAGGCCACGGCCCTGTCCGACCGGGTGTATCAGGTCCGCTGCGCGGCCGAAGACATCGCGACCGCGCTGGCCGAGGACGCTCCCCGCGAGGAGCTGCAGCAACTCTGTGACGCGCTGCTACGCGCCGTCGACTCCGCCGACCGCTGGCGCTGAGCGTCAGCTTGCGCAGCTGAACAGCTTGCCGGCGTCGGCGGGCGGCGGAACCGGGCGCAGGCAGCCGAAAACCGCGATGTCCTCGGGGCTGAACCGCACCGCCGAGCGGTGGGCGTAGTTCACGCAGAACAGCCCAGCGCGATCCGCCCGGCACCGGTAATCGCCGAACGACAGCGTCGATCCGTCGGGCAACTCCGCCCCATCACCGTGCACAAACCGGCCCGGGTCACCGTGCGCGGACCCCACCTGCAGCGTGTTGCCGCCGTAGTCGACCCAGCCGCCCTTCCACTGCCCGTAGATCTCTGCGGGCTGCGCCGGCGGATTGACCAGGTCCACCACGCAGGCCAGTGCGCCATCAGCGGACCCGGAATCGGTCATGCAGTTGGTGGCGCGGTGCGGCGCGGCCGGCACCGTGAAGGCCACCTCGTCGACGAGGTCGGTGGTGACCCCGTCCCGGGTGGCGCTGTGGTAGCCCGCCGCATCGACGGGCCGTCCGGCCTCGATCCAGGCGATCACCTCGGCGATCGCCGCACCCGGAGCCGGCGGTGCCGACGGGACGGATGACGACGACGTCGGCGAGGCGGGCACCGATGATGCACCGGTGGTCGTTGCCGGGCTGGACGGGCCGGTCGCGCTGGGCTCCGGTTCGCCGACGGTTGCGCGGGAACACCCGGCGATCAACAGCAGCACAGCGATGAGCCCGGCGAGACGCATGCCGTTAGGCTAACCGCCGGGTTTACGCGGCGGTCCAGCATCACCTCTCCTTCATCGAGGTTCGCTAACCGCCGGGCCCAAGCGGCGGTCCAGCATCACCTCTCCTTCGTCGAGGTTCGCTAACCGCCGGGCGGTTCGCTACCGTTCGCTCATGCATAACCACCCTGTGCAGGCCAGCATCGCCACGGGCGTCGTGGAGGGTTTCGCAAGTGGCGGGGTGCGTCGATGGCGCTCAATTCCGTATGCCCGGCCGCCGGTCGGCCCGCTGCGGTTCCGGGCACCCCAGCCAGCGCAGCCGTGGTCGGGGGTGCGGCACTGCCACGGGTTCACCAACTGCGCACCGCAGGAGCGGATGTACACCATCCTGAGCCCGGGTCGCTTCCAGCCGACCGGCGAGGACTGCCTGACCCTCAACGTGGTGGCTCCCGACGAGGCCGGTGCCGGCCCGCTGCCCGTCATGGTGTTCATCCATGGTGGCGGCTACATCCTGGGCAGCTCGGCGACCCCGATCTACGACGGGGCGGCGCTGGCCCGGCGCGGCTGCGTCTACGTCTCGGTCAACTACCGGCTCGGGGCGCTGGGATGCCTGGACCTGTCGTCGCTGTCGACCTCCGAGGTCACCATCGACAGCAACCTGTACCTGCGCGATCTGCTGCTGGCCTTGCACTGGGTGCGGCAGAACATCGCCGCCTTCGGCGGTGACCCCGAGAACGTCACGATCTTCGGCGAAAGCGCCGGCGCGCACATCGTCGCCACCCTGCTCGGGGTACCCGAGGCCGAGGGCCTGTTCGCCCGCGCGATCGCCGAAAGCCCCGCCGCGGGAATGGTCCGCAGCCCCGAGATGGCCGCGGAGTTCGCCCGCCGCTTCGCCGCCCTGCTCGGGGTCCGCCCCGCCGATGCCGCGCCGACGCTGCTGCGGGTGTCGCCGACGGAGTTGGTGGCGGCCCAAAACCGATTGCTCACCGAGGGCACCCGCGACATGCTGGGCGCGTTCCCGATCGGCCCGGTTTTCGGCGACGACCTGCTGCCGCTGGATCCGGTCGAGGCGATGCGGCGCGGTGCGGCCCACCGGGTGCCGCTCATCGTCGGCAGCAACGCCGAGGAGGGACGCTTGTTCACCCGGTTCCTGAAGATGCTGCCGACGACCGAGCCGATGGTCGAGGCGGTGCTGGCCAACACCGAGGAAGGCGTGCGCGACCGCATCATCGCCGCCTACCCGGATTATCCGAGCCGAACGGCCTGCATCCGGCTCGGCGGCGATTTCGCCTTCAACGCGGCAGTCTGGGAGATCGCCGAGGCGCACGCGGCTCATGCGCCCACCTACGTGTACCGCTACGACTTCGCGCCGCGGGTGCTGCGCTGGTCGGGCCTGGGCGCCACCCATGCCACCGAATTGTTCGCCGTGTTCGACGTCTACCGCAGCGGTGGCTTGGGCCGCTTGCTCACCGCCGGTGCGGATCGCCGGGCGGCGCTACGGGTCAGTGGCCAGGTGCAGCGCCGCTGGCGGGCCTTCAGCCGCGACGGGGTGCCCGGCGACGACTGGCCGGTCTACACCCCGACCGACCGTCCGGTGATGGTGTTCGACCGTACGACCCGGGTGGAATTCGACCCGACGCCCGAACGCCGCAGGGCCTGGGAGGGATTCTCGCTGGCCCGCTGATGGTTGCAGCCCGCCGGCCGGCGGACCGTTGAGCGGTCGGCTCCGGCGTGCAACGATCCGGGAGTGCCCGTGCCGTTCGGCTGGACCTCGGCATATGCCTGGCCGCGTCAACCCGTTGTGGCCGGCAACGTGGTGTGCACCTCACAGCCGCTGGCCGCCCAAGCCGGCCTGCAGATGCTTGCCGACGGTGGTAACGCGGTGGACGCCGCCGTCGCCGCGGCCGTCACTCTCACCGTGGTGGAACCGGTCTCCAATGGGATCGGCTCGGACGCGTTCGCCATCGTGTGGGACGGGCAGCGGCTGCACGGACTGAACGCCTCCGGTCGCTCACCGGCGGCATGGACGCCGGACTACTTCCACGGCAACGCGATTCCAGCCCTCGGCTGGAATTCGGTCACCGTTCCGGGCGCGGTATCGGGGTGGATCGCACTGCACGGCGCCTTCGGCAGACTCCCGTTGGGGCGACTCTTCGAGCCGGCGATCCACTACGGCCGCAACGGCTTCCTGGTCTCGCCCACGGTTGCCCACCAATGGGCGGAGCAACTGCCGCGGTTGGTGGCTCAGCCAGGCTTCGCCGAAACGTTCATGCCCGGCGGCCGCGCCCCCAAACCGGGTGAGCGGGTCACGTTGGCCGACCATGCTCTGACCCTGGAGAAGATCGCCGCCACCGGGGGTGAGGCGTTCTATCGCGGAGAATTGGCGGCGGCGATGGCGGCGCACGCAGCGGCCCACGACGGTGCCCTGCGGTCCTCCGATCTTGCCGCGCACCGCGCCGACTGGGTCGGCACCATCGCCGGCGATTACCGCGGCTACACCGTTCACGAGCTCCCGCCCAATGGCCAGGGAATCGTCGCACTTATCGCCCTGGGAATTCTCGCAGAGTTCGATATGGCCTCAGCCCCAGTCGATTCCGCCGACAGCGTGCATCTTCAGATCGAGGCCGTCAAGCTGGCCTTCGCCGATGCGCACGCCTATGTCGGCGACATCGACCACATGCGGGTGCGTCCCGAAGCCCTGTTGGACCGGGCGTATCTGCAGCGGCGCGCCGCCGAGATCGACCGGGGCAGGGCCAAGCCGGCCGTCGCGGGCGCGCCCCGCGGGGGCACCGTGTGTCTCACGGCTGCGGACGCCGCGGGGATGATGGTGTCGATGACGCAGTCCAATTACTGGGGCTTCGGCTCGGGTGTGGTGGTCCCCGGCACCGGCATCTCGCTGCAGAACCGTGGTGTGGATTTCGTTGCGACACCGGGACATCCGAACCAGGTCGGTCCCGGTAAGCGGCCGTACCACACGATCATTCCGGGCTTCATGACCAAAGCCGGCGCGCCGGTGATGAGCTTCGGTCTGATGGGCGGTGCTATGCAGCCGCAGGGACACGTGCAACTGGTGGTGCGCATCGTCGACCATAGGCAGAATCCGCAGCAATCCTGTGACGCGCCCCGGTTCCGCTGGCTGCAGGGTGAGCAAGTGGCGCTCGAAACCGGTTTTGCCCCGGCAACTCTCGATGAACTGCGCCGGCGCGGCCATGAGCTGGTCGTCGTCGACGACTACCACCGGTTCGGCAGCTGCCAGGCGATCTGGCGGCTCGATGACGGTTATTTCGCTGCTAGCGATCCGCGCCGTGACGGCCAAGCCGTCGGATTCTGACTCTCGAGAACGCGATCAGTCCCGGATCACCCGGGTGCCGCCGGCCAGCTCGTCGTGCTTGCCCTGTTTGGTCGGGCTGCCGCTGATCGTCACCGCGATCACGACGTAGGCCACGAAGGCCAGCAGCGGGCCCAGGTAGGGCAGCACCGCCAGCACGGTGAAGGCGTTGCGGACGGCCGACTGTCCCAGCGTCGGCTTGGACACCCCGTCGGGCCCGCGCACCGCCAGGCCGAGCAGGCGCTTGGCCGGGCTGGCTCCCTGGGTGACCTCGAACAAGACGAAGTAGCCGTAAGTCAGCACACCGGAGAACAGGCCGGTCACCAGGAACGGATAGTCGTCGGCGAACACGAACAGGGACAGGGCGAACGCCACGATGCTGACCAGCACCCCGTCGATGAGCCGGGCCCAGAAGCGCCGGCCCAGCCCGCCCGGCTTCTGCCCCTTCGCCGGCGGCTGCCCCCAGCCCTGCGGCGGCGGATAGGCGCCGGGCTGGCCATAGCCAGGGCCATAACCAGGGCCATAGCCGGGGACGTTCGGGTCAAAACCGCCGGTTGTCATCAGATCCGCTCCTGACTATCAGGTGTCCGCCAATGTACCGTGGCGGTCGCAGACGGAAGCGAATTCTGCGTACGGCGAAACGGCGGGCCTTCTAGGACCATGTACCCCATCGCGGTGGTGCTCATCGTTGCAGTGCACCTGGCCTTCGTCGGCTACGTCATCGCCGGCGGGTTTCTGGCACTGCGCTGGCCGCGCACCATCTGGCTGCATATCCCGGCGGTGGTATGGGGGCTCCTGATCCTCACCGCCCACCTGGACTGCCCGCTGACGTGGCTCGAGCGCGGCGCCCGCGCCGCCGCCGGGATGGCCCCGCTCCCGCCGGAGGGTTTCATCGCCCAGTATCTGGCCGGTGTCGTCTATCCGGCCGCCTGGACCGCAGCAGCCGAGGCCACGGTGCTAGCGGCCGTCATCGCGTCCTGGATGCTCTACGCGCGGGCCGCACTGCGGCGCCGACGATACGGTGGTGGTCATGCGGGCGCTGATCATCGTCGACGTGCAGAACGACTTCTGTGACGGGGGCGCCTTGCCGGTGAGCGGCGCCGTCGACGTCGCGGACGGCATCACCCGCTACCTACACGGCGCGGCCACCCGCGACCGCTACGCCCACGTGGTGGCGACCAAGGATTGGCATATCGATCCCGGGGACCACTTTTCAGCGCACCCGGACTACGTGACGTCCTGGCCGCCGCATTGCCGCGCCGAAACCGCCGGCGCCGATCTTCATCCCGCGCTGAGCACCGACCGGATCGACGAGGTCTTCACAAAAGGCCAATACGACGCCGGATACAGCGGATTCGACGGCGTCGACGGTGACGGCACCGCGCTGGCCGACTGGTTGCACCGGCATGAGGTGGACCGCGTCGACGTAGTCGGCGTCGCCACCGACTACTGTGTGCGCCACACCGCCGAAGACGCGATCCGCGCCGGGTTTGCCACCGCGGTGCTGGCGCAGTTGACCGCGGGGGTGGGCGCCGAATCGTCGGCTGCTGCGGTGGCGGCGATGCGCCGCGCTGGTGTCGTTGTGGTGGAGGCAGCCGGATGACGGACTCGATAGCGCAGGATCTGCTGGTCACGGTCGAGCAGTCGCCGGCCGCCGCGGCCGCCCACGACCGCAGCGGCTGGGTGGGCCTGTTCAGTTCCGACGGCCAGGTGGAGGACCCGGTGGGTTCGCGCCCGCACGTCGGGGCGCAGCAGATCGGCCGCTTCTACGACACGTTCATCGGGCCCCGCGACATCACCTTCCACCGCGACCTGGACATCGTGCACGGGACGACTGTCATCCGGGACCTGCAGCTCGAGGTGGCGATGGGCCCGTCGGTGGTCATGCACATTCCAGCGATCCTGCGCTATGACCTGACCGAAGACCTCACCGAGGCCGGCAGCCGATGGAAGCTGCGTCGGTTGCGCGCCTACTGGGAGCTGCCGGCGATGATGCGCCAGTTCCTCGGCAACGGCCTGGCGGCGGTGCCCGCCGGGGTTGGGCTGTCGCGATCGCTGCTGCGCAACCAGCGCCTCGCCGGCAGCGCCGGCTTCGCTGCCGGGTTTCGCCGGCCGGCCGGTCGGGGCAAGCATCCGGTGCGCACATTCCTCACCGCGATCAGCTCGGGTCAGCTATCCACCGTGACGGCGGCGCTATCGCCCACTGCGACAATGACTTACGGCGACGACACCGCGATAGATCTTGCCGAGCTCGGCGCCCGGCTCGACGGTGCGCGCCCGACGAAGCTGCTGGCGGCCGGCGGCACCGTCGCGGTCTCGATGACTTCGGCGCAGCAGCGCGCGGTGCTTTTCGCCGACGTCGACCGCCGGGGCCAGGCGATGACGGCGATCCGGTACTTCGCACAAGCCTGAGCCAGCGGGCCGGCGAGGATAAGCTCAACGACGTGCCAAGCTTTCGAATTGCCGAAGTCGCCGAACTGCTCGGGGTCAGTGACGACACCGTCCGGCGCTGGATCGACTCCGGTCGCCTCTCGGCGACGACGGGAACCGGCCCCCGGATGGTCGACGGCGCCGAGCTGGCGCGGTTCGCCCAGGAGCGCGCCTCCGTCGAACCGATGTCGCGCAATCCGGTGGTGGGCCAGTCTGCCCGCAACCGGCTCGTCGGGTTGGTCACCAACGTCACTCGGGACACGGTGATGGCACAGGTCGACGTTCAGGCCGGCCCATTCCGGCTGGTGTCGCTGGTCAGCCGGGAAGCCGCCGACGAGCTGCAGTTGCAGCCCGGCAGCCTGGTCGTCGCCTCGGTCAAAGCCACCAACGTCGTCTTGGAACTGCCGCGGCGGGCCGGTTCGGCCGGCCACACCGACCCGGCGGCCGAATTCGGATAACTCAGGCCAGCAGCATCATCAGCGACGCCGTCGACAGCGCCAGGTAGGCGGCCGGAAAACCGATGTTGTACAACACTCCGGCCCGCAGATGCGTCACGACGGCCCCGATGAAGAAGGCGACCAGCCCGGCCGCGGCGGCGACGCCGATCCAGGCCACGCCGGCCAGTCCGATGACCAGGCCGGCGCCCCCCGCCAGCTTCAGCCCGCCCAACAGCGGCAGCCAGGACCGGGGCACCCCCACCTGCGCCGAATTGGCCAGGACGAACTGCGCCGGAATGAAGTCGGCGATCGCGATAGCGATGGTGACGACCGCGGTGACGGTGATGACCGCGAGGTAGACGGTCGATACGCTCATGAGGTTGCTCTTCCTTTCGTCGGCGGATGTGGCTATTCCTATGACTGACGACTCCCGGAACCGAAAGGTGACCCATGAGCAACCCGGGAACGCTGGAGAATCTGGCCCGAGAGTTCGAAGGCCACCGGCCTCGCCTGCATTCGGTGGCCTTTCACCTGCTCGGCTCGACCGCCGACGCCGACGACGCCGTACAGTCGGCCTGGCTCAAAGCCAGCGGCGCCGACTTCGCTGCCGTCGACAACGTGGCGGGCTGGCTCACCACGATCACCGCCCGCACCGCAGTCGACCAGTTGCGCGCGCGTGCCCGGCGCGGCGAACAGCCACTGCCTGACCCCTTGGGCAACGCCGGCAGCGCCGCCGCGCCCGCCGCCGACGAGGAGGTGCTGCGCTCCGAGGCGGTCAGTCGCGCGCTGCTCGTGGTGCTGGACCGATTGTCGCCGGCACAACGGGCGGCCTTCGTCTTGCACGACCTGTTCGACGTCCCCTTCGAGCAGATCGGTGCACTGTTGGACAAATCCCCGGATGCCGCCAAGAAGCTGGCCAGCCGGGCACGCGCCCGGCTGCACGCCGGGCCGGCCGCCGAGCCGCGGCGCCGTGTCGAGCACCTGCAGATCGTCACGGCGTTCCTGGCGGCCTCCCGCGGCGGCGATATCCCCGCGCTGCTGGAGCTGTTGGCGCCCGACGTGGTGCGCCGGGTCGATCCGGTGCTGGTGCCGGCCGGTGTCGCCACCGAAATGCGCGGCGCCCCCGACGTCGCCACCGAGACCAGGCGCTTCACCAGACGCGCACGCGCCGGTGCCGTCCTGCTGATCGACGGCGCCCCCGGGATCGCGATCGCGCCCGGGGGCCGGCTGTTGGCTGCGCTGCACATCGGAATCGGTGCCGACGGGCGCATTCACACCATCGACATCGCCGGCGAGCCGGATCGGCTGCGCCTCCTGACACTGCAACTGCCGGAACCGATGCCCGGTTCTGCTTTGATTGGTCACGCGGACCGATTCGGCGGTTAAAGGGGGAATCCCATGCCAGAGGAAGCGAAGGCTCCCGAGGAGAAGCCCGTGGCGGTCAGAGCGCGCGGGATCTCGATGACCGGCCCGTGGGGGCGGGTTTTCGGGCCACTCGACTTGGACATCGAGGCCGGTGGGGTCACGGTGCTGGTCGGCCCGCCCGGCTCGGGACGCACCGCGCTGCTGATGAACCTGGCGGGCCGGATGAAACCGTCTACCGGAACGGTCGCGGTGTTGGGCCACGACAAACCTCGCGACATCTTCGGCGTCTCCGCCCTGGCTGGAGTCGAACAACTCGACGCGATCTTCGAATCGGTGACGGTGCGCGACCTGATCACCGAACAACTCCGCTGGGACGCACCCTGGTATCGGCTGGTGCCGCGCGCCAGCGAAACCGAGCGTGACGCCGTCTGCCGGCCGGTCTTCGGCGAGCTGCCACTGCCGCAACTGCACGCCTACGTCGAGCAGCTCGACGAACTGACCGGGCTGCTGTTGCGCATCGCGCTGGCCAACACCGCGCGGCCACCGCTGTTGGTGGTCGGCAGCATCGATCAGGTCACCAGCGACCGCGACCGCGCCACCCTGATCGGCCGGCTGGTCGCGCTGGGCGAGCAGCAGACCGTGATCACCGCGTCGGCCAACCCGGTACCTGAGGGCTCGGGAGTCGCAGCGCAGATCCACGTCGAGCATCTGGAGCCGGCCGAGCCGGCCCACAGCAGCCACGGCCGCCACGAGAAGGGGGACGAGTAGACCATGCTCGCCGGAATGTCGCTGGGCACCGACCTCAAACGCTACTCGCGCGGCACCATGCCGCGGCTGGCCCTGATCACCATCATCGTGCTGCCACTGCTCTACGGCGCCATGTACCTGTGGGCGTTTTGGAATCCGTTCGCCGCCATCGACAAGATCCCGGTCGCCCTGGTCAACCAGGACAGCGGTGCCACCGTCTCCGGAGACCAGTTGCACGCCGGTGACGAGGTCACCCGTGCACTCGTCGACTCCGGCCAGCTCGATCTGCATCAGGTATCGGAAAGCGAAGCTGCCAAAGGGGTTTCCGACGGCACCTACTATTTCTCGATCACCCTGCCGCAGGACTTCAGCGCGGCGGTGGTGTCGCCCGCGGGTCCGCACCCGCAGAAGGCGCAGATCCAGTTCCGGTTCAACGACGCCAACAACTATCTGGCGTCGGTCATGGGACAGAACGCCGCCCGTGAGGTCCTCAACGAAGTCAGCGCCAAGGTCGGCCAGCAGGTGATCGGTACCGCACTGACCCAGGTGACCGACGAGGTCAAGAAGGCGGCCGACGGCGCCAGGCAGCTATCCGACGGCTCAAATCTTTTGGCGGACAATCTCGGCACCGCACGCGACGGTGCAGCGGCACTCGCCGACGGCAGCCGCAGGCTGGCGGCGGGGATCCAGCAGGCCACCGATCCGCTGCTGAAGCTGACCGACGACCTCGGCGCCATGGGCTTGGACCCGAACGCCGCGGGCGCTGCCGCTACCGCATTGAGCGGCAACATCAAATCCGTGTCCGACCGGATCGCGGCGCTCAACGTCAACTACCAGCAGGCCGCTGGAATCGTCAACCAGGTGGTGGACGCCTTGCACGCCAACCCCGACCCGGCGGTGCGCGGTCTCGGCGACACGTTGGCCGGTGCGCAACGTCTCCTCGCCATCAAGGGAATCGACCCCGCCACCGACGAGGGCCTCGCCAAGCTGCGCGCCAACACCCAACAGCTGGAGAGCGACTTGGCCGACCCCAACAGCGGGTTGCGTACGCTCATGGCCCACGCGCTGGACGGTGGCCTCAAGAACGATCTGGTCACGCTGCGCAACGGCGCAACCGATCTCGACGCGGGCACACACAAGCTCAGCGACGGGCTGGTCCAGCTGGCCGACGGCGGCAACCAACTCAAAGACGGCGCCGCGCAGTTGGCCACCGGGCTGGGTGAGGCGGATCAGCGCGCCTCGACGATCACTGACCAGCAGCGCGTCGAAGTGGCGCAGATCCTGGCCAGCCCGGTCGGGGTCGATATGGACTTCACCCATCACGCCGCCACGTTCGGCACCGGCTTCGCCCCGTTCTTCCTGCCGCTGGCGTTGTTCATCGGCTCGCTGATCGTGTGGATGTTGCTGACACCGCTGCAGACTCGCGCCATCGTGAACGGCCTCGGCGCACTGCGGGTGGTGTTGGCCTCCTACTGGCCCGCCCTGCTGCTGGGCCTGTGCCAGGTGGTGCTGATGTATGCGGTGGTGCATTTCGGCGTCGGGTTGCAGGCGCGCTACGCCGCGGGGACGGTCGCGTTCCTGGCCTTGATCGCCGCGTCGTTCCTGGCCCTGATCCAGGCGTTCAACGCCGTGCTCGGTGTGGCGGTCGGCCGGGTGTTCACCCTGGCCTTCCTGATGTTCCAGCTGGTGTCGTCCGGCGGGGTGTATCCGGTCGAGACGACGGCGAAACCGTTCCAGATCCTGCACCCCTACGATCCGATGACCTACGCGGTCAACGGTTTACGTCAGCTGACTGTCGGCGGTATCGATGCTCGGCTGTGGACGTCGGTGGGGGTGCTGGCCGGGATTCTGGTGGTGTCGTTGGCGGCCAGCAGCTGGGCCGCGCGCCGAGATCGCCAGTACACCCTCGAACGGCTCTATCCGCCGATCGAAGTGTGACAGGCCTTGCAGCGGCGCACGTTTCTGCGCGGTGCCGGCCTCGTCGGCGCCGCCGCCGCCCTGGCGCCCGTCCCGGCGGCGTGCAGCGCCGACGACGACGCACTGACCTTTTTCTTCGCGGCCAACCCGGAAGAGGCCGACACCAGGATGGGCATCGTGAAGGCATTCGAGCGCCGGCATCCTGGCATCCGGGTGCGCACCGTGCTGGCCGGGGGAGACCCCACGCAGCAGATCTCGACCTTCTGCGCCGGCGGCCGATGCCCCGATGTGCTGATGGCTTGGGAGTTCAACTATGCGGGACTGGCCGACCGGGGCGTGCTGGCAGACCTCAATCCGCTGTTGGACGCCGACCGGGAGTTCGCCGCGGCCTTGCGCGCCGAGAGCATCCCGGCGCTGTATGAAACCTTCGGCTTCAGCGGTGGCCAGTACGCCTTCCCGGAGCAGTGGTCGGGGGCGTTCTTGTTCTACAACACCCGGCTCTTCGCCGAAGCCGGTGTGCCGCCACCGCCCGGACGCTGGGACCAGCCCTGGACGTTCGACGAATTCCTAGACACCGCAACCGCGTTGACCCGCCGCGCACCCAACGGCCGGACTACCCAGTGGGGGTTCGTCGACACCTGGTCACCGCCCTACACCGCGGCCCTGTTCGGGATGAACAACGGCACGCCGTGGGCCGTACCGCGGCTCAACCCTACCCACCTCAACTTCGACGACGGCGACTTCCTCGACGGCATCCAGTTCTACGCCGACCTGTCCAACCGGCACCGGGTGGCCCCCGCCGCATCCGACACCCAGGCGATATCCACCATGGGCCTGTTCACCGCGGGCCAGGCGGCGATGGCGCTCGGCGGCCACTGGCGCTACCAGACGTTCGCGCAGGCCGAGGGGCTCGACTTCGACGTGGCGGTCTTGCCCACCGGGCCGGCTGCGGCCGCCAAGGGGATGGCTGCCCGCTCAGCGATCGGTAGCACCGGCCTGGCGATCGCCGCGGCCAGCCGCCGCCGGGAACAGGCTTGGGAGTTCGTCAAATTCGCTGCCGGGCCGGCGGGACAGGCGCTGATCGGGGAGTCCGGCCTCTTCGTTCCGGTGCTGCGTTCGGCGATCGCCGCACCCGGGTTCGCCGCCGCCCACACCGGTATCGGCAATCTGGCGGTGCTCACCGGCGGGCCGGCCCACGCCGAGGGACTCCCGATCTCACCGGAGTGGCAGAAGGTGCACGCCCTGATGGACCGGGCCATCGGGCCGGTGCTGCGCGGGAAACTGCCCGCGGCGAGTCTGAAGACCGAGCTGTCACCCCAGATCGACGAGGTCTTGGCCACCGCATGAACCCGACACGCAGGCGCGCACGGGCGGGACGCTGGTTCATCGCCCCGAACCTGGCGGCGGTCGCGGTGTTCATGGCGTTCCCGCTCGCGTTTTCGCTCTACATGAGCGTCCAGCACTGGGACCTGTTCAGCCCGCCGGAGTTCGTCGGCGCGGTCAACTTCCGCGACCTACTCACCGACGATCCGCTGTTCGGTATCGCCGTCCGCAACACGGCGGTGTTCACCGTCGGCACCGTGCTCCCGACGGTGGTGATCAGTTTGGCGGTGGCGGGCTTGTTGAACCGCAAGATCACCGGCATCGGGCTGTTCCGGGCGATCGCCTTCCTTCCGCTGGCGGTGTCCTCGGTGGTGATCGCGGTGGTGTGGCAGTTCGTGTTCAACACCGACAGCGGGTTGCTCAACATCATGCTCGGCTGGTTCGGCATCGCGCCGGTGCCGTGGCTGACCGAGCCGCACTGGGCGATGGCGTCGCTGTGTCTGGTCAGCGTCTGGAAGAGCGTGCCGTTCGCGACGGTCATTCTGTTGGCAGCCATGCAAGGTGTGCCGGAGTCGCTGTACGAGGCGGCCCGCATCGACGGCGCCGGCGAGTTTCGGCGCTTCGTGTCCATCACGGTGCCGATGATCCGCGGCGCCGTGTGGTTTGTGGTGGTGATCTCAGTCATCAACGCGTTTCAGGCATTTGATCTGGTTTACGTCCTCACCGGAAGCAGCGGCGGCCCCGAGACCGGCACCTACGTGTTGGCCATCATGCTGTTCCAGCAGGCGTTCGCCTTCCTGGACTTCGGTTACGCCTCCGCGCTGGCATGGGTGATGTTCGCCGTGCTGCTGACCCTGACGATCATCCAGCTGCGGTTGTCCCGGCGAAACGCGGTGGACCAGTGACTCGCCAGGCTTCGCGGCACCGCATCGGTCGGCTGCTCGCCGTCTACGCCGGCCTGGCCGGTGTCGCCGCCTGTGCACTGTTCCCCATTCTGTGGGCGTTGTCAGGGTCGCTGAAACGCCAGGCCGAGATCAGTCAGCCGATGTTGTTGCCGGCCCATCCGCAGTGGTCGAACTACCTTGAGGTGTTCGCCCGAATGCCGTTCTGGCGGATGTTGTTCAACACCATTCTCTATGCCGGCGCTGTGACGGCAGGGCAGGTGTTCTTCTGCTCGCTGGCGGGCTACGCGTTTGCCCGGCTCCCGTTCACCGGACGCGACACGCTGTTCGTGCTGTACCTGGCCACGCTGATGGTGCCGTTGACGGTCACCGTGATTCCGCAGTTCATCTTGATGCGGGTGTTCGGGTGGACCGACACCATGTGGGCGATGATCATCCCGGGGCTGTTCGGCAGTGCCTTCGGCACCTATCTGATGCGGCAGTTCTTCGCGACGCTACCCATCGACTTAGAGGAGGCGGCCATTCTGGACGGATGCTCGCCGTGGCAGGTCTATTGGCGGATTCTGTTGCCGCACGCCAAACCGGCGGTGATGGTGCTCGCGGTACTGACTTGGATCAACGTCTGGAACGATTTTTTGTGGCCGCTGTTGATGATCCAACGCAAGAGCATCGCCACCCTTACCCTCGGACTGGTGTGGATGCAGGGGGAGTACGTCGCCGAGTGGCCGGTGCTGATGGCGGCGTCCATGCTGATGCTGGCGCCGCTGATCCTGATTTACGCGGTGGCCCAACGCGCCTTCATCAGCGGCATCGCCGCCACCGGATTCGGTGGACGCTAGCCATGGCTTCGGTGACGTTCGATTCGGTGACCCGGCGCTATCCCGGTGCCGACCGCCCCGCGCTGGACGCCTTGAACCTGGCCGTCGAGGACGGCGAGTTCATGGTGCTGGTAGGGCCGTCCGGCTGCGGCAAGACGACCACGCTGCGGATGCTGGCCGGCTTGGAACCGGTTGATGCGGGCCGGATCTGCATCGGCAATACTGATGTCACCGCGACCGACCCCGGCGCCCGCGATATCGCCATGGTGTTCCAGAACTATGCGCTATACCCGCACATGACGGTGGCGCAGAACCTGGGTTTCGCCCTCAAGGTCGCCAAGACGCCGAAAGCCGAGATCCGCACCCGGGTGACCGAGACCGCTCGGCTGCTGGGCTTGGAAGCGCACCTGGGTCGCAAGCCCAAGGATCTGTCCGGGGGTGAGCGTCAGCGGGTGGCGATGGGCCGGGCGATCGTGCGTCGCCCGCAGGTGTTCTTGATGGACGAGCCGCTGTCGAATTTGGATGCCATGCTGCGGGTGCAGACCCGCAATCAAATCGCCGAACTGCAACGCCGGTTGGGCATCACCACCGTCTATGTCACCCACGACCAGGTGGAGGCGATGACGATGGGCGACCGGGTGGCGGTGTTGCGCGACGGGGTGCTGCAACAGTGTGCGCCGCCACGCGAGCTCTACCGCACCCCGGCCAACGTGTTCGTCGCCGGGTTCATCGGCTCACCGGCGATGAACCTGTTCACCGTGCCGGTGATCGATGGAGCGGTGACGTTGGGCGGCTATACCGTGACGGTGCCGCGCGAAATCGCCTCGAGCCCAGCTGAACTGGTGATCGGCGTGCGGCCAGAGCATCTCGTGCTCAGTGACGGCGGTTTCGACGTCGAGGTGGATCTGGTCGAGGAACTCGGCGCTGACGCCTACGTGTACGGCGGAATCATCGAATCAGGGGCAACCTCGCGCCGGCCCGTTACCGCCCGGGTTGGGGGCGACAACTCCGTGCGGCGCGGTGAGCGCCTGCGGTTGCGCCCCGACCCTGAGCACGTGCACTTCTTCAGTGTGGACGGCATGCGGCTCGGGTAGCGCAGCCCGCTGCATATCTCGGCAAAACGGTGTATATTCGAACATATGTTCGATATCAAGCTTCCGTCGCTGGCGGGGATCCGCGAGTGTGATGACGCGGGCTTGGTCGATGCCATGCAGGCCGCGGCGCGTCTGCAGGCGGCGTTCCTGGCGCGGGTGTTTGCCGCGGGGGCGGAGTTATATCACCGGCGGTTGGCCGAACAGGAGGTCGCGCGTCGCGAGATCTGGGCCATCGATGGTTGGGAAGCAGTGGCCGCCGAGGTGGCGGCGGCCCAGGGCATCAGTCGTGGGCGTGCGGCGGGGCAGTTGCGGATCGGTCTGGCTCTCGCGGAGCGGCTGCCCAAGCTCGCGGCGCTGTTTGCGGCAGGTCTGGTGGACTACCAGGTGGTCGCGGCGGTGGTGCATCGCACCGAGTTGATGATGGATCCGGATGCCATCCCGCGGATGGACCGGTGGTTGGAGCGCAACGCCGCCCGGTGGGGCACCTGGTCGCGCAGCCGCATCGTCGAAGCCGTCGACTACTGGGTGCAGGTCCTCGAACCAGCTGCGGTGCGCGAAGCGCGCACCTTCGAACGATCTCGCCACATCGGTGTGATGCCGCAGCATTCGGGTTTGGCCGAGATCTTCGGCGACGTGCGCACCCCCGACGCGTTGGCGTTCGATCAGCGGCTCAGCGAACTGGCCGCGACCGTGTGCAAAGCCGATCCGCGCACCAAAGGCGAGCGGCGGGCCGACGCCTTGCGGGCGCTCACCGCGGGCGCCGCCACGATGGCGTGTGAATGCGGCTCGCCGGAGTGCCCCGCCGCCACCGGCGATGCGCCCGTGGGTGCGGTGATGATCCACGTCATGGCCGAACAGGCCACCCTCGACGGGAGCTCCGAGGCACCTGGTTACGTCCCCGGGTTCGGCGGCATATCGGCGGAGGCGCTGCGCGAGGTCGCCAAGTCGGCCAAGGTGCGCACGGTTCGTCACCCGAAGGATGCGCCGCCGGAGCCGGGGTATCGTCCGTCGACGGCGCTGGCGGACTTCGTGCGCTGTAGGGATGTGACATGCCGGTTTCCCGGCTGCGGGCGCCCGGCAGAGTGCGCCGACATCGACCACACGGTGCCGTATCCGCTCGGACCGACGCACGCATCGAACCTCAAACTGCTGTGCCGTCCGCACCACCTTTTGAAGACGTTCTGGACTGGTGAGAACGGCTGGCGTGATCGGCAGGAGCCGGATGGAACCGTCACCTGGATCGCCCCGACCGGGCACACTTACGTC
The DNA here is from genome assembly GCF_059813225.1 of Mycobacterium sp. NGS16. Lineage (NCBI taxonomy): Bacteria > Bacillati > Actinomycetota > Actinomycetes > Mycobacteriales > Mycobacteriaceae > Mycobacterium > Mycobacterium sp. NGS16. The sequence goes on from NZ_JCALEE010000006.1 coordinate 144,509, forward strand.
ACCAAACCCGGAGGCGCCCTGTACTTCCCCCAGCTGGCCATTCCCACTGGGGAACTGGAGCTGCCGGTATGGTCACCGGTCGGCGACCGCGGGTTGATGATGCCGACCCGCAAGCGCACCCGGGCGCAGGATCGAGCAACGCGCAGGCAGTGCGAGCGCAACCGGACTGAGGCCCGCCTCGCCGCCGAAGCCGCCGAAGCGGCCCACCGACGCGCACTCGCGGCCTGCAACGATCCACCACCCTTCTAGCGCGCCCCGGGCCCGAGGGTCACCACCAGGTGATGCAGCATGAGGACGAACGTGATCGTCCATGCGGCCAGCGCGATCCAGCTCTGCACCGAGCCGATGTAGTAGACGATCGGCAGGTGGTCGGCCTGCCCCAGGTAGTGGCTGCCCACCCCGTACATGCCCAGTGGGAAGATCACGCTCCACCACGGCGCCTCATAGCGCAGTGAGATCCGGTGCACCACATGCCGCCACACCCCGGCGGCGATCAACGGCGGGATCAGCCAGGTGCCGAACGCCCAGAACAGCACCGACGTTCCGGCGATCAGACCACGGGTCGCGGTGACCATCGGAGCCTCGGCCATCTCGACGATCCGGGCGCCGGCCAACACGGTGATCGCGCTGGCGCCCATCCCCACCCAGTACTGCGGAATGAGTTCCTCGGGCAGCAGTGGGTAGAGCAGCAACCGCAACGCCACGAAGACCCCCGCGGCGCCGTAGAGGAACACCCCGATCGACCAGGACACCACCGCGAGCAGCGCCAAACTCTGGCGCCACGGACCGTCGATGTCGACCTCGAGCACCGCGGCCAGCACCGCGACGGACTGGCTGGCCACCACCCAGATGAACCAGGTGCCGTTGGCCCGTCGCACCACCGGGCGCTCCGAGGTGCCCAGCACCGCGGTCCACGGAATGAGATAGCCGAGCACCAGCCACGCCAGCGAGCTGACTATCAGCAGCCCGGCCGCCACCCTCGTATGCCCGTCGATGACGAGGCGGGCCCCTAGCACGTTGGTGGCCGAGACGAACGTGAACAGCCCGAAGGCGCGGCCGGAATCGGACAGGTCGGCCCGGAACGCGTGGGGAAAGGCGATGATTCGTACCGCCGACACCGTCACCAGCACCAGGTAGGACAGCACGGTCACCCACAGCAGCAGCACCGACAACCGGTAGGCCTGCTGGTGGTACATCGCCATCGACACCATGCCACTGGCCATCACCAGCGCGAAGTAGCCGGGGTTGAGGGTGCGAACCGCCTCCCGGGTGCCGCCAGCACCTCCCACGGTCAGTTGAGTATCAATACGGGACACCGATTTTCCGCCACTTTCCGCCGGTTCCCGGCTCCTTGGGTCGGGTCGCAACCCGGCTACGCACCACGATGTAGGGCCGCCACAGGTACCACAGCGGATAGCTCCAGGCATGAACCAGGCGGCTGAACGGCCAGACGAAGAAGATCGCCCACGCCGCGATGGCGTGCACCTGATACATCAGCGGCGCGCTCGCGATCGCCGTGACGTTCGGGTCCATGGCGAACAGGCTACGAAACCAGACACCGACCGTGTTGCGGTATTCGTAGTGCGAGGTGTTCTGGATGCCCAAGGTCAGATAGATGCCAAGCAGCACGATGATGCCCAGCAGGATCAGCGTCAGATAGTCCACCGCGCTGGTGGTGGCGCGCACTCTCGGCACCGCGGTGCGCCGCAGCAACAGCACCCCGCCACCGATCAGCACTCCGATCGCCGCGGCCGACCCGCCGATGGCCGAGAAATCTTGGTACCAGGTCTCATGGATACCGAGCCAATCGGTGAACGACTTGGGAATCAGGATTCCCATGACGTGGCCGGCGATCGCGGCGAAAGTGGCGTAGTGGAACAGCGGGGCACCCCATTTGAGCAGCCGCCGCTCCTGTAACTGGGTGGAGCGGCTCGTCCAACCGAACTGGTCATAGCGCCAGCGCCAGATGTGCCCGACGATGAAGACGGCGATCGCCACATACGGCAGGATCACCCACAAGATCAGCTGCCAGGGGGTTATCTGTGGCATTGCGCACCTCCCAGGGCGTCGGAGCCGGTTCCGTAGCCAGACAGGTAATCCGGAGGAGCGAACGGCTCCAAACCCACCTCTTCGGCTGGGGGTCCTGCCTTCCAGGCCGCCTGAACCCGCCCCAGCTCGCGCTTACCGAGTTTCGGCAAGGCGGCGGTGACCGCGGCGATGACGTCGGCGTAGGGCGACTCGGCTTTGACCAGGGCGCGACGCAACAGCTCCAGGTCACTGCGATGGTTCGCCAACAGCCGCTCACCCTTCGGGCACAGCGCGGCGAAATCCAAGACGATCGGCAGGAAGTCGGGCAGGTCGTGATCGCAGACCACGAAGCCGGCGTCGCGGTAGGCAGCCTTGAACACCACCATCGCCATACCCCGCTTACGGGTGTCGCCGTAGCGGTAGTAGGTCAGGTAGAGCGCGCACCGTCGACGCAGGTCGAATGTCGCAACGTAGTGCGCGGCGACGTCGGTTGCGGGTGTGGCGCCCAGCCAGTTCAAGAACGTCCCGAAGGACTCCCGGGCCGCCTTGGGACCGGCGGTCGCCGCGAACCGTTCCAGTTCGGGCAGCCCGTCGAAGAGCGCTTCGGTCGGATACTGCAGCAGCACCGATGCCAGTTTCGCGGTCGCGGTATTCACGCCGAACCCGGTTCCGGGAACATTCCGGGTGCAGCGTCCCGGCCATTCCAGTTGAGCAGGTTGAGCCGGCCCGCCGGGCGGCCGGCATGTTTGGGGGTGTTCGCCGCGGAATCGGAATCGGAATGCGGCGGATGGTAGGCCCCGATGCCGTGCGGGCCGGTCGGGCCCATACCGCCCATGCCCGGGCCGCCGTCGGTGTCCAGGCTGCAGAACAACTGCTCGTGCTGGCCCATCAACCGGCCCGCCTCCTCGGCGTGCGCGGGCGGGATAACGTAGCGCTCTTCATATTTGGCGATCGCCAGCAGCCGGTACAGATCGTCGAGATCGTCAGCGGTCGCCCTCACGCTGGCCGGCAAGTCGGTGTCGATGGACAGACCAAGCTGGCCTGCCCGCTGGATGGCCCGCACCGCGGCGAGCTTTCGCAGCACCGTGCGCACCACGTCGGCATCGCCCGCGGTGAACAGGTTGGCCAGGTATTCAACCGGAATGCGCAGCGCGTCGATGGTGGCGAACACCTTGTCCGGGTTGTCGACGTCGTAGCCTTGGGCGCTCACCACGTCGGCGACCGGTGACAGTGGCGGGATGTACCAAACCATCGGCAGCGTACGGTATTCCGGGTGCAACGGCAGCGCCACCCGGTGGCGTACGGCCAGCTCGTAGCACGGTGAGCGTTTGGCTGCCTCGATCCAGTCGTGCGGGATACCGTCGCGTTCGGCGGCGGCCTGCACGTCGGGATCGTGTGGGTCCAGAAACACCCCGAGCTGGGCTTCGTAGAGGTCCTGCACATCCGGGACGGCCGCGGCGTCGAGCAGCTTGTCGGCGTCGTAGAGGAACAACCCGAGGTAACGCAGCCGGCCCACGCAGGTCTCCGAGCAGATGGTGGGCAGTGCTTGTTCGATGCGGGGATAGCAGAAGGTGCATTTCTCGGCCTTGCCGGTGCGGTGGTTGAAGTAGACCTTCTTGTACGGGCAGCCTGACACACAGAACCGCCAGCCTCGGCACCTGTCCTGATCGACCAGCACGATGCCGTCTTCGGCGCGTTTGTACATCGCCCCGGAGGGACAGGAGGCGACACATGACGGGTTGAGGCAGTGCTCGCAGATCCGCGGCAGGTAGAACATGAAGACCTCTTCGAACTCCATCTTCACCTGTTCTTCCAGGCCCGCGAGGTCGGGGTCGCCCGGAGCCAGCTCGGGAGCGCCGGCGAGATCATCGTCGAAGTTGCTGCCCCACTTCACTTTCATGTCACGGCCGGTCAGCGCGGAGATGGAATGCGCTGTGGGGTTCGGTGTGCCCAGCGGTGCGTCGATGACGGTCTGATAGTCATAGGTCCAGGGGTCGCCGTAGTCGTCGATGCTCGGCAGGTCCGGGTTGTAGAAGATCGACAACAGCTTGCGCAGCCGGCCACCGGCCCGAAGCTGCAGCCGGCCTTTGCGGTCCAACGTCCAGCCGCCGTGCCATTGGTTCTGGTCCTCATAGCGTTTCGGGTAGCCGATGCCCGGCTTGGTCTCGACGTTGTTGAAGTAGACGTACTCGGTGCCGGGACGGTTGGTCCACACCTGCTTGCAGGTGACCGTGCAGGTGTGGCAACCGATGCACTTGTCGAGGTTCATCACCATCGACACGTTGGCCATCACCCTCATTGGTATTGCACCTCCTGGGCGCGGCGGCGGATGACGGTGATCTCGTCACGCTGGTTCCCGGTCGGGCCGTGATAGTTGAACCCGAACGACTGCTGCGCATAACCGCCGATCATGTGGGTCGGTTTGATCACCAGCCGGGTCAGCGAGTTGTCACCGCCGCCGTGGTAGTCCGACACCTCGGTCTTCGGCGTCATCAGGTGCCGGTCCATGGCGTGGTACATGAACACGGTGCCTTCCGGCATCCGATGAGTGACCACCGCCCGGCAGGCCACCACGCCGTTGCGGTTGAACGCCTCAATCCAATCATTGTCGGCCACATCGATTTTCGCTGCATCCTGCGGGCTCATCCAGATCACCGGCCCGCCGCGGAACAGCCGCAGCATGTGCAGGTTGTCCTGGTATTCGGAGTGGATCGACCACTTCGAATGCGGCGTGAGATAACGCACCGTGATCTCGCGGCGGCCCTGGGCACGCATGCCCTGCTCACCGAAGTGGCGCAGGTAGTTCAGCGGTGGGCGGTAGACCGGCAGCCATTCTCCGTATTCGGCGATCCAATCGTGGTCGAGAAAGAAATGCATCCGACCGGTGAGGGTGTGCCAGGGCTTCTTTCGCTCGACGTTGACCACGAACGGCGAGTAGCGCCGGCCACCGGTCTCGCTGCCGGACCATTCGGGTGAGGTGATCACCGAGCGGGGCTGGGTCTGGGTGTCGTCGAAGGTGATCTGCTCACCGGAGCGCTCCGCAGCCAAGTCCGCCAACAGCATTCCGGTACGTTCCTCCAGTGCCTGCCAGCCCTGCATCGCCACCTCGCCATTGGTGGTGCCCGACAGCGCCAGAATGGCCTCGGCCATATGGATGTCGCGACCCAGCGACGGTCGGCCGTCCCCGGGGCCGCCGTGCACGATTCCGTTCTGCCGGCCCAGCCAGTCGACCGCGGTGGTCGGCTTCCACGAGATGCCTTTGACCCCGGTGCCGACCGTCTCCACCAGCGGGCCGAGCGCGGCCATTTTGGCTGCCACGGCGGTGTAGTCCCGTTCGACGGTGATCAGTCGGGGCATCGTCACCCCGGGTATCGGGTCGCTCTCACCCCGGGTCCAGTCGGCCACGACCCCGCCGGGTTGCGCCAGCTCGTCCGCCGAATCATGCATCAACGGTGCGGCGATCACATCGGTGCGGGTGCCCAGATGCTCGCTGGCTAACCGGGAGAAGGCGCGGGCGATCGTGGCGAAAGTATCGAAGTCGGTGCGGGCTTCCCACGGCGGGGCAATGGCCGGGTTGAACGAATGCACGAACGGATGCATGTCGGTGGTGGAGATGTCGTACTTCTCATACCAAGTCGCCGCCGGCAACACGATATCGGAGTAGGTGCAGGTGCTGGTCATCCGGAAATCAAGGGTGACGGCCAAGTCCAGCTTGGCGGTCGGTGCGGTGTCGCGCCAGCGCACCTCCGACGGTCGCAACGCCTCCGGGGTCTCCTCGGCACGCACCGCATTCTGGGCACCGAGAAGGTGTTTCATGAAATACTCCATGCCCTTGCCCGAGGAACCCAGCAGGTTGGCCCGCCACACGGTCAGCACCCGCGGGAAGTTCACCGGGTTGTCCGGGTCCTCTCCGGCGAAACGCAGCCGCCCGGCCGTCACCTCGTCGACCACGTAGTCGGCGACGCTCTTGCCCTCCTGCGCGGCGGAGGCAGCCAGACTCAACGGGTTCCGATCGAACATCGGGTGCGACGGTGTCCAACCCAGTCGCGTCGCCTGCGCCAGCGCGTCGGCCATCGCCCGGCCGCGAAACAGGCCGGGGCCCAACGGTGAGGACAGCTCGTCGGCGCCGAATTGCTCGTAACGCCATTGGTCGGTGTGCAGGTAGAAGAACGACGTGCCGGTCATCTGCCGGGTCGGCCGTTGCCAGTCCAAGGCGAATGCGACTTGCTGCCACCCAGTCAGCGGTCGCACCTTTTCCTGCCCGACGTAGTGCGCCCAGCCGCCCCCGTTGACGCCCTGACAACCGCACAGCATGGTCAACGTGAAAAACGTGCGGTAGATCTGGTCGGAGTGAAACCAGTGGTTGGTGCCGGCGCCCATCGCGATCATCGACCGGCCGTGGGACAGTTCGGCGCTGCGGGCGAACTCCCGCGCCACCCGGGCCGCGGCGGCAGCCGGCACCGAGGTGATCGCTTCCTGCCAGGCCGGCGTATTGGGTTGAGCTGCATCGTCGTAGCCGGTCGGCCATTGTCCGGGCAGGCCGTCGCGGCGCACCGCATAGTGGGCCATGAGCAGATCGAAGACCGTCGTCACCAAATGCTCGCCGATACGCAGCACCGGAACACCGCGCCGGATCGCCGACCCGCCCTCGGTGGCGCCGATATCGAAGCGCGGCAGGTCGATCCGGGCCGATTCGGTGCCATCACGGCCGTACAGCGTCAGCACTGGATCCACCTCGCCGAGGTCGAGGTTCCAGCTGCCCTTGCCGGATTCGCTGAAGTGGTCGGCCACCGTGCCGTTGGGCACGACGGGTTCCCCGGTGGCCGAGTCCAGCAGCACGGTGCGGTGGGCGGCGTGCTCAACATCGCGGCCGAGGTCGGCGGCGGTCAAGAAACGGTCGGGGACGTAAGCGTCCTCGCGTTGCCGCAGGGTGACCAGGAACGGCAGGTCGGTGTAGGTCTTCACGTAGGACTGGAAGTAGGGCACCTGCCGGTCCCGGAAGAACTCGGAGAGCACCACGTGCCCCATCGCCATCGCCAGCGCGCCATCGGTGCCGGGGGCGCACGCCAGCCAGTCGTCGGCGAACTTGGTGTGGTCGGAGTAGTCGGGGCTGACCACCACCACCTTCTGGCCGCGGTAGCGCGCCTCGGTCATGAAATGCGCGTCCGGGGTACGGGTGATCGGCAGGTTGGTGCCCCAGATGATCAGATAGGCGGCATTCCACCAGTCACCCGATTCCGGGACATCGGTCTGATCGCCGTAAACCTGCGGTGAGGCGATCGGCATGTCGGCGTACCAGTCGTAGAACGACAGGATGGTGCCGCCGATCATCGACAGAAACCGGGTCCCCGCGGCGTAGGAAACCTGCGACATCGCCGGGATGGGGGAGAACCCCACCACCCGATCCGGGCCGTATTCGGAGATCGTGTGCACATGTGCGGCGGCGATCAGCTCGCTGACTTCGGCCCAGGACGCCCGCAGGAAGCCGCCCTGACCGCGGGCCGACTTGTAGCGGGCTGCACGCTCGGGATCGCCGGTGATCTCCGCCCAGGCGGCCACCGGGTCACCGAGCCGGTGGCGCGCCTCCCGCCACATCGCCAGCAGCGGCTCCCGGATGTAGGGGTAACGGACTCGGGCCGGCGAATAGGTGTACCAGGAAAACGATGCGCCCCGCGGGCATCCGCGCGGCTCGTACTCGGGGCTGTCCGGTCCCACCGACGGGTAATCGACCGCCTGGGTTTCCCAGGCGATGATGCCCTCTTTGACGTAGATCTTCCACGAGCACGAACCGGTGCAGTTGACCCCGTGGGTGGAGCGCACCACCTTGCCGTGCCGCCAGCGCTGCCGATAGAACTCCTCGGCGCCGCGCCCGCCCCGGCGATGTACCTCGCGGTGATCCGGTGTCGGGGTGCCGGGGGTGAAGAATTGTGCGCGGCGCAGCAGCGATTCGATCGGCTCGCCGCCCGGTAGCAGCGGCGCCAACGACGCCTGTGGTGTGCTTGCCGTCATCGCCCCGGCCTCCGTTCGTCGCGGATCTCACCGTGGATCAGATTTCGCCCGGCCTCGACGTTGGGGTCAGCACCATCCCAGCGAGAGCAGCACTGCGTCCCGGTATACCACCGGAGCCGATCCGAAAACGCAGATCGAGTCGCTTCGTACCGTTTTCTTCGCGAGCGCCGAACAGCCGAAGCCACTATGTCTCGTGGTCATGGCTGTGCGGTGCCATCGGACCCGGGTCGACCGGGATGTGGCCGCCGCGGCGGTAGGCGGCGTGCAAGGTGCGCACCCACTGGCACAGCGCGTCGACGGTGCGCTGGTCGTTGCGCGACAGGGCCAGGACGGGGGCGCCGGCGCGGGCGGCCCGGGCATCGGCAATCATCTGCCGCACATCGACTTCGACGTAGGCCCCGAGGTCGATCTTGTTGATCACCAGCAGGTCCGCGCGCGCGATTCCGGGTCCGCCTTTGCGTGCGACGTCTCCGCCGCCGGCGACATCGAGGACGAAGATCTGGGCGTCGACGAGGCCGGGGGAGAAGGTGGCGGTGAGGTTGTCGCCGCCGCTTTCGATCAAAACGATGTCGAGCGGAGCGAAATCGCGTTCGAGGTCTTCGACGGCAAGCAGATTCATCGTGATGTCGTCGCGGATCGCGGTGTGCGGGCAGGCGCCGGTTTCCACGGCGCGGATCCGCTCGGCGGGCAGAATTCCTTGCGCCCGCAGAAAACGCGCATCCTCGTCGGTGTAGATGTCATTGGTGACGACACCGAAGCGGTAGACGCCGGACAAGTTGCGGCACACCGTGGCGATCAGGGAGCTCTTGCCGGTGCCCACCGGCCCGGCTACTCCCAGCCGTAGCGCACGCGAGTCGGGGTGGATTGGTTGGGCGTCAGGCACTGTGCGGCTCCTTCTCGAGTGGGACTTCATCGGATTGCCACGGAGTCCCGAGGTCGTCGAGGCCCGCGGTCAGCGACCGGCGCAACGCGAGGCTGTCGTCGGCAAGCGCGCAGACCAGCGCCGCCGGGCCGGCCAGCGGCAGCAGCGCGGCCGACGGGCACAGCGTGGCACTGCGCTGCGTCGTCCAATCCCGTTGCGGATCCACCACCAGCACCGAGCCCACGGCCCGGTGGTCGGCGGCGACCGCCGCACTGTTCCAGCCCGGGGCGTCGGCCCCGATATGCAGGTCCTGGCGGTAGAGCGGCTGTCCGGCGCGCCGGATCCGCAGCCGCTGGAAGATGGTGCCCGGTTGTTCGCCGTGGCGGCCCAGTACCAGCTCTTCACGCAGCAGCAACCGGGCGGTGTCGGCCAGGTCGACCTGCACCTCGTTGAGGTGGTTGCAGTTTGCCGCGGCGATCAACGGCTCGGCCAGCCAGACCAGGGTGGCGCCGTGTGCCACCCGGACCCGTACCGAACTGCGGGAGCAGCGCCCCTGCGCGCCCGGCAGCAGCACGGTGGCGGAGATGTCGGTGAGGACCAGGGAGCTGTTGGCTCCCACATCGATGTCGAAGTGGGTTTCGTCGCCACCCACCGGTCCGGCGGCGCCCGCGGCCACACTCACCCGGACCGGCGCGGGTAGCCGATCCGCCCACGGCTGCGGTTCCTTGGGCCCGGTGATGCGCGGGACGATCGAAGCCTGGGCGCGCAGGGCGCTGACGTGGCTGATCCACTGTCCGTCGCCGCCGATCGTGGCTTCGGTGGCCAGCCGTGCGTAGGCGCGCATCTCGCCGGGTTGCGGTTCAGGAAGCAAATAGCCGCGCCTCCTGCCGGACGTGATGTTCAGCGGCGATATCGAGCAACGGGGCGGTGTGCGCCGGCAAGTCCGGCGCCGGGGTGTCGGCGTGACCGGCAGCGGTGGCGGCCAGGGCATCGAGGTCGGCCAGCAGATCTGCCAGCACGGCATGGACTTCGAGCGGATCGAGGCTGATCAACCGGACCGCGGCGGCGGCCGGCCCAGCCACGCTGTCATACAGCGTCGCCGTGGCCGCCTCTCGCGCATCGAGGTCGAAGACGGCGGCGACCACCCCCATGGCGATCGGCTGGTGCGGGTGTCGGCCCAGCGCATCGAGCTGGGGGGCCGGCCGGATGGTGCGCATCGCCCGCTGCAGTTGACGGCCCAGGGCACGCGAGACGCTGCGCAGCGCCGGTGAGGGCATCCGGGCATCGAGTTCGGCTTCCAGGCCGGCAAGTCGCGGGATGTTGTCCGCGGTGGCCGCGCTGCAGGCCGCGGCGGCGAATGCGGCCGCGACGGCACCCGAGGTGGCGGCCCGTCCGCGCAGGAAGTTCTCCAGGCTGGCTCGGTCATGTACGCGTCCCGCCTGAACCGATGCCTCGACGCCGCCGGAGTGCGCGTAACCGCCGGCCGGTAGCCGCCCGTCGGTGAGCAGCAGCAGCGCAGCGGGCGTGGTTGGCATGTCAGTAAAGGAAGTAACGCTGGGTCATGGGCAGCTCGGTCAGGGGTGGATGATTGGCCACCTGCCCGTCGATGCGGACCTCGAAGGTGTCGGGGTTGACGTCGATGGTCGGCAGCGCATCATTGTGGGGCAGGTCGGCTTTGCTGCGTCCGCGCATGTTCTTGACCGGCACGAGCCTGCGTTCGACGTTGAGCCGGTCGGCCAGCCCGTCGTCGAGGGCGGCGGGCGCGACGAACGCGACGCTGGTGGCCGCTGCGGCGCGGGTGAAGGTGTTGTAACCCAGCCGCGGCAACACCGGCTCGGGGGTGGGCACCGCCGCGCTGGGGTCACCGAGCAACGCCAGCGCGCCCATGCCCCCTTTGAACACCGCGGTCGGCTTGACCCCGAACATGGCCGGCGACCACAGCACGAAGTCGGCCAGTTTGCCGACGGCAATGGATCCGATTTCGTCGTCGAGGCCGTGGATGATCGCCGGGCAGATCGTGGTTTTGGCGACATAGCGCCGGGCGCGCTCGTTGTCGGCGCGCTCGTCCGAGGTCAGCGGACCGCGCAGTTGCTTCATCGCGTGGGCGGTCTGCCAGGTACGCAACACCGTCTCGCCGAGGCGCCCCATCGCTTGCGCGTCAGACGACATCGCCGAGATCGCGCCGATGTCTTGCAAGATGTCTTCGGCCGCGATGGTGCCGGCCCGCACCCGGCTCTCGGCGAACTGCAGCTCCGCGGGAACCTTGGGATTGAGTTGGTGGGCCACCAAACACATGTCGAGCTGCTCATCGACGGTGTTGACGGTGAACGGGCGGGTCGGTGTGGTCGACGACGGCAGCACATTGGGCTCACCGGCGATCCGGATGAAGTCGGGAGCATGGCCGCCGCCGGCGCCCTCGGTGTGGTAGCTGTGAAAGCTGCGGCCTTTGACCGTGCGCATAAGATCTTCGACGAAGCCCGCCTCGTTGAGGGTGTCGCTGTGGATGGCAACCTGCACGCCGGCCTCGTCGGCGACCCGCAAGGCGGTGTCGATCACCGCCGGTGTCGCCCCCCAGTCCTCGTGGACCTTGAGCCCGGCGGCGCCGGCGCGCAACTGTTCCCACAATGCTTCCTCGCTGATCGTGGTGCCGCGTCCCAGAAACGCCACGTTGACCGGCCAGGGGTCGAAGCCCTCCAGCATCCTGGCCAGCCACCACGAGCCCGGAGTCGCCAGGGTGGCTTTGCCCCCGTCGGTGGGTCCACTGCCGCCGCCGACCAGTGTGGTGATGCCGGCTTGCAGTGCCACCTCGCACATCTGCGGGTTGACGAAGTGCACGTGGGTGTCGATGGCGCCGGCCGTCATGATCATTCCGGTGCCGTTCATGATCTCGGTCGAGGGACCGATGACCAGGCCGGGGTGAACGCCGTCCATCACGTCGGGGTTCCCCGACTTCCCGATCGCGGTGAATCGGCCGTCACGAATTCCGACGTCCGCCTTGATGATTCCCCAGTGATCGAGGATCACTACGTTGGCGATCACCAGGTCGGGGGTGCCCTGCGCGCGGGGAGTATGTGATTGGCCCTGGGATTCGCGCCCGGATTTGCCGCCGCCGAACACGATCTCGTTGCCGCCGACGCAGTGGTCCTCTTCGATCTCGATGAACAGGTCGGTGTCGGCCAGCCGCAGCTGATCGCCCTTGGTGGGGCCCAGCATCATCGCGTACAGCTGGCGGGGGATTTCAGGCATCGAGCGGGCCTTTGCATTCGCCGCGGAACCCGGCGGCGATTCGGCGGCCACCGAACGGAATGAGCTCGATCTCCTGGGTCACGCCGGGGTCGAAGCGGCTCATGCCGCTGGAGATGATGTTCTGCCGCTTACCCCAGGCCGCCTTGCGGTCGAACTCCAGCGCGGGGTTGGCCTCGGCGAAATGGAAATGCGAGCCGACCGAGATCGGCCGGTCCCCGGTGTTGACGACCTTCACGGTCGTGATCTCGCAGCCGAGATTGATGGGCACCGGGGCGTCCCCGAAGATGATGGCACCCGGCGCCGAGGGTTTCATGCTCGAGGTGGGGCCCGGCTGCACCATTCCGATCGGCGCCTTGCCGGTGCCCATCGGAATCGACTTGCCGGAGCCGGAGCGTCGGCGCCGCAGCGGGGGCACGTGGCGCTGCGTTGCCGAAACCAGTTTCTCCAGCCGGGGATTGCGCTGCAGGACGCGTTGGGTCCGGGCGACCGTCCGACTGGCCGCGCCCGGCAGCCACGAGCTTTTCTGGGCCCGCTGCATGCGGTTGGTGAGGGTGTCCCTGATCTTGTCGGTCAATCCGCTCATGGCAGCTGCTCTCGTCGCGTCCCGTCCCGAAACATGTTGGCAACTAAGGCGTTCGGCGACGTCAATGAATGGGCTGGGGAACGGTCACCAATTTGGTGCCGTCGGGGAACGTCGCTTCGACGTCGATCTTCTGCAGCATCTCGGCGATGCCGTCCATCACGTCTTCGCGTTTCAGGACGTTGCGCGCCGCATCTTGTAGGTCGGCTTTCGTTCGGCCGTCGCGGGCTCCTTCGAGCACGAACTGGGTGACCACCGCGGTGGCTTCGGGCAGGTTGAGCTTGAGGCCGCGCTTGCGGCGTTTGAGCGCCACCTCCGCCGCGGTGTGGATCAGTAGACGTTCCTGTTCCTTGAGCGTCAAGAACATCGCCGCTCCTTTCGCCGGGCGCCAACGCCTATACGCCACACCACGGTGCGGGGCTACCCGGCCGTTGAGCGCGTTAAACGCAGGGCATCGGCTTACCCGCCTGCCGACTTCTGCTGCACAGATAGTGGTTTCAGCTTCAGTCGAGCAGCTGCCGCAGCACGTATTGCATGATGCCGCCGTGCCGGTAGTAGTCGGCTTCGCCGGGGGTATCGATGCGCACCTTGGCATCGAACTCCACGTCGCCGGCTTTGACGTGCACGGTGTCGGGGATGCTGTCGGCCAGTGCGGTCACCCCGGTGATGTCGAAGGTCTCCTCACCGGTCAGGCCCAGTGAGTCGGCGTCGGCGCCGTCGGGGAACTGCAGTGGAAGCACACCCATCCCGATCAGGTTGGAGCGGTGGATCCGCTCAAAGGAGACCGCCAGCACCGCCCGCACCCCGAGCAGCGCGGTGCCCTTCGCGGCCCAGTCGCGCGACGACCCGGATCCGTATTCCTTGCCCGCCAGAATCACCAACGGGACGCCGGCCTCGAGGTAGTTGACCGACGCGTCGTAGATGGTCGACACCGGAGCGTCCGGCTGGGTGAAGTCGCGGGTGAAGCCGCCCTCGGTGTCGGGCGCCAACTGATTGCGCAGCCGGACATTGGCGAACGTGCCGCGGATCATCACCTCGTGGTTGCCGCGCCGCGAACCGTAGGAGTTGAAGTCCTTGCGCTCAATGCCGTGTTCGGACAGGTACTTTCCGGCCGGGGAGTCATACCGGATCGACCCGGCCGGGCTGATGTGATCGGTGGTGACCGAGTCGCCCAGTTTGGCCAGCACCCGGGCGCCGGTGATATCGGTGACCGGTTCCGGCTCGCGGGTCATGCCGTCGAAGTACGGCGGCTGGCGTACGTAGGTGGAGTCCGGGTCCCAGGAGAAGGTGTCACCCTCCGGCACCTTCATCCCGCGCCAGCGCTCGTCGCCGGTGAAGACGTCGGCGTAGCTGGCGGTGAACATCTCGGCCTGCAGGTTCTCGTCGACGACGGCGCTGATCTCCTCGGTGGTCGGCCAGATGTCACGCAGATACACCGGCTCGCCGTCGCTGCCGGTGCCGAGCGGGTCGCTCAGCAGGTTGACCCGCAGCGTGCCGGCCAGCGCGTAGGCGACCACCAGTGGTGGGGAGGCCAGAAAGTTCATCCGCACCTCGGGGTGGATGCGGCCCTCGAAGTTGCGGTTGCCCGACAGCACCGAGCACACCGTCAGGTCGTTGTCGACGACGGCCGTGCTCACCTCCGGGATCAGCGGGCCGGAGTTGCCGATGCAGGTGGTGCAGCCGTAGCCGACCAGGTTGAAGCCGAGCTTGTCCAGGTACGGGGTCAGGCCGGCCCGGTCGTAGTAGTCGGTGACCACCCGCGACCCGGGTGCCAGCGTGGTCTTCACCCAGGGCTTGCGGGACAGACCCTTGTCGACGGCGTTGCGGGCCAGCAGGGCCGCGCCGATCATCACCGAGGGGTTGGAGGTGTTGGTGCAGGAGGTGATGGCCGCGATCACCACGTCGCCGGTATTGATGTCGGTGCTGGTGCCGTCCGCCAGCTCGACGGCGACCGAGGCGGACGGCCAGTCGCCGTCGACGCATTCGCTGTGCGGCTTGCGGGGCCGGCCCTGGGGACTGCTGGTGTCACCGAAAGCGATCGGGTCGCTGGCCGGGAAGGAGTCCGCGGACGCCTCGTCGAGCTCCGACAGCGCCTGTTCGGTCGTTTCGGCACCGCCGAGCAGTGCGCAGACGGTCTGCGGGGCCAGCTTCAGCGGGATGCGGTCCTGCGGGCGTTTCGGCCCGGCGATCGACGGCACCACGCTGCCCAGATCCAGTTCGAGCACTTGGGAGTACGCCGGCTCGTTGTCCGGGTCGTGCCACATGCCCTGCTCTTTGGTGTAGGCCTCCACCAGCTTGATGCGGTGTTCGGATCGGCCGGTCAGCCGCAGGTAGTCCAAGGTGACGCCGTCGACGGGGAAGATCGCGCAGGTGGCCCCGTACTCGGGGCTCATGTTGCCGATCGTGGCCCGATTGGCCAGCGGGACGTTGGCCACGCCGGGGCCGAAGAACTCGACGAACTTACCGACCACCCCGGTGCGCCGCAGCAGCTCGGCGACGGTGAGCACCAGGTCGGTGGCGGTGGTGCCAGGCTGCAGTTCGCCGGTGAGTTTCAAGCCCACCACCTGGGGGATCAGCATGCTCATCGGCTGGCCCAGCATGGCGGCTTCGGCTTCGATCCCGCCGACGCCCCAGCCCAGCACCCCGAGGCCGTTGACCATCGGGGTGTGCGAGTCGGTGCCGACCAGGGTGTCCGGATAGGCCAGCGGGCCGTCCGCACCATCGCGGGTGAACACCACCCGGGCCAGATATTCCAGGTTGACCTGGTGACAGATGCCGGTGTCGGGCGGCACCACCGAGAAGTCGTCGAAGGCCTGCTGTCCCCAGCGCAGCAGTTGGTAGCGCTCGGCGTTGCGCTCGAATTCCAGCTCGGCGTTGAGCGCGAACGCGTCGGTGCGGCCGAAGACGTCGGCGATCACCGAGTGATCGATCACCAGCTCGGTGGGGCACAGCGGGTTGATCCGTTTGGTCTGCCCGCCCAGCTCTGCGATCGCGTCGCGCATCGCCACCAGGTCGACGACGCACGGCACCCCGGTGAAGTCCTGCATCAGCACCCGCGCCGGGGTGTAGGCGATTTCCCGGCCGTGCTCGGCCTTGGGATCCCATGCCGCCATCGCGCTGATCTGTTCGTCGGTCACCAGGTGGCCGTCTTCGTTGCGCAGCAGGTCTTCCAGCAGAACTTTGAGACTGTAGGGCAGTCGCGCTGACCCGTCGATGCGATCGAGCCGCCGGATCTGATAGGTGGTGTCGTCGACGGCTAGCTGGTCTTTGGTTCCGAAGCTATCGAGAATGTCGTGTGCGGCCATGAGCGGCCCCTCTCGCCGGTCGGATCGGGATACCAACGACGATAGTCCGTAGAACCGGCGGGGCTAGGGCCCAAATACGACGCTTATTTGTGAACGGCGAAATGCGTGATGGCACCGGAACATTCGAGTTCGCCGACGGTCAGGCCGGCTTCGGTGAACCACCGTCGGGCGTCGTCCAGTGTGCCGCCGGGACCGAAGGTGCCGCTGGCCCGCATCAACACCATGTAGGCGTCAGCGCGGCGGACCTGGCCCCGGGTGGCGAAATCGCCGACGAGCCGGCCGCCCGGTTTGAGGCATCGGGCGATCTCGCGGATGGCGGCGGCCGGATCAGGCAGGCAGTGCAACCCGTTGAAGCACACGCAGAGGTCGAACTCGTCATCGGCGAACGGGATCGCGTCGATGCTCGCCTCGATGAACTCGACGGTGTCGCTCTGCTCGGGGCGCAGCCGCTGGCGGGCGTAGTCGAGCATGCCCGCCGAGATGTCCATCGCGACGTAGCGGACGCGTTGGCCGGGTTTGAGGCGGGCGATGGTGATGCCGCCACCGCAGGGCACATCCAGTACCGCAGAGCCGTCGGGCAGGTCGGCGACGATGTTCATCGCCTGGTAAATGCGGTCGACGTCGGTGCCGAAGAGCAGCCGACCGGCGACGCGAGCCGCCCCGGGCTGTTCAATCGCGCGGGCGTAGGAGGCGCCGACGGTCCGGGCGAACAGCCGGCTCTGCCAGAGCTGGCTGACGTTCATCAGCCGTGCTGGGCTGCGGCCTGCTCGAGCACCGGCCGCTTGTCCGGGCAGTAGGTGTGGATCGAGGCGCCCAGGAACTGCCAGGCCTGCGGCTGGGTGGTGCCCTTCTGCAGGTTGGGGGTGATGAAGCGGACCGACTTGGCGGCGTCGCCGTCCACCCCCTTGTCCAGGCGCTCGCAGACGATCTTGCCCAGCCAGGCGTTGTAGTCCCGTGGGCCGTAGATGCCGTAGGTGTGCAGTTCGTTGGCGAAATCAATGTCGGGGTCGGCCTGCGCAGGTGCCGCCAGGGCCACCGCCAAGCCCATGACCGCCGCGGCAAGGGTCGTCGACTTCATGGGGTGCAGTCTAAACCCAGCTGCTTAGGTGGTCTACCTTTGCCGCTGTGCGCTGCGCCACCCAGGGTCCGCTGATCTGCACGAACGGTGCACGGGCGGCGGCGAAGGCGGCAGCTGCTGCGGCACGCGATTCTAAAATGTTTCCTGAGCTTTATAAATTTGTGACTATTAGCCAGATTTCTCGTATCCTATCTACCCGTGGGCCGACACGAGTTAGCCAGCGAGCGCCGAAAGTCATCGGCATTGATGGCCGTAGTCATCGCACCAGTGGCAGTGTTCTTTGCTGTGGGCGGCAGCGCCAATCCCACAGTCCCCACCGAACCCGCACCGGTGGTTGCTGAGGCCGAGTCCCCAAGCGGAATGCAGCTGGTCTCGGCGCCCGCCGACTACCTGCGGCAGGGCACGCCCGCCGGGGTCGCGGCGGCGTCTCGAATGCGGGTGGTTTCGCGCTTCCTGCCCGCCGGGGTCGCCCCGGAACGAGGCCTTCAGGTCAAGACGATCCAGGCGGCCCGCAGCATCAGCGACGCCTTTCCGCAGATCCACCAGATCGGCGGCGTACGTGCCGACGCGTTGCGCTGGCACCCCAATGGGCTGGCGCTTGATGTGATGATTCCCAACCCCGGCAGCGCCGAGGGCATCGCGCTCGGCGACTCGATCGTGGCCTACGTGATGGAGAACGCGGACCGGTTCGGCCTGCAGGACGCCATCTGGCGCGGCGTCTACTACACACCCGGCGGGGGAGCGCAGCGCGGCGGTTATGGCCACTACGACCACGTCCACGTCACCACCACCGGTGGCGGCTATCCCAGCGGCAGCGAGGTCTACCTGCGCTGAGCCGCAACCGGCTCAGCGCGCCTCGGCGCCGCCGCCCTGCGGCCGGTCGACGAAGAAGTCCATCAGCGGCGCAGGCCCACCGCCGTAGCCGGACAGGTCGGTCACGCCGGCCTGGGCCAGCACGTCGGCGTCGATGTAGCACTGCCCGCTCGCCTCGGCGGCCGGGCGTCGCAGAATCGCCACGGCGGCGTCCGCCATGATCTGCGGGCTGCGGGCCTGCTCCAGCAGCTGGCCGCCGGCGGGGGAGTTGGCGACCGCGGACGTCGCGATGTAGGTCTCCGGCCACAGGCAGTTGCAGGCGATTCCGGCCTCGGCGTACTCGGCGGCCCAACCCAATGTCAGCAGGCTCATGCCGTACTTGGACAGCGTGTAGGACGGGTGGAGGCCCAGCCAGTACGGGTTCAAGTTGAGCGGGGGAGCGATCGTCAGCACGTGCGCCGCGGCAGACCTCCGCAGATGCGGCAGGCAGGCCTTGGTCAACAGGAACGTGCCGCGGACGTTGATGTCCTGCATCAGATCGAACTTCTTGGCCGACAGCTGCTCAGTCGGCTCGGTGGCGATGGCGCTGGCGTTGTTCACGCAGATGTCGATGCCGCCGAACCGGTCCACGGCGGCGTCGACGGCGCGCTGCACGTCGTCTTCGCTGCGCACGTCGCCCACCACGGCCAGAGCTTTGCCGCCGGCGGCTTCGATCTCGGCGGCGGCGGTGTGCACCGTTCCCGGCAGCCGGGGGTGGGGTTCGGCGGTCTTGGCCAGCAGCACCACGTTGGCGCCCAGCCTCGCCGCGCCGAGTCCGATCGCCAAGCCGATGCCCCGGCTGCCGCCGGACACCACCATGGTGCGGCCGGAGAAGTCACTGCCCGTCATGGTGTTGTCTCTCCTGTTCGTCCTGCCCTGGTGATCCGGCCGAAAGCGTGACAGTTTAAGGACGATTTGTAAAGGCCTTGGTCGGCGCGGCGGCGCTCACGCACAAGCTACTGCTCATCACCTGCGACCGGCGAGCGGAGCCTTCCTGACTGCCTCTATCCTCGGCGGAGTGCCCGAGCCCTCCGTCGCTGAACTGCGCAGCCGGCTCGACGGCCTGACGATCCGCGACGCCGTGCACTTCGGCAGGCGCCTGAAACAGCTCCGCAGCGCCACGCCGGACAAGCTGCAGCAGCTGGCAGACCAGATCACCGCCGCCGAATCAATCGTGGCGGCGCGACGAGCTGCCGTGCCGGCAATCAGCTATCCCGACCTGCCGGTCAGCGAACGGCGCGACGAGCTCGCCGAGGCGATCCGGGAGCATCAGGTGGTGGTGGTGGCCGGGGCGACCGGATCGGGCAAGACGACGCAGCTGCCCAAGATCTGCCTGGAGCTCGGCCGCGGCATCCGCGGCACCATCGGGCACACCCAGCCGCGCCGGCTCGCCGCGCGCACCGTCGCCCAGCGCATCGCCGATGAATTGTCCGTTCCGATCGGCGACGCGATCGGTTACAGCGTGCGGTTCACCGACCAGGTCAGCGACCGCACCTGCGTCAAGCTGATGACCGACGGCATTCTGCTGGCCGAGATCGGCCGTGACCGGCGGCTGCTGCGCTACGACACGCTGATTCTCGACGAGGCCCACGAGCGCAGCCTCAACATCGACTTCCTGCTCGGCTACCTGCGGGAGCTGCTGCCCCGGCGGCACGATCTGAAGGTGATCGTCACTTCGGCGACCATCGAGCCACAGCGGTTCGCGGCGCACTTCGGGGGGGCTCCGATCATCGAGGTGTCCGGGCGGACCTACCCGGTGGAAATCCGTTACCGCCCACTGGAAGTCGCGGTCACGGCCGGCGTTACCGATGATCCCGACGATCCCGACCAGGAGATCGTGCGCACCGAGATGCGTGACGAGATCGAGGCGATCGTCGACGCGATCGGCGAGCTGGAAGCCGAGCCGCCCGGCGACATTCTGGTGTTTTTGTCCGGCGAACGGGAGATCCGGGATACCGCCGAGGCATTGGCCGGCCGACGAAACACCGAGGTGTTGCCGCTGTATGCCCGGCTGCCGACCGCTGAACAACAGAAGGTGTTCGCGCGGCGCACCGCATCCAACATCACCCGTCGGGTGGTGCTGGCGACCAACGTGGCCGAGACGTCGCTGACGGTGCCGGGCATCCGCTATGTCATCGACCCCGGCAACGCCCGCATCTCGCGCTACAGCAGGCGACTGAAGGTGCAGCGGCTGCCGATCGAGCCGATCTCGCAGGCCTCGGCCGCCCAGCGTGCCGGCCGCTGCGGGCGCACCGCTCCCGGCGTGTGCATCCGGCTGTACTCGCAAGCCGATTTCGAGGCCCGACCGGCCTACACCGATCCCGAGGTGCTGCGCACCAATCTCGCCGCGGTGCTGCTGCAGATGGCGGCGTTACGGCTTGGCGCGGTGGCCGACTTCCCGTTTCTGGACCCGCCGGATGCGCGCAGCATCCGCGACGGTGTGGCGCTGCTGGTCGAACTCGGTGCATTCGACGCGCAGGGGCAGATCACCGATCTGGGTCGCCGGCTGGCGCGGTTGCCGGTCGACCCGCGGCTGGGCCGGATGGTCCTGGCCGCGGACGAGGAGGGCTGTCTGCGTGAGCTGCTGGTGCTGGCGGCCGCGCTGACGATTCCCGACCCGCGGGAGCGGCCCACCGATCGGGAGGAGGCCGCCCGGGCCAAGCATGCCCGGTTCGCCGATGACGAGTCGGACTTCATGTCCTACCTCAACCTGTGGCGGTATCTCACTGAGCAGCGAAAAATGTTGAGCCGCGGTGCGTTCCGGCGGATGTGCCGCGACGAGTTCCTGCACTATCTGCGGATCCGGGAGTGGCAGGATCTGGTAGGGCAGCTGCGCAGCATCACCCGGGAAATGGGGTTGCGTGAGGCCGGTGTCGACGTCGAAGAGCCGGCTGGCCGCGCCCGCGTGCATGCGGCCCTGCTGGCCGGTCTGCTGTCGCACGTGGGTATGCGCCACGTGGACGGGCGCGACTATCTCGGTGCGCGCAACTCCCGCTTCGTGCTGGCGCCCGGATCGGTGCTGGCCAAACGGCCACCGCGGTGGGTGGTGGTGGCCGAGCTGGTCGAGACCAGCCGGTTATACGGGCGCACCGCGGCCCGTATCCAGCCCGAGGTCGTCGAGCGGGTGGCGGGCGAGGTGGTGCAGCGCAGCTACAGCGAACCGCACTGGGACGCCCAGCGCGGCGAAGTGCTGGCCTTCGAGCGGGTCACACTCTACGGTCTGCCGCTGGTGGCGCGCCGCCGGGTCGGCTACGCCCGGATCGAGCCGGCCGTCGCCCGGGAGCTGTTCATCCGGCACGCGCTGGTCGAAGGCGACTGGCAGAGCCGCCATGATTTCCTGGCCGCAAATGCACGGTTGCGGGCCGAGCTCGAGGAGCTGCAGGACCGGGCCCGCCGGCGCGACCTGATCGTCGATGACGACGATGTCTACGCCTGGTATGACGCCCGGGTACCAGCCGATGTCGCCTCCGCACGGCACTTCGACGGGTGGTGGCGCAAGCAACGGCACAAGACGCCGGACCTGTTGACCTTCACCCGCGCCGATCTGCTGCGCGCCGATGACAATGTCACCGCCGGCCGGCCCGACACCTGGCAGACCGGGGATGCGGCGCTGCCCCTGAGTTACCGGTTCGAGCCCGACGCCGCCGATGACGGCGTCACCGTGCACGTGCCCGTCGATGTGCTGGCCCGCCTCGGCGGTGACGCCTTCACCTGGCAGGTGCCGGCGCTGCGCGAAGAGTTGGTGACCGCGCTGATCCGCTCGCTGCCCAAAGAGCTGCGCCGCAACTTCGTGCCCGCCCCGGACACCGCCCGCGCCGTGCTACCCGCGCTTGACCCGGATGGCGGATCGCTGGTGGCGGCGCTGCAACGCGAGTTGCGGCGGCGCACCGGGGTCCTGGTGCCGCTCGAGGCGTTCGACGTCAGCAAGCTGCCGGCGCATCTGCGGGTGACGTTCGCCGTCGAAGCCCCTGACGGCTCGGAGTTGGCCCGCGGTGAGGATCTGCGCGGCTTGCAGGAGCGGTTCGCCGCATCAGCGCGCGACGCAGTGGCCGGTGCGGTAGCCGGCGATCTGGAACAAACCGGGCTGCGCGACTGGCCCACGGACCTCGACGAGGTGCCGCGGGTGATCGAGCATGTCGTCGGCGGGCGGGTGGTCCGTGGACACCCGGCGTTCGTCGATACCGGCGCCGCCGTCGACCTGCGGGTGTTCACCACCGCGGCCGAAGCGGCCGCGGCGATGCCCGGAGGTATCCGGAGGCTGCTACGCTGCAGCACGGCCTCACCGGTCAAAATGGTTGAGCGGCAGCTGGATCCGCGTGCCCGGTTGGCGTTAGGGGCCAATCCGGACGGGTCGCTGACGGCACTTCTCGATGACTGCGCCGACGCCGCGGCTGATGCGCTGATCGGCGAGCCGGTGTGGACGCGTGACGCGTTCGCCGCGTTGCGCGCCGCGGCCGGCAAAGCGCTGGTGCCGACGACGCTGGACGTTCTGGGCCGGGTGGAGAAGCTGCTCGCCGCCGCCCGCGACGTGGACCTGCTGTTGCCCGCCCAGCCGCCGGCTGCCCAACTGGACGCGGTCGCCGATGTACGCGACCAGCTGGCACGGCTGTTGGCACCCGGTTTCGTCGCCACCGCCGGGCGGGCACGCTTGGCCGACCTCACCCGGTATCTGGCCGCGATCCGTCGGCGTCTGGAGCAGCTGCCGCACGGCATCACCGCCGACCGGCAGCGGATGGCCCAGGTGCACGCCGTGCAGGACGCCTACGACGAGCTGCTTGCGGAGCTCTCCGCGACCCGCCGTGCCGCGCCCGACGTTCGCGACATCGGTTGGCAGATCGAGGAACTGCGGGTCAGCCTGTGGGCGCAGCAGCTCGGCACTCCGCGCCCGGTGAGCGAGAAGCGGATCTATCGGGCGATCGAGGCCGCTCGCGGGTCAGGTATGTGACGGGGTCGACGATTGCGGCGTAGCGCGATCCAGGGTCGAATAGCGCTGCGGGAAAGCATGATTCGCGTTCGACAACGCCCCGCAGAGTACCCCTATTACGTCACTGTGACGTAATGTTGCCGGGGAGCCCGCCGATTCGTGATTGCGGCGCCGTCGGAGCGGGTAGTGGTAATAGATCCCAGATGGGGGCTGGACACTATCGACGGAGGTCTCGATGGGCAACTTCATTCTTCGCGTGGCGTGCGCCGCGGCGGTGGCACTGGCGCCGGTGGCGTATGTGACAGCAGTGGCGCCTGGCGTCGGCTCGGCTCAGCCACCTGATTGCGGCCCGGGCAAATGGTGGAACCCGGGAGCCAATGCGTGCCAGCCCACGGCCCCGCCGAATTGCGGTCCGGGCAACTGGTGGAACCCAGCCGCCAATGCGTGCCAGCCGGTAGCGCCACCGCCGCCGCCACGGTAGACCGCCCGTTCCCGAGTCCGGTCGAGCCCGGCCGGTCGCGTTTCGATGGCGTGGTCGCATGGGTATGCGGAGCCGCGCGGCACACGCCAGATAGCGCCGTAGCAACCGGCCAGGGGAGGTCCATCCACATGTCCGACATGATCATCGAGACGCCCGACGAGGTCGTCGCATTGTTAAAAGCACAGCACAACCTCATCGAGGACATGTTCGATCAAGTGCTGCACGCAACCGATCCCCACGCGCGGGAGAAGCCCTTCGCACAGCTGCGTCAGTTGTTGGCTGTGCACGAGACGGCCGAGGAGATGGTCGTGCACCCACGGGTGCGCCGGGAGGTGGCTGCCGGCGATGCGATCGTCGACGCCAGATTGGGTGAGGAGCACTCCGCGAAGGAGCTGCTGTCGTCGCTGGAGGACCTCGACATCACCTCAGAGCAGTTCATCGACGAACTCGGCAGACTGCGCGACGCAGTGCTGGCTCACGCCGAGCACGAGGAACAGGAGGAATTCCCGAAGCTGCAACGCAAGCTCGACGCCGACGAGCGCAAGCGGCTCGCCACCGCGGTACGCGCCGCCGAGGCGATCGCGCCGACCCACCCGCACCCCGGTGTGGAATCGGCGAAGCTCAACTTCGCCGTGGGCCCGTTCGCATCGATGCTCGACCGCGCACGCGACCTCATCGGACGGTCCACTACGTAAATCCGCCGCGCGTGATGCCAAGCGGTTGTGCCCATGCTGCACAATTCGTCACTGTGACGTATTGACGCGGCTCACCAGGGGGCAGGAGTGTGGTCACCGGCGTTCGGTCATGGACGCGAGCGGCGGCAGGCGCATCCGACCGGGCGGGCCAACGCCGGATACGTGACCGGGCTGGCGAGCGCTGCGAGGGTGGTGATTGAAGACCGAGGCGCTTGCTGGTCGGCGTTTCGAGTTATCAGGCTTACCGGTTCCGCGACCGCCGGCGTCCAGTTCCAACCCGACGCCGATAATCGACATTATGTCAACTAGAGTACGCCCACGTTCGTCTTGTAAAGCCCCCACCGAATCGGACGGTGTTGTGCTGCACCCCAATAGCTTTCGTCCGACGATGCAATGCCGATAGCCTCGGATCACAGATCGAGGACAAAACGTCGAGCTTGGTCAATGGCCTGCATCTGATCTGGGCTGATCATTCCCTGACGAGCTGCCAGCCGTTCGACCGAGACGACTCGCAGTTGGTCGCAGCGCGCGTACGAGATGTGGTCCAGCCCGCTGGCCTGAGGCTCCAACTCGACATGGCTTCGCAGGCCGTAATCAGCAGTCGTGATCGGGACGACGACCACCAGACCACCCGGTCCGTTGTTGAGAATGTCCACCGACGCCACCACCGCCGGCCGGCGAAAGGCCGGCTCGTGTCCGATCGGCTGGCCGAGCTCGACGTTGTAGACCTCCCCTCGCCAGATCAAGCCAGCGTGTCCCACTCGCGACGTTCGGCCAGGTATCGCTCCCACAGTTCGGGCTCGTTGCGCAGGCGCTGGTAATCCCCGTTAAGCCCCCGCAGGAATTCCTGACGCTCCAAGGCGTCGATCGCTGCGTGCACGACATCGACCACGGCGATTTGACGAGCCTTGGCTAGAGATTGCAGCCGCTCGGAATCGGGACGGCGGACTCGGACAGTTGTGGTTTTTGCTGCCATGGAGCCAGACGAAATGTAGACACGGAGCACTGCGGATCATCCCGTGCTTTCAAAGCACATGAAACGCCAGGCAACATTCGGGGCCGCCAACCCCTTGCTCTTCTGCCCTGGGTGGGGCGCTCCCAGATTCTGAATCGAGGCGTCGGTGGCGATCCGCCGGACGGCCCGGGCAAGGAATACGGCGGAATCGAATACGGCGGGTTACCAGCAAAGCTTGCCGTATTGCACCTCGCCCCAACGGTTTCCATCCGATGTGACAGCGCAGCGCTCGGAGATCGAGCACGATCCGCAGCGCTGCATCAACGCGACGCGTCGCGTCCTCAGCAAGACTTTCCACTTCGGCGCGGATCGCCGCGCGGGCCTTCCGTCGCGCGGCATCGATACTTCATCGCGGGTACTCGTCCTCGGCGTCATCGCGACGCGCGGCCTCGATCACCTCAGGCGGTACCGGCCTACGCAACCACGCCTGCAGTCGCATCAGCCCGCTGGCGATTGTCCCGACAGCGAGCATGGCAACGATGATCCAGAGCGCGGTTGACATGCGGCAATTCTCCCCGGCCCAGGCGGTATGAGGCCGTATTCCCAGCTCTAAAGTTTCGCGCTGCGGTGTTTGCGCCCCTACTCCTCGGTGGCCGTGGTTTGGGATGCCGCGGGTGACGTTGAACGTACCGGCCTTTTCGGCGAGTCCGCGGTAGGTGATCGTGGCGCCGGCGACGTAGACGACCTGGTTCGCGATTTGACCACGTTCGTCGCGTCGCCGAGAGCGGCAGAGTAGGAATGATCAGCTCCCCCGTAGGCTCGCCGCATGCACAAGGTGACGCTGGCCAGCACCGGGGAACCGATGATGCTGACAGTGGGACTGTCGATCTATGCAGCGTTGGTCCTCGCCAGCATCGCGGTGGCGATCGATAGCGCCCGCAGACGCCGACGACGCCGCGCGATCTGCGCCTCGGTGATGGTTGGGATCCTGACCCTGGGCGGGCTGGTTGCGGCGATTTTCAGCAGCGTCGCGTGAAACCGACGGCCTCCAGGCCACCGGGCCCGTTGTTGAGAAGGTCGACCGACACCACCACCGCCGGGCTTGGATGCACGGTCCCGCCGGCCGGACGGCACCGCGTTTGCCCGCCTTTCCGCGACAACTCCCGTCAATTCCGGCTCATCGCAGCAATTGTCGCGCAAAGGCGGGCAATCACCACATGGTGGAAATTTCTGACCGCCCGATCTGGCGCTCGAACTCAGTCAACAAAGAAACCCCGGCCAGGGCCGGGCTGTAACCGATGACGGGAACCGCTACCGGCGTCGCGGTGCAGGCACTCCCCTAGGTCCGTAGCCGTGACGTAAGCAGTGCCGAGTCCGCGCAACCGTCTCTAGCTGCACAGATATTGCCGGTTGAGCATGCAATTCACCGGCGGCGAATACGGCCCGCTCAGCACGCCTCGGAAACCACCTCTGACCGAATCACCGGGAGCAATAATGCGGTTCCAATTCACCGGGGTCAGAACATAGTGCGTGCCGGACCGCGTAACGGTGCTACTCCACGCGTGCGAGACAGACTGCCCCATCGGCATGTCGAATTCAAGCTTCCAATCCGTCAGCGGAACCGTGCTGCGATTGGTGACGGTGAAGCGGGCGATGAAGCCGGTCTGCCAGGTCGACGTCACCGACAACGTCGCAGTGGCCGCCGCCGCCTGAGCCACGGCGGTGGTCGCGAGTCCCAGAACGACCACCATCAGCGCCGACAAGGCGACGTGAAGCGCTGTGCGCCAGCGCTTCACGCACCCGTCGAGTCCGGACATAGCAACCAACATTAAAACCAGACGGGCGATGCCGGCCCTCGCGCCACGGCTCGCCTGCCGGACCTTTGCCCAACCGCAACCGTCGTGAAATCTATGTCGCACAGCCTTGTGGCACTGGTCTGACCACTTGACCTCTGTCCAGTAATCCGGCATCGTGGCGGTATGGCCCTGCGGCAGGTGACGCGACGATCGGTGCCCGAACACGTATTCGAGCAGATCATGTCCGATGTACTCAGCGGTGAAATGGCACCCGGCGAGGTACTGCCTAACGAGCGCAGACTCGCAGAAGTGCTGGGCGTGTCCCGTCCGGCGGTGCGCGAGGCGCTCAGCCGTCTCAACGCGGCCGGACTCGTCGAAATCCGGCATGGCGACGCCACCACCGTGCGCGACTATCGCCGCCACGCAGGCCTGGATCTGCTGCCGCGCTTGGTGCTGCGCGGCGACGCACCGGACCTGGCGGTGGTGCGCAGCATTATGGAGGCCCGGCTACACAACGGACCCAAGGTCGCCGAACTGGCGGCCGAACGCAGCGGCCCGCAGTCGGCCGCGGTGCTCGACGGCGCTGTGACGGCGCTGGCCGCCGAAGAAGATCCGGTGGCGCGTCAGCGCGCGGCGCTGACGTTCTGGGACCACGTTGTCGACGCCGCCGACTCGATCGTCTTTCGGTTGATGTTCAACACGCTGCGCGCAACCTACGAACCCGCCCTCGAAGCCCTTGCCACCGTCATGGCCTCCGAGGTCAGTGACCCAGAGCCGTACCAGCGGGTGGCCCAAGCGATCGTCGCCGGCGACCCGGCAGGCGCCAAATGCGCCGCGATCGACCTCCTCGAGCCGGCCACCCGTAGCTTGCTCAGCGCTCTGTCCGGCTTGGACCACCAGCGATGACCCCGCAGACACGTAGCGGCGTCACCCTGTTCGCGGCCGGAAGGGAGTTTTGGCGCCACCCCTCCCCCTGGTGTTTGGCGCTCACGCTCACCGGGGCGCTGACCGCCCGGACCACCGTCGGCGACTGGCAGCTCACCGACGTCGCGCTGCCAGTGTTCATGCTCGCCACCTTTCCGGTTTTCGAATGGATCATCCACGTCGCCATCCTGCACTGGCGCCCGCGCACGCTCGGCCGCTTCACCGTGGATCCGTTGCTGGCCCGCAAACATCGCGAGCATCACCGTGAACCACGACGAATCGAGCTCATCTTCATACCGCAACAGACGTTGGTGTGGTTGATCCCGGCCGCCGTCGCTGTACCGTTGCTCGCCTTCAGTCGACTCGGTCTCGGGCTGACGTCCGTGGTCTGCTTGACGGCCCTCGGGCTGGTCTATGAGTGGACGCATTACCTCATCCACACCGATTACAGGCCCAAATCCCGGGCTTACCGCTCAATTTGGCGTAATCACCGGCGGCACCACTTCAAAAACGAGAACTACTGGTTCACCGTCACCAGCACCGGAACCGCCGATCGACTACTCCGTACCTACCCGAACCAGTCCGCGGTTCGGACCTCTCCGACCGCCAAGAACCTGCACGGCGCGACACGCTGACGCCGACAAACGACCATGGCCGGTTCTCGCCGCCGGAGTGTTTGAATAAATCGTGGCCGACCGGATCCACTCATGACCGCGCCGGATTCTCGCAGCGCGACGGCGATCTCACGGTTTCAGCTGTTTGCTGCGCTCGCAGTGATCGCAATCCCGGCGCTCGGCTGGTTCACCCAACATTGGTCCGGAGCCACAACCCTGGTGGTGTACTGGTTCGAGAACGTCGCCGTATGCCTGTTCGTAATGGCGCGCATCGCCGTACACCGGCGCTGGACGCCCAAATCTGGGCATTTCCGCTACCGCGCACCGCAATCCGGCGGCCCGGCGAATCAATCCTTCTTGGCCGGGTTCGCCCTCGTCAGCCTGGCCTTCTGTGCTGCCCACGGGATCTTCCTGGGGGCGATTCTGGCTCTGCTGACGCACAACCGCGCAGCCGCGCTTGAGCTCCTCGACCTCGACTGGCGCAGCGCCGGCTGGGGATGTCTGAACGTACTGTTGTTCCTGACGCTGAATTTCCTCCTCGATCTGGTCGATCTGCGCCGCTGGTCCTTCCGCGACGTCGAGCGCACCGCCGACATTGGACTGGGCCGAGTCATGGTCGTGCATCTGACGTTGCTGCTCGGATTCGCCGGGATCGCCGCCACCGATGCGCCCAGCACCTTGTTCGGGATTTTCGTTGTGCTCAAGACCCTCGCCGCGCTCAGCGCCGTAGTCCCCCAGTGGGAGCCGGATCGCCCGCCGCGCTGGCTCAGCACCCTGATGAACCGGATACCGAACGTGCACCCCGGCGAGCGCTTCGAGGATTTCTGGGTTCAGGATCGAGCACGCGAGCGAGACCGGCAGCGCCGCAACGAGCAGCCCTGGGAGACGACGCCGTAGCTCTAGCGGCCCGAAATCCCGCGCGCGATCTGGCCATAGCGCTCGAAGCGCTCGCGGTCGCCCAACGCGTTGTACAACACCAGGCGCGTCGCCACTTTCCCGTACTTGTCGATCAGCCTGTCCCCCAACTCATCCCAGGTCGCCTCCGTCGTAAACGCGGCCAGGTGCTCGTCGGTGATCTGCGCTGCCATACCTGTGAAGTCGCCGGCCTTCTGCTTCTCGCGGATACGGGCAGTTGTGCCCTCGAATCCGGCCTCATCCCAGATGAAGGCATAGTTCGGCGTGCTTCCGTAGAAGCTCAAGCTGGCGCGCACCAGCTCCCGTTCCTGATGGCGCTCTTCGTCACTGTCCCCGACGATCGTCATCGCCGGCACGATGATGGCGATGTCGGATGCTGAGCGGCCCGCCCTACCGGCACCTTCGGCGACCTTCGGCACAACGTGACGTGCCAGATACCCGGGCTCACCAAGCGGATGGACGTGCACACCATCGGCCACCTCACCTGCCATGCGCAGCATCCATGGGTTCACCGCCGCGATATCGACTTTGGGATCCGGTGCGTCGATCGCGCCCGGGCTCCACTGCGCACTGATGAAGTCGAGGTCATAGAACGGTCCGTGATGATCCAAAGCACCCGTTCGGAAGGCCGCGAAGCATGCCTTCACCGCAAGTACGTAGTCGCGCAGCCGCGGACCAGGATGGTCGAAGGTCGCACCGTAGCGGCGCACGACATGGGTACGCACCTGGGTACCGAGACCAAGTCGGAACTTGCCCGCCGTCGCCTCCTGCAATTCCCACGCCGCAGCGGCGGTGACGAACGGACTGCGCGGAAAGGCAACCGCGACGCCGGTCGAGAGCTCCAGATCGGGCGCGGCTTGAGACGCAATGGCGGCGTTGAGATACGCGGTCCGACCGGCCTCGGTGAACAACAGACCCGAGAAACCCGCAGCCTGGGTGTTGCGGGCCAATTCGCCGGCCTTCCCCAGATGCTGGGGAAGCGTCATGACGTCGACGTGCACCGGCAAAGCGTACGCGCCGCGGATGACCCATGCAGACCGTCGAGCGGATCGCCCGCACGCTGTTCGACGGCTGATCTGCCCCGACCGCGGCACTTTCGGCCACACCGCGAGCAGCCGGGTACAGACTGTCAGGCATGACCATCTCCGGCGACATCGTGGCCGAACGGGCGGCGCTCGCGGAGTCGTTACTCGCAGCCGGTGCCTCGGCTCACGCCGGCTGCGGTGAGTGGACCGCATTCGACCTCGCCTGCCACCTGGTCGCCGAGGAACGCCTCGGCGGTCTGACGACCTTCATCGCCCGCTGCCTGGTGGCGCGTGGGGTCTCCGTCACGGGTCCGCCGGCGTTGGTGGACAGCGCGATCCGCCTCGAGCGTCGCCACGGTTTCTCGGCCCTGATCGACCGGCTGCGTCTGCCGGTGCCGCGACTACTACTCCGGCCGCGGGTCGCGCCGCTGGCGTTGTTCGAGTACTGGACCCATCATGACGACCTCGTCGGCGCCGGCGAGGCCGCGCATGCGGCGCCGCCGACCCTGATCGAGGTCGTTCCCCTACTCCTGCGCCATCAACTCAGGAAGCTGCCGGCCGATATCCGGGTAACCGTCGGCACCGACGACGACAGCATTCGCTCATCGGTCGGTCCGGCCTCGGCTCCCGAGGTGGTCGTCCGCGGCAGCTCGGCGAACCTGGTGCGCTGGCTCGCGGGACGCAGGCCGCCAACCGACCTCACCATGGCCGGCCCCGCCGCCGAGGTGCAGAAGCTTCGCGCCTTCGAGGCTCACGTCTGACGCTGCCGTCAAATACTCGGGTGCGGTTCCGGTGAAACCACAGGTCAGGGGGCGCGTCGTCCGCGTCGCACCACGGCCGGTCCGGCGCCGGAAAGAAAACCCTAAAAGCAGCGTTTGAGCAGGCATTCACGGGGGAAAACAGCGCGGCAGTTGACGCGTTTGGGGGACGGCGAGTGCGTTCGGGAGATCAACTCAGCAGCGGGAGGCTCCGGTGCCCCTCGTGGGCCCGGTTCGGCCCGCGCCGGACGGACCATCCCCCATCCCCCGCGGGCGTCGCGGCGCCGTTCGGTGGTCGGCTATCCCGCCGAGCGCAACTCGTTGACCGCTGTGCGGCGGTTATCGCCAGTGGGCCCCTGTTGCCCCCACATTCGGACGCCGACTGACGAGGTTGCGGCGAACTACGGAGCGGGAGAACCTCATGACTGACACCGAACTCAAGCCCGACATCGCACATGTCCAGTCACACTACGACCGGTCCAACGAATTCTTCCGGCTGTGGCTCGACCCGACGATGACCTACAGCTGTGCCTACTTCGAGCGCGACGACATGACCCTCGAAGAGGCTCAGATGGCGAAAGTGGACCTGGCGCTGGGCAAGCTCGGCCTCAAGCCGGGAATGACACTGCTCGACATCGGCTCGGGCTGGGGGTCGACGATGCGGCGCGCGGTCGAGAAGTACGACGTGAACGTCATCGGCCTGACGCTCAGCGAAAACCAAGTGGCCCATTGCGAACGCAAGTTCGCCGAAATGGACAGTCCGCGGTCGAAAGAAGTGCGGTTGCAGGGCTGGGAACAGTTCGACGAGCCGGTCGACCGCATCGTGTCCCTGGGGGCCTTCGAGCACTTCGCCGACGGCGTGGGCACCTACGAACGCTACGACGACTTCTTCAAGATGTGTTATCACGTGCTGCCCGACGACGGGGTGATGCTGCTGCATTCCATCGTGGTGCCTTCCGAAGAGGAAGCCGCGCAGATGGGGCTCAAGCGCACGATGTCGCTGCTGCGCTTCATCAGTTTCATCCGCAAGGAGATCTACCCCGGCGGCCGGCTGCCGATGGTGTCGGTGGTCGACGAACACGCCACCCGGTGCGGCTTCGAGATCACCCGTCACCACATGATCGGCTCGAACTACGTGCGCACCTTGGACACCTGGGCCAAGGCCCTGGAAGCCCATAAAGAGCAGGCGATCGAGCTCAAGGGCGAGCAGATGTACGAGACCTTCCTGAAATACCTGACCGGCTGCCGGGAGCTGTTCCGGGACGGCTACACCAACGTCTGCCAATTCACCATGGAAAAACCGGCCGCGTGACGAGAGACAAGGTGGCACGACATGACGACGCAGCTGAGGCCGTACTACGAGGAATCACAAGCGGCATATGACATCTCGGATGAGTTCTTCTCGCTGTTCCTGGATCCGAGCATGGCCTATACCTGTGCCTATTTCGAGCGCGACGACATGAGTCTGCAGGAAGCCCAGAATGCCAAATACGATCTGGCGCTGCGCAAGTTGAACCTGGAGCCGGGAATGACGGTGCTCGATGTCGGGTGCGGCTGGGGCGCGGGTCTGGTGCGGGCGGTCACGCAGTTCGATGTCAACGTCATCGGTATCACGTTGAGCCGCAACCACTGCGCCTATAGCGCCGCTACCTTGGCGAAGTTGCCCACCACGCGGCACGTCGAGGCGCGGCTGCAGGGCTGGGAGGAGTTCGACGAGAAGGTCGATCGCATCTTCAGCGTGGAGGCGTTCGACTCTTTCAAGAAGTCGCGGTACGCCGCGTTCTTCGAGCGGGCCTACGAACTGATGCCCGATGACGGACGCATGTTGTTGCACAGCATCTTCACCTACCCGCAGACCTACTGGCGCGAACACGGCATCCCGATCACCATGGACGACCTGAGGTTCGTCAGGTTTTTGGGCAAGGAGATCTTCCCCGGCGGACAGATGGCCGGCCGTGACGACATTTACGACTACTCCCAGGGCGCGGGATTCACCATCGAGGACGTCGAGGTCTTTCCCGAGCACTACGTACGCACCTTGGACACCTGGGCGGCCAACCTTCGGGCCAACCGTGACCGCGCAATCGCCATCCAGTCCGAGGAGGTCTACGAGCGCTACATGCGCTATCTGACCGGCTGTGCGGGCCTGTTCCGCAAGGGCATCAGCAACGTCGGCCAATTCACCCTTACCAAGTAGCGAATCGGGAAACGAGGCGAGGAGATGGCGAAGTTCTCGACGGGACACGGCTTTCCCGACGTGGTCGTCACCGGAGTCGCGATGACGACGGCGCTGGCCACCAGTGTGGACGACACCTGGAAGAAGCTGCTGGACGGGCAGAGCGGAATCCGCAAGCTCGACGACGACTGGGTCGAGGAGTATGACCTGCCGGTGCGCATCGGTGGCCATCTGCTCGAAGACTTCGACCACGGACTGACCCGCATCGAGCAGCGCCGCTTGTCCTACCTCGGCAGTATGGCGACGATGATCGGCCGGCGGGTCTGGGAAAGCACCGGATCACCCGAGGTCGACACCCGGCGGCTGATGGTGTCCATCGGTACTGGCCTGGGCTCTCCCGAGCAGCTGGTCTGGGGCTATCAGGACATGGTGGCCCGCGGCATGAAGGGCGTCTCACCGCTTGGGGTGCAGATGTACATGCCCAACGCATCCGCGGCCGCCGTCGGGCTGGAGCGCGGCGCCAAGGCCGGCGTCATCACGCCGGTGTCGGCGTGCGCGTCCGGCGCCGAAGCCATCGCGCAGGCATGGCGCGACATCGTCTACGACGAGGCCGACATCGCGATCTGCGGCGGGGTGGAGAACAAGATCGAAGCGGTGCCGATAGCCGGCTTCGCCGCGATGCGCATCGTGTTGTCGACCAGCAACGACGACCCGGCAGGTGCGTGTCGCCCCTTCGATAGGGACCGCAACGGCTTTGTCTTCGGTGAAGCGGGCGCGATGATGGTCATCGAGACCGAGGAGCACGCCAAAGCGCGCGGCGCCCCCATCCTGGCGCGGCTGATGGGTGCCGGCATCACCTCCGACGGCTACCACATCGTGGCGCCCGACCCCAACGGTGAGCGGGCCGGTTACGCGATGACCCGAGCGATCGAGCTGGCCGGGCTGACCCCCGGCGACATCGACCACGTCAATGCGCACGCCACCGGAACCAAGATCGGCGACGTCGCTGAGGCCCACGCCATCCGTAACGCGTTGGGCACCCATCAACCGGCGGTGTACGCGCCGAAGGCGGCGCTGGGCCATTCGGTCGGTGCGGTCGGTGCCGTGGAGGCGATCCTGACCGTGTTGGCGCTGCGGGACGGGGTCGTGCCGCCGACCTTGAATCTGCAGACCCTCGACCCGGAGATCGACCTGGATGTCGTCGCCGGGGACCCGCGTCCGGGCAACTACCGCTACGCGATCAGCAATTCGTTCGGGTTCGGTGGCCACAACGTGGCGCTGGCCTTCGGTGCCTATTAGAAAGCCGCTGCACATATGCCCAAGGATCTCCAGCCCCATTTCGACGACGTGCAGGCGCACTACGACCTGTCCGACGAGTTCTTCCGGCTGTTCCTGGATCCGAGCCAGACCTACAGCTGCGCCTACTTCGAACGCGACGACATGACCCTGGAACAGGCTCAGCTCGCCAAAATCGATCTGTCCTTGGGCAAGCTCGGGTTACAGCCCGGAATGACACTGCTCGACATCGGTTGCGGCTGGGGCGCCACGATGCGCCGCGCCATCGAGAAATACGACGTCAACGTCATCGGCTTGACGCTGAGCAAAAACCAGGCCGTCCATGCCCAGGCGGCCCTCGACGCGATGGACACCGAGCGCAGCCGGCAGGTGCTGCTGGAGGGTTGGGAATGCTTTGACGAGCCCGTCGACCGGATCGTGTCCATCGGTGCGTTCGAGCATTTCGGTCACGACCGCTACCCCGACTTCTTCGCCATGGCCTACAACGTCTTACCGCCGGACGGTGTCATGCTCCTGCACACGATCTCCGGCTTGACGTTTCCGGAGATGGCGGCGCGCGGTCTGCCGCTGACGTTCGCGATCGCCCGCTTCATCAAATTCATTGTCACCGAGATCTTTCCGGGCGGCCGCCTGCCCACCATCGAAATGGTGCAAGACCACTCCGCCGCCGCGGGGTTCACCCTGACCCGCCGCCAGTCCCTGCAGCCGCACTACGTCCGAACCCTGGACTGCTGGGCGGCCGCTTTGGAAGCCCACCGCGCGCAGGCCATCGAGATCCAGTCCCAGGAGGTCTACGACCGCTACATGCATTACCTGACCGGCTGCGCCAATGGATTCCGTCAGGGCTACATCGACGTCAACCAGTTCACGCTGGAGAAGCGGGACTCGCAGTGAGCGAGGCAGCTGCCGAAACCTCGCGAATGCGACCGCATTTCGAAGATGTCCAGGCCCACTATGATCTGTCCGACGACTTCTTCGGCTTGTTCCAAGACCCGACCCGCACCTACAGCTGTGCCTACTTCGAGGAACCGGGCATGTCGCTGGAGGAGGCGCAGATCGCCAAGATCGACCTGAACCTCGACAAGCTGAACCTGCTGCCCGGCATGACACTGCTCGACATCGGCTGCGGCTGGGGCGCCACGATGCGCCGCGCCATCGAGAAATACGACGTCAACGTCATCGGCCTGACCCTGTCGAAAAACCAGCGCACTTACGCGCAGCGCCTGCTCGACGCCGTGGACTCCGATCGCAGCCGCCGGGTGCTGCTGCACGGCTGGGAAGAGTTCAGTCTGCCGGTCGACCGCATCGTGTCCATCGAGGCGTTCGAACACTTCGGGCATGAGCGCTATAGCAAGTTCTTCGCCAGGTGCTTCGATATCCTGCCCGATGACGGCCGGATGACGATTCAGAGCAGTGTCAGCTACCACCCCTATGACCTGAATGCCCGCGGCAAGAAGCTCACCTTCGAAACCGCGCGGTTCATCAAATTCATCGTCACCGAGATCTTCCCGGGCGGCCGACTACCCACCACCGACATGATGGTGCAACACGGTGAGAAAGCCGGATTCACGGTCCCCGAAGCGATCTCCTTGCGGCCGCATTACATCAAGACCCTGCAGATCTGGGGCGACGCCCTGGAAGCCCACAAGGACGCCGCTATCGCAATCCAATCCGAAGAGGTCTACGAGCGCTACCTGAAGTACCTGCGGGGCTGCCAACACTACTTCGCCGACGAGATGCTCGATGTCAGCCTGGTCACCTACCGCAAACCCGGATCCGGCTCCATCACGACACGGTGACGTAGCCCGACGGCGATCACCGGCGTAGCGCCACCGCGTATGCGGTGACCAGGCCGCCAACGCGACCGCAGCCGGCTCAACGCAACACGGAGGGAGTGAACATGAAAGCGGCGATCCTGCAGAAGGTCGGAGGGGTTCCGGCCGTCGGCGAATTCGATGAGCCAGACGGCAAGGTCGTCCAAGTGCGACTCGCGGGTTGCAATCCGGTTGATCTGGCTCGGGCGTCGGGGAAGATGGGGACGCCGGAAATTCCCTCGGTTGTCGGGCAGGAGGGCATCGGCTCCACCGCGGATGGCGCGCGGGTGTACTTCAATTCGCCGCCGGACCCCTTCGGTTCCTGGGCACAACGCTGCCGGATCGAACCCGGCCTGACCTTCCCGGTCTCCGACGCTGTCGATGACGACCTTGCCGTGGCCATGGGCATCGCCGGGCTGGCGGCATGGCTGCCGCTGACCCGGCACGCCAGCGTGGAAAACGGTGAATCCGTGCTGGTTTTGGGCGCAACCGGGATCGTGGGGCGAATAGCGGTGCAAGCCGCCAAGTTGCTCGGCGCGGGCCGTGTCGTCGGGGCCGGCCGTAATCCGGAGGCGTTGGAGCTGGTGGGTGAACTGGGCGCCGACGCCACGGTCACGCTCGGCAAGGGCAACGACGCCGAGGCGCTGAAATCCGAAGCCGGCGACGGTTACGACGTCGTCATCGACACCGTCTACGGGGACCCGTTCTTGGCGGCGCTAGACGCCACCGCTTCCGGGGCGACGCTGATCACCATCGGTCAAGGCGCCGGTCCCACGGCCGACGTTTCATTTCGGTCCCTGATGGGCCGCACCCATGTCGGTCATTTCAACAACGCCATGCCACCGGACGTGCTGCGCACCGGATATGAGGAACTCACCCGGCATGCGGCCCAAGGAAGGATTCGCGTCGAGACCCGGCGCTACAGCCTCGACGACGCCGCCGACGCCTGGCGCGCCCAGGCTGACGGACCCCATGTGAAACTCGCCATCGTTCCGTGACCGACGACGGCAGCGGTTCAGGTCCTGCAGCAGCGACATCTTCCGGAGGCACAACTATGGATTACATCGAGCGGACCATTGACTTGGCCCGACAGAACGTCAGCGAGGGCGGTCGGCCCTTCGCCGCGGTCATCGTCAAGGACGGCGAGATCGTCGGTGAGAGCGCCAACCAAGTCGCCCAGACCCGCGACCCGACCGCACACGCGGAGATCCTCGCCATCCGCCAGGCGTGCCGGGCACTAGGCACCGAGCAGCTCCTCGGCGCCACGGCCTACCTGTTGGCCCACCCGTGCCCGATGTGCCTGGGCTCGCTGTACTACTCCTCGCCGGATGAAGTCGTCTTCTTGGCCTCGCGTGACGACTACGCGCCGTACTACATCGACAACCGCAAATACTTCGAGATCGACACCTTCTACGACGAATTCGGCAAGGCCTGGGATAAGCGGCGCCTACCGATGCGTTACCAACCCAGCAACGCCGCCATCGCGGTCTACCAGTTGTGGCAGGAGCACAACGGCGGAGAGCGCAGCGCGACGCCCGTGACCGGCTGAACTCCGCGCGGGCCGTTCAGCTCAGCGCTGCGAGGGCCGCGTCGTAGTTGGGCTCGCTGGCGATCTCCGGTACCAGTTCGGTGTAGGCGACCTTGCCGTCTGCATCGATGACCACGACGGCACGTGCCAGCAGGCCGGCCATCGGCCCGTCGGCGATGGTCACCCCGTAGTCGCCGCCGAAGCCGGATCGGAAGGCCGAGGCCGTCGTGACGTTCTCGATGCCCTCCGCCCCGCAGAAGCGCTTCTGCGCGAACGGCAGATCGTTGGACACGCACACCACGGTCAGACCGCCGGCCGCAGCGCGTTCGTTGAACGTCCGCACGCTCGTTGCACACACCGGGGTGTCGATGGAGGGGAAGATGTTCAGCAAGAGCGGCTTGCCGCCGAACTGAGCACTCTCCACCGCCCCGAGGTCCGTGCCGGTCAGGGAGAATGCGGGCGCCGCATCCCCCACTGCGGGCAGCTCTCCGGTCGTCGTCACTGGATTTCCGCGCAAGGTTATCTGTGCCACATCGACAGTGTGCCAGGTGTGGCCACGGGCACGATGCCCGGTTCGCCTTCTCCTCCACCCCGCATCCGGGTAACGTGCGCCCATGGCCGAACGAAACCGCCGTTTCCTGCTTCGCGAACGCCCGACCGGCCGCATCGGCCCGGACACCTTCGAACTCAGCGAGCAACCGGTGCCGGCGATCGGCGACGGCGAGGCGCTGGTGCGTGTCAACTGGATCTCCTTGGACCCGACGAACCGCATGTGGATCAACGACACTCCGTCGTACCTGCCGCCGGTCGGCATCGGCGAGGTGATGCGCGCTGCCGGACTCGGTGAAGTGGTCGCGTCGAACCACCCGAACTATCCGGTCGGCCAGATCGTGCAAGGCCTGACCGGCTGGCAGGAGTACGTCGTCGTCTCGGACACCATGCCGTTGTTCCCGGTCGACGTCGCGGAAGGCGTCTCCCCCAGCGCATACCTGGGCGCGCTCGGAATGACCGGCCTCACCGCGTGGATCGGGATCCGCGACATCGGCAAGCCCAAGCCCGGCGAGACCGTCGTCGTCTCGGCCGCGGCCGGTGCGGTCGGTTCGGTCGCCGGTCAGCTCGCCAAGGCCGGCGGCGCGCGTGTCGTCGGGATCGCCGGCGGCCCGGAGAAGTGCGCGCTGTTGACCGATCAGCTCGGTTTCGACGCGGCGGTGGACTACCGCGCCGACGACTGGGCCGCCCAGCTGGCCGCCGCAACACCCAATGGCATCGACGTCGACTTCGAGAACGTCGGCGGCGACATCATGGATGCGGTCTTTGCGCGCGTCAATGTCGGCGCCCGAATCGCGCTGTGCGGGCTGATCTCCGGCTACAACGCCACCAACCCGCCGCCCGGGCCGCGGGCGTTCGGGAACCTGCTCATCCAGCGCGCCACCCTGCAGGGTTTCATCGTGCTCGATCACTTCCTTCGCGCGCCAGAGGCGAACAGCGAGATCGCCGCGCTGATCTCCGCGGGCAAGCTCACGCCGCTCGAGACTGTCGTCGAGGGCTTCGAGCAGCTACCGACGGCCATCAACATGCTGTTCGACGGCAAGAATGTCGGCAAGCTCGTCGTGAAGGTGTCCTAGACTCCCTGGGGCCAGCGCATGACCAGCGCCTCGGGCGTCCAGGCCGGCCAGGCCAGCTCCCCGATCTCGGCGCCGCCCGCGAACTGCGCCACAATCCGGGGACCGGTAGGGTGCGAATTGTCGTAAACCGTTGCGATATCGGCCTTTCCGATCGCTTCGGCAACCAACGGCCACAGTCGGTGGTAGCGGTCCCGGATCTTCTCCTCGGGAACCGCATGCCCGCCGGCGGCCACCCGATACCGCACCCGCTGCACGGCCAACGCCTCGGGGATGAGCACCGCATGCAGGACCACCGTGTAGTCGTGGGCGTGGGCCCGGCGGTTCAGCGAGGCTCGACGAAGGAGAGGCGAAGCTGGGACCGCCGCATGGGCAGTGCGGATCAAGTCGAGCTTCGACTCATGGGAGAACACCGTCTCGGCGATGAACGAACGTCCGTGTTCGATGAGTGCCAACCGGGTCTGCGCGGCCACCCGCGCGGCGTCGTACGCGCGCGCGGCGACCTCATCGGGCCAGCGACTCTTGGCGATCTCGTCGGCGTTGACGAACAGTGCGGCCGGCAGCAGCGGCGCCAACGTGAGGGCGACGAAGGTCGACTTGCCCGCCCCGTTCGGGCCGACGACGAGGTCGAGGCGCCTCAGTGGAACGCCTCCACGACCACTGAGGTGCCGTCGGGCCGGTATTCGACGATTCGACCGTCGTCATCGAGGGCGACGGTCGTGACGCCGCGCTCGGCGAGGATGTCGCCGTAGTTGGTGTGCGCCAAGCTCTCCTCGATCGCCGCGGAGATCTCCGCGTTGAACACCACGCCTTCTTCGCCGGTCAACGCACCGGGGTCCAGTTGGCCGGCCAGGGCCGCCTCGATCCGACGTCGCGCCGCGGTCTGGTGCGCCGAGACCGCTCGCCCGACCCGCGCCCAGTGGTCGAGCTGCTGTTTGGCCGACCTGCTTTGCCGAGCGCCTTCGGCGGCGGCACTGTCCACCAGGTCTGCCGCGAACCTGGTAACCCGATCGGCGCCCGATACCAGGAGCTGTAGCGTGGCGCAGGTGACTTCCTTTCGTGCACCCTATTTCGTCGCGTTCGCTGCCGGTGCCCTCTGCCTGGGCATGACGCTGACCGCCTGCGGCGGCTCCGACAACAACACCTCGTCGGAACGCACCTCCTCGGTCAC
The DNA here is from genome assembly GCF_059813225.1 of Mycobacterium sp. NGS16. Classification (NCBI taxonomy): domain Bacteria; kingdom Bacillati; phylum Actinomycetota; class Actinomycetes; order Mycobacteriales; family Mycobacteriaceae; genus Mycobacterium; species Mycobacterium sp. NGS16. The sequence goes on from NZ_JCALEE010000006.1 coordinate 185,163, forward strand.
GGATCTGTTCGTGCCGCCGACCAACCAGACACCGTCGGCCTGCCCCTCGGCCCCGCCGGCCGACGGCGGCGCGGCCGACTGGACGCTGCCCGGAGCGAGCGGCAGCGTTGCGGTGACCGGATCCACCGACACCGCCGCACCGCGGGTCGCCGTCGAAGCGCCGTTCAAGGTGACGCAGACCCAGGTCCAGACCCTCAAGGCCGGCGACGGGCCCGTCGTCGCCGAAAGCGCGAACGTGACGGTCTGCTACATGGGCGTCAACGGCCGCGACGGATCGGTGTTCGACAGCAGCTATGAGCGGGGCGAGCCGGTGGAGTTCGGCCTCGACCGCGTGGTGCCGGGCTTCCAGAAGGCGATCGCCGGCCAGAAGGTCGGGTCGACGGTGGCGGTGGCGATGATTCCCGACGACGGCTACCCCGAGGGCCAACCCGCCGCCGGTATTCTGCCCGGCGACACGCTGGTCTTCGCGATCAAGATCCTCAAGGCGCGCTGAGCCGCAGCCGCATGGAATCGGCCCGGGTGGATCGGTGGTTGTGGGCGGTCCGGATCACCAAAACCCGGCCGGACGCCGCCGCGGCCTGTCGCGGCGGGCATGTGCGCGTCAACGACCGGCCGGCCAAGCCGGCCACCCCGGTCTCGCCCGGTGACGTCGTGTGCGCTCGGGTGGGTGAACGCACCCGGACTGTCGAGGTGCTGCGCGTGATTCAGAAGCGAGTCGGTGCGGCCGACGCGGTGACGTGTTACCTGGACCGGACGCCCCCGCCCCCACCGGTTTCCGCGGCTCCGGTTGCCGCGCGGGACCGGGGTGCCGGGCGGCCGACCAAACGGGACCGGCGGGTGCTGGACAAGTGGCGGGCCCAGCAGCGCTGAGCCGCGCTCACTGGGGGTGCGCGGCGAGATACTCCTCGACCGGAATCCGGGTCGAGGACACATAGCCGATCGGCAGCAGCAGATCTCCGGCGGTGGTGCGGTAGTAGGTGTCCCACCGGTAGTAGCTTGCGAATCCGGCCGGGTCTCCCCCGATGACCGCGGCGTAGTCGTTGACGGCGCGTACGTAGTGGTCGGAATGGTTGTAGCCCCAGATGGCCTTATCGCGGTTGGTGGCAAAACCGTTGGCCGCCAATAGCCGTCCCGCCGCCATGATGGCATCGCGGGGTGAGTGGATGTCTCCGCCGTTACCGTAGGCGGCGAAGGTCGACGGCAGGAACTGCATCGGTCCCTGCGCGGCGTCGTCGCTGACACCGTTGATGCGCCCGAAGCCGGTCTCGACGAAGTTGATTGCCGCCAGATAGTTCCACGGCACCCCGGTGGCCGCCTCGGCCGCCCGGTAGCAGTCCAGCAGTTCGTTCGCCGGCACCGGCGGCACCACCCGCCACGGCGGCATGGTGGCTTTGGGCTCGGTGAGCGCCATGAGTTGGCGGCGGGCGTCGATATTGCGGTCGTAGACGGCCAGCAGTGCGGGCGGGATCTGCGGGCGGGCGATCGCGTCCCACTCCGGGTGCGCGCCGAGGGTGCGGTAAGCGATCTGTTGGCGACGGGCCGCGGCCGCCAGCACCGGTTCCGGTGCCGACGGGTTGCGCAGCGCCTGGTCGGCGGCGACCAGATCGGCGGCCAGCGCAGCCGGGTCCGGTCCCGGTGCCGCGACGGCCGGCGTTGCTGCGGTGGCGAGAACGCAGACCAGGGTGACGATGAACCGAAGTAACCGGGCAGCCATGCCGTTCATCTTGGCCGGTAACCGGGCGCAATCCGTGCAAGGCGGCAGCCTGGACCGCCCCGAGTCAACTAGAACGTGTTTCGTTTCCGGCGGCTTTGCGGATCATCAACGCTGGTCATCTCGTTCGTGAGAGGACTATCGACTGTTACATTGGGGGCCGATCAGCTCAGTGCGTCGAGGGGATAGCGCGTGACCACCAGTATGACAACCGACGTCGTCGTGGTCGGGTTCGGTGCAGCCGGCACCTCCGCGGCGATCACCGCCCGCGAACACGGCGCCGACGTCATCGCCGTCGACCGCGCCAACGGCGGCGGCGCCACCGCGATCTCGGGGGGCATCATCTACGCCGGAGGCGGGACCGCGGTTCAGAAAGCTGCCGGCGTCACCGACACCGCCGAGCAGATGCTGGACTACCTGCGCCTGGAAGTCGGGGACGCGGTCAGCCCGGAAACGCTGCAGCGCTTCGTCGACACCAGCCCGGAGATGATCGACTGGCTGCAACACCACGGGGTGCCGTTCAACCCGGGCCTGTGTCCCTACAAGACATCGTTTCCGAACAACCGCTACTACCTGTATCACTCCGGCAGCGAGAACGCCGGGGCGTTCCGGGCCCAGACTCCGCCGGTGCAGCGCGGCCACCGGGCCTACGGGAAAGGCACTTCCGGCAAGAAGATCTACGCACCGCTGGCCGCATCGGCGTGCAGACTCGGCGTGGACTTTCGCCCGCACACATGCGTCACCGAACTGCTGCAGGACTCGTCGGGGCGGGTGATCGGGGTGCGCGCGCTGACGATGGGCCAGGCGCCGCGGCGCGTCCAGCGGCGCTACGCCCTGCTGGCCGCGATCTCCTCGAAGCCGGGCGTCTACTACCCGCCACTGCGCGCGGCGATGGACCGCCTGTTGAGGAAGCTGGAGCGCCGGTACGCCCGGCCCATCGAGATCACCGCACGCCGCGGGGTGATCATCTGCGCCGGCGGCTTCATCGCCAACACCGAATGGCGCAAGCGCTTTGCACCGGAGTTCAACGGCGGCCTGCCGCTGGGCACCAGCGGCGACGACGGCAGCGGTATCGCGTTGGCGCAGAGCGCCGGCGCGGTGACCGACCGGATGGACAACGTCTCGGCGTGGCGGTTCATCACCCCGCCGAGCGCGTTCATCTCCTCGATCGTCGTCGACGAGAAGGGCAGCCGGGTGATCGACGAGACCCGCTATGGCGCGGCCCTCGGCCAGGCGTTGGTGAAAAACCATGGCAGTAAAGGCTGGATCCTGGCCGACGCCGCACTCATGTCGGAGGCCCGGCGGCAACTTCTCACCCAGACGCTGTGGTTCCAGCGCGCCCAGTCCGCCGCGCTGATGCTGACCGGCGCGGCGCGCGGTAAAACCTTGGCGGAGGTGGCCCGAGCCGCCGGCATCGACCCCGAGGGGCTAGAAGCCACCGTCGCCGCGCACAACGACGCCATCGACGCCGGTACCGAGGACCCGGTCGGAAAGCCGGCCGAATTCCGGCGTCGGATCGACAAGGCCCCGTTCACCCTGCTGGACATCTCGGTGCGGCCGAATGTGTTGCTGCCCACCCCGATGCTGACGCTGGGCGGGGTGCGGGTCGCCGAGGACACCGGTGCGGTGCTCGACGCCGACGGCGCCCCGATCCCCGGGCTCTACAGCGCCGGCCGCACCGCCATCGGGATCGCGTCACGGTCCTACGTCAGCGGGCTGTCGATCGCCGACTGTGTATTCGCCGGCCGCCGCGCTGGCGCCAGCGCCGCTTCGACGAAGTAGCCGCGCGGCGCGTCGGATCCGTCGCTTTCGGCCGCCGGCGCCTGCCACCGATCCCAGCGAATAGCCGGTTCGGACACGTCGGTCACGACAGCCGACCAGCCCAGGCGCTCGGCCAGCTCGCCGGGTGTATCCGAGCCGAAAAGCCACGGTGAGCCCTGCCGGGCCATGGACTGCAGCAGCGGCGCCATGGACGGCGCTTCCAACAGCGTCTTGCCGACAACGTCGTACAACAGTGCCGAGCCCGGTGCCGACAACGCATCGACGCGATCGAACAAGAGGTGTACCGCGTCGTCGTCGAGGTACTGCAACAGGCCCTCGATGAGCCAGACGCTCGGTGCGGTGGCATCGAACCCCGCCGCCTGCAGAGCGTTGGGCCAATCGTCGGCCAGGTCGATACCGATCGGCACGCGGCGGCACCGTGGCTGGTCTTCGGCCAGCAGATCCGCTTTGGCCGCCATCACCGCCGGTTGATCCACCTCGAAGACGGTGGTGCGCTCCGGCCAGGACAGCCGATATGCCCGGGCATCCATGCCCGCGGCCAGGATGACAACCTGTCTTATCCCGCTGCGCAGCAGGGCCTCGTCCCAGAACCGGGTGCGGACCACGATCTGCCAGGTCGACTGATCACCGGCCGCCGCGACGGCCCCGGCGAGCATCGCACGGCCCGCCTCCCCCGCCAATTTGGCTGCGAACGGGTCGCTGAACAGCGCGTCGGCGCGGGCGGATTCCTGGGCGCGGATCGCGGCGACCAGAATCCCCGTGTTCGCCACTGCGCCTCGGGTGCGGTACATGCCCCGATCATTGTGGATGCCGAGGCCGGTTGGCTTGTAAATTTCGGCCGCCCACCTCGGTCAAGTCGACATGGCCGGGCATCGGTGAGCGGCGTTGCAGGTATTGGGTCGGCGTCGTCGCGGCGAAGGCCCGGAAATCACGCACGAAATGGGCCTGGTCGAAGTACCCCAGATCGGTCGCGATCGCCGCACCGCGCGTGCCGCCGCTGTCGAGCCGTCTCAGTGCGGCCTGCAGGCGTCGGACCCGCACGTAGGACTTAGGTGGCAGGCCCACCTGCGCCCGGAATAGGGCGCTGAGCCGCTTCGGCGAGAGTCCGGTGAACACCGCAGCGTCCGAGACCCGCATGGACGGGTTGCGCTCGACAGCAGCCAATACCGTTGTCACATCGGGGTGCCGGGGAAAGGCGTCACAGCTCATGCGAGCCAACAAGAACGCTTCCACCAGTGCGATGCGAGATGCCGCGCACGGCGCGTCGATCAAGCGCTCGCGAAGTGATGTCGCTTCGCGGCCCCACAGATCTTCAAGCCCGACACAGGAATTCGTCAACTCGCCCAAGGGGACTTCCAGGAACGGCAGCGCGCCCGCCGGCCGAAAATGGACGGTCATGACCGTCTGCGCGGCCGCGACGCCGGTGACATAGGAATCGGTGCCGGCGCCGGCGATGAACACCGGCGGAACATCCATCCGGGTGCGGCCATCGGCATCGTAGAAATCCAGCTGCGGACAGCCACCGACATCGATGACGATGGTGGCCGCACCTCGTGGTAGTGCTCGACTCCGGTGGGCATCAGCGCTCCGGCCGTCCCAGTACCCGAAGTAGGCGATGTGTTCGGCCAGCGGTGGTCGGGGCCGATACAGCTGCGGGCCCGTCACCGGCCCTCAACCATGCTGCGGAAGCGCGCCGCCGGGCAGGTGGCCGCGCCGGCATCGGTGACCCGCTCAGCCAGCGTGATATCCGATGTCACGACCGTGATCTGGTGTGGCTTCCGGTCGCTTCGCACCAACCGGACGATCTCATCGTCGGCGGAGTCGGCGCCGGCCCTCGGCGCCGCGGTGATCTGCACGACGGTCGAGCTGATCGGCGGAGACGGTGGCCTCTCGAACACCACCGTGACGTTCCGGTCGTCGGCGGCCGCCCAACGTTCGAGCTGCAACGTCAACCCGACCATGGCCGCGTGGCGATCCTTCCACCAGCCGTCCGGCCGGGAACCGATCACATTCATCGCGTCGACGATCCACCGCACCACTGTGACGGTACGGTGCGGTCATGGGTCGCGCCACGACGATGCAGACCGCCAGCGATGAGGAGGAGTGGTGCCATGAGCCTGGTCACCTATGAGCTGGACGACCACGTCGCCACCATCACGCTGAACCGTCCCGAAGCCCGCAACGCCATCAACGGCCCGTTGCGCAACGACCTCAACGCTGCCTGGGAGCGATTCCGCGCCGACGAGGCCGCCTGGGTGGGCATCCTCACCGCCAACGGGGAGGTGTTCCGCGCCGGAGCCGACCTGACCGATTCGCAAGGGGCCGTCGGTACGTTCGCCGGCACGTTCTGGGAGAAGCCCACCATCAACTCGTTCGAATCCGGCCTGGAGCTGTTCAAACCGACCATCGCCGCCGTGCACGGCCCATGCATCGGCTACGGGCTGACCGGATTGTTGTTCTGCGACTTCGTGATCGCCAGCACCGAGGCGGTGTTTCGCTTCCCGGAGGTGTCGATCGGGGTGCCCACCATCGTCGGCGCGATCCGGCTGCCGCAGCGGGTCGGCTGGGCCAACGCGATGGAGCTGCTGCTCACCGGCGAACCGATCACCGCACAGCGCGCCTTCGAGATCGGGCTGGTGTGGAAGCTGGTCGAGCCGCCGGGGCTGCAGGAGGCCGCCCGGGACTGGGCTCACACCCTGACCAAGGCCGCTCCCCTGGCCCAACGGGCCACCAAAGAGGTGGCGTGGCGCAGCACGGATATGGGCTGGATCGAATCGGTGCGATTCGGCGAGACCATGCGCAAAGTGGCCGGTGCCACCGAAGACGTCGCGGAAGGACTGCAGGCCTGGCGGGAGAAACGCCCGCCGCGCTGGCAAGGACGCTGAGGAACGGCATGATGTCGCTACCCCGTAGGGAGCTTGAGCACCTGTTGGCGTTCGGAATCCACGACATAAACGTTTCCGGATAAGTCGGTTGCTACGCCCTCTGGGTCGGCGAGCGCGCCGAACGGCAGCATGGTCGGACGGTCAGACCCGACCAGCAGCCGTAGCACTTGGCGGTTGTTGGCGTCAGTGATGTAGACGTCGCCGGCGGTGTTCACCGCAATGCCGTAGGGCTGGCTGAGGCCGGTGAACGGAAGCACGGTCTGCTCGCCGGATCCGGCGGCCAGTTTCACCACCCGGTTGTCGTAGGTCCCGGTGTCGGTGGCGTAGACGTTGCCCGCCACGTCTACGGCGACACCTGAGGCGAATTCGAGTCCAGTGAAGGGCAGCACGGTCTGGTGTGTGGCCCCGGCTTCCAGCTTCACCACCGCGTGCTTGCGTCGGTCGGCGACATAGACGCTGCCCACACCGTCGACTGCCACCCCACGCGGGTCGATGAGGTCGGTGAACGGCAACTCGGTCTGTTCGGCGGATCCGGCCGCCAGCTTCACCACCGTCCCGACGGGATCGGGCCCGGAGCTGAAGGAGGTGACGTAAACATTCCCGGCGGCATCCACGGCCAGCCCGGTCAGATTCCCCAGCCCGGTGAACGGCAGCTCCGTCTGTTTGGCCGAGCCGGCCTCCAGCTTCACCACCTTGCGTTCGGCGGCGTCCGTGACGTAGACGTTGCCGGCGGAGTCCACCGCCACGCCATTCGGCCTCCCGAGGCCGCTGAACGGCAGCCTGCGCGGCTCGGAGCCGCGCGAAGACCACCCCGGGGCGGTATGGCCCGATTCGGCCGTTGTCGATACCAGCGAGCCGGGGGTGGTCCGGGTGCACCCCGGCAGTGTCAAACACGCCGTGACGATGGCGATTCCGAGACGCACGACCATGCGCGGCGTTGCGCGGTGGGGCCGTCGAGCGCGACGCGATGGTGCAAGCCTCCCATCCATGCGATGAAGGTAGTCGCGGTGTTGCAATCGGCCCACACCGGACGGCGCCACGGCGCTGGATGCGCCGCTGACCATCCCTTCCAGATCGGTGCTACTCGGGTAGTATTTCGGTATGAAACTGAGTGTGAGCTTGTCCGACGCCGACGTCGCGGCGCTGGATGCCTACGTGGCCAACACCGGCCTGCCCTCGCGATCCGCCGGCCTGCAGCGCGCGATCCGCATGCTGCGCTACCCCACCTTGGACGACGACTACCGCCGCGCGTGGGCGGAGTGGTCGGAAGGCGGCGAGGAAGAGGCCTGGGACCGTGCAGTCGCCGACGGGATCGGCGATGCGGCGCGGTGAGATCTGGCTGGTCGACCTCGATCCGGCTCAAGGTAGCGAAGCGAATAAGCAACGTCCCGCCGTCGTCGTCAGCAACGATCGCGCCAACGCTTCCGCTGCGAATCTGGGACGCGGCGTCGTCACCGTCGTACCTGTGACGAGCAACGTCACCAGGATCTATCCGTTCCAGGTGCTGCTGACGGCCGAGCGCACCGGCCTGTCCGTCGACTCCAAGGCGCAGGCCGAACAAATCAGGTCGGTGTCGGTCGGCCGAATGCGGCATCGCCTGGGGCGACTCCGCTCAAAGGAGTTGACACAACTCGACGATGCGCTGCGCCTGCACCTCGAATTATGGTCGGTCTGAGTCCAACTCAGACCAAAGCCGGCTCGGAGGACTCTGCCAGGATCGGCGGGACCGTAGCCGCCGCCGCGACGCTGATGTAGGCCACCGTGAAACAGCCGATGGTGTACCACAGACTTCCGATCGGGTCGCCGTCGGCGGTCACCCCGTCCACCGCGCCGAGGTAGGCCGGTAGCGCGGTCAGCCACAGCACCGTCATCACCGACAGGTACACCGCCGCATAGCGGACGATCAGCGGATTGTCGTGACGGCCGCCGACGATCAGGTTCAACCGCAGCCGCCGCCACTGCATGATGAGCACCGGCACGGCGATCACCGCGATGACCAGAAGCTCTGCGGCATAAGCGATCCCCAGCAGCCGGCCGTCGGTGGCGGCACCCAGAAGTGTTGCCGGCAGCGGCAGGATCCCGGTCCCCAGCGAGGCCAGCAGACCGATGACGATGGTTCGCACGAGCACCTGCGGGCCGCTGAACCGCCGGCCCTGGTCGACCTGGCGGCCGACGAGCAACTGGACGCAGAACGCCAGCGACGCCGGCCACAGCGCCGCGAACACGACCACGCTGCCCATCGGCACCGAGGCGAACATCGGTTGATTCAGCGGGTTGTCCACCGACCACTCCCACCAGCGCAGCTGCGGTCCGAGGTGATCGAAGATCTCATAGAAGGCGTGGTGGACAAAACCGACGCACACCGCGCCGACGACGACGCCGTAGCGGCGGAACACCCCCAGGATGCGAACGATCTCGAAGGCGACGGTCGCCATCATCGGATAGATCGCCACGATGTACAGCGGCAGCCGGCCCCACAGGAAGTCGACGCTGAACACGTTGTGCGCGAACATCGTATCGACGTGCCCGTCGATCCCGAACGCCGCCGGGAAGTACAGCGGCGGCTCGATGATGAGCAGATAGGCGATCGCGCCGAACCACAGCGCCAGGTTGGTGGCATCGCCGTGGCGGCGGAACCGGTTGATCGCGTAGCCCAGGGCCAGCACCGCTCCGATGATCACGGTGAGCTCCAGGACCGGCAGCGTCCAGTTCTCCAGGTGCGCTGGATTGCGGAACTCCACCAGGCCACCGGCCTCGGAGCAGGAGAACCCCAGCGCGTCGGCGAGGCGCTCGAAGGTCGGTGCACACAGGTCGGACATCAGGCGCTCTTCTCGTCAGCGGTGTACCACTTGGTCACGTCGTAGCCCTGGTCGTAGCGGGCGAACCACTCCTCGGCCAAAACGGGGATCTTCTCGTGTGCCGGTTTGTGATTGGGCAGCTGACTCCGCACGATACCGTTCACGGCGGTGAGTATCTCCCCCTTGGGCAGATGTTTGAAGGCATCGAGCACCGGGCCTTGATTGGCCGGCCAGCCGAACGGAATCCGCCGCCGCCAGGCCTGCTTGCCGCGGTAGGTGCTGAACAGCGACAGTGCGTCGACCTTGCGCTCGGCCAACGGGATGTGCTTGTTGAATCCTTCGCAGGCCACCTTGATGACGCTCATGACGTGTTTGAAGATCGACGGCGCCATCCGCATCCGGTACCACGGGTCGCCGACGACGGCGTCATAGATGATCAGCGCGGAACTGCGGTGCTCGACCTCTTCGACGAAGTGCCACAGGAACAGTGACGCCACCCGGTCATCGCCCGGGGCGAACAGGGTGTCGTCGTGGTCGAGCATCAGCTTGAAGACCGGGGTGAAGGTCGCCTCCAGGTCGGCGGTGTAGGCCAGCCGGTAGCGCAGCGGCGTCTCAGCGACCAGTCTGTCGAACATCGCGTTGCACTCGTTGAGGGTTTCCTTGAGCCCGGGATAGGCCTTGATGAGCGCCTTGGCGTGCCCGCGGTGGGCCATCGAGTGCTGGCCTTCCTGGCGGACGAAGGCATCGGCCTCCTCGGCGATCGCCGGGTCGGTGATCGTCGGCGTGACATCGGCCATCGTCGAGACGATCATCTTCTCGAAGCCGATCGCCAGAAGCGACACCGCATTGGCCATCGACGAGAACGCCGGGTTGGCTTCGTTCCACAGGAACGGCACGGGATGATCGGCGAATGCGAACCGCAACTTGCGCACGATCAGGTCGGTCATGGGCTACCTCGGCAATCAACATACAAACGAACGTCCTCGCGTATGATTGTTCGGTGCGAGACGGTTGTCAAGGGAATCACTGATGGCACGCCGGCGCGGCTGGGGCGGTAACCCGCCCCGCAACGACGAAGAAGCCAGCCAGCGGATCATCGCCGCGGCCGTGGATCTGGTCGCCGAGACCGGCTCGGCGGTGTCCCTGGCCGATGTCGCCAACGCCCTCGGGGTCATCCGGCAGACGGTGTACCGCTACTTCCCCACCGCCGACGCCCTGATGCGCGCCGTGGCGATCGCCTCGGTCGACGGCTTCCTCGACCGGCTGACCGAGCACGTGCAGGGGATCCATGAGCCGGCCGACGCCCTCACCGAAGGCACCCTCTACACCCTCGATGCGGTGGCGCGCTCGCCCCACCTGGGGGCAGTGCTGTCGTCGTCATCGCCGCACAGCCGGGAGCTGACCTCCGAGGAGGCCCGGGCGTTCGGGATGCGGATGATCGAGCGGTTCGACGTCGACTGGGTATCCCACGGCTATGACGAACCCAGCCTGCGCGAACTCGTCGAGTTCGTCCTGCGGATCATGTTGTCGTTCGTCGTGGCGCCCAACGGGCCCGAGCGTTCCCCCGACGAACTACGCCGGTTCCTGCGGCGCTGGCTGGGCGAAGCGGTCGCCGCCCAGAAACCGCGCAACTCCTAACTCGTTCCACGTCCCCCGAGGGCGCCCGCCGGCCCTATCGGATACCCTACGGGGTATGGTATCGACGTGGGATCGAAGCGGAGGTGCGCCGTGCGTGTGATAGCCGTGATCACCAAGCGGGCATGGCTGCCACTGGTGATGGCCTTGGCAGCGCTAGCCGGAGCGGTGGCGGTGATCAACCTGCGCGGCGCTTTCGGATCCGACGAGATCTTCCACTGGGACAGCAGCGGGTCGGCCCCGATCGCCTCGGTCAACGAAAAGCGGGTCGTCTACCAAGTTTTCGGCCCCGACGGCAGCACCGGTGGCGTCAGCTACCTCAACGAAGAGACCCGGGCGGTGCGCGCGACATTTTCACGGCTGCCGTGGAGCTACACCATCACCACGACGAGCCCCGCCATGATCGGCAATGTGGTCGCTCAAGGTGACGGCGACCGGATCGGCTGCCGCATCACCGTCAACGGCGAGATCAAAGACGAACACGTCGCCGTCGGGCGCCACGCCCAGGCCTTTTGTCTGGTCAAAGCCGCATGAGCGCCCACGACAGCCGTCGCCCGCGGTACATGCGCCTGGTCCGTCGGCTGGCCTGGCCGCTGATCATCTTCTGGCTGCTGCTGACTGTGGGCCTCAACGTGCTGGTGCCGCCGATCGAATCGGTGGCGCGCCACCACGCGGTGACGATGTCCCCGCACGACGCGCCGTCGCTGATCGCCGCGAAGCACATCGGCGCGAAGTTCGAGGAATTCGACTCCGATGCCATGGTGATGCTGGTGCTCGAGGGCCAGAGCGAACTCGGGCCGGAGGCCCACCGCTACTACGACACGCTGGTCGCGAAACTGTCGGCGGACCACGAACACGTCCAGCACATCGCGGATCTGTGGGGTGACCCGATCACCGCCGCCGGCGTGCAGAGCAGCGACGGTCGTGCCGCCTACGCGCAGATCAACACCGCCGGCGACCAGGGCAGCACGCTGGGCAACGAATCGGTCGACGCGGTGCGCACGATCGTCGCCTCGGTGCCGCCACCAGACGGGGTGAAGGCCTACGTCACCGGCCAGGCCGCGCTGACCACCGACATGACCGAGGCCGCCGACAAATCCATGCTCAAGATGATGGGCGTCACCGGCATCGTCATCATCATCATGCTCGCGCTCGTCTACCGTTCGGCTGCCACCGTGGCGCTGGCACTGGTGATGGTCGGTTTCGAGATGGGCACCGCCCGCGGCCTGGTCGCACTGCTGGGCGACCGTGGCCTGCTGGGGTTCTCAACGTTCGTCGTCGCCATGCTGTCATCACTGGCGATCGCAGCCGGCACCGACTATGCGATCTTTCTGATCGGCCGCTACCACGAAGCCCGCAACGCCGGGGAGGACCGCGAGGCGGCCTGGTATTCGATGTTCCGGGGCACCTGGCATGTCATCTTGGGCTCAGGACTGACGATCGCCGGGGCATCCCTGTGCCTGCATTTCGCCCGGCTGTCCTACTTCAAAGCGCTCGGCGTCCCGTCGGCTCTGGGTCTGCTGGTGGTGATCGCCGGTGCGTTGACCGTCGCCCCGGCCGTCGTCGCGGTCGCCGCTCCGCTGCTCGATCCCAAGCGGGTGGAAGGGCGTGGTTGGCGGCGCATCGGAACCGCCAACGTCCGCTGGCCCGGCCCGGTGTTCGTGGCCGCCCTGCTGGTCACCCTGGTCGGGATGCTCGCGGTGCCCGGAATGCGGATCAGCTTCAACGACCGGTTCTATATCCCCGCCGGCCTGCCGGCCAATGTCGGCTATGACGCGGCGGAACGGCATTTCAGCGCCGCCCGGATGAATCCCGACGTGCTGATGGTCGAAGCCGATCATGACCTGCGCAACCCCGCCGACATGATCATCTTGGACCGCATCGCCAAGAACATGTTCCGCACCCGCGGCGTGGAGCGGGTGCAGAGCATCACCCGGCCGCTGGGCAGTCCCATCGACCACACGTCGATACCGTTTCAGATCAGCATGCAAGCGGTTCCGATCCAGGAAAATCTGCAGTTCATGACCGATCGGCTCGCCGACATGCGCACGATGAGCGACGATCTGGGCGCCACGATCGAGTCGATGACCCACCTTCGTGACCTGGTCATCCGGCTGGGCGGCACCACCGGCCGGATGCATGCCGACATGGCCGACATCACCTCGACCGTCGACGAGATCCGGGACCACATCGCCGATTTCGACGACGTCGCGCGGCCGGTGCGCAATTACTTCTACTGGGAGCAGCATTGTTTCAACATCCCGGTCTGTCACGCGGTCCGCTCGGTGTTCGACGCCTACGACGGGATGGACCAGTTCAGCGAGAAGATGCGGCCGCTGCTCGATGACGTCAACGCCGTCGACGCGCTGATGCCGCAGATCGTCGAGCAGTTCACGCCGATGATCGCGGTCGCCGAGTCCATGCGCGCCAGCCTGCTGAGCATGCACAGCAGTTTCGCCGGGCTGGTGACCCAGATGGCCCGGATGACCGACACGGCCAGCGAGATGGGCCGCGCGTTCGACGCCTCGAAGGCGGACGACTACTTCTATCTTCCCCCGGAGGCGTTCGACAACCCCGACTTCCAAAAGGGCCTGGAGCTCTTCGTGTCCCCGGACGGCACGGCAGCACGGTTCATCGTGACCTACGACGCGGATCCCGCGACGCCCAAGGGGATTTCCTTCGTCGAACCGATGCTGGCTGCCGCCCATGACGCGGTGAAGGGCACGCCACTGACAAACGCGAGGTTCTATCTCACCGGGACCGCAGCGGTGTACAAGGATATCCAGGCCGGCTCCGTCTACGACATCCTGATCGTCGGGGTGGCCGCAGTGACGTTGATCTTCATCGTGATGCTGTTGATCACCCGCGCCCTGGTGGCCGCTGCCGTGATCGTCGGGACCGTGCTGCTGTCGCTGAGTGCGGCGTTCGGGCTCTCGGTGCTGGTGTGGCAGCACATCTTCGGGCTCCCGCTGAACTGGATCGCACCGGTGTTCGGGGTGATCATCCTGCTGGCGGTGGGCTCGGACTACAACCTGCTGCTGGTGTCCCGGTTCCAAGAGGAGATCGGGGCCGGGATCAAGACCGGGATCATCCGCTCCATCGGCGGAACCGGTTCGGTGGTCACCGCGGCAGGCCTGGTGTTCGCGTTCACCATGATGTCGATGGCGGCCAGCGACCTGTACTCGATCGGCCAGGCGGGCAGCACGATCGGGCTCGGATTGTTGTTCGACACCCTGATCGTGCGGGCGTTCCTGACGCCCTCGATTGCGGCGTTGCTCGGACGGTGGTTCTGGTGGCCCCGGGAGTTTGCGCGGGCGGTTCCCGCACGCCCGCCGGTGTCTACCCGGCCGCCGGTGATCGCGGAATCACGGTAGGGCGAAAGTCGTATTGGGTGGCGGTGGCGCCGATGCCACCACGGGCAGCCAGGTTGCCGAACGGAACCATTGGCGGGATCGCCGACGACGGCCCCGCCCCCACCGGAGGAGCCACGCCGGTCGCGGGCAACGCCGTGGCCGCCGGTCCAGCGGCCACCCCCATTCCCGTCCACGCCGGGGGCACTGACAATGCGCCGATCGAGGCGGCCCGGCCGACACCGGCGGTCGCCGCCGACCCGGTCGTGAAGCCGGTCAGCGTCACCGAACCGGCCGTTCCGGCGGCTGCGGCCGGCGCCGCCGCCAGACCGGCGGTGGCCCCCTTGGCGCCGTTGGCGCCGGTCATCAACATGCGCATGAGCATGCTCATCGGCATCATCGCCATCCGCAACGGCATCATCAACGAGGAGAGGCCGGCCAGCGATGACGTCGAGGCACCCGACGGTGTCTCAGTCGCCGGTGCCGCCAGACTCTGTAACGCCGCCGGGGTTGTCGAGATCAGCTGCGGCCCTTGGGACATCAACGTTTCAGTGTCGGTCCCCGTGGTGGCGGCAGCAGATTGCGCCAGCGAAAAGGCCTGGGTGGCTTGTCCGGACGGGTCGGTGGTCTGCGGCGGCGAGGTGAACGGGCTGACTTGGGTGGCCACCGCGGATGCTCCGGCATAGCCGTACATCGCCGCCGCATCCTGGGCCCACATCTGGAGGTAGTCGGCTTCGGTGGCCGCGATCGCCGCGCTGTTCTGCCCCAACACATTGGTCGCGATCAGCGTCGCCTGCAGGCTGCGATTGGCTGCGATGAGCGGTGGCGGCACCGTGGCGGCGAACGCGGTTTCATAGGCGCCAACCGCCGCGGACAGCTGGGCGGCCGCCTGCTGGGCCTGCGCCCCGGTCGCGCTGAGCCAGGTGATGTATGGGCCGGCCGCTGCCGCCATGGCCACCGAGGTCGGCCCCGCCCACGACCCGGCCGTCAGACCCGCGATCACCGACCCGTAGGACGCAGCAGCCGACTGCAGCTCGGCGGCCAAGTCCTGCCAAGCCGCCGCGGAGGCCAGCAGCGAACCCGGCCCGGCCCCGGCGTACATCCGCGCCGAATTGATCTCCGGCGGCAAGGCTCCGAAATCCATTGCCTCCCCTTATGTCCTGGTCGGCACCCAGGCCGACGAGACGATTTAGGAAGGTTATCTAGCTATTTTGGGTGCCCGGCAGGTCTGCGCTGTGCGCCCGCTGTGCGCGGGACCGTCAGGTTCAGCACGCCGGAAAGGTACTGCTCGCGGCAGGCGGTTCGCCCGAGCTTGCCGCTGGTGGTGCGTGGGATCGCCCCGGCCGGGACGAACCGGATATCGGCGGCGGTCAACCCGTGCACCCGCAACACCTCCGCGCGGATCGCCGCGATCGCCGGTGCCGGGTCCTTGCGGCCGGTGCCGGTGGCACGCTCGGCGACGATCACCAACCCGTCGCCCGCATCGGCCGGGGCGGTGAACGTCACCACGTAGCCGCTGCGCACCATCGGCGAGGCCTGCGCGACCGTGGCCTCGATATCGTGCGGGTAGTGGCTGCGACCGTCGATCGTCATCAAGTCCACCGTCCGGCCGGTCACATAGAGCTCGCCGTCGAGATAGAACCCCAGATCGCCGGTGCGCAGCCAGGTGACGCCGCTCGGCGTTCGCTCGGCGTGACTGCCCTGTGCCAACCGGCGCCGCAGCCGCGCGCCGAACACCTGCCGCGTCTCCTCCGGCCGACCCCAGTAGCCCGCGGTCACGTTGTCGCCATGCAGCCAGATCTCGCCGATGTGGCCGTCGGGCAGTTCGTGGCCGGCGTCGGCGTCGACGATCACCGCCCACAGGCTGCGCGCGACCCGGCCGCAGGACACCTGGGCCACCGCATCCGGGGCGTCGGCAGCCACCGGCACCGCGCGGCCCGCGCCGAGCTGCTCGCGACCCAGGTACAGCACGCTCGCCTCGGCGTCGGGGTCGATCGTTGCCACGAACAGCGTGGCCTCGGCGATACCGTAGGACGGCTTGATCGCGGTGCGAGGTAACCCATAGGGGGCGAATGCCTCGTTGAACGCCGTGATCGCCGACATGCTCACCGGTTCGGATCCGATGATCATCACCACCCGCGCCAAGTCGATGTCGGCTCCCGGTGCGGGCAGTCCGCGCGCCGCGGTCAGCTCATAGGCGAAGTTCGGCGCCGCGGTGACCACCCGGCCGCGGCGCGAGGCGTCCGACAGGGCGTTGATCCAGCGCTGCGGCCGGCGGATGAACGCGGTCGGCGACATCAGCGTCGAGTGTCCCCCATAAACGGCGGGAAACCCGATCATCGACAGGCCCATATCGTGGTAGAGCGGTAACCAGCTGAGCCCGTGGGTGTTTCGGTCCAGCATGTCGATCGACAGGATCATCTGCAGCAGGTTGGTTCCCACCGCTCGGTGGGTCACCTCTACACCGACCGGAGGCCGGGTGGCGCCGGAGGTGTACTGCAGATGCGACACATCGTCGACGTCGATGTCCACGGGCTGAAACGCCGCGGCGGCCGAGTCGGGGATTTCGTCGATGGCGATGACGCGGGGCTGCAACGGCCGCGGCAGCCCGCGCAGAAACTCTTCGACGATGGGCCGCACCGCCGCCGTGGTCAGCACCACGGCCGGGGTGGAGTCGCGCAATGCGGTATGGAGGCGTTCGGCATGCCCGGGCAACTCGGGGGCGAACAGCGGCACCGCGATGGTGCCGCACTTGACCGCGGCGTAGAACCCGGCGACGTAGTCGAGTCCCTGGGGAGCCAGGATCGCCACCCGGTCGCCGCGGTCGGTGACCTGTTGCAGCCCGGCCCCGATGGCGCGCAGCCGCTGACCGAACTGCGTCCAGGTCAGTTCGATGGCGCGGCCCTCGTCCGGTCCGGTGTAGTCAAGATAGCGAAAGGCCACCGCGTCACCGACATGGGCGATGTTGCGGTCGATCAGCGAGATCAGGGTGTCGTGCGGCGGTAAGACGATGCCGCCCTCGGAGTCCAGGCACTCCTCGATCTGGACCAGACCCGTCATGTCCCGCAGTCTAGGGGCCCGCTGCGCATGGCTTGTCCTTCCCAGGCCGCGCGTTGGCCGCGCAGACCGCAGGCAGGATCAGCGTGTCGATGACGCTGCGGACGAACTTCGCGTCGACGCGCTGACCGTTGATCGCGCGCATCAGCCCCATCCCCGTCAAGGCGTCAGCGATCAGCGACCAGTCCCGGCCGGGTGCGAGCTCACCGCGCGCCGTTGCCCGTTGCAAAATGGCCGTCACCACGCGGCGGCCCCTCAGCAATAGCAGGTCGTCGAGTGCTGCGCTGAGCGCAGGATCGTGCATCGCCTCCATCGCCACGCGCAACACCAGATCATTGGGGATCCGCTCGCTCTCGTTGCGTGCCGCACGCTCCACGAGCGCGTCGAAGTCCCCGGCCAGGCTGCCGGTGTCGGGGGCATCATGGTCGGTCAGGTCCGGCCGCCAGTACACCAGCGCATCGGTGATCAACGCAGCCTTCGACGACCAGCGACGGTATATCGCGGCCTTGCCGACGCCGGCTCGGGTGGCGACATCGTTCATATTCGTGCCGTTGTAACCGTGCTCGGTCAACGCGGCCAGCGCCGCGTCGAGGATCGCCGAATCACGCGAGCGATCGAGCCGACCGTCGGTGCGTTGGCGCAGTTGTGATCTCGCGTCCGTTTCCATGATCTTCATGCGGTAGGTATCGGAATGGGCGCGGTGTCTTCTCCGCCGCCCGCCGGTTTTGGTTCGGGTCCACGACCGCTCCGCCCGGTGATCTTAAAGGTGTTGAGCGGCCACCAGAACCAGCGGCCCAGCACAGCAGCGATCGATGGGGTCATGAACGCCCGCACCATCAACGTGTCGATGATCAGGCCGATACCGATCGTCATGCCCAGTTGGCCGACCACCCGCAGATCACTGACCAGCATGGCCATCATGGTGAAGGCGAACACCAACCCGGCGGCGGTGACGACGCGTCCGGTGGCACCGACACCACGGATGATGCCGGTATTGAGCCCGGCGGGGATCTCTTCTTTGAGGCGCGAGACCAGCAGGAGGTTGTAGTCCGAACCCACCGCCAGCAGAATCACCATCGACAGCGGGAGCACGATCCACTGCACCCCCAGGCCCAGGATGTCCTGCCAGAACAGGACCGACAAGCCACACGCGATACCCAACGATGCGGCGACGGTTCCCACGATTACCACGGCGGCCACCATGCTGCGGGTGATGATCAGCATGATCGAGAAGATCAGGATCATCGATGCGATAAGAGCGATCATCAAGTCGATGGCGACGCCGTCCTGCATATCGGAGTACAGCGACGCGGTACCGGCGAGCGAAACCTTCGCGGTGGCCAGCGGGGTGCCCTTGAGGGCGTCCGCGACGACGTCTTTGAGGTCCCGCACATGTGCGATGCCCTGTACCGACGCCGGGTCGCCCTGGTGGGTGATGATCATCCGGACCGCCTTGTGGTCCGGCGACATGAACATCTTGATCCCGCGCTGGAAGTCCGGATTGTCGAACACATCCGGCGGCAGATAGAAGAAATCGTCGTTCTTGGCCTGGTCGAAGTACAGGCCGATCTCGGTGGCGCCCTTGGCCAGTTCCTGCTGCTGGGCCTGGGTGCCGGCCATGGTGCTGTGGGTCGCGATCATGAAGTCCCGCATCGTCTTCATCGAGTCGATGGTCTGCTGCAGCACCGGCAACAGCTGCGGCATCAGCTCATCCAGGTGGTCCAGGTCGACGAGCAGGCCATCAATCTGCGCGGCGAGTTGATCGATCCCGTCGATGGTGTCGAAAATCGACCGCAGCGCCTGGCAAATCGGGATGTCGTAGCAGTGCGGTTCCCAGTAGAAGTAGTTGCGCAGCGGGCGGAAGAAATCGTCGAAATCGGCGATATGATCACGCAATTCGTTCGTGGTCTCCGCCATCTCCTGCGTCCTGCCGACCATGCTATGTGTGGTTTGGGTCATCTCCTTCATGATCGTGTACATGCGTTCCATGTTGGCGACGGTCTTGGACATCTCGTCGGCCTGCTCGAGCATCTGTGCCGCGTTGTCGTTGTTGAACTTCGCGGCCTGCAGGGTGCCGGCATTCTGCGCGCCGAGCAGGAATGGGATGGAGCTGTGCTCGATCGGTGCGCCCAGCGGCCGGGTGATCGTCTGTACCCGATCGATGCCGCGCATGCGGAAGACGTTCTTGGCAACCTTGTCGATCACGAGCATGTCCGCGGGCGTGCGCAGGTCGTGATCGGCCTCGAGCATCAACAGTTCGGGGTTCATCCGGGCCTGCGAGAAGTGGCGGTCCGCGACATCCATGGCCCGGTTGGCGGGCATGTCGGGCGGGGTGAATTTCTGATCGTTGTACTGCGGCACATAGGTCAGCAGGCTGACGAAACCGATAACGGCGACCGCGCTGGTCACCAAGATGATGGGAACGGGCCAGCGCACCGTGGCGGTTCCGACCTTGCGCCAGTTCCGCGTCGAGAGCTTCTTCCTGGGGTCGAGCAGTCCGAACTTCGACGCAACGACCAGTACCGCGGGGGCCAGTGTCAGTGCCGCGACGATGATGACCAAAACCGCGATCGCGCAGGGTGGGCCCATGGTCTGGAAGTAGGGCAGCGTTGTCATGCTGAGGCACATCAAGGCGCCGACGATGGTCAACCCGGAACCCAGGATGACGTGCGAGACACCGCTGTAGGAAACGTAGAACGCCTCTTCAGCATCGAGGCCTTTCGACCTCTCTTCGTGATATCGGCCGAGGAGGAAGATCAAGTAATCCGTGATCGCGGCCAGGGACAGCATGGTCACCATGCTCACCGCATACGGGGTCAAACCAACGATGTTCATGTTGCCGGCTACGGCCGTAACGCCCATGGCGGCAAACAGGCCCAGGCCGATGACCACCATCGACACCAGCATCGTCACCACCGAGCGGTAGATGGCCAGCAGCATCGCGATGATGATGGCGACCGACACCAGCTCCATCGTCGCCAGGCTTTGATGGCCGGCCACACTGGTGTCGGCATTGAGCACCGTATTGCCCGCGACGTGCGCCGTGATACCCGGCGGCGGGGTCACCGAAGCAACGATGTCACGCACCGCCGCCACCGACTCGTGGCTTTCGGTGGTGCCCTGCGAGCCGTTGAGAAAAATCTGCACGTAGGCCGACTTGCCGTCCACGCTCTGCGAACCGGCCGCGGTCAGCGGGTCACTCCAGAAATCCTGCACGTTCTGGACGTGCTCGTGGTCGGCCTCGAGTTTGGCGATGATCTCATCGTAGAACTTGTGCGCGGCGTCGCCGAGTTTGTCCTCGCCTTCCAGCACGACCATCGCGGTGGAGTCCGAATCGTACTGCTGAAACACCTTGCCGATATTGAGCATCGCTTGATACGACGGCGCGTTCAGCGGACTGATCGGCACCGAGCGGGTCGCCGCGACCTCGCCCAGTGAGGGGACCACGGTGCCCAGGACGACCGCGACGAACACCCAGAACAAGATGATCGGCAGCGAGAAGACCCGAACCATCCGGCCGAGAAACGGGCGATGCGAATTAGTGCGAAGGGCGCTCATACGGATTTCACCAAGCAGTAGATGAACGGTTTGACGGTGTCGTTGCTCGCCCGGTCATCGCGCACCTTGTCATCGACCGTCACCCGGCACCGAAGGCCGCTGACGTTGCGGTCGCCTTGCGCCATGATATTGGCCGACATTGACGGAAGCGTCGTCACGATCGTGAACGACCAAGGCAGCGGGGCGTTTTCGACGAGATTGGGTTGACCGTTCTCGTCGAGGTAGTTCAGGTTGACCGTCCCTCCCGTGCCGGTGACCTCGTAGGTGATGTGCTTCGGATTGAAGTTCTCGGTGATCGCCGAACCTTCCGCCAAATTTGGGCCGTGGTAGCCCAGGGACCCGCGGATCCGGCTGATCGCATAGCCGCCCAGTGCCACGACCACCACAAGCAGTAGCGGAATCCAGAACCGCTGCAACACTCGATACACGCCGGTGCGCACCTCCCCCTCTTGTCTTGTTCGGTCCGACGCCGGACGGTCCGATTCAGCCGAGATGATGGGCTCGCCCATCGACACGGAACCCGAGTTCCGTCATTGCGACGGTCGTTACCGTACCGCACTCGGGTGAGGGGTCTGCGCATCGAGGCCCGGCCGAAGCTCGCGTCGGGCCCGAAAGCCGGCGCAGCTCCGCCGGCGGGGGCTCACATCACCGGTTCGTGCAGCGCCAGGCTGATGAAGACGTAACCCATGCAGATCAGCAGGTTCAGCGCGGCGAGCATCAGCCCGGCCACGATCAGGGCGTGGACCAGGCGGCGCCGGGTGCGCTGGGAGCGTGCCAGCCGCTGCTCGCGTTGCATGGCGGTCGCGGCGAGGGCGAACATGTAGTCGATCGACTCCGCGGAGGCCAGCGGTGCGCCGGCCGTCACCTCACGCAGCCGGGCAGCCGGGATCTGGACGCCGACGCCGGCGAAGCGCCGGCTCATCCGCCGCGCGCTCCAGCGACCGACCGGGTGGTCCACCGAAGCAATGTGCTGCGGCGGCTGACCCCAGGGCGTATCCCAACGGTCTGACCGGCCCGTCATAACTCCTCACCATAGTCCGAAAACCGCCGAATCCCCCGGCTTCAGCCAACTTCCGTTGCAACGCCGGCAGCGTGCGGAAGATGTATGCCAAAACTGCGCAATCGCTCAGCGAGCGGCGGCACAATACTTGGGAGTAACACGCGCGAACCCGCCGCAGCAACCGGGCGAACAGGAGCCGATTCCCATGACGACCATCGAGACGAAAGCGACGAGCGCACCGGCCCAACCAGACGTCGAGGCCGACGTCGTCGCGACACAGCAATACTTCGACAGTCCGCGTTTCGAAGGAATCACCCGGCTGTACTCCGCCCGCCAGGTCGTCGAGCAGCGCGGCACCATCCCGTCCGACTACATCGTGGCGCGCGAGGCGGCGACCGCGTTCTACACGCGACTGCGCGAGCTGTTCGCCGCGAAGAAGAGCATCACCTCCTTCGGCCCCTATTCGCCCGGCCAGGCGGTGGTGATGAAGCGGGTGGGGATCGAGGGCATCTATCTGGGCGGCTGGGCGACTTCAGCCAAGGGCTCCATCACCGAAGACCCGGGCCCCGATCTGGCCAGTTACCCGCTCAGTCAGGTGCCCGAGGAGGCCGCCGGGCTGGTGCGTGCCCTGCTCACCGCCGACCGCAATCAGCACTACCTGCGATTGCAGATGACCGAGGAGCAGCGCGCCGCCACCCCGGCCGTGGACTACCGGCCGTTCATCATCGCCGACGCCGACACCGGCCACGGCGGTGATCCACACGTGCGCAACCTGATCCGGCGATTCGTGGAGGCCGGGGTTCCGGGCTACCACATCGAAGATCAGCGGCCCGGAACCAAGAAGTGCGGACATCAGGGCGGCAAGGTGCTGGTGCCGTCCGACGAGCAGATCAAACGCCTGAACACCGCCCGGTTCCAGCTGGACATCATGGGCGTGCCCGGCATCATCGTGGCACGCACCGACGCCGAGGCGGCCAACTTGATCGACAGTCGCGCCGACGAACGCGACCAGCCGTTCATCCTGGGCACCACCAACTTGAAGATCCCGTCCTACAAGGCGTGTTTCCTGGCAATGACCCGGCAGCTGTACAACTCCGGGATCACCGAGATCAATGGTCACCTGCTCTATGACCTGCCCGAAGGCGAGTACGCCGCCGCCGACGCCTGGCTGGAACGCAACGGCATCACCGCACTGGTCACCAAGGCAGCCGAGAGCTGGCGCGGCAACGGGGCGCAGTCGGTCGATGGACTCTACGACGAGATCGAATCGAAGTTCGTCGAGGCCTGGCAGAACGACGCCGGGTTGATGACGTACGGCGAAGCCGTCGCCGAGATGCTCGAGTTCGCCGAGGGTGAAGGCGAGCCCCGCGACATGACCGCCGCGCAGTGGCGTGAATTCGCCGAGCGGGCCCCGTTTTACACCGCCCGAGAGAAGGCCGCCGAGCTCAACGCCGACCCGGGCTGGGACTGCGAGCGGGCCAAGACACCGGAAGGCTACTACCAGGTGCGCGGCGGTATCCCCTATGCGATCGCCAAATCGCTGGCCGCGGCACCGTTCGCCGACCTGCTGTGGATGGAGACCAAGACCGCAGACCTTGACGATGCCCGCCAGTTCGCCGAGGCGATCCACGCGGTGTACCCCGACCAGATGCTGGCGTACAACCTGTCGCCGTCGTTCAACTGGGACACCACCGGCATGACTGACGAACAGATGCGGGCCTTCCCGGCCGAGCTCGGCAAGATGGGGTTCGTCTTCAACTTCATCACCTACGGCGGGCACCAGGTCGACGGCGTGGCCTCCGAGGAATTTGCGGCCACCCTGCTGCAGGACGGCATGCTGGCGCTGGCCCGGCTGCAGCGCAAGATGCGGTTGGTCGAGTCGCCCTACCGCACCCCGCAGACCCTGGTCGGCGGACCACGCAGCGACGCCGCGCTGGCCGCCTCGTCCGGGCGCACCGCCACCACCAAGGCGATGGGCGCCGGTTCCACCCAGCATCAGCACCTGGTGCAGACCGAGGTACCCAAGAAGCTGCTGGAGGAATGGCTGGCGTTGTGGGCTGAGCACTATCAGCTCACCGACAAGCTACGCGTGCAGCTGCGCCCGACCCGTCCCGGATCCGACGTCCTCGAACTCGGTATCTACGGCGACGACGAGGAGAAGCTTGCCAATGTGATCGTCGACCCGATCAAGGACCGGCACGGCCGGAGCATCCTGACGGTGCGCGACCAGAACACGTTCGCCGAGAAGTTCCGCCAGAAGCGGTTGATGACGCTGATCCACCTGTGGCTGGTCAACCGGTTCAAAGCCGCTGCGGTGCACTATGTCACGCCCACCCAGGACAACTTGTACCAGACCGAGAAGATGAAGGCGCACGGCATCTTCAGCAGCGTCCACCAGGAGGTCGGTGAGATTATCGTCGCCGACGTGAACCAGCCGCGCATCGACGAACTGCTGGCCTCCGACCGGGTGGCGCTGGGCAAGCTGATCCGCAAGGAGGACTGAACGCATCCGCCCCCGAGCCGGTTACTCGGGCCAGCTGTTGCTCAGGATGGTCTCGACGAAATCGCCCCGGACGAAGGTCGGGTCGTAGTGTGCGAGCACATCGGCGTTGACCGTGCCGAACGTGCTGTCCGGGCGGTGTCGGAAGCCGTCGGTGAACGCGTGCAGGATGCGGCGTTTGAAGTCGGGACGCGGATGCGCGGCGGTCACCGCGTCACGCAGGTCTGACGACAGGTCGTCGCGGCCGATGCCGAGCACATCGGTCTCCACCCCGGCGGTGACCAGGGCGATCTCCGGATCGAGGAACTCCGGGACGCCCGGGGTGGTGTGCAACGCGATGGCCAACCAGACCTTGCGGGCATCGGCTTCGTCGGCGCCGCGCTCCAGCAGGAAGTCGCGGGCGGCGTTGGCGCCGTCGACCTCGAAGCGCAGGGCGGAGGCGCGGTAGCGCTCGGTCAGGCCCAGATCGTGAAACATCGCCCCGACGTAGAGCAGTTCCAGATCGGGGGTCAATCCTCGTCGGAGGCCTTGTAGCGCACCGAAGAAGAACACCCTACGAGAGTGGTGAAACAGCAGATCGTTCTCGGCGTCGCGGATGTAGTCGGTGACCTCCCGCACCAGCGGGGTGTCGGGGATCGCGATCCCGGCGATGGTTTCCAGTACTGCGGTCATTGGTCCGGCTCCTTTCGATTCGGCGACTGTTGTTTACCCGGCGAGGCTTCCGCCGCCGTCCACCCGGACAATCTGGCCGGTGATGTAGCCGGCGTCCTCGTCCAGCAGAAAGCAGATCGCATGGGCGATCTCCGGCGGCGTGCCGACGCGGTGCATCGGAATGCTCTGCAGGAAAAGTCTTTCCCGTTCTGACCCGATCGGGCTGCGCTCCCGGTACATCTCGGTCTCGGTAGGCCCGGGCGCTACCGCGTTGACGGTGATACCCGTCTCGGCGAGTTCAGCTGCCCAGATCCGGGTGCAGGTTTCCAGCGCAGCCTTCGCTGACGCGTACGGTGTGCGCTCCGGGGTGCCCAAGGTGGTCAAGCTGGTGACGTTGACGATGCGCCCCCATCCAGCGGCACGCATCCCCGGCAAGACGGCCTGCACGACCTGAACGGCGGTGCGCACGTTGAGGTCGTAGGTGTCGAGCAGATGGTCCAGATCGACCGACCCGATCCGGCCGAAGTGCGCGAACCCCACGTTGTTGACCACCGCATCGACGGGGCCGTCGGCGACGATGGCCGCCAGGGTCGTCGCAGTGGCCGCGCGGTCGGCCAGGTCCACCGGATAGAACGGCCCCGGGAAGTTCTCCGGGGCGGTGCGGGCGATGCCGATCGGTTGAACCCCACGGGCGGCAAGGCGGTCCGCGACCGCCCGCCCGATTCCCTTGGACGCGCCGGTGATCAACACTCGTCGATCCGGCCTGTTCGCGGGCATCTGGTCTCCTCTCAACAACACGCTTCGATCCGATTCTGGTCACCCAGCCGGCGATCCAGTCATGGCGGATGTGCCGCAGTTCCCACAGAATGCGACGTCGATGTGCCCGCCTGGGCGGCAATGAAGACCACACGCGCCCAGGCGGTCGCTGCACCGCCTGGGCCGTGTCTGACTGGGCCGCCTAGAGATCCAGGCCGAGGAACGCGTCCCCCGGGTCCATCAGCGAGGAGGCGTCGAAGCCGCCGAACAGTGCACTGAGGTCCACGTTCCCCAACGGTGTCACGAGGATGTCGGTAACGGTGCCCTCGGCACCGTCTAGGCCGGGGATTGCGGTGTAGACGTTGGCGAAACCGCCGCCGAGATTGAACACGTCGTACACCGAGCCGATCGCGGGGAGATCCGCGGTGTCCACGCCGGCGGCGGCGGTGACAGCGTCGACGGTGAACGCGGTGTTGGTCAGGCCCAGCAGCTGCGTCACGGTCTCCTGGGTGTGCACACTGCCGAGTTGCTCGGCATCGGCGGCGGTCCCGTCGTAGACGTGGAAGTCCTGCTCGGCCAGTGTTAGCAGGACAGAGGTGCCGGGCAGGGTGGCAGTACCGCCGCCGATGTTGAGCAGCGGCGGGACACCGATCGTCTGAAAGACCGGAGCGAAGCCCTCGGTCGCGTCGTCCCCCGACCCGGTGAACGGGTCGAACGTGGTGTCGCCGATGCTGAAAGCAGCTTTGCCGATCGCCGTATCGGCGAAGCCTGTGAACGCATCACCCGGGTTGAGCGTGTCTGCCACGTTGATACCACCGAACAATGAGCTCAAGTCCATGCTCCCGAACGGGGTGATGAAGGTGTCGGTAACGACACCGTCGGCCCCCGGCGTGGCGGTGTAGACGTTCGCGAAGCCACCGCCGAAATTGAAAGCATCGTACACGGTCCCCACCACCGGCAGAGCGTCAGTGCTGCCCCCGTCGGCCGAGGTGGCGTCGACGACCATCAGCTGGGTGTTGGTCAGCCCCAACAGATTGCTCACGTGCACGGCAGTGTCGATGGTGCCGATCTGCGTGGCCGCATCGCCGGAACCGCTGTAGACGTCGAAGCTCTGGGGAGCCAGGACGATTCCGCCGCTGGTGACATCTTCGATCGAACCGCCCCCGATGTTCAGGAACGGCGCGGCGCCAGTCAGGGGTACGACCGGGGCGAAGCCCTCCACAGTGGAGCCGCCGGTGTTGGTGAACGGGTCCAGGGTGAACCCGCCGATCGCGAAGGCATCCTCGCCCCCGCCGGCTGCTCCGGCTTCCAGCGCGGCGAAGGCGTCGCCGGGCTGCAGCAGCGCGGCAGCGTCGATACCGCCGAACAGCGGAGTCAGATCGATGTTCCCGAACGGCGTCACGAAGGTGTCGGTGACGGTGTCCGGACCGTCGTCGGCACCCGGGGTCGCGGTGTAGACGTTCGCGTAGCCGGCACCAAAATTGAACACGTCGTAGACCGATCCCACCGTCGGGAGAGCCACATCGGTCGCGGAGGGCGCGCCGGTGACGGTGAATTGGGTATTGGTGAAGCCTGCCAGGTTCGTCACGACCGCGCTGGTGTCGATCCTGCCGAGGTCGGTGCCGTCGGAGGGGTCAAACACTTCGAACTCCTGGGCGGCCATGGGGCCGCCGAATACGACTCCGCCGCCCAAGGTCAACAGGGGCGGAGCGCTGGTGAGCGGGTGGATGAGGGCGAAACCCTCGTCGTCGCCGACGACCGGGTCGAAGGTGAAGCCGCCGATCGTGAACGCGTCAGCTCCGGTCGCGCTGGGAACAACCGGGACCGGGTCGGTGACGTCGAATCGGCCGGCGGTCAGTGCTACCTCTCGGCGAATCTGTGCCATGTCCGGCTCGGGCGCGGGTAGCGCACCGACGACGACGCTCGCGCCAGCGGCCGCGGCGCCCGCGGCGACACCCAACCGGATCCGGGCCGCGGGCCCCCCGGCGGCTGCGCCGGGGTGACAGAACAACTGCATGACTTCTCCTCTGCTGACCGTGATTACGTCGGCGCGGCACCGAGCGCCGTGACCGCCCCCGTGGTCTTACCAAAACCGGGGGTGCCGAGGCGTGTCTGTGACGAGCGGCATGTACACCAGACGCGTGCCTGCGTCGAGGCGGCCGCCAGCGCCCGCTGGCGATGTCGGCTGTTGTGGGAAAGATGTCGCATCGACACCAGTGCGTGGACGGAATCGAAGCGGACACTGCTGGAGTGACGGCACCGCCGATATCGATACCTGATTCGATCGCGCACCGATTGGGCTTTGCCCCGGAAAGCCGCCTCGCCACACCGGACGGGTCGTTATCGGCGGCGATCTGGCGGTTCCGGGACCGGCCGTACTACGAACTGTGCTGCAGCGCAGACAGATACACCGACGTCATCGCGATGCCGATCACCGGGCACCACCACCACACCTACTTCGGCAACGGCCGGCTGAAATGGAGCCGCCTGCATCCACCGTTTCACATGAACATGGTCGTAGCCGGGGAGCAGCCGCGTGCACTGTTCACCTCGGTGCAGCCGTTCACCTATCTGCATGTCTACGTACGGCACGCCATGGTTGAGCGGCTGGCCGTCGACAGCGGTTTGCTGGCCGTCGGCCAGACAGTCACCCTCGTCGATCCGATGTGCTCCCACGATCCGTTCGTAGAATTCGTCTTTCGGCAGATCCTCCGTGAAATGTCATGCAGCGACAAGATTTCCCGGATGATGTTGGATGCCCTGGGCCAACAGCTGGTGACTGGTCTGCTGCGCCGGCATTCCAGCGTCTCCGGCTCCCGAACCCAGTCGCCGACGATCGGTGCCGGCTACCACGATTGGCGTCTCCGGCGGACCATCGAATACCTCGAGTCGCACCTCGCCGAGGAGCTTGATCTCGGCGAGATCGCTGCGTCAGTATGCCTGTCGGTGGCGCGCCTCACCACACTCTTTCGAGACGCCACCGGCGAGCCGCCGCGCCGCTGGTTGATGAACCGCCGGTTTGTGCGGGCGTGTGAACTGCTCGCGACCTCGTCGCTGAGCGTCACCGAGATCGCGCACCGGTGCGGCTTCGCCAGTTCCCAACACCTCGCCACGGTGATGCGACGTCGACACGCGACCACTCCGAGCGACTACCGGAGGCAAGTGCTGGGAACACCCGCCTACCAGGACGGCCGGTGAAAGGAATGCGTCATGACGACCCGCGCCACCGGGAAACACGTCGCATCCTGTGGCATGCATGGCGGAAATGACCATCGCGGCCAGCGCACGATCGCAGCAGACTGATCTCCGTCGAGTGGAGGCCGACGATGCGCGGACGGTGCGGTGTCGGGTATTGGTGTGTTGGAGGCACTTGCTCGCGACCGGACCCCCGACCGAACGGCTAACCCGAGCGCAAACTAGGCAAACGAATGCCACAGGTATGAGGGCGGTTCAGTGAGCAAGACGGTGCTGCTCGTCGTCTTCGACGGCGTGAAACTGTTGGACGTCGCCGGTCCCGCCGAAGTATTCGCCGAAGCCAACCGATTCGGCGCCGACTACCGGCTGACGGTCGCGTCGGTCGACGGTCAGACGGTGCGGACCTCGGTCGGTATACCGCTCACCGTCAGCACCCGAATCTCCTCACTCGATTGCGCTGACACGGTGATGGTCGCAGGCGGCGACGAATTGGTCGGGCGGCCGATCGATCCGGACCTGGTGGACGCGCTGAAATTGATCGCACCGCGCACCCGGCGACTGGCGTCGGTGTGCACCGGCGCGTTCATCCTGGCCCGGGCCGGGCTGCTCAGCGGCCGTCGCGCGACCACCCACTGGCGCCACGCCGGGCGGCTGGCCCGCGCGTTCCCCGACATCGACGTCGAACCGGATGCCATCTTCGTCCGCGACGGCGACCTCTTCACCTCGGCGGGAGTGTCGTCGGGGATCGACCTGGCGCTGGCCCTGGTCGAGCAGGATTACGCCACCGAGCTGGCCCGTGAGGTCGCCCGCACCCTGGTGGTCTACCTCAAACGGGCCGGTGGCCAATCGCAGTTCTCCGTCCTCATGGAGGCCGATCCTCCGGCGGGCTCGGCGCTACGGGGCGTTCTCGATTCGATCGCTGCCGATCCCGGGGCCCCGCACAGCGTGAAAGCTCTTGCCGCACAAGCCTCGTTGAGTACCCGTCAGCTAACGCGCCTGTTTCGCGCCGAGCTGGGCACCACCCCGGCGCGCTATGTCGAGTCCGTCCGGATCGACATCGCGCGGGGCGCTCTCGATGCCGGCCACAGCGTCGCCGAGACGGCGCGGCTGGCAGGTTTCGGCAGCACCGAGACGCTGCGGCGGGTGTTCGCCAACCACCTCGGCATTTCACCGAAGGCCTACCGAGACAGGTTCCGTACCACCGCTTCCGGGTGAGGCGATCAACCGCGGATCGCCGCTACCGTATCGGCCAGCGTCTCCCGCGGATCACGGAACACCACCCCCAGCTCCCGTTCGGCCGGCGAATCATCGGAGGCCGGCATCTGGGTGTAGTACTGCATGCCCGCCTCGGTGATCGGGGTGGTGATCGGCAGCACCCGCCCGGCCTGATCCAGCAGCCGCCCGGCCCAGCGCAATGCGACGTCGGGCACCGGCACGGCGAACAGGGGCGCACCGGAGACCGCACCGAGTAGTCCTGCCAACCGCTGCGGCGGCACCCGGTGGCCACCGGCCATGTACCGGCGCGGACCGCGGCCGGGCTCGAGCAGCGCCACGTGCACCGCCGCCAGGTCGCGGACGTCGACGACCAGCCAGGCTGCGCTGCGACCCGGAATCAGGCGCATCTGCAACGCGGCCCGCACGCCTTCGCCGGCCTCACCGAACCGGTCGCCGACCGGCGGACCCAGCACCATGCCGGGGTAGGTGATGGTGACCGGGGCGCCGTCGTCCTGAAGGCCGCGCACATAGCGTTCCTCACGGGCCTTGGACCGGCCGTAGCCGTCGGTCCCGCCGGCGACCGGCAGGTCGGCGCTCAGGGTGCGCAGGCCGGGGCGGAACAGCGCGGTGAAGCTCGAGACGTGGATGATCGGATCCAGACCCACCTCGATCGCGCCGCCGAGCACGTTGCGGGCGCCCACGGAATTGGTCGCCATCATCTGTTCGTTCTGGCGCGGATCGGTGGCGACCAGCGCAGCCGCGTGCACGACGGCGTCGCAGCCGTCCAGCGCGCGCCGGACCGACCCCGCATCGGTGATGTCACCGACGACGTGATCCGAGACGTCGACGCCCAGGCGTTCGACGCTGGTGTGCAAGCCGGCCGGGTTGCGAACCAGAAACCGCACGGCATGCCCGGCGTCACTGATCGCCTTGGCAGTCCAGCCGCCGACGAATCCGGTTCCCCCGGTGACCAACACCCGCATCGCACCCATCCCTGGATCGTAAGGATCCGGGCGGTTGTGTCAGGTCCGCTTGGGCAACTGGCCGGCGATCAGCGGCACGATCTTGTCGGCCATGTAGGCGTGTCCGGCGTCGGTGGGATGCACACCGTCGGGACCGATCAGATCCGGACGGCCGACGAACCAGCGTTCGGCCAGCGGGTCGACGAACTCCGCGCCGACCACGCGGGCCTCGGAGCTCAGGATGTCGCGGATCCGCCATACGTTGCCGGGTACCTCAGCGGTGGGCCACGGCGGCCCAATCACCAGCATCCGGGCCGCCGGGGTGGTCCGCCGGGCCAGCGCCAGGGTGTCGGCAACCAACCGGCTCAGCTCCCCCGGTTCGACGTCCTGGTCGTTGCGCGAGCCGAAGAACACCACCAGTGCGTCGTCGGGTTGCACCACCCGTGCCGTCAGATCCCCGAACAGACCGCCCTGGTTGCCGCGCACGGCGTACCCGGCGCCGCCCTCCGCCCCCACGTCGGCGCTGACGTAGATCCCGCGGCCGGCCAGGATCTGCCACGCCCGCTCGGTCCAGTTCGCCGCACCGCGACCGGTGTCTTCATACCCGGAGGTGTAGGAATCGCCAACGACGGCGATCCGGGTCGGCGAGGCGCTCAGCGGCGTCGTCTCGTAGTGGCGCGTCGAATCGTGGTCGCGGGCCAGATACCCGGTTCCCACCACGACGGCGACGACGACCGTCAGCAGCGAAGCCGCAAACGTCATCACCCGGCTCACAGCCCACCTCCCCGATCACCCACGCGCACGCCGGCCGGGGTCAGCGTGTCAGGACACACTGACCGGGACCGCCGCGGTGCGCTCATCGAGGATCTCATCGACCGGTGCGGCGGCCAGCGGGTCCTCCGACGGCGTCACCTGCGCCGTTTCGGGCCGGGCACCGATCATCCTGCGCATCCAGCGCCGACCCGGTTCCTCGACGCCGTGGAACAGCAGCACCGACAACGCCGTCGCCGTCGCCAACAGCCCGCACACCGTCCACTTGGCCGCGGTCGCTCCCTCGTCCAACACGATCTCGAATTGTATTGCGGCCCAGTTCCAGGCCGTGTGCACCAGCTCGTGGACCATGTACAGGCAGAACGAGATCTGGCCGCCGTACACCATCAACCGAGTGGACAGCAGCGCAGGCAGGCTGCCGGTACCGACCGCCAGGGCCATCACCAGCGGCACGAACAGCACGTCGACCAATCCGCCGCTGTCGTAGAGCCCGGAGATCGGGTGCGCATCGAAGTAGTACAGGATGCCGACGGTCGCGGCGATGAGCAACGCGGAGCCGTATCCGGCGGCGCGGCGGGCCCGGGCGCTCGGCGCGAGCTTGCGCACCGCCGCGCAGGCCAGCGCTCCCGCGGTGAACTGCATGACGATGCGCGGCAGCCAGCTCCACGGGGTGTAGAACTGGCCGGTGGCCAGCAACAACAACAGCGGCGGCAGCGAAGCGATGACCGCCAGCGCGGCCAGGCCCCGCGCCGACGTCGCCCGCATCATCCGGTAGACCACCAGGACCAACCCGCCGAACAGCAGGTAGGCCAGCCACTCGGCGCTGATGGACCAGGCCGGCCCGTCCCAGCTCGACCCGTCGAAGAACGGCTCGAACCACAACTGCACGAGCAGGACCTGGCGCACATAGCTGGTCGCGGTCAGCCGGCTGAGGTCTTCGGTGGGCACATGGCCGACGTGCAGGGTGAAGATCACCCACAACAGCGCCAGGTGCAGCGTGACCAGGTAGATCGGCCACACCCGGGCCAGCCGCAACCACAGGAAATGCAGGGTCGCCCGCGCCGAGAACGACTCCCCCATCCGTTCCAGATAGTTCCAGGTCAGCACGAATCCGCTGAGGATGAAGAACAGGTCGACGCCCTG
The DNA here is from genome assembly GCF_059813225.1 of Mycobacterium sp. NGS16. NCBI lineage: Bacteria > Bacillati > Actinomycetota > Actinomycetes > Mycobacteriales > Mycobacteriaceae > Mycobacterium > Mycobacterium sp. NGS16. The sequence continues at coordinate 218,132 of NZ_JCALEE010000006.1, forward strand.
GGCGCCGCGGTCGAGCACCGGCGCGAGCGCATCGCTGACCGCAGGCGACGCCAGCCGCAGCAGCGGCCGGAAATGAAAGAGCACCACCCAGACCGCGGCGATGATGCGAAGCCCGGTGAGGGCTTTGATCTCTCCGCTGCGCACAACACTCTTCCGCCGGTGGGCTCTGCTGTCGCGACTGCTTGGGCGCGGGCCCGCCGGGGCATTCCGACGATCGGCAGCCGCAACCGGTGGCCGGCAGCCATCGAAGACTAGCAGCGGGACCGTCCGCGGTGAAGTTGCCGGCCGGGTGCGCCTGCCGGGAATTTGCCGCCGGTTGGGAATACTGAACCGATGCCAGACGACTACCGGGTGGGTCGCGGGATCGCCGACATCACCGGCGAGCCGGCCGAGTGCGGAATGCTCGGCTACGGCGTGGCCTCCCAGCAAACGTCCGGCCTGCACAACCGGCTGCGCGCGCGGGCCTTCGTGTTCGTCGACGCCACCACCGGCGCTCGTCTGCTCCTGGTCGTCTGCGAACTGCCGCTGCTGCTGGAGAGCGTGCACCACGAGGTACTCGGGCGCCTCGCCGCCGGCTACGGCGAGCTGTACACGTTCAGTAACGTGATGCTGACGGCGACGCACACCCATTGCGGCCCAGGCGGTTACGGCGATCACCGGCTGTACAACTCCAACACCGGTGGGTTCCGGCCGCAGACCTTCACCGCGATCGTCGACGGCATCTGCGAAGCCGTCGACCGCGCGCACGCCGACCTCTCCCCCGCCACCTTGAGCCTTGCCGTCGGCCGACTCCACGACGCCAGCAGCAACCGCTCACCCTCGGCGTTCGCCCGCAACCCGGCGGCCGACCGGGCCTATTTTCCCGACGCCATCGACCCGCAGACCACGCTGCTGCGCATCGAGCGCAACGGCCGGCTGGTCGGCGCGGTGAACTGGTTCGCCACCCACGGCACTTCCATGACCAACCGCAACACCTTGATCAGTGGCGACAACAAGGGCTACGCCGCCTACCAGGTGGAGCGCCTCGACCGCGGCGTCGACTACCTGGCGCCCGAACCGCCGGAATTCGTCGCGGCCTTCGCCCAGACCAACGCCGGCGATATGTCGCCCAATCTCAACCACCGCCCCGGCAGCGGCCCCACCGAGGACGAGTTCGAGAACACCCGGATCATCGGAGCCCGCCAAGCCGACGCGGCCACCGACCTGACGACCGGGCACGGCGTCGAGGTCACCGGCGGCCTCGACGCGCGGGCCACCTATGTGGACCTGTCGGATTTCGAGGTCGCACCGGAATTCACCGGCGACGGCCGAACCCATCGCACCGGCCCCGCGCTGGCCGGCGCGGCGGCGCTGGCCGGCACCGACGAGGGACCCGGCCCGCTGCACCCGCTGACCAGGCAGGGCCGCAACCGCATCATCGATGCGCTGGTCGCCAACACCGTCTACCGGCGCTCTCCGCGCCTGCGCGACGCGCACGCCCCCAAGGGGGCGATCGGGCCGGGCAGCCGGCTGAACAAGGCCCTGACGCTGATGCCCAACGGTGGCCCGGTCCAACTGCTGCGCATCGGGCAGCTGTATCTGATCGGCATCCCCGCCGAGGTGACCATTGTGGCGGGGCTGCGGTTGCGCCGCACGGTGGCCGCCATCGTGGGCGCCGAGCTGCGCGATGTACTGGTGGCCGGCTACAGCAACGGTTACCTGCACTACGTGACCACACCGGAGGAGTACGAGGAGCAGCGCTACGAGGGCGGCAGCACCATGTTCGGGCGCTGGGAGCTGGCGGCGCTGCAACAGGTGGTGGCCGGATTGGCCACCGCGATGCGGGAGCAGCGACCGGCACCGGTCGGCACAGCCCCCACCGCGCCGCCTCGCACCCGGCGGTCACGCCGCCGGGTGCGCCCGGATGAACCGGCCGCCGGTCACCGCTTCGGGGACGTCGTGCAACCGCCGCGGTCCCACTACCAGCCGGGGGCCACGGTGACGGCGGTGTTCGCCGGCGCCTACCCGAACAACGACCTGCACCGCGGTGGCACCTACCTGCGGGTTGAGCGGGAGACCGCCGACGGATGGTGCACCGTCGCCGACGACGGCGACTGGTCGACGATGTTCCGTTGGCGCCGTGCCGGCGGCCGTGGGTCGACCGTCACCGTGACCTGGACGGTGCCCGCCGACGCCGCGGCCGGGCGCTACCGACTGCGCTACCACGGCGATGCCCGGGGGCGCGACGGGCGGATCAGCGCGTTCAGTGGAGCGACGGAGCCCTTCGATATCTCACGAAAGCGTTAATCGGGCGCCCGAGGCGCCTTAACTTCGCCGCCTAACGTCGGGAAATGTCGAGGCCGGCCACCTGCCGGCACTGCTCAGACAAGCGGAAGCGGGGGCTGGCATGGCTATCACGATCACCACTCGGGGCACGGCGCGGATCGGTCAGCAGGGCAACCCCACCGTCCAGTGCGGTGGCGCGCAGATCCGGGCACACTCCCGTCACCTCGCGACGGTGATCACGATCCGGGGCCGGATCGATGCCACCAACGTCGACCAGCTCAGTGAGCAGGCGCGGCGCTTCGTACTTGCGAAGGAACCGCTGCTCCTCGACTTGAGCGGGGTGACGTCGTTCGCTGCCGCCGGGATCTGGCTGCTGTGCGTCCTCGACGGGGACTGCCGCGCCGCCGGCGTGGACTGGACGCTGATCGAGGGCCCGGCGGTGGCCGAACTCCTCGGTGACTTCGACGAGGACGCGAAGTTCCCGACGGCGCGCTCGGTCGAGCAGGCGCTGCACGCGCTCGCCGACGGCAACGACCAGCGTCGTCAGGCGCTGCTGCCGCTGTTCCAGAAATCGGCCTGAGCCGAGGGGCCGCCGCCGCACTGCGCTGGTGGCCCGCGGCCGGCGTGCTGGCAACCCTGGTTCTGGGCTGGGCGGTGGGCCGCGGTTCGACGGCCGTTGACAGCTGGTTCAGCCATCGCACCCGTGAGGTCATCGGTGGACAACCGCGGTGGCTGTTGACCTTCACCAGCGGCTGGCTGGTGTTCGCGGTGCTGGTGGGCTGTCTGACGGTCACGCTGCTTCGGCGGCAATGGGCGTTGGCGGCCGCGGTGCTGGTCTGCCCGTTCGTTGTCACCGGGGTCAATCAGGTTCTCAAACACCTCTTCGACCGCCGCAACGGGGTGTACCTGGAGTATCCGAGCGGGCACACCGCGCTGCTGGTCGCGGTGCTGGGCATGATGGTCGTGGTGGCCGGTTCGAGGATGGCCCGGCGCTGGGCGCTGATGCTGGCGGCGGTGCTGAGCCTGCTGGGCATGCTCGGGCTGGTGGCCTGCGGCTATCACTTCCTCACCGACACCCTCGGCGCGGCGATGCTCGCCACCGCGCTGGTGTGCGCCGCGGCTCGGTTAACGTCTGCGCTGTGATCGTGCTGCTGCCACCGTCAGAGACCAAGCGGGCCGGCGGCGACGGGCCTCCGCTGCGCCTCGACGCGCTGGGATCCCCCCAACTCACCGAGCTGCGGGCAGCGCTGGTCGATGAGCTGGTCGCCCTGGCCGCGGATCCCGACGCCAGCCGGCGCGCGCTGGGTCTCTCGGCCACCCAGGACGCCGAGATCGAGCGCAACGCGATGTTGCGCTCCGCGCCGACGGCGCCGGCGATCAACCGCTACACCGGCGTGCTGTACGAGGCGCTCGACGTCGACTCGCTGCGCGGCGCGGCGGCGGCCCGTGCCGAAGCCCGTCTGGCGGTCGGCTCAGCCCTGTTCGGGCTGCTGCGGGCAGCCGATCCGGTGCCCGCCTACCGGCTGTCGGCAACCTCGAAGCTGCCCGGGCAGCCGGGCCTGGGCAGTCGCTGGCGTGCCGTGCTGGAACCGGTGCTGGCCGAAATCGCCGCCGCGGAACTCGTCGTCGACCTGCGGTCCGGCTCGTATGCGGCGCTGGCGAAGATCCCCGGCGCGGTCCGCGTCGACGTGGTCGCCGAGCACCCCGACGGCCGGCGGGCGAGCGTCAGTCACTTCAACAAGGCCCACAAGGGCAGGCTGGCCCGGGCGCTGGCGACCAGCAGGTACGAGCCGGACGACGCCGCGGCCGTCGCGGCGGTCGCACGCCGGGCCGGGATGCGGGTGGAACGCGACGGCAACCGGCTGACCATAGTGGTTGCGGGCTCATGATCAGGTCGTTGGCGGTGGTGCCGCTGCTGGTGGCCATCGGTTGGGCCAGCGCGGCGTGGGGCGCCCCCGACTTCCCGCCGGTCTCCCCGGCGGCCCGCGCGGCCGGCTTTGTCGACGTCCGCAGTGCGGTGCCGGATGCGATCCTCGATCTGCGGTATGCCACGGCCAACAACTTCACCGGCGTGCAGCTGTATCCGACCGACGCCCGGTGCCTGGTGCACGAGTCGCTGGCCCCGGGTTTGGCGGCAGCCGCCGATGCGCTGCGCGGCCGGGGCCGAACGCTGGTGTTCTGGGACTGCTACCGGCCGCACGACGTGCAGGTGCGAATGTTTCAAGCGGTGCCGAATCCGGCCTGGGTGGCCCGCCCGGGCCCGCTCGCCCGCAGCCATGAGACCGGGCGGTCGGTCGACGTGACGACCGCCGACGCGCGGGGACGCCTGGTCGAGATGGGCACCGGCTTCGACGACTTCTCGCCCCGCGCCGCGGCATTTGCCGACGGGATCAGCGCGGCCGCGGCGGCCGAACGCGCCACCCTGCGCGACGCGATGAGCGCCGGCGGCCTGGCCGTCTACTCCGGGGAGTGGTGGCACTTCGACGGACCCGGCGCCGGCGTGGGCAGGCCCATCCTCGACGTACCGGTCACCTAGGTGGTGGCGCCGCCAGATGCCGCTCGACCGATGCCACCTTGGCGGTCATCGCATCGACTGCGCCGGCTCGCCAGTCGGCCTTGATCACGGTGCTCACCCGTGGTGATCGGGCCGCCACCGCCTCCACCGCCCGCTGCACCACGGCCATCGCCTCGGCCCAGCTGTCGCTTTCGATGACGGTGAACATCGCATCGGTGCGGTTGGGCAGGCCCGACTCCCGAACGACCCGCACCGCCTCCGCGACGATCTCACCGACTCCCTCGCCCACCCCGAGCGGCGTGACCGAGAACGCAACCAGCACCGACACCGTGACCACCCCTCCCGCTTGCAGCACCGCCGAGCCTACCTAGCATCGGGCGCATGCGGGTTCTGGTGCAACGCGTCTCGTCGGCGCGGGTTAGCGTCGACGGCGAGGCCGTCGGCGAGATCACGCCGGCGGGGCAAGGGTTGGTGGCGCTGGTCGGGGTCACCCACGACGATGACACGGGCAAGGCCCGGCGGCTCGCTGAAAAACTCTGGCAGTTAAGGATTCTCGACGGTGAGCGCTCGGCGTCTGATGTCGGCGCCCCGATCCTGGTCGTCAGCCAGTTCACCCTCTACGCCGACACCGCCAAGGGGCGGCGGCCATCCTGGAACGCCGCGGCGCCGGGTTCGGTCGCCGAGCCGCTGGTCGCTGAGTTCGGCGACACCCTGCGGCAGTTGGGCGCGCAGGTGGCGACCGGCCGGTTCGGTGCCCACATGTCGGTGGAGCTGGTCAACGACGGACCGGTGACGGTGCTGCTGGAGTTGTAGCGCCGAAAACGGGCTCTGGATCGGCGAAGGGTGGCCGATGCTCAGGGCCCGGGCCGCCCCGAAACCCCGCTCGCCGAGACCGGCGGTAGGTAGATGCCCACCAGAGTGCGGTGCCACCAGGCCCGATCGCGACGCCGCTCCGCCGGGGTGGTGAAGCGGTAGTCGTAGAGCAGTGCCCGCACGTAGCGCGGCGGTTCGTCGGGAAACGGGTTGTGCCGCAACAACCGCAACGTATCGCGATCGTTGCGCAGCAGGCGTTGCAGCAGCGCGTCTCGCCACGGTCGCGCGTACGCCGGCGACAACGCGGCGAACCACATCAGCCAGTCCAGCCGCAGATGATACGGCGCCCACTGCCGTGGAAGCCGATCGGTGGCACCGGGTTTGCCCTTGAACTCATATTCCCGCCAGAGCGTCTTCTCGCTGAGGTCGGTGTCCGCGGTCCCCTCGATCACCACTTCTCGGCGGGCGCGCCCGACCGTCCCGAACGCCCCATAGGTGTTGACCAGATGAAAGGGATTGAACGAGGCGTTCATTCGCTGATTACGTGATGCCATGTTGCGCACCGGCCAGTAGCTGAGCACGACCACCATGACGGCGAAAGCCAGCACCAGAGCGGTGAACCACACCGGAGGGTCGGGCATCGCCGGGGGCCGCAGGCCCGCAAACGTGAGCCAGGACTGGTCGATCGCGGCGGCAGCAAGGACGATCGTCACCCAGTTCAGCCAGGCGAAATTACCGGAGGCCACCAGCCACAGCTGGGTGACGACGATGATCGCCGCCGCCACCCCGGCGATCGGCTGCGGGGCGAACAGCCCGAACGGCACCACCAGTTGGGAAACATGGTTGCCGGCGGCTTCGATCCGGTGCAGCGGTTTGGGCAGGTGGTGGAAGAACCAGCTCAGCGGTCCCGGCATCGGCTGAGTCTCGTGGTGGTAATACAAGCAGGTCAGATCGCGCCAACAGGAGTCGCCGCGCAGCTTGATCAACCCCGCCCCGAACTCGATCCGGAACAGCAGCCACCGGGCCAGCCACATCACCAGCACCGGCGGCGCAACCCGGTCGTTGCCCAGGAACACCGCCAGCAGCCCGGCCTCCAGCAGGATCGATTCCCAGCCGAACGCGTACCACGTCTGGCCGACGTTGACGATCGACAGGTACATCGCCCATAGCAGCAGCCAGATCGCCATCACCGCCCACAGCGGTACGAGTTCGCCCGCCCCCGCCACCAGCGCGGCCGCCAGGGCCGCACCGGCCCAGCAGATGCCGGCGAAGAACCGATCCGAGTAGTACAGCTGAAAGACGCTGGGCGTCACCGGGAACGGCCGTCGGCGCAGATACCGCGGCACCGGCAGCATGCCGTGTTCACCGATCAGGGCCCGGAATTGCCGCGCGGCGGCAATGAACGCGACGACGTAAACGGCGGCGATCCCGCGTGCCAGCACCTGCCGGCCCAGCCAGTAGCCGGATCCGCTAAACCACGCCCACGCTGTATTCATGACCGCAACTCCTCGGTGAGACGTTCATACCACCGGTTGCGGTCGGAATCACGGTGTTGACAGTGCGCGGTACAGCAGGTGCATGGCCACCGTCGTCGACCGTTCCCGGACGTCGGCCCGCTCCCCCGGCAGCCGGGTGGTCCGGGTGAGTACCCGGCCGTCACCGAGCGCTACACAGAAGCACACCGTGCCCACCGGCTTGTCCGGTGTACCGCCGCCCGGCCCGGCGATGCCCGTGATCGCCACCGCCGTATCGGCGCCGAAGCGGCGCAGCGCGCCGGCGGCCATCGCCTCGGCCACCGGCTCGGAGACCGCGCCGTGCTCGGCGATCAGCGCCGCGTCCACGCCGAGCAGATCCACCTTGGCGTCGTTGGAGTAGGACACCACCCCGCCGGCAAGGTACGCCGACGCCCCGGGCGGGTCGGCCAGGCGCCCGGCCAGCAGCCCGGCGGTGCAGGATTCCGCGGTGGCGATCCACCGGCCGGCCAACCGCGCTGCCACCAGATCGTCGATCCGCGAACCGTCTTCGGAGAAGATCGCCCGGGGGTGCCGCTCGCGCAGCAGCGTGAGCAATTGGCCGTAGGCCGCGGCGGCGTCGGGCTCATATCGGGTGACGATCTCGAGTTCGCCGCGGCGCAGGCAGGTGGTGATCTCCAGCCGCACGAAGTCGGCGATGGCCTCCTGGGCGTGCCGCAGGGTGTCGGCCAGGCCGGACTCGGGCAGGCCGAACATCCGCACGGTCCGCTGTTCGTAGCGGGTACGGCCGGCGATCGCGTGCTGCACCTCGGCGGTGGCAATCGCCTTGTGCCACATGGGTTGCAACTCGCGGGGCGGCCCCGGCAGCACCACCACCGTCGGAGCGCCGGGCACCACCACGCCGGGGGCGGTACCGACCGGATCCAGGACGGTCGCGCCGGCCGGCACCATCGCCTGCTTGCGGTTGGCCGCCCGGACCGTCGCGAAGTCCGGGGCGCCCGGTCCGGTGAAGCGCGCCATCATCGGTTTGATGATCTCGGCGATCCGGGCTTCCAGAGCGCTGTCGAGCACGACATCGCGCCCGCAGAACCGGGCCACGGTGTCGACCGTCAGGTCATCAGCCGTCGGTCCCAGACCGCCGCTGGTGATGATCAGATCGACACCCTCGCCGGCCAGAAACCGCAGCTGGGCCTCGATGTCGCGGGGCCGGTCACCGCAGATCGTGATGTGCGCCAACTCCACTCCCAGTTCCAGGAGGCGGTCGGCCAGCCACGGTCCATTGCGATCGGCGATCCGTCCGGTGAGTACCTCGGTACCGGTGACCACGATTCCTGCGCGTGCGCTCACCGGTCCGAGGTTACGGCCTCACCGTCAGGGCAAGCCGGGAATCAGCATGACCTCCATCGGTGTCACCGGCGCCGACGGCGCGAACGCAGCCGGAACCACCGCTGTCGGGGTTGGCGTCGAAGGCCCGAAGTTCGGCAACGGGAACGGCAGCACCGACGTCAGGTTGGCCGGGAACCCGGACAGTCCGGGCAGGCCGGCGGCCTGGGTGCCCGGCGCCGGGGCGCCCGCGGCCGGCGGAACGTTGAAGGTGGCGGTGGCGATCGGCGCCTGTGCCGGGGACGCTGCCGGCGCCACCGAGGTTCCACTCAGCGCCGACGTGGTGGTCTGCAGCAACTGCTGCGGAATGGTGGCCGAGGATGCGACCACCTGCTCGACGACCCCGGGCAGCCCCGGGTTGAGCGGCACCGTGTCCGCGTTGGCGGTGGCGCTGGACGCGAGCGCGGCCAGGAACAATCCCGCGGCGGCGCCGGCCGCGACGGTGAGGCAATTACGGATACGTGACATGGCTTCTTCCCCATCCCGAATACCAACAAGGTCGGGACCGAAGTTAGCCGTGTGAAAACTGTTGCCCGTGTGACACGAGGGGCGGTTATCCAACCGTTGCGAACCGGAGCCGCCGCGGTTATCGCGCCGTTAGCGGGCCAGCCAGCTCTGGATCTTCGCCAGTTCCGTGGTGTAGGTCAGCAGGACGGAGTCGTCATAGTGCGCCCCGCCGTTGACGGTGCCGCTGTCGCGCCATATCGCGTGAACGTGGGCGAGCCCGCGGCGGTAGACGTCGACACGCTCCCGCTGCGTGCGCTGCCAGCCGAGCTGCGCGGCCTGCTCGGACAGGGCTTGCCGCACATCGGTGGCGGTGGTCTCACTGGAGCCGGCCTTTTCGTTCATAGGCCAACCACGCTATCAGCTGCTGGTTTCGCCCCAACCCCTGCGGCGCGTGGGCGCCCCGGTTGGCGGTGGCGAACGTAGCATCGACGCCGATGACCGCAGCACCGCGCGATCTGATCGCCGAGATCGGCCGGACCGAACCGGGAGCCCGGATCGGAGCATTCTTCGATCTGGACGGCACGCTGGTGTCCGGGTTCACCGCCACCGCACACGCCGGTGACCGGATCCGCCGGCGCCAGGCCCGGGCCGGCGAGGTGCTCGGCGTGGTCGAGGCCGCCGTGCGATATCGGTTGGGCCGGATGCAATTCGAGCGACTGCTGGTGCGGGCGGCGGGCTACCTGCGCGGCGAGTCCATCGCCGAACTCGACGACGTCGGCGAGCGACTCTTCGCCGAGCACATCACCAGCAGGGTCTACCCGCATATGCAGAACGTCGTGCGGGCGCATCAGCAGCAGGGCCACACCGTTGTGTTGAGCTCCTCGGCGCTGACCATCCACGCCGAGCCGGTCGCCCGCTACCTGGGTATTGCGCAGGTGCTGTGCAACCGATTCGAACTCGACGAGCACGGCGTCCTGACCGGAGACATCGTCAAGCCGGTGGTATGGGGGCCCCAGAAGGCAGCCGCCGTGCAGCGGTTCTGCGCGGGCAACGGCGTCGATCTCGCCCAGAGCTTCTTCTACGCCGACGGCGACGAGGATGCCGCCCTGATGTCGCTGGTAGGTCGGCCCCGGCCGGTCAATCCGCGACCCGGGCTGGCGGCGCTGGCAGCCGAAGAAGGCTGGCCGGTGCTGCACGTCAGCGGTTCCGGCCGCGCGGGCGGCCGGTCGCTGCGGCGTGCCGCCGGTTTCGGGGTGGCCGTGCTGCGCGCTTTCGCCACCCACTGAGCCGCAGGAACCGGGACACGATTGGCGGTAGTGTTGCCCTCACGAGGCCCACTGGTGGCCGACTGGCCTCACCACGCCGAGTCTGGTACTAAATTAGAACACGTTTCACTTCAATCCGGCGCCCTTGAAGGAGTTAGGTCATGCACACTCCCCTCTGCGACGAACTCGGTATCGAGTTCCCGATCTTTGCCTTTACGCACTGTCGCGATGTGGTTGTCGCGGTGAGCAAGGCCGGCGGTTTCGGGGTGCTGGGCGCGGTGGGGTTCACCCCCGAGCAGCTTGAGATCGAGCTGAACTGGATCGACGAGAACATCGGCGATCACCCCTACGGCGTCGACATCGTCATCCCCAACAAGTACGAGGGCATGGATTCCGGGCAGTCCGCCGAGGAGCTCGCCGAATCGCTTCGCAAGCTGGTGCCCCAGGAGCACCTCGACTTCGGCAAGAAGCTCTTGGCCGATCACGGCGTGCCGGTGGAGAACGCCGACGAGGACAGCCTGCAGCTGCTGGGCTGGACCGAGGCGACCGCCACCCCGCAGGTCGAGGTGGCCCTGCAGCACCCGAAAGTGACAATGATCGCCAACGCGCTCGGGACGCCCCCGGCCGACATGATCAAGCACATCCACGAGGCCGGCCGCAAGGTCGCCGCGCTGTGCGGCTCGGCCTCGCAGGCGCGCAAGCACGCCGCGGCCGGTGTGGACATCATCATCGCGCAGGGCGGCGAGGCCGGCGGCCACTGCGGCGAGGTCGGCTCGATCGTGCTGTGGCCCGAGGTTGTCAAGGCGGTGGCGCCGGTACCGGTGCTGGCCGCCGGTGGTATCGGCAGTGGTCAGCAGATCGCCGCGGCCCTGGCGCTGGGCGCGCAAGGCGCCTGGACCGGTTCGCAGTGGCTCATGGTTGAAGAGTCGTCGAACACCGAGGCCCAGCACGCGGCCTACATCAAGGCCAGCAGCCGCGACACGGTTCGCAGCCGGTCGTTCACCGGAAAGCCGGCCCGGATGCTGCGCAACGACTGGACCGAGGCGTGGGAGGCGCCGGAGAACCCCAAGCCGCTGGGCATGCCGCTGCAGTACATGGTCTCCGGGATGGCGGTGCGGGCCACGAACAAGTACCCCAACGAAAGCGTCGACGTGGCGTTCAACCCGGTGGGCCAGGTCGTCGGCCAGTTCACCAAGGTGGAGAAGACCTCCGCCGTCATGCAGCGCTGGGTGCAGGAATACCTCGAAGCCAGCGGCCGACTCGACGAGATCAACGCCGCCGCCTCGGTCTGACGCTTGGCTGCCCTAGGCCAGGAACGGCCGCAGCGCCAGCACGTAACAGCCGAGGACGGCCGGCGCTGCGGCCAGCGGTAACCACGGCAGCTGCAATGGGAAGCTGGCCGCCACCACACCGACGATGCTGAATCCCGTCGCGCCCAGCAGCGCCGGGGCGGTCACCGTTGTGGCACCGTCGGCGGCGTGCCGCAACAACAAATGGGCCACCGCGGCCAGGCCGGCGACCACCGCCGAAACCGTCGGCGGATCGGCGAACCCGATCACGGCGACGGTGAGCAGCACGGCCGCTGTCGCCGCGGGCCGCCACCACAGCCCGGCCAGCACCGCGCCGGCCGTAAGCAGCGCCCCGGCCGCGGCAATCCCGGACGACCCGGCGCCGGCGGCTGCGGCCATCGCCAGGCCGCATGCGGCAGACATGACCAGCGCCAGGCTGCGGTCGGCGGCGGAACGCTGCATCACCGCACCGCCGTCGGGCGATGGCGCTGCGTCACCAGGTGCATGGCCTGCTCCAGCGGCTGCTGCTGCGGCCACGATGCGACATCGACGCCGACGGTGGCCATGTCCCGGTACATCGCGGTGCGCTCCAGGGTCCAGATTCGCGCCACCAGCGGATCGGGTTCCTCCACGAACGGCGGACCGGCCAGCACGTCGACCGCCAATACGACGTGCCCGCGCTTGCGCAAGTCGGTCAGGGCGAGCGCGAACTCGGTGTCCAACAGGGTGGAGAACGCGATGATCAGCGCGCCGGGCGGCACCGCGGCCCGCGGTGCGAGCGTTCCGGTGGTGGTCTCGAAGCCGTCGCCGGCCCCCAGGACCGCATCGACGATGCGATAGAACTGCCGCTGCCCGATATCGGCCCCGACCCAGCGCGGGTGCCGACCACCGAGCGTGACGACCCCGGCGCGGTCACCGTTGCGCAACGCGGTCTGCACGACTTGCGCCGCGCCCAGCACCGACCGTTCGGTCGCGGCCGTCGCGGGGCCGCGCGGCTGCGGGTAGGCGTCGATGAGCACCACCACGTCGGCGGCGCGATCGGTCAGCCGCTCGGTCACGTGCAGGCTGCCGCGTCGCGCACTGACCGGCCAGTTCACCGAGCGCAACGGGTCGCCGGGGATGTAGGCGCGGATGTCGGCGTACTCCACGCCGCGGCCCGGGTGCCGGGTCAGGTGGGTGCCGACCCGGTCGAGCAGCTCGCTGTGCGGGATCGGCGTGGGCTGTGGGGGCGCCGGGGGGAACACCGTGACCTCGGCGACGTCGACGGTGCCTGTCCCGGCCAGCAGCCCGCCCCTCCCCAGGGCGGTGACGGTGGCCCGAATCGGGTAACGGCCCCAGCGTTGGGCGCTGGCCCGCACCGACTTTCGGCGCCCGGACGCATCGCCATCTCCCGCGAGATCCATCGCCGGGTGCGCGGCCACCTCCAGGGTCACCGCGGCCGCCTCACCCGCCAATGCCGCGACCGCGACCGTCAACTCGACCGGCTCGGATTCGAAGCAGCGCTGCGCCGCGGGGTTCGCCTGCAGCCGGAAAACCGGTACCGGGGACTGCCAGCCCAGTGCGCACAGCACGCCGAGCAGCGGAGCGGCGAAGGCGACCAACTGCCAGCGCGGCCCGCCCGCCGCCACCGCCAGGGCTAGCGCCGCACTGCTGGCCAACGCTCGCGCCAACGGCGAGGCCCGCCAGTGCAAATCGAGGTCGACTTCGGAGACCTCGCCGGAGTGCGGGTGCTGCGTCATGGCGGTGTCATGCCCGGTGCCGGGCCGGGCGGGGCGGGGGTCCGGGGCACCGGTAGGCGCCGTAGGAGCTCTTCCACCACATCCGAGCCCTGGATCCGCCGCACCCACATCTCGGGTCGCAACGTGATCCGGTGCGCCACCGCCGAGGTGGCCAGCGCCTTGACGTCCTCGGGGATCACATAGTCGCGGCCGAGCAGCAGCGCGCGCGCCCGGGCGAGCTGGATCAGGTCGAGTTCCGATCGTGGACTGGCGCCGACGGCCACCTGCGGATGGTGGCGGGTCCCGTTCGCCAGCGACACCACGTAGCGCAGTACGTCATCGTGCACGCTGACCTGCTCCACCGATTCGCGCATCGCCACCACGTCGTCGGCGTCGATCACCTGGCGCACCGTCGGCACCGCGGCGCCCCGGTCGAGTCGCCGGCGCAGCATGGCCGTCTCGCCGTGTTCCGACAGGTAGCCCAGGCGCAGCCTGATCGCGAAGCGGTCCAACTGCGCCTCCGGCAGCGGGTAGGTGCCCTCATACTCGATCGGGTTGTCGGTGGCCAGCACGATGAACGGCTCCGGCAGCCGATGGGTGTGGCCATCGATGCTGACCTGCCCCTCGGCCATCGCCTCCAGCAAGGCCGCCTGCGTCTTGGGCGGGGTCCGGTTGATCTCGTCGGCCAGCACCAGATTGGTGAAGATCGGCCCGCGCCGGAACTCGAAATGCCCCGAGGCCATGTCGTAGATGGTGGTGCCGAGCAGGTCTGCCGGCAGCAGATCCGGGGTGAACTGCACCCGGGTGAAGTCGAGGCCGAGCGCGGCCGCGAACGACCGTGCGATCAATGTCTTGCCCAGGCCCGGAAGATCTTCGATGAGCACATGGCCACCGGCGAGCACGGTGGTCAGAATGAGTGTGAGCGCGGCCCGCTTGCCCACCACCGCCTGCTCGATCTCGTCGAGCACCGCGGTGCAGCGCTCGGCGGTGATCGCCGCCGTGCCGGACAGCCCCGCGCTCATCGCTGTTCCAGCCGGTACAGGATCTCTTCCAGCACAGCGCGTCCCGGGCCGGGCCCGTGGTCTCCGGTGGGCGCGACGTTGCCGGGATCCACCCAGGCCCACAGTGCATCGCCGAACAGCATCACGCCGGTGGCGTTGAACTCCGCGGGGTTCTTCGCCCGCCGCTGGCCGCTGGAGACCTCGAACCGACGGGCCAGGATCGGCCGCCAGCGCCGGTCCCAATCCGCTCGGGTCGACTCCGCCCAGCGGATTCTGGCCTCGGTGCCCCTCAGCCAGCGCCGCAAGGACTCTCCCGGCTCGTCGGTGAGCGCCGCCTCGGGCGGTCCGGTGGGAGTCAGCAGCCGCCGGATGCCGACCAGAGGCAGCGCAACGGCGATACCGGCCGCCCACAGCAGCAGCTGCGGGCGGTGGGCCATCAGCACCGCTAGCTGCACCGCTACGACCAGTAGCATGCCTTGCAGTGCAAGCGTTTTCACGTCGGGGCCCGCAACTCGTCGAGCACCAGCCGCAGGATGGCGACCGCGTCGGCGCGGTGCCGCTCAGTCATCAGGTGCGGGCTGAAACGCGCCTCGGTGAACAGCTCCACCAGCCGGGATGCGTTTTCGGCCGGCACCGCGTGGTGTTCGACAGCCCGTGCCAGCACCTCGGTGGGAGTGTCGAACTCGCGCGGTGCGGCATCGGGAACATCGGCGAGGTGGCGCTCCATGACCGCGTAGCAGGCGATGATCGCCTCCCGCGGCTCGCGGCTTCGGTCGGCGATCCGGGTCAAGCCGAGTTCGGCTGCCCGCGCGAGAGTTTCGCTCGCGGTGGGTGCTGCGACCGCGGGCGTCGCCGCCCCGGTCGCCGGCGCTGGCGGCCCGGCACGACGGAAGCGTGCGACGAAGACGCCGGCGGCGATCAGCAGCAGGGCCGCGGCGGCCACCAGCAGATCACTGGCGAGATCGCTTGGGGAGCCGCCGGGGAGCCGGTGCGGTGGCGCCGGGGTCGGCGCTTGCGGCGCGGTCGGTGCTGCGGGCACCTCACCGCGTGCCCCGAAGAACCCGGCTGGGACTGCGAACCGGTGCGCCCCACCCAGCTTCGCCAGGATCATTACCGCCAGCAGCCATACCGTCACGGCGGCCAATCCGATGAGCAGCACCCGCCACGCCGGCCTGCCACGGTGAGCTCCGGCGGTTGGGGAGAGTTTCCCCATGCTGCCGGCGACCGCGCGCTGGTGGCGGGCCCGCTGGACGACGGCGACCACGATAGCGCCGACGGACACCGCCAGCAGGCCCGCGAGAATGATCGATTCCAGCGGGCTCGATGCGGCCGGCCGGTGCGCGACATGTTCGCGGCCGGGCAGATACCCGCGCGTCGCCGCGCCGGCGACCAGCAGCAGCACGATCAGGGCGATGACGGGCCCGCTCGCCCGGCCGGCAGCGGCCATCACCGCAGTACCGCCTGTCTGGGTCGTTCGCCGTCGCTGCGGCATCCCCCATACTGGCACGCGCACACGCTGAGCGGCCAGGATCGGGCGACGCCGCGGCCGCCAACGAAACTAGCTCACGCGGATTTCTCGTCGTGTCCGCCGAACTGCTTGCGCATCGCCGAGAGCACCTTGGCGCCGAATTCGAACAGATGGCGCGAGGCGAAGCGCGCATACAGCGCCGTGGTGAGCACCGGGGCCGGCACTCCTTCGTCGATCGCGGCGATGACCGTCCAGCGGCCCTCCCCGGAATCGGAGACCCGCCCGGCGAATTCCTCCAGCGCCGGAGACTTCTGCAGGGCGCTGGCGGTCAGGTCCAGCAGCCAGGAGCCGATCACGCTGCCCCGCCGCCAGACCTCGGTGACGTCGGGGATGTTGATGTCGTACTGGTAGAACTCGGGATGGCTCAGCGGTGCGGTCTCGGCGTCACCCTGCTGATCGGCCTTGCCGATGTTGGCGTGGTGCAGGATATTCAGTCCCTCGGCGATCGAGGCCATCATCCCGTACTCGATGCCGTTGTGCACCATCTTCACGAAGTGTCCGGCCCCCGATGGCCCGCAGTACAAGTAACCGTTCTCGGCCTGGGAGACCTCACCGTCGCGGCCCGGCGTGCGCGGGGCGGCCTCAACCCCGGGCGCAATGGTGGCGAAGATCGGCTCGACATGGTCGAAGGCGTCGCGATCGCCGCCGACCATCAGACAGTAACCGCGTTCGCGACCCCACACCCCGCCGCTGGTACCGCAGTCCAGCAGTCGAATACCCTTGTCGGACAGCAGCTTCGCGTGCGCTATGTCATCACGGTAGTAAGAGTTGCCGCCGTCGATCACGATGTCTCCGGCCGCCAGTGTGCCCGCGAGCTCTTGGATGACCCCGGCGGTGATCTTGCCGGCCGGCACCATCACCCACACCACGCGGGGCGCGGGCAGTTTCTCCGCCAGCTCAGCCAGCGAGGACACCCCGGTGGCGTTGCCTTCGGCGGCCAGCGCTGCGACCGCATCGGCATTCTGGTCGTAGACGACGCATTCGTGGCCGTCGGCGACCAGTCGCCGAACGAGATTGGCGCCCATCCGGCCCAGACCGATCATCCCCAATCGCATTGCTGTCCTCCCTTAGTGTGACCGGCTGCTCTCCGGCAGCCATGGCTTCTGCCAGCTCCGGTGGCCGTGCACCAGCTTCTGCGCGGCTTCGGGCCCCCACGAGCCGGGCTCGTAGCGGTGGATCTCCCCCGGCTGGTCGAGCAGTGGGGCCACGATGCGCCAGGTCTCTTCGATGCTGTCCTCCCGGGCGAACAACCGGCGGTCGCCGATCATCGCGGCATGTAATAACCGCTCATAGGGGCGGATCGGTTCACCCAGATCACGGGCGAACGAGGAATCGAGGTGGATGTCGCGCCAGGCTTGACAGTCCTGGTCGTCTTGGGCCACCAGCTGCAGCCGCAGTCCCGGATCCGGGTCGATGCGCAGCACGATCTGATTGCGTTGGGCGCGTTCGCGCTGCGGCATGAACGCCAGCGCCGGGACCCGGCGGGTGAACAACCGGACTTCGGTGACGCGTTCGGGCAGCGCCTTGCCGGCCCGAAGGAAGATGGGCACCCCGGCCCAGCGCCAGTTCTCGATCTGCAGGCGCAGCGCCACGAACGTCTCGGTCTGCGACCCCGCGGCCACCCCGGGCACATCCGCGTAACCGCGGTATTGGCCCCGCACGTAATGCGCGGGGTCGGCCGGGGGCATCGCACGGAACAGCTCGGCCTTCTTGTCGTTGAGGTCGTCGTCGCCGGGCCCGACCGGCGGTTCCATCGCGAACAACGCCAGCACCTGCAGCAGGTGGTTCTGCACCACGTCCCGCAAGGCGCCGACGGCGTCGTAGAAGCTGCCGCGCTCCTCGACGCCGAAGTTCTCGGCCATGGTGATGTGGATCTCGGCGACGCTGTGCCGGTCCCACAGCTCAGCGAGTGTGGTGTTGGCAAACCGCAGGTATTCGAGGTCGGCGACGGGTTGCTTGCCCAGGAAATGGTCTACCCGCAGGATCTGGTCTTCGCGCAGCACCGCGCGCAGTCGGGCGTTGAGGTCGCGCGCGGAGGCCAGGTCATGACCGAACGGTTTCTCCACCGCCACCCGGGATCGCTGCAGCAGCCCGGCCCGGCCGAGGTTCTCCACGATCGGGGCGAACAGCGACGGCGGCATCTCCAGGTAGTACAGGCAGCGGCGATCCGTGCCGACCCGTTCGGCGAGCTGATCGTAGAGCGCCGTGTCGGTGACGTCGCCGTGCAGGTAGGACAGCCGCTTCGCCAATCGGTGAAACACCGCCTCGTCGAACGGCTCGCCGGTGTGGCGGATCGCCTCGCCGGCCCGGTCGATCAACTCCTCGACGGTGATGTCGTCACTGGCCACCCCCAGGATCGGGCAGTCCAGCAGCTTGCGGCGCTCCAGGCGGTACAGCGCGCGGAAGGTCATTTTGCGGGCCAGGTCTCCGGTTATCCCGAAGATCACCACCAGTTCCGACGTCGCCTCACCGCGTTCGCCCAAGTCGTCCCACCTCCTGCGTGTAGCTACCCCGCCTGAAGCTAGTGCAATCGCCTGGACGGCAGCTGTCCGTTCCAGATGCGGGGCGGGCTACGCCGCGGTCACCCGACTTGAGCGATTCCGGGCGGGAAGTACGGCCCGATACCTCCGGTGTAGATGCCGGGTTGCCAGCCGCGCGCGCCGAGGCATAGCAGCGGCAACCCGTCGGGCGATTGCGCGGCCGACTGGGGGTTCGGACATGGTGAACCGATTTCCTGCACGCCGTAGAGCGGGTAGGAGATCTGCCAGAAGCCGGTGTCCTTGGGCGGCCACTGGTTGGCGATGAAATGGCAGGCCAGCGCCTGACCGTTGGGGCCGTGCCCGTAGATGAAGCGCTCCCAGCTGAAGCAGGCGTCACCCTGGCGCTGCCCGTCGACCATGCCCGGCACGTCACCGGGGTAGGCGCCGGCGGCCGGCGCGCCGGCGACGGCGGCGCCCGCGACGAAAACAGCTGCGGCTAGTTCACGAATCATTCTTCTTCGCCCTTGGTCTCCTCGATCCGGGCCAGCAGGCGGCCCCGCGTGGAAGCAGCCTAACGGGTGGCCGCGGCGCCTCATCGCGAATCCGCCGAATGCTGTCGCCGCCTACCGGGCCGCTAAAGTGCCCAGATGGCCGGGGCGCAACGACAGTTCGACGCATCGCACGGACAGCTACTGCTCGGCACCGGTGTGACCGGTCGGGCGGCGAAGATGGGCCACCGGCTCACCATGGTCATGCAGCGCTGGCAGGCGGCGGTGTCATGGTCCGGTGAGCGGCCCACCGCCGTAGCGTTGACCGTCGACGTGGATTCGCTGCAGGTGCTGCGTGGTGACGGCGGACTGACCCCGCTGACCGCCCCGGAGAAATCACTGATCCGCACGAATGCCCTCAAGTGCCTCGACGCCGGCAGGTATGGCCACATCCGGTTCGAGTGCACCGACATCGCCGCGACCGACGGCGGCTATCGGTTGGCCGGGTCCCTACAGATCCGCGACCGGTCCAGGCCGCACGTCATCGCGGTGCGGGTGGCTGAGCTCGACGGTTCCTGGCGGGTGGACGGCGAGACCGTGGTACGCCACAGCGACTTCGGAATACGGCGCTATTCGATGCTGATGGGAGCCATGCAGGTCGCCGACGAGGTGACGGTGTCGTTGTCGGCGACCATCGCGGGCGACACGCTTGCCGGCCGCTGACTCAGCGGCCGGGAAGACGCGGAATCCGCTGACGGAATCGGTCCAGCAGCGAGGCGCCGGCGCTCGGCGGCGGTGCCGGCGGCTCGGGGGCCGCGGCCGGCCCCTCCCACAGCGAACCGAACTCGACCGGTTCCTCCGGCAGCTCGGCCGAGGGTGCGAGGTCGGCCGGCGGCGCCGCTGGCGCAGCCGGGGGCGCGGGCACGGCGACGCGAGCCACCGTCGCGTGCTCGCGCGGCCGCACGTCCGGGACGTCTCGGTCCGGGCCCAGCTGCAGGCTCAGCGCGGCGGACAGCGAGGCCACGAAGGTGACCGCTCCCCCGGTCAGCATCGTCAGCGCACCGGCATACGACAGCGACATCGCACGCGCCGAACCGATCGCTGCGGGCCGCCGCCCAGCCGGGGTGCCGGCCAGACCGGCCAGGTCGGCGTGCGGGGCCACGGCGAGCGCCGCGCCGCGCGCCAACGCCTGCTGCGCACCGGGCTGAACGAAGACGGGTATCGAAAGCTTGGCCTCCAGGCGGCGCCCGAGCCGGTCCATGCCGCGCATCGAGCCGGCCACCATCAGCACCTCGGGCCCCCGGGTCCCCGATCCAAAGACGTCGGCCAGCCAGCCCAGCAGGTCATCGGTGCCGCCGATCGGGCAGGCGGTGACGACCGGATCCTCGTTACCGAACAGCACCAGCGTGGCCAGTCCAGGCTCGATGACGCATACCGCCGTCTGTTCACCGTGCAGTCCGATGCCACTGGTCAGCGAGGCGGCGGCCCGGCTGAAACGCACCGGCACCACGTTGTCGAAACCGGCGTCGGCCAGCGACTCCAGCAGCAGCGCGGCGCCGACGGCCGCGTCATCGCTCCAGGTCACACCCACCCCGTGCAGCCGGTCACCGCGGCCGGCCAACACCGTGCGGACCCGGGCGGCCACCGCCGACGCCGACGACGCCATGCTCGCCGCATCCAACCCGGCATCACCGCGGGTGATGGCGAACTCATCACCGGAAACCGTCTGGCCGCCCGGGAAGTCGTGGCCCCGTCCTTCGGTCATGACCCAGCCGACCGTCGTCGGCGTCATCGCCAGCCCCAGTACCGTGTCCAAAATCGCGCGCCCCAATCGTCCTGATCTGCGATGTCACCGCGGCGGCTCGCTACCTTCGCCTTGCCCGTGGCGGGTTCGGCGGGCACCGGAGCGGACCGGGGACAGCCCAGGACAGTGTGGTCTTGTCGGCTTACCGCAGGGCAGCCTACGCGTGTCGCGCGGCCATGCCTAGCCGGGTCCCAGACCGCAAATCGGGTATGCTATCCGGCGGGTCTGATCCCTGAGAAGGCAGCGGGGTCGCAGAGAGCGGCGGTTGCTGCATGTGAAGGCCGACAGGGACATGGTGGCGTGCTTTGCGTCGCGATCGACAAGTCGGCTAGTTCGAACACATTTCGAGACCGTTCCGCAGGAAGACGACAAGGGGCAGGAATGACAGACGTGACCAAGGGGATGCGCTGGGCGCGCCGACTTATGGTCGGCGCGGTGGCCGCAGCAGCGCTGCCCGGCCTGATCGGCCTGACGGGTGGCGAAGCGACCGCATCGGCGTTCTCGCGGCCGGGTCTGCCGGTCGAGTACCTGCAGGTTCCCTCCGCAGGTATGGGCCGTGACATCAAGGTGCAGTTCCAGAGCGGCGGCTCCGGCTCCCCCGGGCTCTACCTGCTCGACGGCATGCGTGCCCAGGACGACTACAACGGCTGGGACATCAACACCCCGGCGTTCGAGTGGTACTACCAGTCGGGCATCTCGGTGATCATGCCGGTCGGTGGCCAGTCCAGCTTCTACAGCGACTGGTACAAGCCGGCCTGCGGCAAGGCCGGCTGCCAGACCTACAAGTGGGAAACGTTCATCACCAGCGAGCTGCCGGCCTTCCTGGCCTCCCAGTACGGCGTGAGCCAGAGCCGTAACGCCGCAGTCGGTCTGTCGATGGCCGGCTCGTCGGCGATGACGCTGGCGATCTACCACCCCGACGTGTTCAGCTACGCGGGCTCGCTGTCGGGTTACGTCAACCCGTCGGACGGCAAGAGCTGGATCGGCCTGGCCATGGGTGACGCCGGCGGCTACAAGAAGGAAGACATGTGGGGCGCCGACGACGACCCCGCGTGGCTGCGCAACGACCCGACCGTCAACGTCGGCAAGCTGGTCGCCAACAACACCCGCCTGTGGGTGTACTGCGGTAACGGCCGCCCGAACGAGCTGGGCGGCGACAACATCCCCGCCACCTTCCTCGAAGGCAACTTCATGATCGGTCAGAACAAGAAGTTCCAGGAGGCCTACGTCGCGGCCGGTGGCAACAACGCCGTGTTCAACTTCCCGGACTACGGCACCCACAGCTGGGAGTACTGGGGCGCGCAGCTGCAGGCGATGAAGCCTGACCTGCAGAGCCACCTGGGCGCCACCCCCGGCGGCGGCAGCGAGGGCTGAGCCCACCATCTCGTTACTGAGCCCCACCCGGTTCCGGGTGGGGCTCAGTGCTCTGCCCGGGGTGGTCCAGGGTGTCCCGGGAGGATCTAGCCGCACCGCGAAAGACATGCTTGGATTGGCGAACATGCAGGGTTCCGCGACAGTTCACATGGCAGCCCCTCCCGAGCGGATCTGGGATCTGGTGGCTGATGTCCGCAACATCGGCCGGTTCTCCCCGGAGACCTTCGAGGCCGAATGGCTCGACGGCGCCACCGGCCCGGCGGTCGGCGCGCGGTTCCGGGGACACGTCCGGCGCAACGGGATCGGCCCGGTGTACTGGACGACGTGCCGGGTCACCGAGTGCGAACCGAATCGGGTGTTCGGCTTCGCGGTGCTCGCCGGTGATCGAGCGCTCAACCGGTGGCGCTACGAGCTGACGCCCGCCCCGGAAGACATCGGCGGCACCGACGTCACCGAGTCGTTCAAGCTGGCCGACTCCTTCCTGACCAACGTCTACTACTACGTGTTCGGCGGTTTTCTGCGGCAGCGCAACAACATCCGCGACATGCGGCGCACCCTGGAGCGCATCCGCGACGTCGTGGAAGGCGTCGTCGAGCCGGGCTAGCCGATCCGGCTCAGTCCAGCGTGTCCGGGTCGGCCAGCGGCAGCAGCAGGAACGACGGGGTGGGACCGCCCTGGTGCAGGCGGTAGGTGCCACCGGCCAGTGCCCGGCGCGCAGGCGCCGTGGGCACCAGATGCGGGAAATCGTAGGTGGTCACGGTCAGCCGCAGGCGGTGGCCGGGAGCGATCATTGCGGCGGTCGGAAAGATCTCGATGTCGTAGCCGGTCAGCTCCCCCGGTTCGACGGACCGTACCGCTGACCGGGTGCTGATGTGGTGGGGCCGCAGCACCGTGCCGTCCGGCAGATACCAGGTGCGCTCCGGATCCAGGGCGCGGTGAGACCCCAGCAGCGCCCCCTGCGTCAGCGGGCGGCTCACCCCTTCGGGTGCGACGTCGTCGAGGTGCGCAACCAGGAGCGTCTCGGTGGTGTCGGCCGTCGCCTCCACGCGCAACGTGATCGGTCCGGCGATAAGGGTCGGAGCATCGAACGGTGCGGTGGTGTAGGTCAATGCCCCGCGTTGCAGACGGCGGTTGTCCTGGTCGTAACGGGTGCGGCCACCGGCCTGGGTGGTGACGAAGCTGTTGAGGCCGAGCGTCCACTGTTCCAGGCTGCGCCCGGAGACCGGGCCGCGCGCACGGTAGCGCAGTGCGGCCAGCGTCTGCTCGGCCGGGGCGTCGGTGACCAGCCGGCCGTCGGGCGCCAGATAGAAACGGGTGGGCGTCGCCTCCGGTATCGGATACTCACGCGTGTGGTACCACCGGCTGTCGCCGATCGCCTGGAAGGTGAACGGCGGACCGGAGATCTCCGCCGCCGCATCGTCTTTCAGCCAGTGATCGAACCAGCGCAGTTGCAGGTCCTGGATGCGCAGGCCGTCGAAAGCCGACACGTGATACCAGGGTCCCATCATCAGCCTGATCCGATCGGCCAGCGGTTGCCCGGGTTGCATCGGGGCGTGCACCGCGCGCCCGGTGCAGGCATTCTGCAGCGCGGCGTAGTTCAGCGGTGCGCCGCGCTGGAAGGCGTCGTGCCAGCCGCCCACCAAAAAGACGGCGATCTTGTTGGCGGCGATCTCCGGCAGCACGAGTTCGGGCCGCATGCTGTCCCAGAACGGTCCGTCGTAGGCGGCGTCACCGCCGGTGCGGGCCTCGGCGACCAGCGGTCCGAAGTAGCCGCGCTGGTCCCTGCCGCGTTGGCGCACCGCGGCCAGGCCGCCGGCCCGCGGTCGCGGATGCCCACCGCGGGTGAAGAACTCCAGGGTGGGGTTGATGATGTTGAGCATCGTGTAGAGCGCGCCGTAGCCGCGCACGGTCGCCAGGTGCGGAGCCCCACCCATCGCGGCGGCGTCCCGGTAGAAGTCGTTGGCCGCCATCACCGGGAAGATCGCCTTCAGCGGTGAGTCCGGGCCGACGGCGGCCGCGGTGAACAGCTGGTTGATCGCTAGGTATGAGATGCCGAACATGCCGACCCTGCCGTTGGCGTTCGGCAGGGTCGAGGCCCACGTCACCAGTTCCACACCGTCACGGGCCTGCTCGGGACCGAACATCTGGAAGGATCCACCGGAGGCGCCGGTGCCGCGCACGTCGACCATCACCTCGATGTACCCGCGTCGGATCAGACGCGGGGTGGGTCCGCCGCCGATCTGCGCGGCCGGTGGCGGAGCCAGCTTGCCGTACGGCGTCAGCGACAGCAGCACCGGAAACGGCCCGGTGGCCGGCGACCCGGTCTCGCGGTCGGTGGGGTAATGGATATCGGCGCGCAGCACGACCCCGTCACTCATCGGGACTGCGACGTTGCGGCGCACCCCGACGCCGTACTGCGCCGGCCCTGCGGACCACTGCGGGAGCAGGGGTGACGGGCTGCTGGTGCGGGCCCGGGCGGCAGCCGATCTCAGTGCCGCGACTGCGGCGGCCCCGGCTACGACAGCAGCCGCCGCCCATCCGGCTCGGCGCGACCGTCGCCGCATCAAGTCCGGCTGGGCACGGTGAACGCGCAGGCCTGACCGATGTCCAGGGTGCGCAGCACCCGCCCCATACCCAGCCAGAGTGCACACGACAACGCGAGGTCGGCGAGCAGCTCGTCGCTGAAGTGCTCCGAGCAGCGCGACCAGAAGTCCTCGTCGTCGCGCAGGCCGGTGTGGTCAGTGGCGAATCGGTGGGCGAACTCGGCTGCGAGCCGTTCGGCGTCGCTGTAGCCCGGCCAGGTGCGCCATTCCGCGACGTGCTCGTAGAGGTCCTCGCTCACCCCGGCGGCTGGGCCGTCGGCATCGCGGGTGTTGACGCACACCGCGCACTCGTTGTCGAAGGCGATCACCATCCGGGCCAGCTCGCGGGTGCGCATCGGCAGCCGGCCGCGGTTGTACACCGCGGTACTGAATCCACCGATGCCGGCGGCGAGTTCGGGCGACTTGGCCATCCAGCCCGTCAGGTCATCCGCGGGGAACGTTCCGATTCGACTCATAGCTGGGAATGCTAACCGGCTTTGCCGTCACCGTGGGCGGCGCCGACGAACTCCCCCGAATGTGTCGCCCAGTCGGGGTCGACCAGGGCCCGGTGGGCGATCCGCTGCAGCGCGGCCTCGACCTCGGCGCGATCCGGGCGTCCGGCGAACCCGGGCGAGCGGGCCAGCTTGTCGCTCACCCAGTCCTGCACCAGCGAGGTCACGAACCTCACCTGCTGCAGCCCGGCCCGGGTCAGTCCCAGGTGGTCGCCGTCGCGCAGCACGTAGCCCTGGATGACCAGCCGATCGACGGTGGGTTCGAGGATCTCGTAGGGCACCCGCAGCGTCTTGCCGATGTCGCTGAGCCGCGCCGTCCGGAACACCTGGGTATACCGGTAGATGCGCAGCACCGTCCACAGCCCGGCGACATCGAGTTCGCAGTCCGAGCGCATCGCGATACTGCGCAGCCGCATCCCGGGTTCATTGCGCAGCAGGCGCCCGATCGCGGTCTCCAGCAGTTCGTCCGACGATGCGGTGCTGGGCATCCCGAAGCCGTCGCCGAGGTCGACCGCATTGTCATGGAGCTCCTTGAGCGGGACTTCGCGCAGGAACAGTGCCAGCACGAATCCGAGCAGCGCGACCGGCGCGGCCCATAGAAACACCTGGCCGAGCGAGTCGGCGTAGGCCTGCACGATCGGTGCCGCCTGCTCCGGGGCCAGCCGGTGCAGCGCCTCAGGCGAGGCGGCCGCATCGGCGTCCAGTCCGGCGGAGCGCAGCGCCGACGCGAGGCGGTGGTCCAAGAAGTTGACGAACAGCGACCCGAAGACGGCCGCGCCGAAAGAGCTGCCGATGGTCCGGAAGAACGTGACACCGGAGGTGGCCACCCCGAGGTCGGCAAAGCTTGAGGTGTTTTGCACGACGAGAACCAGCACCTGCATCGACAGCCCGATGCCGGCGCCCAGGACGAGTAGGTAGAGCGACTGCAACAGCGCCGGGGTGGCGGCGTCCATCTGCGACATCAGCGCGAACGCGATCGTCATCAGGGCGGTGCCGGCCACCGGAAAGATCTTGTACCGGCCGGTCCGGCCCACCAGGGTGCCGCTGCCGGTGGACATCACCAGCATGCCGACCACCATCGGCAGGGTGCGCAGTCCCGAGGTGGTCGCCGAGACGCCGTCGACGTACTGCATGAAGGTGGGCAGGAAGGTCAGCGCGCCCAGCATGGCGAAGCCGACCACGAACGCCAGCACACAGCAGACCGCGAACACCGGGTCGGCGAAGAGGCGGGTCGGCAGGATGGGGGCCGCGGCCCGGGTTTCCACCCGGGCGAACAGCGCCAGCGCCACCACCGATCCGGCGAACAACGCGATGATCGTCGCCGATCCCCAGTCGTAGCGGGTGCCGCCCCAGCTGGTGGCCAGCGTCAACCCGCTGGCTCCTAATCCGATCAAGACGATGCCGGCATAGTCGATGACCGGCTTGGCCCGGCCTGCCAGCGCCGGGATCGCCGCCCCGGCCACGATCATCACGACCACCGAGATCGGCACGTTGATCCAGAACGCCCACCGCCAGGTCAGGTAGTCGGTGAAATAGCCACCGAGCAGGGGCCCGATCACGGTGGTAACGCCGAAGACCGCGCCCAGCATGCCCTGGTAGCGGCCCCGCTCGCGCAGCGGAATGACTTCGCCGATCAGCGCCGCGGCGGTGACGGTGACCGCGCCCCCGCCGATGCCCTGCAGCGCCCGGGCGCCGACCAGCATCTCCATCGACGCGGATAACCCGCACAGCACCGAGCCGGCCACGAAACACACCACGGCGGCCTGGAACACCAGTTTGCGGCCGAACAGATCGCCGAGTTTGCCCGCCAGGATCGTCGCGATCGTCGAGGTCAGCAGGTAGCTGGTGACCACCCATGACTGATGGCCGGCGTTGCCCAGATCCGACACGATCGTCGGCAGCGCCGTCGCGACGATGGTCTGGTCGAGCGCGGCCATCAGTAGGCCGAACACGATCGCCAGGAAAATCAGGTTGCGGCGCTGCGGGCTGACCGGCGCGGGCCGCGATTCCTCGGCGACCGGCGTCGAACTGCTCATATTCCCTTTCGTCGGCGTCTGCCGCTAACGGGTACCCGCGTCGGCGCCAGAGATCACGTCGTCGGCGGGCGGGCGACGCATTGGGCCAGATACAGCGCGTCGCCGAGCTTGTCCATCAGCTCCAGTTGGGTCTGCAGGTAGTCGATGTGGGATTCCTCGTCGACGAGGATGGTCTCCAGAATCTTGGCGGTGGTGCTGTCCTGTTTGTCACGGCACATGACGATGCCGGGCCGCAGCCGGTTGAGCACCTCGATTTCCAGGGCGAGGTCGCTTTCGAATTGCTCGCGCAGGGTCTGCCCGATGCGCAGCGATCCGATCCGCTGATAGTTCGGCAGACCGTTGAGCAGCAAGATGCGGTCGGTGATCGTCTCCGCGTGGCGCATCTCTTCGATGGACTCGTCGCGGGTGTGGGCGGCCACCTCGGTCAGACCCCAGTCGGCCTGCATCTTGGCGTGCAGGAAGTACTGGTTGATCGCGGTGAGTTCACTGGTGAGCTGCTCATTGAGCAGTTTGAGAACCTCCGGGTCGCCTTGCATGATCACTCCTCTGGTGTGAAGAACCTCGCATGCCCCCCGCGTCGACTGGGGCTTGATCATCGCCGTAACGCGCCGGATTCAATCTAGTGCAGGTCACCGGTCACGAGGCGGTGTTTACCCGTGTCTCGGCGCGTCGAATCGACGCATCGGCTCCGGGCCTGGCGGGATCGGATCGCGGTGCGGCCCTGCAGGATGCGTTGAACTTAGGTTAGACTCTACTAACATGAGACTTGCTTCGCCTGGCCGCCGTGTCGGCAGTTCGGGTCGTGGCATGTCGCACCGCGACAATCCGCATTCGCTGGTGCTGGCGCTGGACTACCGCGTTGACGACATTGATCGGACCTGGTCGCTGCTCCGCGACGACCACACGCCGCTGCTCGGTCTCGGGGCACGCCATGCGGTGCTCTACACCTCGGTGGTCGACACGGATCGGGTGCTGGTGACGATCGGCCTGCGCCACCGGGCGTCGGTCAAGGAGCTGCTGCGCTCCCCCGCCGTCTTCGAGTGGTTCGACCGCTCCGGGGTCAACGATCTGCCGGCGATCTTCGCCGGCGAGGTCACCGAGAAGATCACCGTCGCTGATACGGAGCAGGACGGTTCGGAGGTGATCGTCGGCGTGGTGTCCACCGTCGCCGATCCCGCGAACCTGATGGCCAAGGTGCATCGCAGGCTGGATCGGTTCGCCAGCGCAGGCGTGCGCAAAGTGTGGGTATATCGGGCCGTCGACGACGGAAATGAGGTGATGACGCTGTTGGAGACCGACAGTGCGGCGAGCGCGCAGCGCTGGCTTGACCACCCGGACACCGCTGCCGAGTGGATGACCGGGGTAGGCGCCGGCGGTTACCCCGGGCCGTTCGTCGGAAAGTTCTCTGCCGCAATCGATCTGATGCCGCCTGCGGGCGACGGCCGGTAAGGGTATAGCCATGTACGTGTGCCTTTGTGTCGGAGCCACCAACCAGATGGTGTCCGATGCCGTCGCCGCCGGCGCGTCGACGTCCAAGGAAGTGGCCGCGATGTGCGGTGCCGGTGGCGACTGCGGCCGGTGCCGGTGCACCGTCCGCGGCATCATCGAAGCCACCCTGGCCGCAGCACCGTCCGGTCCGGCCAACGGCGCGCTGCGCCACCTCGCCCTGGACGTCACGCCGATCGGATCCCACTGATCGTCGCGTCGCGGGCCGGGTCTTAGGGGACCCGGTCGACGCGGTGTTGCGCGGCGATTACGTCGCCGATGATGCCCGCCAACCGCCGGTAGGACTCCTCCCGCCCGCTGGAGGTGCGAAACACCAGCCCGATCCGCCGGCCCGGGCGGGGCGCGGCGAAATGGGCCAGCGCCAGGCCGCTGCGCTCGGCCTCCACCGCCACCGCCGTCTGCGGAATCAACGTCACTCCCAGCCCGCCGGTCACGCACTGCACCGCGGTCGCCAGCGATGCCGCCCGGGTGTTGGCCAGCTGCGCCCGCACCCCGGCGTTACGGCAGATGTCCAGCGCCTGGTCCCGCAAGCAGTGCCCTTCGTCGAGTAGGAGCAGCGGCAGGTCCGCCAGGGCTGTCGGCGGCACCCGCCGCTTGCCGGCCAGCGCATGTCCCGGCGGCAGCGCCAAGACGAAATCCTCGTCATAGATCGGTATTTCAGTCATCCCGGCGGCATCGGCCGGCAACGCGAGCAGTGCCGCGTCCACCGCCCCTTCGCGCAGCCCGGTGAGCAAGCGTTCGGTCTGGTCCTCGATCACCCGCAGGCCCAACGCCGGCAGGCGTTCGGACAGCCCGGCCAGCACCGCGGGCAAGACATAGGGCGCCACGGTCGGGATGAGCCCGATCCGCATGGTGCCCTGCAGCGGGTCGGCCACCCCGGCGGCCGCGGCCGAGAACTGCGCCGCCGCGTCGAGCACGGCGTGCGCATGCGGCAGCAGCTGCTGGCCCTCCTCGGTCAGGAAGACCCGGCGGGTGGACCGCTCGATCAGCTGGATGCCCAGGCCGGATTCCAGCGACGACAAGGCCTGCGACAGCGTCGACTGGCTCAGTCCCAGGCCGGCCGCCGCGAGACTGAAGTGGTGCTTCTCGGCGACGGCGGCGAACGCCCGCAGGCCCGCCAGTGTTGGCTGATAGGTTGAATCGGTCATGCCGATAATTATAGTGCGAAGTATCACCTTTCATTTTTAATTCCGATAGGGCACCATGGAGCGTGCGGGCGTTGAACTGACCGAACGCCCGGAAATCTCACACAACGAGGAGTGTCATGGCACTGCTGACCATCGGCGACCAGTTCCCCGCTTACAAGCTCAAGGCGGTCATCCCCGGTGACCTGTCCAAGGTCAACGCCAACAAGCCGGACGACTACTTCACCACCATCTCCAGCGACGACCACCCCGGCAAGTGGCGGATCGTGTTCTTCTGGCCCAAGGACTTCACCTTCGTCTGCCCCACCGAGATCGCCGCCTTCGGCAAGCTGAACGACGAGTTCGCCGACCGCGACGCCCAGGTGCTCGGCGCGTCGATCGACAACGAGTTCGTGCACTTCCAGTGGCGCGCCCAGCACGAGGACCTCAAGACGCTGCCGTTCCCGATGCTCTCGGACCTCAACCGTGAGCTGGTCGAGGCGACCGGTGTGCTCAACGCCGACGGCGTGGCTGACCGGGCCACGTTCATCGTCGACCCCAACAACGAGATCCAGTTCGTGTCGGTGACCGCGGGCTCGGTGGGCCGCAACGTCGACGAGGTGCTGCGAGTGCTCGACGCACTGCAGTCCGACGAGCTGTGCGCCTGCAACTGGAAGAAGGGCGACCCGACGATCAACGCCGGCGAGCTGCTCAAAGAATCGGTCTGATCGGACCGAAACGGTGCAGAGCGTCAGCGAGAAGAAGGAGTAGCGCCAAATGAGCATCGAGAATCTCAAAAACGCGGTCCCGGAATTCGCCAAGGACCTCAAGCTCAACCTGGGGTCGATCGCTCGCACCACGGCTCTGAACGAGGAGCAGCTCTGGGGTGCCCTGTTGGCCAGCGCCGCGGCGACACGTAACGCCACGGTGCTGGCCGAGATCAGCGCCGAAGCAGCCGACAACCTCTCGGCTGAGGCCTACCAGGCCGCCCTGGGTGCGGCGTCGATCATGGGTATGAACAACGTGTTCTACCGTGGCCGGCACTTCTTGGACGGCGCCTACGACGACCTGCGGGCCGGGTTGCGGATGAACATCATCGGCAACCCGGGGGTCGACAAGGCCAACTTCGAGCTGTGGAGCTTCGCGGTCTCGGCGATCAACGGCTGCCAGGCCTGCGTCGCCTCCCACGAGCAGGTCGTGCGGGAGGCGGGCGTCGGCCGCGAGGCGGTGTTGGAGGCCCTCAAGGTCGCCTCGATCGTGGCCGGGGTGGCCCAGGCCATCTTCGCCGCCGACGCGCTGCCGGCCACCTC
>NZ_JCALEE010000007.1:0-228881 GCF_059813225.1 Mycobacterium sp. NGS16
GTATCGTGAGCGGGCTGCTGTGGGCCCTGAGGCCCGCACGGCGTCGCCGTCCGGCGTCGAAAGACCAATTCTGCTGCGGGATCCGCCGCTGGACTCTACCGTTAAGCCTTGGCTAAGGGGGCTAACAGGAGGATCCCAAGTGCGCGCTTTTCAATGCGTTCCCGTCATCGCCGGCCTCGCAACCGCCCTGATCGGAGGCGCCCCGGCGGCATCGCCGGTGGCCAGCGCGCACGCGGCCGCGGTCTCCCTGACGGGCAACGGTACGTCGCTCGGGGACGGCGTGGCGTTCCTCATGGGCGGAACCGGAATCCCGCAGCCGCCGCAGACCTACCTCGATGCCGTCAACGATCTGTTCTTGAGCCCGCATGGATTCGGTGGCGAGTTGGTGTCGCTGTTCACCCCGGAGAACGTCAGCGACACCTCGCGCGCGGTCGGCCTGCAGATGCTTGAGAATGCGGTGGCTGAGCGACTCAACAGCGGAGAGGTCGACGCCGACCATCCGATCGTGGTGTTCGGCTACTCGCAGAGCTCCTCGATCTCCGTGGGGCTGATGCAGTGGCTTGCCGAGCACGAGGTGTCGAACGATCTGGTGCGGTTTGTCTTGATCGGCTCGCCGGCTACCAGCGCCATCCCCACCGACCTGTATCACACCGACGTCTACAACTACGAATACGACCCGGTCGCTTTCAAGCCGACCTACTTCAACCCGCTGGCGGACCTCAACTCTGCGCTGGGCTTCATCTACGGGCACTCGGTGTATCTGAGCGCGACACCCGAGCAGATCGCGAACGCGATCGAGCTGCCGACCTCGGACCCTGACTCGCTGACCACCTTCCACATGCTGCCCTCCGAGATCTTGCCGCTGCTGGCGCCGCTGCAGTTGCTGCCGATTGTCGGAATGCCGCTCTATGAGCTTCTGGAGCCTGTCACCCGGATCCTGGTGAATCTCGGCTACGGCAGCATCGACCATGGCTGGCCGCCGGGGGACGTCGACGTGGCGGCGGGCTCGGGGCTGTTCCCGCCCGACATCGATTTCGGTGAGCTGCTCACTGCCTTGGGCAAGGGTGTAGTCGACGGGATCAACAACTCCATCGCCAGCTTGTTCGACCCGGACACCTACACGATTTACTCGCTGCAGGAGAACCCGTCGCTGGCCGGAATCGTTAACGAGGGATACCTCGCGGGCTACCTCGACTCCCCGCACCCGTCGCTGGAGGAGGCCCTGACCGGCCTGTTCAACTTCCTGACGGCGTTCACCGACACCACCCCGTACGAGATGCCTGAGCCGGTCGATCTACTCGGCTAAGCGGTTTTGCCTCGGAGAATTTGTTCGATCCGATCCAACAGCGCGTCGGGGTCTTCGTTGGCGGCGTCTTTCCAGGCGACGAGTGCGTTGGCGAGGTTGATCGGCTGGACGGTCAGGTGCAGGCCGAGCAGGACCGTCTGGACGTCGGTGTTGTCCGAATCCGCGGTGTGGTAGGCGATCTCGGATTGTAGCGACTGGCCGTTGACCGGGTTTGGGACGGTCTTGGGAGTGATCGACTCGATGTTCTCGCGGCGGATTTCGGTCCACTTTGACCCGGGGAGGGCTGACCGTAGGGCCAACGCCGACGAGCTGATGCAGAGCGGGCACCGGCGCCACATGCGTAGCACACTGACTACCGCCAATGGCATGACGCCCATCAGCAGGACGCCGACGAACCGAAGCCATGCCGGATTGCTTGGCTCGCGTCCGGCCGCAGTCCCGGCGACCCCCATGAGCGGGATCACGACGATGACCATGTAGGCGTTTCCCTCGAACCAGGGGGTGTAGCGGCAGATGATCTCGTCGGCTGTGCGGCGGAGCCCTGGACGGAAAATCCGACGCTGACCATATGCAATAAGTAGCGCCGTGCAGAGATTGACAACAGACCAATACCACTGCAGTCCCGCCCACATGGCCACCGGCAACAACAGGCACAGCGCTGCTGCAAAGGCGTATCGCAGCGCCGGCCCCCATGGGCCCCTTGTCTCGCAAGTTGTCACGGCCGGTCCTCCCGCGTTCTCCCCATCGGGGTGTAGCCATGGTCGCCGGTCGGCGCGCGACGCTGAGGCATGCTCAGCGGCATGATCAGTACGTCCGATTCCAGAGCGGAGTGTGCCATGTGGTTACGCGCCAACGTCCGAGTGACCGCGGAGGATCTGATCGATTCGGTCGAGGAGTGCGTCGGGGTCGTCGTCGGTGGCGTCTTTCCATGCGACAAGTGCGTTGGCGAGGTTGATCGGCTGGACGGTCAGGTGCAGGCCGAGTAGAACCGTCTGGATGTCAGTGCGCTCCGAACCTCCGGTGCGGTAGGCGATTTCGGTCTGCAACGACTGGCCGTTCACCGGATTAGGGACGATCTTGGGGGTGATCGACTCGACCTGCTCGCGCCGGATTTCCGTCCACTTAGAGCCCGGCGTGGCCGGCCGCAGAGCCAACGCCGATGGGGAAATGCACAGCGGGCAGCGGCGCCACATGCGTAGGGCACTGAATAACACCAACGGCATGACACCCATCAGGAGGATGCCACCGATCTGAAACCACGCTGGATAGCCGGGATCTCGGCCCGCCGCAGCCATAGCCACACCCATGAGCGGAATCACGGTGCCGGCCATGTAGGCGTTTCCCTCGAACCAGGGGGTGTAGCGGCAGATGATCTCGCTGCCTGTGCGGTTAAGTCCCGGCCGGAAAATCCGCCGCTGGGGGATGATGATGGCGAGCGCCGCGCACACAATGCCAAGCGTTCCGTACCAAGGGAATCCGACCCAGACGTCCGCTATTGCTAATAGCAGGAGGAAACCGCCGAAGGCGTAGCGGACTACCCGTGCCCATCGACCTTTCGTCCCGCTAGCCGCCATCAGCAGCCGTCTCCAGTTCTGCCCACCGGAGCGCCGCCCTCATTGCCGCTGGGTGCGCGACCAGCGGCGACCGGTCGGACCGCTAGCCAGATGTCCTCCCGCGGAACCGGTGAGTCTTGTAGGGCGGTCACCGTCAGCTGCGCGATCAGCGTCTCCTGTTCGGTTGTGATGATCCGGGATCGGGACATGCTGTCGAGAATCCCGAGTTCGTGGCTGATCTGCATCGCGAGTAATCCCGATGCACCGGGTCCCTCGGTGGCGGCAGCGAGTTCCCGGCGCAGTCCATGAGACCCGGGTACCGACTGCAGCTGCTGCTCGGACAACATGGCGAATACCTCACCGGCGTCGAGTGATGCCTCGACGTGATGCAGCGTCAAGACCGCGTTGGCGCAGAACCGGTCGATGCGCGGATCGCTGCGGCAGACCCATACGCCGATACCGACGGCGGAATCGAACGGTTCCCAGTTCGGCGGGACGTCCACGTCCATGGCAAAGCCGTCGAACCGGTCGACCGGGGCCACCGCAACGCGGTTCTGGGCCATAAACTCATCGAATCGCACGGTCCGCGCGCCTATCCGAATCCGAATAGTGACTTCGCGTCACGCGCGACGCTACCCACCGCATCTGTGACCGGATGCCACACCGCTTCGACGCTCTTGGACGCCAGCATGGCGGTGCCAGCACCGACAACGGCGCCGACCACCATTCCGGTGGCCGTTCCCGCCCCCGGGACTACGGAACCGGCCAACCCACCGAGTTGAGCGCCCGCCCAGAGACCCGCCGCGACGCCGACACCCTCGCGCGTGACCGCCTCGGCAACCGAGTTTCCGTCCTGAATGTCGGACATCACCGCCGGGACCGCACTGGCCACTCCAACCACCCGAGCAACTCGGGAGAAGCCCTTCAGCTCAACGCCGCCGACCGTCGGGTCTTTAAACCACTTCAACAAGCCGGGATCAGGTGCACCGGGGCCCGTGGTGGGGCCCTTTGCGATCACGTTGAGCGCGGCCTGGCGCACCCCGTCGGCAGTACCGCCGGCGATGGCACCTTCCCCTGCGATCAGTACGTCTTTCAGCGGCGGGACGAACCCGGGTATCTCGCCCGCGGCGCTGCTTTGCGGCTCGGTGCGCGGCGAAGTCGCTTGACGGTCACGCGGCAGTGTCGTGTGGGGCAGGCCGGCTGCAGCTGCGCCACCGTCAGCGCCTTCTTCTGGGAAGCTGAGGCGCTCCAGCCCGGCGGTGGCGGCGGCGAGATCGCGGGCGATCCCGGCCTCGGCGTTGACCAGGTTGTTGAGGCGGCTGCGGAGCGCGCTGACGTGGCCGTCGGCGGCCTGCTCGCGCGCGTCGCGTTCCGCGGTGGGGCTGTAGCAGGGCAGCGTGTCGGTGAGGGTGTAGTCGTCGTCGACGTTGAAACCGTCGGAGAGGGCGGCTTCCACCGCGGCAAGCACCGACTGTTTGTTCGCCTCCTGCTGGCCGTAACACCGCTGGGCTATCTCGTCGGCTGCCCGCAACTGATCCGCCGGCGTTCGTACCTTGACCGCATCGGCCGCGGTGCGGTCCTGCATGCCGTGGGCGGCGCTGCCCTCCCAAATTGTTCCTCCAGGGCGCATCGACGCCGTGCGAACTTCGGCGAACGCACTCTCCCAGCCGTCGGCAAGCCGGGACCAGTTCTCACCGCACGTCTTGAGGAATTCCCAGCTCGCCGCTCTTAGCACGGAAAGCGACGGCCAACCGTTGCTCAGCGTCATCGGTGGCTACCTCGGTAGGCCAAGCCCGCCGGCTCCGCCGTCGCCGCTCGGGGAACCGCCTGGCGCACCCGAGCCCACTGCGGCCAACGCCGCTGCACCGCCGTCGTCCATCGCCTCGTAATCGCGCGCCGCCGCGGTGAGCTCGGCCGCTGTCGCGTGCATCCGGCTGCCGAGAACCATGCCGACCCGGTTCGCACCGGCGCTGACGGCCGTCGCCGCCGCGCTGCTGGATTGCCACGAAGGCGCCGCCACCGTCGGTAGCGTCACCGCGACCTGACCGGCCAGGACGTCGCAGCGCTGCGCCCGCGCGCGCAGCCCTTCGGGCACGACGCGAAGCCCCGGTGTAGTCACGAAAGAAGGCTAACGGTATCGGAACGTCGGGCCAATTCACCGACGGTCTCAATCGAACAGCGTGGCGCAGCTGTGCTGTCGCTCCAGATCCAGCAGTACTCGTTTGCGGTCGATCCCCCCGCCGTAGCCGGTCAGGCTGCCGTTGCTGCCGATGACGCGGTGGCACGGCACGATGATCGAGATCGGGTTGCGGCCGTTGGCCAACCCGACCGCCCGCGAGGCCGTCGGCGCGCCGATCTGCATGGCCAACTGCCCATAGGAGCGGGTCTGGCCGTAGGGGATCGTCAGCAATGCGGTCCACACCCGACGCTGAAACTCCGTTCCGGCCATCTCGTAGGTCAGGTCGAACTCGGTGAGTTCGCCGGCGAAGTACGCCGCGAGTTGCTCGACCACGTCGGGGAATGCGGCGTCGTCACGTCGCCAGCCGGTGCGGTCGGGGGCGTGGGAGTGGTCGAGCATCAGCAGATGGCTCAGCTTGCCGTCCTTGCCGGCCAGGGTGAGCGGCCCGATCGGGCTGTCGATGGTGCGTTGGCAGGTCATGCGATCTCCTTGGACGTCGGGGGCCAGTCGTTGACGGCGTGATCGAGCGCGGCCCACAGCTGCTGGGTGGCATACGACCGCCACGGACGCCAGCGGGCAGCGTGGCGGG
The DNA here is from genome assembly GCF_059813225.1 of Mycobacterium sp. NGS16. Taxonomy (NCBI): domain Bacteria; kingdom Bacillati; phylum Actinomycetota; class Actinomycetes; order Mycobacteriales; family Mycobacteriaceae; genus Mycobacterium; species Mycobacterium sp. NGS16. The sequence goes on from NZ_JCALEE010000007.1 coordinate 5,628, forward strand.
TCAGCGCCCGCGGCTGTTCCGGCAGCCCCAACTGCCGGGCGGCCACCTGCACGCCCAGGTCGGTTACCGGGAACGCATCGGGATCGCCCAGGGCGCGCATGGCGATGACCTCCGCCGTCCAGGCGCCCACCCCGGGAACTTCCAGCAGCGTGTGCCGGGCCCGGTCCCAATCGCAGCCCGCGCCCAGGGCGATGTCGCCGTCGGCCAGCTTCGCGACCAGGGCAAGCAGCGTGCGCCGACGCGCCCCCGGGAGCGCGAGCTGGTCGGGATCGATGCCGGCGAGGCGCTCCACCGACGGAAAGACGTGTGTCAGTCCGCCGGCCGGATCGTCGATCTGCTCCCCGTGGGCAAGCAGCAGCCGGCGGGCGTGGGTGCGGGCTGCCTTGATCGACACCTGCTGGCTGAGCACGGCCCGCACCGCCAGTTCGGCCTCATCGACCGTCCGTGGAATACGTTGACCCGGCGCCTTTTTCACGAGCGGCGCCAATGCGGGGTCATCGGTGAGGGCGTCGACGACCGCTTCGGGATCGGCGTCGAGATCCAGCAGCCGCCGGCAGCGGGTGATGGCGGCGGTGAGGTCCCGGAAATCCTCGAGCACCAGCCGGCATCGGACATGATCGGCGGCCGGACTCAAGCCGACTATGCCGTTGCCGTGCGGTAAGCGCAGCGTGCGCCGGTAGGCACCCCCGCGTACCTCTTCGCAACCGGGAACCGCGCAGGCCGCCAGATGGCCGAAGACGCCTTCGAACGCGAACGGGGTGCGCACCGGCAGCCGCAGCGTCAGGGCTCCCGGAGCGTTCTGGTCGGACACGATGCTCGGCCGGGTGACTGCCCGTTGCCGCAATGCTGTCGGGGTGGCGGCGTACACGGCGCGGACGGTGTCGTTGAACTGCCGGATGCTGGCGAAGCCCGCCGCGAACGCCACGTCGCCCAACGGCAGCCCCGTGGTCTCGATCAAGACCCGGGCCGTCTGCGCCCGTTGAGCACGGGCCAAGGCCAGCGGCCCGGCCCCGACCTCGTCCTGCAGCAGGCGCTGCAACTGGCGGGCGGAGTAGCCGAGGTGGCCGGCAAGGCCGGCCACCCCCTCCCGGTCGACCGTGCCGTCGGCGATCAAGCGCATCGCCCGGCCGACGACGTCGCCGCGGATGTTCCATTCCGGAGAACCCGGCGCGGCATCCGGTCGGCAACGTTTGCAGGCCCGGAAGCCGGCCCGGTGCGCCGCCGCCGCGCTGGGGTAGAACCGCACGTTGCGCGCCAGGGGCGGGCGCACCGGGCAACTGGGCCGGCAATAGATCCCGGTGCTCAGCACGGCCGTGTAGAACCAGCCGTCGAAGCGGGCGTCGCTGGACTGCACGGCACGGTAGCAGCGGTCGAAGTCCTCGTGCACGTTGTAACCATGGCACGCGCCGGCCGATGACACTAGCGGAAATGCGACACGATAGTGCCCGACCGGCGGCGCCCCCGGGGCTACCATCTGGGCGTGACGGCACTGGTACAGCGGTACTTGGACGGGATCCTCGCCGAGCATGCCGACGTGAGTGTCGGCGCCCTGGCCAGCTACATTCCCGAGCTGTCCCGGGTCGACCCGACGGGCTTCGGACTGTCACTGTCGTCCTCGGACGGTCACGTCTACGAATCCGGCGATGCCGGTGTGCAATTCACGATGCAGTCGATATCAAAACCGTTCACCTACGCCCTGGCGCTCGACCAGCTGGGGCAAGCCGATGTCGATGCGCGGGTCGGGGTGGAGCCCTCCGGTGAGGGATTCAACAGGATCAGCGTCGATCAGGTCACCAATGTTCCGAAAAACCCGATGATCAACGCCGGCGCGATCGTGGCGTGCTCCTTGATCCCGGGCAAATCCGCCGACGACCGATTCGGGCTGATCCGCGAGTTCTACAGCGCCTGCGCCGGTCGCGGCCTGGACTTCGACGAGGACGTCTACCGCTCCGAGAAGGCCAGCGGCAGCCGCAATCGCGGGATCGCCTATCTGCTGGACAGTTTCGGCGCGCTCGGCGCTGACCCCGACGACGCCCTTGATGTCTACATCCGGCAGTGCTCGCTGAAGGTGACCAGCACCGATCTGGCCCGGATGGCCGCGACGCTGGCGCGGGGCGGGTTCAACCCGCTGACCGGCCGGCAGGTGACCGACGCGGCGGTGGTGCGGCGCACGCTGTCGGTGATGGTGACCTGCGGGATGTACGACGCCGCCGGCGAGTGGGTCAGCGCGGTCGGTATGCCGGCCAAGAGCGGTGTGGCCGGTGGCATTGTGGCGGTGCTGCCCGGCCAGCTCGGGATCGGCGTCTATTCGCCGCGGATCGATGCCAAGGGCAACAGTGTGCGTGGGGTACTGGTGTGCCGCAGCCTTTCCCAACAGCTGGGTCTGCACTTTCTGACCGTGAGCAGCGAAGCCCATGCAGCGATTCGCGGCGTGTACACGCCGCGACCCGGCGTCCGCGTCTACGAGGTGCACGGCGATCTGCTGTTCGCCGGAGCCGAACAGGTGGCCCGCACCGCCACCCGCGAATGCGCCGACTTCGACACCGCGATCCTGGACGTCTCGCGCCTGCATACGATCAGCGATCCGGCCCGCGCCCTGCTCGCCGGGCTGGCCAACGATCTGCAAGGCCTCGGCAAGCAAGGTCTGCTCGTCGATCCCGCCGGCGCGGTCACACCCGACCCGGCAGCCTACGACGCGCTGGTATTCGCCACGATCGAGGATGCGCTCGCCTCGACGGAGCAGCGGGCCGGATAGCGCCGGCTACAGCGGACCGGCCAGCAGGGTGGGCTGGTCATATCCGCGCAGCACCACCGAATCGCCCAGCACCCAATGCGCCTGCTCACCGACGCTGGAGGCCAACATCGTCTGCGCCGTGGTCAAGAGCGGGAGGTGCCGGGTTTTGGCCAACTCACACAACCGAGCGGCTTCGTTGACCGGTTCGCCGATGACGGTGTATTCGAAACGTTCTTTGGCGCCGACATTTCCGGCGACGACCTGTCCGGACGCCACGCCGATACCGGCCCGGATCTCCGGCACCTCATCGGCCAGTCGATACAGAATCCCGCGAGCGGCGGCCAGCGCTTCATCTTCGGGCTGATCGAGGTGGTTCGGCGCGCCGAAGATCGCCAGGGTGGCATCACCCTCGAACTTGTTGATCAGTCCGCGATGGCGATCCACCTCGTCGACGACCACCGCGAAGAACCGGTTGAGCAAGGTGACGACCTCGGTCGCCGCCTTGGCGGTCACGATCTGCGTCGAGCCGACGATATCGACGAAAAGGACTGCGACATGGCGTTCTTCGCCGCCCAGTTGGATTCGGTCGCGTTCGGCGGCGGCGGCGACCTCGCGCCCGACATGGCGCCCGAACAGATCACGCACCCGTTCGCGCTCGCGTAACCCGTGCACCATCGCGTTGAAACCGCTCTGCAGCTCACCGAGTTCGGTGCCGTCGAACACCACCAGATCGCCGCGCAGGTTGCCTTGTTCGACGCGCTTGAGCGCGGCCCGCACTACCCGCACCGGAGCAGCGGTGAGCCAGGACAGAATCCACATCAGTAGGAATCCGAACACCAGGGTCGCAACCGAAATGATCAGTACCGCAATGCCGAACTGGGTCATGGTGAGGTTTTTCAACACCAACGCGAACATCGCCGTCAGTGCGATGCCCAGGACCGGAACACCCGAGCTGAGCAACCACACCATCATGGTGCGGCCCATGATGCCCGAGACGAACCGTCGCGGCGGCCGCCCGGCGGCGAGTGCCTGCGCGGCCACCGGCCGCAGCGCGAACTCGGTGAACAAGTAGCAGGCCGTGGCGACCTGGATGCCGCAGATGCCCACGGTGAACGCCACGATCGGAATGAAGATGCTGTTCTCCAACCCGTAGAGCAAGGTGAACAGCACCGCAGCCACGCCCCAGAGCGCGAGCACGACCTGCGACACCCGCCAGGGCGCCAGGAAGGCGTTGCGCTCATCCACCCGGCTGGGTTGTTGCTCCTTGATCGCCCAGCGCAACATCATGATGGTGCGCCGCGTGATCCAGTAGGTGCCGAAGACCATCGCGATCACCACGTAGGCCGGAACGACCCCATAGGTCAGCCATGCCGGGGCATCGGCGAACACGCTGGGCGTCGGGAAGGCCACCGTCACCAGCATTACCGCCACGCCGATCCCGAGCAGATTGGTCACCACGATGACCACCGTCATGATGAACTGGATGCGAATCCTGCGCAGGTACTGGCTTTCCGAGACCCTGCCCAGCAACCAGGAGCCGTATTCGGGTGTCTCCGGGAGCCGGCCGCTCTGGCGGGTCAGCAGCTCCAGGATCCGGCCCAGCCGTTGCGCGGTCGTCTTTGGCGGCTTCATCGTGGCGTAAGAATAATTCCTCGGGGCTGCGCCTAAGGTGGTTCGGATGCGACTCGTGATCGCCCGATGCACCGTCGACTACGTCGGCCGGCTCACCGCGCACCTGCCGTCGGCTCGCCGGCTGCTGCTGCTCAAGGCCGACGGATCGGTCAGTGTGCATGCCGACGACCGTGCCTATAAGCCGCTGAACTGGATGAGCCCGCCATGCCGGCTCACCGAGGAAGCCGGCGGCGAGTTCCCGGTGTGGGTGGTGGCAAATAAGAGCGGTGACCAGTTGCGGATCACCATCGAAGAGATCGAACACGACTCCAGCCACGAGCTCGGTGTCGACCCGGGACTGGTGAAAGACGGTGTGGAAGCTCAACTGCAGGCGCTGCTCGCCGAGCACGTCGAGCTGCTCGGCGAGGGCTACTCCCTGGTGCGCCGGGAGTACATGACCGCGATCGGCCCGGTGGATCTGCTCTGCCGGGACGCCCAGGGACGGTCGGTCGCTGTGGAGATCAAACGGCGCGGCGAGATCGATGGTGTCGAGCAGCTAACCCGTTATCTGGAACTGCTCAACCGGGACACGCTGCTCGCGCCGGTGAGCGGTGTGTTCGCCGCCCAGCAGATCAAACCGCAGGCCCGCACGCTGGCAACCGATCGCGGTATTCGTTGTCTGACATTGGATTACGATGCGATGCGCGGCATGAACAGCGACGAATACCGCCTGTTCTGATTACCGGGCGGAATAGAGGGCAAAACGTGCACGTTGGAGCCGTCCATGGCAATCGATGATCTGTTCCAGCCGCTGACGGTGCGCGCGCTTACCGTGCCGAATCGCTTCGCGATGGCGCCGATGACCCGGCAGGCATCGCCCGGCGGAATCCCGGCCCCGACGTCGCCGAGTACTACCGGCGGCGCGCCGCCGGCGGTGTCGGCCTGATCATCACCGAAGGTATCCGGCTGCCTGACCCGGCCGCCGGCTACCCGTTCAGCGTGCCGACGATCGCCGGCGACGACGTGCTCGCCGGGTGGACCCGGGTGGTCGATGCCGTGCACGCCGAAGGTGCCACGATCGCCGCCCAGCTGTGGCACCAGGGCGTGCAGCGCGACGATGCTGACGGTGTGGTGCCGGTCGGCCCGTCGGGTATCGACGGGCGCGGTGAGCCACGCGGCCGGGCGCTGCGGACCGACGAACTCCCCGTGGTCTCGGAGCTGTATGCGCGCAGTGCCGCCACCGCGCGAGACATCGGCTTCGACGCGGTCGAGATCCACGGGGCGCACGGCTACCTGTTGGACCAATTCTTCTGGGAGCGAACAAATCGGCGCACCGACGGCTATGGCGGAACGCTGGCCGCGCGGACCCGGTTCCCGGCCGAGGTGATCGCCGCGGTACGTGCCGCGGTGGGTCCGGAGTATCCGGTCATCTTGCGCTTTTCGCAGTGGAAGGGCACCGACTACAGCGCGACTATCGCCGACGACCCGAGCCAGTTGCAGGAACTGCTGACGCCGTTGGTCGAGGCGGGTGTCGACGTGCTGCACCCCTCAACGCGCCGGCACTACGTTGCGGCGTTCCCCGACCATGACGCGGACCTGAGCCTGGCCGGATGGACCAAGAAGGTCACCGGGGTGCCGGTCATCGCGGTCGGATCGGTCGGGCTGGAGACGCAGTTCCGCAGCGAAAAACGGGGCGAGGTGATCCAACCTGCTCCCGTCGACCGACTGGTCGAGCAGTTCGAAGCCGGGGAGTTCGATGTTGTGGCGATCGGACGGGCCCTGCTTGCCGACCCGACCTGGGTCAACCGTCTTCGCCGGGGGGAGCTGGACGGGTTCGGCGGGTACGACGCCGCTGTCGCCCTGGCTGGGCTGGCCTGACCGGTATGGCTCGTCGCCGGAGCCCGTCACCCCGGCCGTTGCCGCTCTCGCAGCGCATCGAGACCGGACCCGACGGGTATGAGTACGTCGTGGCTGCGATCGCGGGCTCGCGGGCCGTCAAGGTCTACCGGTGTCCCGGATGCGATCACGAGATTCGCACCGGCATCGCGCACGTGGCGGTGTGGCGCGCCGACTCCACCCAGGGAGAGGACCGACGGCACTGGCACACGCCGTGCTGGGCGCATCGCGCCACCCGGGCTCCGACCCGCAAGTGGTCGTGATCGCCGGGGGTCAGTGCGCTGCGGCGGCCTTGGCGTCGGAGGCCGGCTCGACCAACTCGACCAGCACCCCGCCGGCGTCCTTGGGGTGGATGAAGTTGATCCGGGAGTTCGATGTGCCCCGCCGCGGAGCGTCGTAGAGCAGCCGCACACCCTGCTCACGCAGCCGCTCAGAGAGCGCGTCGATGTCACTGGTCCGATAGGCGAGCTGCTGCAGCCCCGGGCCACGCTTGTCCAGGAACTTCGCGATCGTCGACGTCTCGTCGATCGGGGCCATCAGCTGAAGCTGGGCACTGCCGACCGGGGCGCCGCGCACCGCCAGCATCGCCTCGACGATGCCCTGCTCCTCGTTGACCTCCTCGTGCAGCACGATCATGCCGAGCTGGTCGTGGTACCACTTCTTGGCCGCTTCCAGGTCCGGCACGGCGATGCCGACGTGGTCGATCGCCGTCACCAGCGCCGAAGCCAGGGCGGGACGGACCTCGAAAGAGTCAGCGACGGATTCGGTCGTCATAAGAGCAACGGTAACCTGAGCGGAAATATCGCGCTGCGCCGATCCGCCTAGATCGGCCACCCACACCCGCCTGGGAGGTAGTCATGACGACATCGGTGATCGTTGCTGGAGCACGGACCCCGATCGGCAAGCTGATGGGTTCGCTGAAGGATTTCTCCGGCAGCGACCTGGGTGCGATCGCCATCGCCGGGGCGTTGGAGAAGGCGAAGGTGCCGGCCTCGCTGGTGCAGTACGTGATCATGGGCCAGGTGCTGACCGCGGGAGCGGGCCAGATGCCGGCCCGGCAGGCGGCGGTGGGTGCGGGCATCGGCTGGGACGTCCCGACGCTGACCATCAACAAGATGTGTCTGTCGGGGATCAACGCCATCGCCATGGCTGACCAGCTGATCCGCGCCGGCGAATTCGACGTGGTGGTGGCCGGCGGCCAGGAGTCGATGTCCAAGGCCCCGCATCTGCTGATGGACAGCCGGTCGGGCTACAAGTACGGCGACGTGACCGTGCTGGACCACCTCGCCTACGACGGCCTGCATGATGTGTTCACCGACCAGCCGATGGGTGCGCTCACCGAGCAGCGCAACGACACCGACAAGTTCACCCGCGCCGAGCAGGACGAGTTCGCGGCCGAATCGCACCGCAAGGCCGCTGCCGCGTGGAAGGACGGCGTGTTCGCCGACGAGGTGGTGCCCGTGAAGATCCCGCAGCGCAAGGGGGATCCGCTGGAGTTCACCGAGGACGAAGGCATTCGCGCCAACACCACGGCCGACTCGCTGGCCGGGCTCAAGCCGGCGTTCCGTAAGGACGGCACCATCACCGCGGGCTCGTCGTCGCAGATCTCCGACGGTGCGGCCGCTGTGGTGGTGATGAGCAAAGCCAAGGCGCAGGAGCTGGGACTGGACTGGTTGTGTGAGATCGGCGCACACGGCGTGGTGGCCGGGCCGGATTCGACCCTGCAATCTCAGCCGGCCAACGCCATCAAGATGGCCATCGCCCGCGAGGGCATCTCGGTCGACCAGCTCGACGTGGTCGAGATCAACGAGGCTTTCGCTGCGGTGTCGCTGGCCTCCACCCGGGAGCTCGGGGTGAATCCCGAGGTCGTCAACACCCATGGCGGGGCGATCGCGGTCGGGCATCCGATCGGGATGTCCGGCGCGCGGATCACGCTGCACGCCGCCCTCGAGCTCAAGCGGCGCGGCTCGGGCTACGCGGTGGCCGCGTTGTGCGGTGCCGGCGGCCAGGGTGACGCGCTGATTCTGCGTGCCGGATAACGGTGTCCCTACGGTTGCGTAGGTTGCTGGAGCGGCGGTATTCGCGCCGTCGAAATCGGGGTGTGATTTTGGTCATACTAGGCGCGAGCAGTGGTTGCACCGGCCCGGAATCAGCCATCGGCGCCGTGGCCGCGGCGGCGTGACACACTTGACGGCGTGACTCGTCCTCGACCCCCGATCGGCCCCGCGTTGGCCGGAGCAGTGGATTTGTCCGGTCTCAAGCAGTCGGCGCAGACCAGCGGTGCCGGTGCGGACGGTTCGGCTCCGCCGGGCGCCACCGAGATCACCGAGGCCAATTTCGAAGAGCAAGTCCTGGTCCGATCCAACCAGGTGCCGGTGGTGGTCCTGCTGTGGTCGCCGCGCAGCGACGCCTGCGTCCAGCTAGCCGACACCCTGGCCGGTCTGGCCACCAGCGACGGCGGCACGTGGTCGCTGGCCACCGTCAATGTCGACGTCGCTCCGCGGGTGGCCCAGGTGTTCGGTGTGGACGCGGTGCCCACCGTGGTGGCCCTGGCCGCCGGCCAGCCGATCACCAGCTTTCAGGGCGTGCAGCCCCCCGACCAACTGCGCCGCTGGGTGGACTCGCTGGTGTCCGCCACCGCGGGCAAGCTCACCGGCGGCGGCGATGCCGAGCAGCCGGCCCAGGTCGACCCGGCGCTGGCGCAGGCCCGCGAACAACTCGACGCCGGTGACTTCAGTGCGGCCCGCGACTCCTATCAGGCGCTGCTGGATGCCGACCCCAACCACGGCGAAGCTAAGGCGGCGCTGCGCCAGCTCACCTTCCTGGAGCGGGCGACCGCCCGCCAGCCGGATGCGCCCGCGCTGGCCGACGCCGCCCCGGACGACATCGAGGCCGCCTTCGCCGCCGCCGACGTGCAGATCCTCAACCAGGACGTCACCGCGGCCTTCGATCGGCTGATCGGATTGGTGCGACGGACCTCCGGCGACGAGCGCAGCACGGTGCGGACCCGGCTGGTCGAGCTGTTCGAGCTATTCGACCCGGCGGACCCGGAAGTGGTCGCCGGCCGGCGCAACCTGGCCAACGCGCTGTATTAGGCCGGCGCCAGCCACAGGGCGGACAGGGCCGGCAGCACCAGCACTGCCGAGGCGGGCCGGCCGTGCCACGGGTCGTCGGTGGCCTGCACCCCGCCCAGGTTGCCCGCCCCCGACCCCCGGTAGGCCACCGCATCGGTGTTGAGTACCTCCCGCCACCGGCCCGCGCTCGGCAGCCCCAGGTGGTAGTCGGTGTGTTCAACCCCGGCGAAGTTGAACACGCAAGCCAGCACTGAACCATCGGAGCCATAGCGCAGAAAGCTCAGCACGTTATTGGCGGAGTCGTTGGCGTCGATCCAGGAGTAGCCGCGCGGGTCGGCGTCCTGACTCCACAGGGCGGGCAGCGCACGGTAATGGGCGTTGATGTCGCCGACCAAGCGCAAGATGCCGGCGGAGTAGCCGTCGGCCTCGCGTTCCGGGTCGAGCTGGAACCAGTCGACGCCGCGCTCGTTGCACCATTCGCTGCGCTGCCCGAACTCCTGACCCATGAACAGCAACTGTTTGCCGGGGTGTGCCCACTGATAGGCCAGCAGGGTGCGCAGCCCCGCCGCCTTGCGATAGTCGTCGCCGGGCATCCGCGACCACAGCGTGCCCTTGCCGTGCACTACCTCGTCGTGGCTGATCGGCAGCACGAAGTTCTCGCTGTAGGCGTAGAGCATGGAAAACGTCATGTTGTGGTGGTGGTAGCTGCGGTGCACCGGGTCATGACCGAGATAGGCCAGCGTGTCGTGCATCCAGCCCATATTCCACTTCATCGAAAAGCCAAGGCCGCCAAGGCTGGTGTCGCGGGTGACGCCCGGCCAAGAGGTGGATTCCTCGGCGATGGTCACGATGCCCGGCGCGACCCGGTGGGCCGTCGCGTTCAGCTCCTGCAGGAACTGCACCGCCTCCAGGTTCTCCCGGCCGCCGTAGACGTTGGGGGTCCAGCCGCCCTCCGGCCGGGAATAGTCCAGGTAGAGCATCGATGCCACCGCGTCCACCCGCAGCCCGTCGACGTGAAACTCGGTCAGCCAGTACAGCGCATTGGCCACCAGAAAGTTGCGCACCTCCGGCCGGCCGAAGTCGAAGACGTAGGTGCCCCAGTCGAGCTGTTCACCGCGTCGCGGATCAGCGTGCTCGTAGAGCGGGGTGCCGTCGAAGCGCCCGAGTGCCCAGTCATCCTTGGGGAAGTGCGCCGGCACCCAGTCCACAATCACACCGACACCGGCACGGTGCAGGGCATCGACCAACGCCCGGAAATCGTCCGGCGTGCCGAAGCGTGCCGTCGGGGCGTAGTACGACGTCACCTGGTAGCCCCACGACCCGCCGAAAGGGTGCTCGGCAACCGGCAACAGCTCTACGTGTGTGAAACCATGCTGCACAACGTATTCGGTCAGCTCTACGGCGAGACGACGATAGTCGAGGCCCGGCCGCCAGGAGCCCAGGTGCACCTCGTAGGTGCTCATCGGCTCGGTCACCGGGTCTCGCCGGGCGCGCTGCGCCATCCAGTCGGCGTCGTTCCAGGAGTAGTCGCTGCGGGTTACCCGCGACGCGGTTCGCGGGGGCACCTCGGTGGCGAAGGCGAACGGATCGGCACGGTCGCTGACGGTGCCGTCGGCGCCGTGGATACGGAACTTGTATAAGCCGTCGGCGGGGAAGTCGGGCCAGAACACTTCCCAGACTCCGGAAGACCCCAACGCCCGCAACGGTGCGTCATTGCTGTCCCAGCCGTTGAAGTCACCGATCAGGCCGACGCCGGTGGCGTTGGGCGCCCACACCGCGAACGACACGCCGGACACCTCGCCGCGGGGCGTTGCGACCGTGCGGTGATGAGCGCCCATCACCTCCCAGAGCTGTTCATGGCGGCCTTCGGCGAACAGGTGCAGGTCGATCTCGCCCAGGGTCGGGGCGAAGCGGTAACCGTCCGCGACCGTGTGGATTCCGGTGGGCTCGGCGAACTGCGCGGCGTCGGGGTAATGCACCTCGAGGCGGTAGTCGGCCAGGTCGGTCAGCGGCAGGGCTGCCGCGAACAGTCCGGAACCGAGGTGGCGCATCGGGAACCGGTCAGCACCGACGAGCACCACGATGTGGCGTGCGCGGGGCCGCAGCACCCGAACCACGGTGTGGTCACCATATTCGTGAGCGCCCAGGACCGCATGCGGATCGTGGTGCTCACCGGCGAACAGCCGCGCCAAGTCCGCGCGTTCGGGCGCGAGGTGTCGGGTCATCATGTTCACCGGCGGCGCAGCAGTTCGGTGCGGGCCTGCGCCGTGATCGGCGGCATGTTGACGATGTGGGCGACCGCCCGCGCCGGGTCCAGGCGCACCCAGTTCTCCTGCCCCCAGTGGTAGTCCTCACCGCTGATCTGGTCACGGACCCAGAACCGTTGGTAGTCCTGCATTCCCAGCGCCCACATATCCAGCCGCAGCGTCGCGTGCTCGGGCGTGAACGGGTTCAAGGTGACCACCACCAGCACGGTGTCGCCGGTGTGCGGATCGAACTTGCTGTAGGCCAGCAACGCGTCGTTGTCGATCGAGTGGAAATGCACCGTGCGTAGCTGACTCAACGCCGGATGCATCCGGCGGATCTCGTTGAGCCGGGCAATAAACGGTTCCAGTGACCTGCCCTCAGCGACAGCGGCGGCGAAGTCACGAGGACGCAGTTCGTACTTCTCCGAGTCCAGGTACTCCTCGCTGCCCGCGTGCAGCGCGCGGTCTTCGAACAATTCGAAGCCGGAGTACACCCCCCACGCCGGTCCCAGGGTGGCCGCCAGCACCGCGCGGATGGCGAACATCCCGGGCCCGCCCGACTGCAAGCTGGCGTGCAGGATGTCGGGGGTGTTGACGAACAGATTCGGTCGGCGGTAGTCGGCCAGTTCGGCGATCTGCTGGCCGAACTCGGTCAGCTCTGCCTTCGTCGTCCGCCACGTGAAGTAGGTATAGGACTGGGTGAAGCCCAGTTTGGCCAGTCCGTACTGGCGCGCGGGCGGGGTGAAGGCTTCGGATAGGAACAGCACGTCGGCGTCGATGTTCTTGACGGCCCCGATCAGCCAGATCCAGAAGTCCGGTGGCTTGGTGTGCGGATTGTCGACCCGAAAGACCTTGACCCCGTGAGCTATCCAGAACCGGACCACCCGTAGCACCTCGGCGTAGAGCCCGGCCGGATCGTTGTCGAAGTTCAGCGGGTAGATATCCTGATACTTCTTCGGCGGGTTCTCGGCGTAGGCGATGGTGCCGTCGGGTAGCGCGGTGAACCACTCCGGATGCTGGCCGACCCAGGGGTGATCCGGTGCGCACTGCAGCGCCAGATCCAAGGCGACCTCGAGGTTCAGCCGCCGGGCTGCCGCCACGAAGTCGTCGAAGTCGTCGATGGTGCCGAGGTCGGGGTGCACCGCGTCGTGACCGCCCTCGGCGCTGCCGATGGCCCACGGCGAACCGACATCACCGGGCTCGGCCGTCGCGGAGTTGTTGCGGCCCTTGCGGTGCACCCGGCCGATCGGGTGAATCGGCGGCAGATAGACCACGTCGAAGCCCATCTCGGCGATCCGCGGCAGTGCCGCCGCCGCGGTGGCGAACGTTCCGTGCACCGGACGGCCGTCGGCATCCCACCCGCCGGTCGAGCGGGGGAACATCTCATACCACGCGCCGCGGCGGGCCAGCGGCCGATCCACCCACACCTGGTACTCCGGGCCCGGGGTGAGCAGGTCGCGCAGCGGGTGACGGGCCAGCAGCTCGTCGACCTCGGCCGAGAGTGCCGGGGCGGCCCGGGTCGCCGGGTCGCCGGGCGCGCGCAGGGCGGCGGCGGCCGCCTGCACCGGCCGGCGCTGTGCGGGCGGCATGGCGGCCGCGGCACGGTCCAGCAACCCGGCGCCGATCACCAGGTCGTTGGAGAGTTCGGCTTCGCCCTGGCCGGCGTCGAGCTTGGCGGTCACGGCGCTGCGCCAGCTCGCCACCGGGTCGCTCCAGCCCTCCACGCAAAACGTCCACAGCCCGACCGCGTCGGGGGTGAAGCTGCCGTGGAACACGTAGGCGTCGAACCCGGTCTCCATCCGGATGCACAGTGGCGTGCTGGACGCGTGCTCGTCCGGCGGCTCACCGGGTTGCGGATAGTGCCGTCCGAGGTAGCACACCACCAGGGTCGCGGCGACCGCGTCGTGGCCTTCCCGCCACACGGTGGCCTTCACCGGCACCGTCTCGCCGACCACGGCCTTGGCCGGGTAGCGGCCGCACGAGATGACCGGTTCGACGTCGTCGACCTCGACACGACCAGGCACGCACACTCCGTTCGTCGTGGGGCTGTCGGTGCCCACGGTAATGGGCTGCCGATGGCGACCGGCACGACACGGCCGGTTCGCCACCGCCGACCCTTCGGGCCAACTCCGGCGAGCCTCGCTGGACCGCCGTAAGGTAGTGACGCGTGAAAGCACTCCGCCGGTTCACCGTTCGTGCACATCTTCCCGACCGGCTGCGGGCACTTGAGCAACTCTCGATGAATCTGCGCTGGTCGTGGGAGCAGTCGACGCAGGAGCTGTTCGCCGCCATCGACCCGGAGCTGTGGGCCGGATGCGGCCGGGATCCGGTGGCGCTGCTGGGCGCGGTGAGCCCGAACCGGCTTGACGAACTGGCCGCCGACGAGGCATTCACCGGGCGGCTCGACTCCCTGTCAGCCGAGCTCACCGAGTACCTGACGCAGCCCCGGTGGTATCAACACCAGCAGGACAGCGGCGCGGCACTACCTGCGGGCATCGCGTACTTCTCCATGGAGTTCGGTGTCGCCGAGGCGCTGCCCAACTACTCGGGAGGCCTGGGCATCCTGGCCGGGGACCACCTGAAGTCGGCGTCGGATCTGGGCGTGCCGTTGATTGCGGTCGGGCTGTACTACCGCTCCGGATATTTCCGCCAATCGCTGACCGCTGACGGCTGGCAACGGGAGACCTATCCGTCGCTGGACCCGCAGGGGCTGCCGCTGCGGCTGCTGGCCGACGCGGCGGGCAATCCGGCGTTGATCGAGGTGGCGCTGCCGGGGGTGGGCCGGTTGTGCGCGCGGATCTGGGTCGCACAGGTCGGCCGGGTACCGCTGTTGTTGTTGGACTCCGACATCGGCGAGAACGAGCACCAGTTGCGCGGCGTCACCGACCGGTTGTACGGCGGTGACCAGGAGCACCGGATCCGCCAGGAGATCTTGGCCGGGATCGGCGGGGTGCGAGCGATCCGGGCGTTCACCGCCCTCACCGGCATGCCCGCCCCCGAGGTGTTCCACATGAACGAGGGCCACGCCGGCTTCCTCGGAATCGAGCGCATCCGTGAGCTGATCGCCGAACAAGGCCTGAATTTCGACACCGCGCTGGCGGTGGTGCGCTCGGCGACGGTGTTCACCACCCATACCCCGGTACCGGCGGGTATCGACCGGTTCGGAATCGACATGGTGCGGCGCTATTTCGACGGCGATGCGCTGGTCGCCGGGGTCCCGGTCGAACGGATCCTCGAGCTGGGCGCCGAAGACGATTCCGGCATGTTCAACATGGCCCACATGGGTCTGAGGCTGGCCCAGCGGGCCAACGGCGTCTCGCGGCTGCACGGCCGGGTCAGCCGGGCCATGTTCAACGGCCTGTGGCCCGGTTTCGACGCGGACGAGGTGCCGATCGGCTCGATCACCAATGGCGTGCACGCTCCCAGTTGGGCGGCTCCGCCGTGGTTGCAGCTCGGCCGCGACCTGGCCACCGCGGATTCGTTCAGCGAGCCCGCGGCCTGGCAGCGTCTTCAAGAAGTCGATCCCGTTGCGCTGTGGTCGATCCGCTCGCAGCTGCGGTCGTTGCTGGTCGACGAGGTCAGGTTGCGGTTGCTGCAGTCCGGTCTGGAGCGCGGCGCCTCCGAGGCCGAATTAGGCTGGATTGCAACGGCATTCGATCCCAATGTGCTGACTATCGGTTTTGCTCGCCGGGTGCCGACCTACAAGCGGTTGACGTTGATGCTGCGCGACCCGGACCGGTTGGAGCAGCTTTTGCTCGACGAGCATCGCCCGGTGCAGCTGATCGTGGCCGGCAAGTCCCATCCGGCCGACGATGACGGCAAGGCGCTGATCCAGCAGGTGGTGCGCTTCGCCGATCGCCCGGAAGTACGCCATCGGGTTGCGTTCCTGCCCGACTACGACATGTCGATGGCGCGGCGGCTCTACGCCGGATGCGATGTGTGGCTGAACAATCCGCTGCGGCCGCTGGAGGCGTGCGGCACCTCGGGAATGAAGAGTGCGCTCAACGGCGGGCTGAACCTGTCCATCCGTGACGGTTGGTGGGACGAGTGGTTCGACGGGGAGAACGGCTGGGCGATCCCGACCGCCGACGGGGTGGCCGATGAGAACCGCCGCGACGATTTGGAAGCCGCGGCGCTCTACGACCTGCTGGCGCAGTCGGTGGTCCCGAAGTTCTACGACCGCGACGAACGTGGCGTACCGCCGCGCTGGATCGAGATGGTGCACCACACGCTGCAGACGCTCGGGCCGAAAGTGCTGGCCTCGCGGATGGTGCGCGACTACGTCGAGCGGTGCTACGCCCCGGCGGCGCAGTCGATGCGGCGCACCTGCGAACCGATCGACGGGGTGCCCTACGGTGCGGCGCGACGGCTGGCCGACTACCGCCGGCGCGTTCAGCGGGCCTGGCCGCAGATCGAGATCACCGACGTCGACAGCACCGGACTGCCCGACACCCCGCTGCTGGGTTCGGAGCTGACGCTGACCGCCACGGTTCGGTTGGCCGGCCTGGGGCCCGACGAGGTGACGGTGCAGGCGGTGCTGGGCCGGCTCGATTCCGGTGACAGTCTGCTGGAACCGGCCACCGTGGTGATGACACACGAGCGCACCGGCGCCGATGGAACCGAAGTGTTTTCGACGACCACCCCGCTCCCGGTCGCCGGTTCGGTGGGCTACACCGTGCGGGTGCTGCCGAGCCACCCGTTGCTGTCCGGCGATGCCGAGCTGGGCCTGGTCACGTTGGCCACCTAACCGCGCTTAGCGCGAGCAGACATGAAAGCCTTTCAAATCGACCGCTTTTAGGGGCTTTCGCGTCTGCTCGCCGGGGCGTCAGGGGAAGCGCTGCAGGCAGCGGTCGAAGTCGCCGAGCACCCCGGTGCGGTAGGCGTCGATGCGGGAGAAGCCGGCGGGCACCGACTCACCGTTGACGTCGCCGGCAGCCAGACCGTTGGTGAGCAGCCCGGCGACGGCCTCGTCCAGATCGCCTGCGGTCAACGCGATGATGCCGCCGTTGGAGGTGGTGATCCCTTGGGACAGCTTGGTGGTGGCCACTCCGGTCAGGCACGCGGTGCGCAGCGCCGCGGCGGCGTTGTCGAGCACCAAACCCCCGTGCTCGATCTGCACCGCCTGCAGGTACCGCGACATCAGCACCGAATAGGCGGTGTTGTCGCCGGACAGCGTCGCCAACTTCTTGTCCTTGCTCGGGGTGCCCATGGCCTGCAGGGCCGGCAAGTCGACCGCGATGGTGTTGGTCGCCGGACAGTACGACGCCGGCGAGCTGGGACGGGCATCGGTGCACGACGAGCCGGCGGCGGCGTCGAAGGTCAGTTGCGGCGGTTTGGCCGGGGTGAACGCGATGTTCATCGCCTCGACGATGAGCCGCACCGACGCCTCGCTGACGGGTACCTCACCGGTCTCGTTCTGCTGCAGCTGCACGGGTAGGTCGCCGCGACGTTGTTCGATCTCCTTGGCGTCGATGGCCTTACATGATCCGGCGCCGTCGGTAAACCCGAATTGGAACGCCGAGATCCGCTCGAAGGCCGAGCCGTGTTCATTGTCGCCGATGGTTTCTCCGGGGTTCAGCAGCGGATCGCGCAGCGCCAGCATCGCGGCCAACACGGCGTTCAACCCGTCACCGGTGCTGAGCGTGAAGCGGGGCGAGTCACCGTGGGCGACCCAGCGCAGGTAGACCCCCGCCAGACAGTCGGCCTGCTGCTCCGCCACCAGGGTCGGGGTCTGGCGCCGTTTGGTGATCCCGGCCGCGCGGGCGATCGCGTGGCCGTACTCATGAGCGAGCACCATGGTGATCGCCATGTCCCCGTAGGCGCTGCGCAGCGCCGGCAACAGCAACCGGCGATCCCACCCGATGGTGTGGTCCAGGTAGCAGTAGGCGGCGTTGACCAGCAGGAAAGTCCTACTCTTGCAGAACGTTCCGCGTAGCTGCCCGGGATCCCACGAGAGCAGCGATTTCACCGGCTCGAAATCGCCGTCAAAGGTGTTGGGATAGCTGACCGTCCAGAACGCCTCGAGATCACTGACCGACTGGGCGGCGAGCTGGTCGATGCGACCGCCGTCGGTGCCGGCGACCTCGCGGCTCGGTGGCGGGGCGTCGGGTCGCAGCCCGGTGGGCCCGTCGACCGCCTGCAGGCCGCCCACCCGGAAAGGGTCGGCGAAGATCGACACCGGATGACCGTCCAGCATCCGGGCGCATCCGCTCAACAGCAGCACCCAGATGCAGGCGGTGGCAAGAACACGGTGCCGTCGGCGGCCAGGTCGCATGGGACATCACGATAGTGCGCTCAACCGGCGCGCAGCCGCTGCAGTGCCAGACGGACCTTGGCGGTGTCGGTCGTCGCCCAGAACGGCGGCAGCGATGCCCGCAGATAACCGGCGTAGCGGGCGGTCGCCATCCGCGAGTCGAGCACCGCCACCACCCCCCGGTCGTCGACGCTGCGCAGCAACCGGCCCGCACCCTGGGCCAGCAACAGTGCGGCATGGTTGGCAGCGACCGCCATGAAACCGTTGCCCCCGCGGGCACTCACCGCGCGCTGCCGAGCGGTCAGCAGCGGGTCGTCGGGCCGCGGGAACGGGATGCGGTCGATGAGCACCAGCGACAGCGACGGGCCGGGTACGTCGACGCCCTGCCACAGCGACAATGTGCCGAACAGCGAGGTGTCGGCGTCGGCAGCGAACTGCTCGACCAACGCTCCGGTGGTGTCGTCGCCCTGGCACAGCACCGGGGTGTCCAGCCGTTCCCGCATCGCCTCGGCCGCGGCGCGCGCCGCGCGCATCGAGGAGAACAGACCCAGGGTGCGCCCGCCGGCCGCGGTGATCAGCCCGGCGATCTCGTCGAGCTGTGCCTGCGTTCCGGTGCCGTCACGACCGGGCGGCGGCAGGTGCGCGGCCACGTACAGGATCCCGGCTTTGGCGTGCGCAAACGGTGACCCGACATCCAGCCCGCGCCAACGCGCATCGCCGGACTGTGCGCCGCCGGTCAAGCCCCAGGCGCCGGCCATCGCGTCGAAGGAACCGCCGATCGTCAGCGTGGCGGAGGTCAGTACCGTCGTCGCCCGGGCGAACAGCCGCTCCCGCAACAGGCCGGCCACTGCCAGCGGTGCCACCCGCAGCACCGGACGCACCGATCCCCGGTTGTCTTCGTGGCTGAGCCACACCACGTCGGAGCGCTCGGGGATCGCCGGCTCGAACGAGGCCAGAATCCGCGCGGCGGTGTCGGCGATCTCGGAGAGTGCGGCGACCGCCTCCTTGCGGGCGGCGGCGGCTTTGGGGTCAGCCGGTGCAGTGTCGATCGCCGAGCGGACCGCGCCGGCGGCATCGCGCAGCGCGGCCAGGTAGGTCGCCAGCTCGTCGTCGAGGTGATCCATCCGCCCGGGGGTGCCGTCGTGAATCGCCGAGCCGAACGTCAGCGATGCGGCATCGAGGCGCTGCGCCAGTTCCGGGGAAACCAACCGGCTGATCCGCCGCACCGCGGCACTGAGCGTGGCCGCGGTCAGCTCCCCGGTGGCCACCGACGTCACCCGGTCCACCAGCTCGTGCGCCTCGTCGACCACCAGCAGTTGGTGCACGGGCAAAACGTTGGTCTCCGAGATGGCATCGATCGCCAGCAGGGCGTGATTGGTGACGACGATATCGGCCTCGGCGGCGACGGCGCGGGCTCGCTCGGCGAAGCAGTCGATACCGAATTGGCAGCGGGTTGCGCCCAGGCATTCCCGCGCCGACACGCTGACTTGAGACCAGGACCGCTCGGGTACACCGGGTTTGAGGTCGTCGCGGTCGCCGGAGTCGGTGGTCTGCGCCCAGGCGGTGAGCCGCTGCACGTCGCGGCCCAGGGCGCTGGCGGCGAACGGCTCGAACAGTTCCTCCTGGGGCGCCTCGTCCGACTCATCAGCTGATCCACTGTGGATCTTGTTCAAGCAGAGGTAATTTCGTCTGCCCTTGAGCAGAGCGAAGGTGGGACGCCGGGGGAGCACAGCTTCGAGTGCGTCGGCCAGGCGCGGCAGGTCGCGGTCCACGAGCTGGCGCTGCAGCGCGATGGTCGCGGTCGACACCACCACTGGATGGTCGTCGGTCACCGCTCGGGCGATCGCGGGGACCAGGTAGGCCAGTGATTTGCCGGTGCCAGTGCCGGCTTGCACCGCCAGGTGTTCGCCGTTGTCGAAGGCCTGTGCCACCGCCTCGGCCATGCGTACCTGGCCGTCGCGTTGGCTGCCGCCCAGGGCGGCTACCGCGGCGCCGAGCAGCTCGGGGACGGAGGGGTCAGCCATGGTGTGCTCACGGTAGCCCGCCTCGGACGGGCGTCGTCATGTCCTCACGTCGCCCCGGGCGTCCCGGTGGCGAGATAGGTTCCGTGCCCCTCGACGACCTGGCCGTCCTCGTCGAAGCGCAATACCTCGTTGACGAGGCCGTCGTTTTGGTTGCGGTAGGTGATGACGACGGTGTCGATGCCCCGATAGACGGCTTCGACGACGAAATGCAGATCCGTCAGCCGCTCCAGCGCTGCGGTCCAATAGCGGCGCAGCGCGGGTTTCCCACGGATCACCCCCGCCGTCTCGGGAAACATCTGGGCGGCCACCGGCGAGGTGAAGAGCACGTCATCTCGAAAGTGCGCCAGCACCGCCTCCACGTCGTGGGCGTTCCAGGCCCGGGCCCACTGCCGGCTGAAGGCCGTCGCATCGAGCTTCATTCCGCGAACTGTAGCGACACGACCACCCTGGACCCCACTCATTTGCCTGCTGATTCGCATACCCTGTGGCGATGACCAGCCAGCGATTGCCCGGCGGAGCGGTGCACGAACTCCCAGACGATCTGCGCGACGGGTTGGCCGTCAGCGCCACCGCGTTGGCGGCGTGGCAGGACATTACGCCGTTGGCGCGCAACGAGTTCATCTGCTGGGTCGAGGACGCCAAGCAGGCCAAAACCCGCGAACGACGCATCCGCCGGACCCGCGAGGAGCTGGAGGAAGGCAAACGGCGCCCGTGCTGCTGGCCCGGGTGCAAGCACCGCGAACGCAACGGCCGTTAGGCCGACGACCTGGGTTCACCGGCGATCACCCGGGTCGGTATCGCCGGCTCACCGTGCGCGAGCTTCAGTCCCTCCCAGGGCAGACTGTGCAGTCCGGAAGCCACGCGGTCGCGGGCCGCGGCCAGGGCCGTCGCTCCGGTACCGGTGACCACCTCGCCACCGCGCACCAGCGGAACGGTCAGCAGCCGGTTCGGTTCGTTGACCTCCGGCGGCCGGCCGGCGGGGTAGACGACCTCCTCGACGAGGGTGCCGCTCGACCGCGACACCCGCAGCGCCTGCTTGCGCCCGCCCGCCGACGTCTTGTCGGTGCTGCGCTTGTGCACCGGCACACCATCCACCTCGACCAGCTTGTAGACGAACCCGGCCGCCGGCGCACCCGATCCGGTCACCAGCGCGGTGCCGACGCCGTAACTGTCGACTGGGGCGGCTCGCAGCGCCGCAATGGCGAACTCGTCGAGATCACCGGAGACCACGATCTTGGTCGCGGTGGCGCCCAACCGGTCCAGCTGGTCGCGGACCTGATGGGCCAGCACCGCCAGCTCGCCCGAGTCGATCCGGACCGCGCCGAGCCGCGGGCCGGCCGCCTCCACGGCACGGGCCACTCCGGTGGTGACGTCGTAGGTGTCGACCAACAGCGTGGTGTCGACACCCTGCGCGGCGACCTGGGAGCGGAATGCCGCCAGTTCGCCGGCATCGTCGGCGCCGGTGTGCAGCAGGGTGAAGGCGTGCGCGCTGGTGCCCAGCACCGGCACGCCGAAGCTGCGGTGCGCTTCCAGATTGGACGTCCCGGCGAACCCGGCCAGGTAGGCGGCGCGGGCCGCGGCGACGGCGGCCTGCTCGTGGGTGCGCCGTGACCCCATCTCGATCAGCGGCCGGTCACCGGCCGCGCTGACCATCCGGGCGGCCGCCGAGGCGATGGCGGTGTCGTGGTTGAAGATCGACAGCAGCAGTGTCTCCAGCACGATGCACTCGGCGAAGCTGCCGTGCACGCTGAGCACCGGTGACCCGGCGAAGTACAACTCGCCCTCGGCGTAACCGTCGACGTCACCGCGAAAGCGGAAATCTCCCAGGTACCGCAAGGTCTCCGGGTCCAGGAACTCCGCGAGCAGGCTCAGCGCGGCGTCGTCGAAGCAGAACGCGGTCAGCGCCGCCAGGAAACGGTCGGTGCCGGCGACCACCCCGTAGCGGCGGCCTTCGGGGAGCCGGCGGGCGAACAATTCGAAGCTGGTCCGCCGGCTGGCCGTGCCGTCGCGCAGCGCCGCGGCCAGCATGGTCAGCTCGTACTTGTCGGTGAGCAGCCCACCGCAGCGGGCCGAGGTGTCCACCCGCCAACCGTATCGGCTGGACTCGACCCCACCTCGGCTCGGTATCCTGAGCGGTATGGCCACGTCAGCAGCGACGTCCACCCCGGTGAAACCGCAGGGCACCGGCCAGCGGCAGGCTGACCCGGTCGAGGACACCGCCTCGCCCTGGGTGACCATCGTCTGGGACGACCCGGTCAACCTGATGACCTATGTGACATATGTCTTTCAGAAGCTGTTCGGTTACAGCGAGCCGCACGCGACCAAACTGATGTTGCAGGTGCACCACGAGGGCAAGGCCGTGGTGTCTGCCGGGAGCCGGGAGTCGATGGAGGTCGACGTGTCCAAACTGCATGCCGCCGGGTTGTGGGCGACCATGCAGCAGGACCGCTGAGACGCCAACCGAAGGGAACCGGGCCCTACCGTGCACAAGTGGAAGCGGGTTGAAACCGACGACGGCCCCCGCTTCCGGTCCGCGCTGGCACTGCATGAGGCTGCGCTGCTCCGGAATCTGGTCGGCTCGATCGACGGCATGCTCGAGGCGCGTCAATCCGCCTCTCCGCCGGATGAACTCGAGCAGATAACCGGGATCCGGACCGGCAACGCCAACCCGCCGGAGGACGCCACCACGCGGCGGCTGCTGCCGGACTTCTACCGGCCCGAGGGTGACGGTGGGCCGGCCGAGGACTCCACCGTTGATGTGACCGGCCTGAACGCTGCGCTGCGCAGTCTGCACGAGCCGGAGATCATCGATGCGAAACGCGCTGCAGCACAACAGCTCCTGGACTCACTGCCGGAGCAGGGCGGTCGTTTCGAGCTGACCGAGGAGCAGGCGAACGCCTGGATCGCGGCGGTCAACGACATTCGTCTGGCGCTGGGCACCATGCTGCAGATCGGTCCCGACGGCCCGGAGCGGCTGCAACCGGGTGATCCGATGGCCGGTCAGCTCAGCGTCTATCAGTGGCTCACCGTGCTGCAGGAATACCTGGTGGTCGCCTTGATGGGACGGCGATGACGGGCATGGGTTCGATCACCGATGTCGCCGGCATCCGGGTGGGTCACCATCACCGGCTCGATCCGGATGCGACGCTCGGGTCCGGTTGGGCCAGCGGGGTCACCGTGGTGTTGACGCCACCGGGGACGGTCGGTGCCGTCGACTGTCGTGGGGGCGCGCCGGGAAGCCGGGAGACCGATCTGTTGGACCCGGCCAACAGCGTGCGCTGGGTGGATGCGGTGGTGCTCTCCGGCGGGAGCGCCTACGGCCTGGCGACCGCCGACGGGGTGATGACCTGGCTGGAGGAGCAGGGCCGCGGGGTAGCGCTGGACGGCGGCGTGGTGCCGATCGTGCCGGCCGCGGTCATCTTCGACCTGCCGGTCGGAGGCTGGGATCGGCGGCCCACTGCGCAATTCGGCTATGCCGCCGCCGCGGCGGCCGCCGGGCCCGGTGGCCAGAATCCGGCCGTCGGCAGCGTCGGCGCCGGAGTCGGGGCCCGGGCCGGGGTCCTCAAGGGCGGGGTGGGCACCGCATCGGCCACCCTCGAACTCGAGCAACACACCGTGACGGTGGGGGCGCTGGTCGTGGTGAACCCCACCGGCGAGGTCATCGACGCCACGACCGGCCTGCCCTGGTCGGCCCATCTCGTCGAGGAATTCGGTCTGACCGCGCCGCCGTCCGAACAGCTGGCGATGCTCGCCGGGTTGGAGCCCAAGTCCGTCGCGCTCAACACCACCATCGCGGTGGTGGCTACCGACGCCGCGCTCAGCCCGGCCGGCTGCCGGCGGGTGGCGATCGCCGCCCAAGACGGGCTGGCGCGCACCATCCGGCCCGCCCATACCCCGGTGGACGGCGACACGGTGTTCGCGTTGGCGACCGGGGCCGTGGCGGTTCCGCCGCTGGCGGGCACCCCGGCCGCGATGTCGCAGGAGACCGGGCTGATCACGGCGGTCGGTGCGGCCGCGGCGGACTGCCTGGCGCGAGCGGTGCTGGTCGGGTTGCTTTCCGCCGATCCGGTGGCCGGAATAGCGAGCTACCGGGACACGTTGCCGGGGGCATTCGCCAACAAGGCCACGGGGAGGTCGTGACAACTGTGGGCAAGACCTCCCGGACCGGCGCGTCGCCCGCGCCACGGCCCGACAAGAAGTCGGTCTGGCGCACCGGCGGTACCACCGTGGCGGCATTCGTCGCGCTGCTCTACCTCATCGAAGCCGTCGATCAGCTCGGCGGGCACCGGCTGGACCGCAACGGCATCCGGCCACTTCAGACCGACGGCCTGTGGGGGGTGCTGTTCGCGCCGCTGCTGCACGCCAACTGGGGGCATCTGCTGGCGAATACCGGTCCGGCGCTGGTCCTCGGTTTCCTGGTGACCTTGGCGGGGCAGTCCCGGTTCCTGCTCGCCACCGCGATCGTGTGGCTCCTCGGCGGGCTGGGTACCTGGCTGATCGGCAATGTCGGCTCGGCGTGCGGGCCCACCGACCACATCGGTGCCTCCGGGCTGATCTTCGGCTGGTTGGCGTTCCTGGTGGTGTTCGGGCTGTTCACCCGCCGAATTTGGCAGATCGTGGTCGGATTCGTGGTGTTGGTGCTCTACGGCGGGATTCTCTGGGGGGCAGTGCCGGTGCTGAACGTTTGTGGCGGGGTGTCCTGGCAGGGTCACCTGTGCGGGGCGATCGCCGGGGTGGTGGCCGCCTACCTGCTGTCAGGCCCCGAGCGCAAAGCCCGCGAGCGGCGGCGGGCGGTATCGGCGTGATCGGGATCTTCGACTCCGGGGTCGGCGGGCTGACCGTCGCACGTTCCATCATCGATCAGCTGCCCGACGAGGACATCGTCTATGTCGGTGACACCGGCAACGGGCCCTACGGCCCGCTGACCATCCCGGAGGTCCGCGCGCACGCGCTGGCCATCGGCGACGATCTGGTCGACCGGGGCGTCAAGGCCTTGGTGATCGCCTGCAACACCGCGTCGGCCGCGTGCCTGCGCGATGCCCGGGAGCGCTACGACGTGCCCGTCGTCGAGGTGATCCTGCCGGCGGTGCGCCGGGCGGTGGCCACCACCCGCAACGGCCGGATCGGGGTGATCGGCACCCAAGCGACCATCACCAGTCACGCCTATCAGGACGCGTTCGCCGCGGCCCGCGACACCGAGATCACCGCGGTGGCCTGCCCGCGCTTCGTGGACTTCGTCGAACGCGGTATCACCAGCGGTCGGCAGGTGTTGGGGCTCGCCGAGGGCTACCTGGAGCCGCTGCAGCGCGCCGGAGTCGACACCCTGGTGCTGGGCTGCACCCACTACCCGCTGCTGTCGGGGTTGATCCAGCTGGCGATGGGTGAGCAGGTGACACTGGTGTCCAGCGCTGAGGAGACCGCCAAGGAGCTGCTGCGGGTGCTGACCGAGCTCGATCTGCTGCGCCCGCATGGGGCCGCCCCGGCGACCCGGGTGTTCGAGGCGACCGGCGACCCCGAGGCGTTCGCCGCATTGGCCACGCGATTTCTGGGCCCGGCCATCACCGGCGTCGGAGCCGTCCGTCGTCACGCCCCGTTGAGTTAGCCGTGCGGCGTGATTTCGATGACGAATAGCGGGCAAAGCGCTCGTGTCTTGGTCATCGTTGCGACGAACATGGCACAGTAGGGAACGTGCGACTCACCGTGCTCGGCTGCTCCGGCAGTGTGGTGGGTCCGGACTCGCCGGCATCGGGCTACCTGTTGCAGGCTCCGGACACCCCGCCGCTGGTCATCGACTTCGGGGGCGGGGTGCTCGGCGCGCTGCAGCGGCACGTCGATCCGGGTTCTGTGTGTGTGCTGTTGTCGCACCTGCATGCCGACCACTGCCTGGACCTACCGGGACTGTTCGTCTGGCGCCGCTACCACCCGTCGGTGGCAACCCAGCCGTTCGCCAAGGGCTTCATCTACGGGCCGAGCGACACCTGGTCGCGGATGGGTGCCGCGTCCTCGCCGTACGGCGGTGAGATCGACGACATCACCGACATCTTCGATGTGCACACCTGGGTGGACGGCGAACCGGTCGAGTGCGGAACGGTCAGTGTGCAGCCCCGGCTGGTCTGTCACCCGACCGAGTCGTTCGGAATGCGGATCACCGACGCATCCGGGGCGACCCTGGTCTACAGCGGTGACACCGGCTACTGCGACGGGGTGATCGAGCTCGCCCGCGGCGCCGATGTCTTCTTGTGTGAGGCGTCGTGGACCCACGAGGCCAACCGGCCGCCGAATCTGCATCTGTCCGGCACCGAGGCCGGCCGCATTGCGGCAGCCGCCGGCGTCGGCCAACTGCTGCTCACCCATATCCCGCCCTGGACCTCGCGGGAGGACGTCATCGGCGAGGCCAAAGCCGAGTTCGACGGGCCGGTGCACGCGGTGGTGTGTGACGAGAGTTTCGACATCCAGCGGGGTTGACCCGGGCGATCACCATTAGGGTTGACCGCGTGTCCAAACGAGAAGACGGTCGCCTCGACGACGAGTTGCGCCCGGTCGTCATCACCCGCGGGTTCACCTCGAACCCGGCCGGGTCGGTGCTGGTCGAATTCGGCAACACCCGGGTCATGTGCACGGCCAGCGTCACCGAAGGCGTGCCGCGCTGGCGCAAAGGCTCCGGGCGCGGTTGGCTGACCGCGGAGTACGCCATGCTGCCCGCCGCCACGCACAGCCGCTCCGACCGTGAATCGGTCAAGGGCCGGGTCGGTGGGCGCACCCAGGAGATCAGCCGGCTGGTCGGCCGCTCGCTGCGGGCCTGTATCGACCTAGCCGCGCTGGGGGAGAACACCATCGCGATCGACTGCGATGTGTTGCAAGCCGACGGCGGCACCCGCACCGCGGCGATCACCGGAGCCTACGTGGCGCTCGCCGACGCGGTCACCTACCTGTCGGCGGCCGGCAAGTTGTCGGATCCGCGCCCGCTGTCGTGCGCCATCTCGGCCGTCAGCGTCGGTGTGGTCGACGGCCGGGTCCGCGTGGATCTTCCGTATGAGGAGGACTCCCGCGCCGAGGTCGACATGAACGTCGTCGCTACCGACACCGGAACCCTGGTGGAGATCCAGGGCACCGGCGAGGGGGCGACCTTCCCGCGTTCGACCCTGGACAAGATGCTCGATGCGGCCCTGGTCGCCTGCGAGAAGTTGTTCGTGGTGCAGCGCGAAGCGTTGGAACTGCCCTATCCCGGGGTGCTGCCGGAGGGGCCGGCACCGAAGAAGGCGTTCGGCAGCTGATCGATGTACAGGTGCCTAGCTATCCCGAGACTAGGGTCATCGCAATTTTGCGTTGGTTGGGTACTTGACTTTGCTAAGTAGCTCAACTAATCGATCGCATCGACCCGTTTAGCGGGGTAAACGCACTTGGCCGCCAAAGCGGCGGATGTTGCGTAATATCGCTGATCAGCGATCGGGCTCATGGAAGGGCATCGGATGAGCCAACTGACACCCGGCGAGCGCAATGAGTTGGCGGTCTTGTTGAGCGGGCCGCCGAAGGACAGGGGTTCGAGGACAGCCAACAGAAGAGCTCGGCGCAAACGGCGTCCTCAACCGAATCTGCTCGATGGACATACCCAATCGCTAGTCGCCGCGAAGTCAGCAGCACTGAATTTCGTTAAGCCTCCCCGGAAAATCTACGCGAAGACACTTGCTACGGTCATGGCAAAGTATTGGAATGAGGAGTTGACCCCGCGGCAACGCCAGCAGCTTGAGCGCGAGCTAGTGGACCACGGTTACCCCGTCGTGGGATCTGCTCAGCAGGCGCTTGTCCGCTATGTCACGGACGAGCTTGAAAAGCGCGGTCACATCTTGAAACCAGCGCCATTGCCCGTCGTGCCGAAACGGAACCGGGTCGAGCCGCGAATATCTAGACCTGCCCGGGTTAATCCAGTAGTGATCAGGCAGTTCAGTACCGATTCGTGGTCCGCCGACAGTGCGCTGAAGAGGATGGGCTACAAAGTGGGGAAAGGTGGACTGCACCCGGAGATGAGACGCCGCATCCTGGATCAGGCCTACCGCTCTGAGGACATTGACGGTTGGGGCCGACCGAGTAGCCGGCAGCGTTTGGACGCGATGCGGCAGCTGATTTCGCGAAGCGTGCAGCTTGCAAGAGCTCGTCGCAAAGGTGACTTCGGACAAGCGATTTCGGACTGGGAGGCAGATCTTGATTGGTTAGAGTCGAACTACCGCCGCTAAGGCGAAGACACAAAGGTGCTTAGAAGCGCTGTGTCCCTAACTTACCGCCATTAACCGTGATAGGAGAGCGCGGCTGTGAGATTTGTTGCTCAGGGCAGATGCTGACTGACATTTTGGTCGCCAGCCGCAACCGCAAGAAGCTGGCCGAACTCAGCCGGGTGCTCGAGCACGCCGGTATCTCGGGCCTGCGCCCGATCTCGCTGGACGAAGTCGCGCCGTTCCCCGAAGCACCCGAAACCGGGACGACGTTTGAGGACAACGCGCTGGCCAAGGCGCGTGACGGTTATCGGGCGACCGGATTGCCTTGCGTCGCAGACGATTCCGGCTTGACAGTGGACGCGCTCAACGGCATGCCCGGTGTGCTGTCGGCGCGCTGGTCGGGTGAGCACGGCAACGACGGCGCCAACACCGCCCTGCTGCTGGCCCAACTGCGTGACGTTCCCGATGAGCGGCGCGGTGCGGCATTCGTGTCGGCTTGCGCGCTGGTCTGGGGCAGCGGAGCCGACCACGAGGTGGTGGTGCGCGGCGAATGGTCGGGCAGCATCGCCCGGGAACCCCGCGGCGACGGGGGCTTCGGCTACGACCCGGTGTTCGTCCCCGCCGATGCCGTGCGCACCGCGGCGCAGCTGAGCCCAGCGGAGAAGGATGCCGCCTCGCACCGCGGCCGGGCGTTGGCGCTGCTGCTACCGGCGCTGCGGCAGCTCGCGGACTGAGCCGTGCCGCTAGCGCTCGGCGCAGAGTTCGCCGGTTACCGCATCGAACGCCTGCTCGGCTCGGGCGCCATGGGCGAGGTGTATCTGGCCCGGCACCCGAGGTTGCCGCGTCGCGACGCGCTCAAAGTGCTGCCCGCCGATCTGACCGGCGACAGCGAGTTCCGCCGGCGGTTCCAGCTGGAAGCTGATCTGGCGGCGACGCTGTTTCACCCCAACATCGTCGGCGTCCATGACCGCGGCGAATTCGATGGGCAGCTCTGGATCGCCATGGATTACGTGGACGGCACCGATGCGGCGCGTTTCATCGCCGACCGGTACCCGGGCGGGATGCCAGAAGGCGAAGCGCTGACGGTCGTCGGCGCGATCGCCGAGGCTCTCGACCACGCGCACCAGCGCGGGCTGCTGCATCGCGACGTCAAACCGGCGAACATCCTGATCGCCGAACCCGAAGGCGAATCCCAGCGGATCCTGTTGGCCGACTTCGGCATCGTCCGGCAACTGGGCGTCACCAACGGGCTGACCGCCACCAACTTCACCGTCGGCACGCTGTGCTACGCCGCACCCGAACAGCTGCGGGGCGAGGATCTGGACGGCCGGGCCGACCAATACGCGCTGGCGGCCACCGCATTTCATCTGCTCGCCGGGGTGCCGCCGTTCCGCGACGAGAACCCGGTGACGATCATCAGCCGGCATTTGACCGCCGCCCCGCCGCGGCTCAGCGAGCGACGACCGGAATTGGCTCACTTGGATGCGGTGCTGACCACCGGCCTGGCCAAGGATCCCGCCGAGCGGTTCGGTGACTGCCGCGACTTCGCCCGGGCGCTCGCTGGGGCTGCCGTTCAAGAGCCGGTGGCGGTCGCGGCCGGCATGGGTCGGCGCCGCTGGCCGTGGCTGGTCGGTGGCGCCGCGGTGCTGGCAGGGGTGGCCGGTGTTCTCGGGGTGGCCGATAGCGGTGGTGAGCAGGATGGCCTGGTGCCACCTCCACCGACCACCACCACCGTGCATCCGACGCACCGGGTGACCGTCACCGTGACCGAGCCGGCCGCGCCGCCGGCGCCGCTGATGTCCCCACCGGTGCCGGCACCGTCTCCGTCGTTCGTACCGCCACCGGTGACGTCGATCGAGCCCGTCGCGCCACCGGCCGGGGCGAGTGCCGTTTGCCGCGACGGCAGCTACTCATTCAGTAGGCACCGCAGCGGCGCGTGCTCCAACCACGGTGGGGTGCAGCGGTGGGTGAACCCGCCTCCGGGATGAGTCCGCGCGTCAGAGGTTAAACTGCGCCTTGATGTTTCGGCTCTGGAAATGCTCGACGATGATGCCGAGCAGCGGAATGGTGCCGGCCAGCAGCACGCCGATGGTCTTGCCGAGCGGCCAGCGCACCTTGACCGCCAGGTTGAAGGTGGCCAGCAGGTAGGCGAAGTACACCCAGCCGTGCACCACACCGATCCAGGTGGGCGGGTTATCCACCTTGACCACGTAGCGCACCACGATCTCGTAGCACAGGGCGATCAGCCAGACACCCGTTGCCCAGGCCATGACCCGGTAGGGCAGCAGCGCGCTGCGGATCTTCTCGGCAGGAGCGGCTTGGGCGGGGGTATCGGTCATGCGGTGTTCCTGTTCTTTCGTTCGTTCTCGGTGAGCTCGGCCAGGTAGGCGTTGTATTCCCGGAGTGCGGCGTCGTCGGTGGGTGCGGCGGCGGGCGCGGGCCGCTCGGGCAGCAGTCCGGCCGGTATCTCGGTCACCGTGTCGGCTCGGTGTGGCTCGGGCGGTGCTTCTTCGTAGCGGACGAATTTGCGGTAGGCGTAGACGCAGAACCAGGCGAACAACGGCCACTGCAGCGCGTAGCCGAGGTTCTGGAAGGTGCCGTTGACCTCCTGGAATCGGGTCCACTGCCACCACCCCAGCGCCAGGCACGCGCAGGCGGCGAGGATCACCAGCACGATCAGTGCCGGTCTCCGACGCCGTGTAGTGGACACCTTATGACGGTACCGCGCGTCGGCTGGGGCGCTGTCAGGTCTTCGGGCCGACGAACTCGTCGAGTCGCGCGGTTGCCGCTTTGCGGTAGACGGCGATCTCATACGTGCTGTTCTGCGTCCACGGAATTCCCAGGCGATCCAGCGCCGCGCAGTACAGGCCGCGGATGTCGTCGGCGCGGTTGGAGAAGTGGTAGCGCACACTGCGCACGCCGCGGTCGTTGGCCACCACCCGGCAACCGTCGCTGTCGATCAGACCACGGATGAACTCCTCGGTCGCCTGGTTGACGAGTTCCTGCTGCCAGGGTTCGAGCCGGATCGGCCGGTGGTGCTTCTTGCCGGGGCCGTGCTGGGGGAAGAGGCAGGGCCAGTGCTTTGAGCAGAGGTAGACCTCAACGCAGTGATCCGAACGCTTGAGCGCCCCGGCGTGCTGTCCCGGCATCACCGCATCGATTACCGCGCGACAGCGCGCGATGATCATGGGGTATTTGGCGTCGAGGGTGACCCTAAGTACCCAGCACCGGGGCTGCCGGGAAATGCAGCCATCGCCGAGGTACATCGCCGAGCAGGTAGCAGTACCCCGTTGGAGGCAAGCCAGAAAAGTCATGGGACCGGCAGTCTTCGCCCGGTTGCCGGACCCGTGGATCGCGACGCCAGCCTCGCACCGTGGTCCGGGGAATGCCAGTCCGCCGGGAAATCGCGCAACCGTTCATGCCCGTAGCAACAAGGCGTTGCACCGAGTCGAATTCCGGTGGGTCGCATGATCCCGCCTTTTCGCACGTTGTATTCCAACGTAGTTCGGTACACCGACAGAATTTTCCGCCGATGCGACCGGTAGGATTTCAACGCCGGCGGGCGTGGTGGAACTGGCATACACGATGGTTTTAGGTGCCATTGCTCGAAAGAGCGTGAGGGTTCGAGTCCCTCCGCCCGCACAAATGTGATGAGTCACGTCATCGGTGACACCTTTTGACTCGCGTCATCGGACTGCAGCGCGGTCCCACGCTGGCGGGCTTCTCGGTCGGCCAAGTTCGGGCGCCGTGGTCGCGCCCCGGGGCGGTTGGTCGTCGATTTCCGCCATGTGGTGTTTGCCCGCCTCTCCGCGACAATCGCTGCGGCGAGCCGGAATTGACCGGAGTTGTCGCGGAAAGGCGGGCAAACATCCTGCCGTCCGGTCGCGGGATCGTCCAGTGGCGGACGGTTCGTAACAGGCGAACCGACGTCAGCGGAAGGGCATGCCCGGTCCCCTACAGTCCCAAGCCGTCGAAGATGCTCGACAGCGAGTTCCAGAAATCGGTGAGGTCATTAGACAGGGTCCCGGTGGGGTCGACGACGCCGAGCAGGTCGGGCCAGATCTGCATCGGATTCCATCCGCCCAACTCGCTTGGCACCGGGGGAATGTCGACGCCGCTGTCCGGGCCGCCGGTGCCGGCCCAGGGGCCCAGGTAAGCCGGGTCGGTCATCAGCCCCGCGTTGACCAGGAGCTTTGCCAAGTTCGGGTTGATGCTGTTGAGTTCATCGACGATCTGAGCTTCGGTGTCCGGGTTCAACGTGAACAATCCAGTCTGCAGACCTGCCACGGTGGCATTGATCTGTTCTGCTGTCGGTGCGTTCGCCAGCCCTGAGCTGTTGAGGGCCAGCCACTCGCTGATCAGCGGATTGGGCGGCCCGATGTTCTGGATCGACTGAACCACATCCGCGATGGTGACGCCGAAGGGCGGGGCGAACGGCGATTGGTCGCAGAGCGCCGGGCACAGCGGACTGCCCGGCGTGAACGGGTCGAAGTCCACGACCATTCCGGCGGCCAGGGCCTTCAGGGCCTGCCCCACCTCCTCCGGGCCGACAAGCTCGAAGCCGTTGAGGTTGACCGGTGCCTCCAGGCTCTGGAACCACTGCTCGAACGGCCCGAGCAGGTTGAGTTGGACATTGACCCCCGCCCACGGCATCAGGTTCTCGCCGTCGGGTCCGGTTGCGGTGCCGGGGAAACCGAAGCCGACCTGAGCCTGGCTGCCCGGCACCGCGTCGAGTGGGGCACCGGGAACCGAACCACCCGGGCCGATCCCCGCAGACGGGT
Organism: Mycobacterium sp. NGS16; assembly: GCF_059813225.1. NCBI lineage: Bacteria > Bacillati > Actinomycetota > Actinomycetes > Mycobacteriales > Mycobacteriaceae > Mycobacterium > Mycobacterium sp. NGS16. The sequence goes on from NZ_JCALEE010000007.1 coordinate 38,457, forward strand.
CGGCGATTCCGGCCGCGGTCGGGTTGGTGGTATCGGCCGGGGTGGCAGGAAACTGGTATCCGGTGAGCAACTGCTCCAGTGGCACCTTCAACCAGTGACTGAAGAGCCCTAGTTGGTTGTCGGCGTTGGGAAAGTTCGTGAACACCTTCTCGAAGTCGATCAGCCTGTCGAGCCCGGTAAGACCGGTGATCGGCGCCGTCGGCACCATCGGCGCGCACTGGACTGCGTCGCACGATGCGCTGACCGGGAGTTCGGCCGCGGCCAGCATGGCGAACTGCTGACCCAGGCCCGCGGTCCCGTTGGCCAGCAAGGTCGGATCGATTTCGGGCTGGTCCACGCCGGAGACCTGTGGAGCGAATGGAAACAGGTAGTCGAAGACGGCCATGAAATGCCCTGGGTCGCCGGGGTCTTCGCCCCACAGGTTCGTCGCACTCGGCGTCCACCAGGTTCCGGTCGCGAACAGGGAGTCCGCCAACACGTTGGTCGCGGCGACTTCGTTGGCCGGAATGTTGACGAGGTCTTGGAACAAGTTGAAGGGCACGTTGAGGATGGAATCGCCGGCTATCAGGCGAACGGCTCGGTCGACAACCGACCTTCCCGCCGACCACGGCTTGACCGTTGCGACCTGAGCGACGACCACGGCGCTCACCGCAACCAATATCAAGCCAGCTCGCAGATACCGACGACGGTGTAGCGCAGTTGCCATGTCTTTCCCCCGACTGCCACACCACGCGGGCGTGGTGCACTCTGCGGGCCGGCGTGTCAGTCGCCCCGCTCTCCCCGTACGCCGTCTCAGCCGGGCGTGGCCCCACCGTCGAGGATCCACCGACTGAAAAGCGCGAAATGGACGTTAGACAGGTTTGCTGATAGGACCATGCCACCCACCCAAAAACTTGATATTTGCGGGCCCGTCAAGTCGCGGTACTGGGATCGACCAGGGGGTTTCGTGCGCGAGACGGCGGCAACGGCAGGCGGCGTTCAAGCTTTGCCGGCCACCGAGCGGGCGGCTACTCCAAGGCGGACGCCGGTGGCCCTCGGCCGACTACGCCGACTTCGCCCGCCGGCAGGGCCAGCGGTGCCAGAATGGACGTATTGGTCCGCCTCGGATTGGTGCAGCGTGATGAACAAGCAACTCATCGCAACGGCGCTCAGCGCGGTGCTGGCCGGCTTCGTGGTAGCGCCCGCCCCGGCGGCAGTCGCCGACGATCCCAGCAACGAGGACCAGGCGTTCTTCACTGACCTGGAGCAAGAGGGGCTTCACCCCAACTACGACAAACAGGTCTGCGGCACCATCAAGTGCGCCTCGCTGCGGGATCTGCTGGTGCAGGAGGGCCACGCGGTCTGCTCGGCGCTGGGCAGCTCGCCGCGGTTGGTGCCGATCTCGGTGATCGCCAACCTGGAAGTGTCGCCCGATGAGGCGCGCGCCATTATCAACGCGGCTCGACAGGCCTATTGCCCGCAGTTGCCCGACCCGTACACGCCGGCCGTCTGAGCTCGCCGAGCGACTCAGAGAGCCGTGCCTTGCGCGCATTGACCGCCACTCCCATGGCGGCCACCGCCCAGACGACGTACTGGACAGTCCAGGCCAGCCGGAAGGCCGAGAACGAATAACCGCCGGCCATCGCGATCACCAGCCCCATCGCCTGCATGATCAGCAACGTGGCGATGAAACCGCCGGTGTTGACCATGCCCTGCGCGGTGCCCAGCGCGGCCGGCGGGTTGTAGGTGCGGGCGAAGTCGAACGCCAGGATCGACACCGGCTGGCCCGCCGAGATCACCACGATCAGCACCACCAGGAGCCAGTGCGGGGCGGGGGAGGGCAGGGCCAGCAGCACCGCCCAGGTCGCGGCGGTCAGCGCTATCATCGCCAGGACCAGCCCCGCCCGGTGCTGGGGCCGGCGCGCCGAAAGGGTTCCGGTCAGCAGTCCGATCACGACGAAGGTCGCCACCGACACCGTCAACAACGCACCAGCCACGCCACGTGAAAGCCCCTGTGCGGTGGTCAGGTACGGCACGCCCCACATCAGCGCGAAGACGTTCGCCGAGAACGGTGTTCCCATGTGGGTGAAGAAACCCAACTTGGTGCCCGGCCGTGACCACACCGTTTTGACGTCGCCGAATGCCGCACGAAACGTCCGCGGCTGCACGTCAACCGCCGTGCCCGCCGGGGCGTCTCGGCACACAGCGAGCGTCAGCACCGCGGCCAGCACGCCCAGAGCGGCTGCCGACAGGTAGGCCGCGGTCCAGCCGCTGTGCAGCAGAATCGCCAGGAACGGCACCGCCGAGAGCAGCTGCCCGAGCTGGCCGCAGATCCCGGTCAGTTGGGTCAGTAGCGGAACACGTTCCGGCGCAAACCAATTGGGCAGCAACCGGATGACCGAGATGAACACGAACGCGTCGCCTAGGCCGACCGCGCCATACGCGCCGACCGCGACGGGGAGCGAATGGGTCAGCGAAAGCGTCGCCTGGGCGGCGGCGAGCACCGTGACGCCGCTGGCGATCATCGCTTTGGGGCCGAAGCGGTCCAGCAGCACCCCGGCCGGAATCTGCATGGCGGCGTAGACGATGAGCTGCAGGATCACGAATGACGACAGCGTGCCCGGACCGGCGCTGAACCGTTCGGCGGCGTCCAGGCCCGACACCCCGAAGGTAGTGCGGTCCAATACCGCGACGACGTAGGACAACAGCCCGGTGCCCCACACGATCCAGGGACGCAATGAGCGAGCCGAGTTCCGCGCCTGTGTCACCCGCCCATCCTGCACTGTGACGGTCAAGCTTCCGTGAGCGGCGGCGGGTCTGCCGTATCCTTTGGCGCGTGTTAATTTCCCGGCGCGACGTGCTCAAACTCGCCGCGAGCGCCCCGGCTGCGGTCGGTTTCGGCGCCGCGGCGGCGGCACTGCTCGCCGCGACCGCTGAGGCGGCTCCGCTGGGCATCCTGCTGGACTACGCGGCCGGGGTCCTGCCCGCCGAGCAGATCCGGGCAGCCGGCGCGGTGGGAGCCATCCGCTACGTCTCCGATCGCCGCCCCGGCGCCGACTGGATGCTTGGCAAGCCGATGCAGCCGGACGAGGCGCGTGATCTGCAGCAAAACGGCCTCAAGATCGTCTCCTGCTACCAGTTCGGCAAACAGGCCACCGCCGACTGGCTGGGCGGTCAGGCGGCCGGCGTCGAACACGCGCAGCGGGGCTTGCAACTGCACACCGCGGCGGGCGGCCCCGATAGCGCCCCGATCTACGCCTCGATCGACGACAACCCCTCATACGAGCAGTACCAGGCGCAGGTGGCCCCGTACCTGCGTGGCTGGGAGTCGGTGATCGGGCATCAACGCACCGGTGTGTACGCCAACGCCAAGACCATCGAGTGGGCGGTGCAAGACGGCTTGGGTTCCTGCTTCTGGCAGCACAACTGGGGTTCGCCGGGCGGGGCCGCCCACCCGGCGGCCAACCTGCACCAGGTCGAGATCGACAAGCGCAAGGTCGGCAATGTCGGCGTGGATATCAACGAGATCCTCACGCCCGCGTTCGGGCAGTGGGCCTGACCCGCACGCCGGGTCCGGATGCGGAAAGTGGCCTCGTCGCGGCCCCCGGGGGGCGCGTGGCGGGGATCACGGCGCACGGTTGACACTGCGACATTGACTGTCTACGGCGACAATCGTTCGCCAGATGCGAACATAACGATTAGATAACAATGCAGCCTTGATCAGCGCTGTTGTGGCTACTCGACCGTAACCCCGCGCACGCAGGACGTTTGGTCCCCGAGGATCGAGGCGCCGTCCGAACGCGTGATATCCGCAGGTGGGTTACCCGGGCGTAGAACTCATCAGTAACCAATTACCTGCAGAAACGGCACAGGTTCTTATGACACTCTTACTGCTGTAGCGCGGCCGCGACGACGCGAGAGCCCGCTGCCCGACCAAGGGCCCAGCCGGTCAAGCCGGCCGGCGATGACCAAAAGACGCGATGTGCCAGAGCAGGGGAGATATATACCGTGACGATCCACGAACATGACCGGGTGTCCGCCGACGGCGCCGGCTCGGGCCCGTTCGCCAACGCCTCGTCCGCCCTGGTGGATCGTCTGACGGCCGGTGAGCCGTACGCGGTCGCCTTCGGCGGTCAAGGCAGCGCCTGGCTGGAGTCGCTCGAAGAGTTGGTCTCCTCGGCCGGGATCGAGACCGAGCTGGCCACCCTGGCCGGTGAGGCCGACCTGCTGCTGGAGCCGGTCGCCAAGGAACTCGTCGTAGTCCGGCCCATCGGCTTCGAACCGCTGCAGTGGGTGCGGGCGCTGGCGGCCGAGGACCCGATCCCGTCGGCCAAGCAGCTGACGTCGGCCGCAGTGTCGGTGCCGGGCGTCTTGTTGACCCAGATCGCCGCGGTGCGGGCGCTGGAACGTCAGGGCCTGAACCTGTCGGCCACCCCGCCGGTCGCCGTCGCGGGGCACTCGCAGGGCGTCCTGGCCGTCGAGTCGCTGAAGGCGGGGGGCACCACCGACGTGCAGCTGCTCGCGATCGCCCAGCTGGTCGGCGCCGCCGGAACTCTGGTGGCCCGCCGCCGCGGCATCTCGATCCTGGGTGACCGCCCGCCCATGGTGTCGGTCTCAGGCGCCGACCCCGAGCGCATCCAGCAACTGCTCGAGGAGTTCGCCACCGACGTGCGCACCGTGCTGCCGCCGGTGCTGTCCATCCGCAACGGCCGGCGCGCGGTCGTCATCACCGGCACCCCCGAGCAGCTGTCGCGCTTCGAGCTGTACTGCGAGCAGATCGCCGACAAGGAGGCCGCCGAGCGCAAGAACAAGCTGCGTGGCGGCGCGGTCTTCTCGCCGGTCTTCGAGCCGGTGCAGGTGGAGGTCGGATTCCACTCGCCGCGGCTGTCCGACGGCATCGAGATCGTCGGCGAGTGGGCGGCCAAGGTCGGCCTCGATGTGGAGCTGGCCCGCGCTATGGCCGACTCGATCCTGGTGCGCCAGGTCGACTGGGTCGACGAGATCACCGCCCTGCACGACGCGGGAGCCCGCTGGATTCTGGACCTGGGGCCCGGCGACATCCTGACCCGCCTGACCGCACCGGTGATCCGCGGTCTGGGCATCGGGATCGTCCCGGTGGCCACCCGCGGTGGACAGCGCAACATGTTCACCATCGGCGCCGTGCCCGAGGTGGCCCGGCCCTGGACTAGCTACGCCCCCTCAGTGGTGCAGCTGCCCGACGGCAGGATCAAACTCGACACCAAGTTCACCCGCCTGACCGGCCGGTCGCCGATCCTGTTGGCCGGCATGACGCCGACCACCGTCGACGCCAAGATCGTCGCCGCGGCGGCCAACGCCGGGCACTGGTCCGAGCTGGCCGGCGGCGGGCAGGTCACCGAGGAGATCTTCAACAACCGCGTCGCCGAGCTGACCACACTGCTGGAGCCGGGCCGCACCGTGCAGTTCAACTCGTTGTTCCTGGACCCTTACCTGTGGAAGCTGCAGGTCGGCGGGAAGCGGCTGGTGCAGAAGGCCCGTGCGTCCGGCGCCCCGTTCGACGGGCTGGTGATCAGCGCCGGCATCCCGGAGCTCGAGGAAGCCGTCGAGCTGATCTCCGAACTCAACGAGGCGGGTATCAGCCACGTGGTGTTCAAGCCGGGCACCGTCGAGCAGATCCGCTCGGTGATCCGCATTGCCGCCGAAGTGCCCACCACTCCGGTGATCGCGCACGTCGAGGGCGGCCGCGCCGGTGGTCACCACTCCTGGGAAGACCTGGACGACCTGCTGCTGGCGACCTACTCGGAGCTGCGTTCGCAGCCCAACATCACGCTGTGTGTCGGCGGTGGCATCGGCACCCCCGAGCGGGCCGCCGAATACCTGTCCGGGCAGTGGTCGCAGCAGCACGGCTTCCCGCTGATGCCCGTGGACGGCATCCTCGTGGGGACCGCGGCGATGGCCACCAAGGAGGCCACCACCTCCCCGGCGGTCAAGCAGATGCTGGTCGACACCAAGGGCACCGACCACTGGATCGGTGCAGGAAAAGCTCACGGCGGCATGGCATCGTCGCGCAGCCAGCTCGGCGCTGACATCCACGAGATCGACAACACCGCGTCGCGCTGCGGCCGGTTGCTCGACGAGGTCGCCGGCGACGGCGAAGCGGTCGCGGCCCGCCGCGACGAGATCATCGCCGCACTGGCCGACACCGCCAAGCCGTACTTCGGTGATGTCACCGAGATGACCTACGCGCAGTGGCTGCGCCGGTACGTCGAGCTGGCGATCGGTGACGGTGATTCGACCGCCGACACCGCCTCGCCGGACAGCCCCTGGCTGGCCGACACCTGGCGGGAGCGGTTCGGCGCGATGCTGCAACGCGCCGAAGCCCGGCTCAACGAGGTCGAGTCCGGGCCGATCGAGACGCTGTTCGCCGATTCCGAAGCGGGACAAGAACTCCTGGAGCGTCCCGACGAGGCGATCGCCGCGCTGCTGGCCCGCTACCCCGACGCCGAGACGGTCCGGCTGCACCCGGCCGACGCGCCGTTCTTCACCCAGTTGTGCAAGACACCGGGCAAGCCGGTCAACTTCGTGCCGGTGATCGACAAGGACGTGCGCCGCTGGTGGCGCAGTGACTCGCTGTGGCAGGCGCACGACGCCCGCTACACCGCCGAACAGGTCTGCATCATTCCGGGCATCACCGCCGTGGCCGGGATCACCCGGGTCGACGAGCCGGTCGGCGAGCTGCTGGACCGCTTCGAGCAGGCGGCAGTCGACCAGCTGCTGGCCTCCGGTGCCAAGCCCACCCCGGTGACGGCGCGCCGGCAGGGCCGCGCCGATGTGACCGGCCCGCTGGCCGTGCTCCTCGACGCCCCCGACGTGCTGTGGGCCGGCCGCACCGCCACCAACCCGGTGCACCGGATCGGTGCCGCCGACGAGTGGCAGGTGCAGGAGAACCGGGCGGCCACCCACCCGACGACGGGCGCGCGCCTGGAGGTAGTCCAAAACGGGGAGGCGCCGAACGTCATATTGAGCGTGCCGCTGTCCGGTGTCTGGATCGACATTCGCTTCACCGTGCCGGCCTCGGTCGTCGATGGCGCTGCCCCCTTGGTGTCCACCGAGGATGCCGCCGCTGCCATGCGCGCGGTGCTGGCCATCGCCGCCGGCGTCGACGGGCCGGGGGCGCTGCCGCCGGTGGTCGACGGCTCGGCCACCGTGACGGTGGCATGGAACCCCGAGCAGGTCGCCGACCACACCGGGGTGACCGCCACGTTCGGCGCGCCGCTGGCGCCCGGACTGTCCACCGTGCCGGACGCCCTGGTTGGTCGGTGCTGGCCCGCGGTGTTCGCCGCCATCGGCTCGGCCACCACCGATGCCGGTTTCCCGGTCATCGAGGGCCTGCTGAGTCTGGTGCATCTGGATCACGCCGCCCGTCTGCTCGCCGCATTGCCGGCCGAGCCGGCCGAGTTGACCGTCACCGCAACGGCTTCGGCAGCCACCGACACCGAGGTTGGGCGGGTGGTCCCGGTTTCGGTCACGGTCTGCGCGGCCGACGGAACAGCGTTGGCCACGTTGGAGGAGCGGTTCGCGATCCGTGGGCGCACCGGTGCTGCGGAACTGACCGACCCGGTTCGGGCGGGCGGCGCGGTCTCCGACAACGCCACCGACACGCCGCGCCGCCGCCGTCGTGACGTCACCGTGACCGCGCCGGTCGACATGCGGCCGTTCGCGGTGGTGTCCGGCGACCACAACCCCATCCACACCGACCGGGCCGCTGCGCTGCTGGCCGGCCTGGAATCGCCTATCGTGCACGGCATGTGGCTCTCGGCCGCGGCCCAGCACGTGGTGACCGCTACCGACGGCCAAGCCCGCCCGCCGGCGCGGCTGATCGGCTGGACGGCCCGTTTCCTGGGCATGGTCAAGCCCGGCGACGAGGTCGACTTCCGGGTCGACCGGGTCGGAATCGACCTGGGCGCCGAGGTTTTGGAAGTCAGCGCACGTATCGGCTCGGACCTGGTGATGTCGGCGACCGCGCGACTGACCGCGCCCAAGACCGTCTACGCGTTCCCCGGCCAGGGCATCCAGCACAAGGGCATGGGCATGGAGGTCCGGGCCCGCTCCAAGGCCGCCCGCAAGGTCTGGGACTCTGCGGACAAGTTCACCCGCGACACCCTGGGCTTCTCGGTGCTGCACGTGGTGCGCGACAACCCGACTTCGCTGATCGCCTCCGGCGTGCACTACCAGCACCCCGAGGGCGTGCTGTACCTCACGCAGTTCACCCAGGTGGCGATGGCCACGGTGGCCGCGGCGCAGGTCGCCGAGATGCGTGAGCAGGGCGCGTTTGTCGAAGGTGCGATCGCCTGCGGTCACTCCGTGGGTGAGTACACCGCCCTGGCCTGCGTCAGCGGTGTCTACGAACTCGAAGCCCTGCTGGAGGTGGTGTTCCACCGCGGCTCGAAGATGCACGACATCGTGCCGCGCGACGCCATGGGGCGTTCCAACTACCGGCTCGCCGCGATCCGGCCGTCGCAGATCGACCTCGACGACGCCGACGTCAAGGCTTTCGTCGCCGAGATCGCCGAGCGCACCGGGGAATTCCTGCAGATCGTGAACTTCAACCTGCGCGGCTCGCAGTATGCGATCGCCGGCACGGTGGCCGGTCTGGAGGCCCTGGAGGAAGAGGTGGAGCGGCGCCGCGAGATCACCGGCGGCAAGCGGTCGTTCATCCTGGTGCCCGGCATCGACGTGCCGTTCCACTCCGAGGTGCTGCGCATCGGCGTGGATGACTTCCGGCGTTCGCTGGAGCGGGTCATGCCGCGCGACAAGGACCCAGAGCTGATCGTCGGCCGCTACATCCCCAACCTGGTGCCCAAGCCGTTCAGCCTGGATCGTGAGTTCATCCAGGAGATCCGCGACCTGGTGCCGGCCGAGCCGCTGGATGAGATCCTCGCCGACTACGACACCTGGCGTAACGAGAAGCCGCGCGAACTGTGCCGCAAGATCGTCATCGAGCTGCTGGCCTGGCAATTCGCCAGCCCGGTGCGCTGGATCGAGACGCAGGACCTGCTGTTCATCGAGGAGGCCGCCGGCGGCCTGGGCGTGGAGCGGTTCGTCGAGATTGGGGTGAAGTCGGCTCCGACGGTCGCCGGGCTGGCCACCAACACGCTCAAGTTGCCCGAATACGCCCACAGCACAGTGGAAGTGCTCAACGCCGAGCGCGACGCTGCGGTGCTGTTCGCCACCGACGAGGACCCGGAGCCGGAACCGGAAGAGGATGTGCCGGCTGAGGTTTCGGCAGACGCCGCGCCGACGGAGGCGGCCGCCCCGGCACCTGCTGCACCGGCCGCTCCGTCAGGGGGCCCGCGTCCCGACGACATCGCGTTCGACGCCGCCGACGCCACGTGCGCGCTGATCGCGTTGAGCGCCAAGATGCGCATCGACCAGATCGAGGCGCTGGACTCCATCGAGTCCATCACCGACGGCGCGTCCTCGCGGCGCAACCAGTTGCTGGTGGACCTGGGTTCGGAGCTGAACCTGGGCGCCATCGACGGGGCCGCCGAGGCCGATCTGTCGGCGCTGAAGTCGCAGGTGACCAAGCTGGCACGCACCTACAAGCCGTACGGGCCGGTGCTGACCGACGCGATCAACGACCAGCTGCGCACGGTCCTTGGGCCGTCCGGCAAGCGGCCCGCTGCCATCGCCGAACGGGTGAAGAAGACCTGGGAACTCGGCGACGGCTGGGCCAAGCACGTCACCGTCGAGGTCGCGCTGGGCACCCGGGAAGGCACCAGTGTCCGGGGCGGCGCGCTGGGCGGGCTGCACGAGGGCGCGCTGGCCGACGCCGCCGCCGTCGACAAGGTCATCGACGCGGCCGTGGGTGCGGTCGCCGCGCGCCGTGGGGTCGCAGTGAGCCTGCCGTCGGCCGGTGGGGGTGGCGGTGCGACGGTGGACGCCGCCGCGCTGGGTGAGTTCACCGAGCAGATCACCGGTCGCGACGGTGTGCTCGCCTCGGCGGCCCGGTTGGTGCTGGGCCAGCTCGGCCTCGACGAGGTGGTGAGCGCGCCGGAGAGCGCCACCGACGCTGATCTGATCGACCTGGTGACCGCAGAACTGGGGTCGGACTGGCCACGGCTGGTGGCGCCCGCGTTCGATGCGCGCAAGGCGGTGCTGTTCGACGACCGCTGGGCCAGCGCCCGTGAGGACCTGGTCAAGCTGTGGCTGACCGACGAGGGCGACATCGACGCCGACTGGCCGCAGCTCTCCGAGCGCTTCGAGGGCGCCGGGCACGTCGTCGCCACCCAGGCCACCTGGTGGCAGGGCCGGGCGCTGGCGGAGGGCCGCCAGATTCACGCGTCGCTGTTCGCCCGGATCGCCGCCGGCGCGGAGAACCCGGGCCGGGGCCGCTACTGCGACGAGGTCGCGGTGGTGACCGGCGCGTCGAAGGGTTCGATCGCCGCGTCGGTGGTCGGCCAGCTGCTCGACGGCGGTGCGACCGTCATCGCGACCACCTCCAAGCTCGACGACGACCGGCTGGCCTTCTACCGCAGCCTCTACCGCGACCACGCCCGGTTCGGCGCGGCGCTGTGGGTGGTGCCGGCCAACATGGCCTCCTACGCCGACATCGACGCGCTCGTCGAATGGGTGGGTAGTGAGCAGTCGGAAAACCTTGGGCCGCAGTCGATTCACCTGAAGGACGCGCAGACACCGACGTTGCTGTTCCCGTTCGCAGCGCCGCGGGTCACCGGTGACCTGTCGGAGGCCGGGGCGCGGGCCGAGATGGAGATGAAGGTGCTGCTGTGGGCGGTGCAGCGCCTCATCGGTGGCCTGTCGAAGATCGGCGCCGAACGCGACATCGCCTCCCGGCTGCACGTGGTGCTGCCCGGCTCGCCCAACCGCGGCATGTTCGGCGGTGACGGTGCCTACGGCGAGGCCAAAGCCGCACTGGACGCGCTGGTGTCGCGCTGGAAGGCCGAGTCGTCCTGGGCGTCTCGGGTCAGCCTCGCGCACGCCCTGATCGGCTGGACGCGCGGTACCGGCCTGATGGGCCACAACGACGTCATCGTCGACGCCGTCGAGGAGGCCGGCGTCACCACCTACTCCACCGAGCAGATGGCGGCCATGCTGCTGGCGCTGTGCGACGTCGAGTCCAAGGTGGCCGCGGCCAACGCGCCGATCGAAGCCGACCTGACCGGTGGGCTGGCCGAGGCGAACCTGGACATGGCCGAACTGGCCGCCCGGGCCCGCGAGGAGATGACGTCCGACGCGGCAGCCGACGAGGATGCCGACGCCGCCGCCAATACCATTGCGGCGCTGCCGAGCCCGCCACGCGGCTACACCCCGGCACCCCCGCCGGTCTGGGATGACCTCGACGTCGACCCGGCCGACCTGGTGGTCATCGTCGGTGGCGCCGAACTGGGACCGCTGGGCTCGTCGCGCACCCGCTTCGAGATGGAGGTCTCCGGCGAGCTGTCGGCCGCCGGGGTGCTGGAGTTGGCCTGGACGACCGGGCTGGTCAAGTGGGAAGACGACCCGACGCCGGGCTGGTATGACACCGCAACCGGCGAGCTCGTCGACGAGTCCGAACTGGTCGAGCGCTACCACGACACCGTGGTGGAGCGGGTGGGCATCCGACAGTTTGTTGACGATGGCGCGATCGACCCCGACCACGCCTCACCGCTGCTGGTCAGTGTGTTCCTGGACAAGGACTTCTCGTTCGTGGTCTCCAGTGAGGCCGACGCACGGGCGTTCGTCGAGTTCGACCCCGAGCACACCGTGGTGCGCCCGGTGCCGGACTCCTCGGACTGGCAGGTGATCCGCAAGGCGGGCACCGAGATTCGGGTGCCGCGCAAGAGCAAGCTGTCGCGCACCGTGGGCGCTCAGATCCCGACCGGGTTCGACCCGACGGTGTGGGGGATCAGCCAGGACATGGCCACCTCGATCGACCGGGTGGCGCTGTGGAACATCGTCGCGACCGTGGACGCGTTCTTGTCGGCGGGCTTCACCCCGACCGAGCTGATGCGCTGGGTACACCCGTCGCTGGTGGCCAGCACCCAGGGCACCGGTATGGGCGGCATGACCTCGATGCAGACCATGTACCACGGCAACCTGCTGGGACGGGCCAAGCCCAACGACATCCTGCAGGAGGTTCTGCCGAACGTCGTTGCCGCGCACGTGGTTCAGAGCTACGTCGGGTCCTACGGCGCGATGATCCACCCGGTGGCCGCCTGTGCTACCGCGGCGGTCTCGGTCGAGGAGGGTGTCGACAAGATCCGGTTGGGCAAGGCCGAGCTGGTGGTTACCGGCGGCTACGACGACCTGACCCTGGAGGCCATCATCGGCTTCGGTGACATGGCGGCCACCGCCGACACCGAGATGATGCGCAACAAGGGCATCAGCGACTCGAAGTTCTCCCGCGCCAACGACCGGCGCCGGCTGGGCTTCGTCGAGGCCCAGGGCGGTGGCACCATCCTGCTGGCCCGTGGCGACCTGGCGGCCAAGATGGGTCTGCCGGTGCTCGCGGTGGTGGCCTATGCGCAGAGCTTCGCCGACGGCGTGCACACCTCCATCCCGGCTCCGGGCCTGGGTGCGCTGGGCGCCGGCCGCGGCGGCAAGGACTCCATGCTGGCCCGCTCGCTGGCCAAGCTGGGCGTGGGTGCCGACGACATCGCGGTGGTCTCCAAGCACGACACCTCGACGCTGGCCAATGACCCCAACGAGACCGAGCTGCACGAGCGGCTGGCCGACTCGCTGGGTCGCTCCGATGGCGCGCCGCTGTTCGTGATCAGCCAGAAGAGCCTCACCGGGCACGCCAAGGGCGGCGCGGCGGTCTTCCAGCTGATGGGCCTGTGCCAGGTGCTGCGCGACGGGGTCATCCCGCCCAACCGCAGCCTGGACTGTGTCGACGACGAACTGGCGACCGCCGGGCACTTCGTGTGGGTGCGTGAGCCGTTGCACCTGGGCGAGAAGTTCCCGCTCAAGGCCGGGCTGGTCACCAGCCTCGGGTTCGGCCACGTGTCCGGTCTGGTCGCTCTGGTGCACCCGCAGGCGTTCCTGGCCGCACTGGACCCGGCTCAGCGCGAGGCCTACCTGGAGCAGGCTTCGGCCCGGGTGCTGGCCGGCCAGCGCCGGCTCGCCTCGGCGATCGCCGGCGGTAAGCCGCTGTACGAGCGGCCGGCGGACCGGCGGTTCGACCACGGCACGTCGGAGAAGCGCCAGGAGTCGGCGATGCTGCTCAACCCGGCGGCCCGGCTCGGCGATGGCGACGTCTACATCGGTTAGCGTTAGCAGCCGTGGGAATCGTTGGTGTCGGGATCGACCTTGTCTCGATCCCCGACTTCGCCGAGCAGGTCGACCAGCCGGGAACGGTTTTCGCCGAGACGTTCACCCCGGGTGAGCGCCGGGACGCCTCCGACAAGAGTTCGTCGGCGGCGCGACACCTGGCGGCCCGGTGGGCGGCCAAGGAGGCGGTGATCAAGGCGTGGTCGGGGTCGCGGTTCGCCCAGAAACCGGTGCTGCCGGAGGCGATTCACCGCGACATCGAAGTGGTCACCGACATGTGGGGCCGACCGAAGGTGCGGCTCTCCGGCGAGATCGCCACCCACCTGGCCGACGTGACGATCCACGTGTCGCTCACGCACGAGGGCGACACCGCCGCCGCCGTCGCCATCCTGGAGACGGGTTAACCTCCCCGTGGGCGTGGGTGTTTGCACACGACGCGCCGGGAAGAGTTGGCATTCTGCGCACGCTCGCGGCCGAAGGGGTGAGGCATGAGTGATCTGGTCCAGCGGGTGCGCGAGGTGCTGCCGTCGGTGCGGGCTGACCTCGAGGAGCTGGTGCGCATCGAGTCGGTGTGGGCCGACCCGGCACGACGCCCGGAGGTGCAGCGCAGCGCGGAACTGACCGCGCGGCTGCTGGGCCAGGCGGGTTTTCCCGATGTGCAGATTGTCGCCGAGGGCGGGGCGCCGGCGGTCATCGCCCGCTACCCGGCGCCTGAAGGCGCGCCGACCGTGTTGCTCTACGCCCACCACGACGTGCAGCCTGAGGGTGACGCCAACCAGTGGGCGTCGCCGCCGTTTGAGCCCACCGAACGCGACGGGCGGCTTTACGGTCGCGGCAGCGCCGACGACAAGGCGGGCATAGCAACACATTTGGCGGCATTTCGGGCACACGGCGGTCATCCACCGGTCGGGGTGACGGTCTTCGTGGAAGGCGAGGAGGAGTCCGGCTCGCCGTCGCTGGGTGCGCTGCTGTCCGCGCACTCCGAAGCGCTGCGCGCAGACGTGATCGTCATCGCCGACTCGGACAACTGGAGCACCGAGATTCCCTCGCTGACGGTGTCGCTGCGCGGGCTGGCCGACTGTGTGGTCGAGGTCGCCACACTCGACCACGGCCTGCACTCCGGACTGTGGGGCGGGGTGGTGCCCGACGCGCTGAGCGTGCTGGTGCGGTTGTTGGCCACCCTGCACGACGACAACGGCAATGTCGCCGTTGCCGGCCTGCACGAAAGCGTCGCCGCGCCAGTCGATTACCCGCCAGGGCGGGTACGCGCCGACACTGGCCTGCTGGAGGGGGTCGCCGAGATCGGTTCCGGTTCGGTGCCGCAGCGGTTGTGGGCCAAACCGGCGATCACCATCATCGGCATCGACACCACGAGCGTTGCGGCGTCCTCGAACACGCTGATCCCGCGAGCGCGGGCCAAGGTGAGCCTGCGGGTGGCTCCCGGCGGTGACGCCGCCGCCCATCTGACGGCCCTGAAAAGCCACTTGGAACAGCATGTTTCGTGGGGTGCGCAGGTGACTGTCACCCCCGGGGACGTCGGCGAGCCCTACGCCATCGACGCCACTGGCCCGGTGTACGACGCGGCCCGGGCCGCTTTCCGCCAGGCGTGGGGGGTCGAACCGGTGGACATGGGCATGGGCGGTTCAATCCCGTTCATCGCGGAGTTCGCCGCCGCCTACCCGCAGGCCACCATCCTGGTCACCGGTGTGGAGGACCCGGGAAGCCAGGCGCATAGCATCAACGAGAGCCTGCATCTCGGCGTGCTGGAACGCGCCGCCGCCGCCGAGGCGCTGCTGCTGGCGAAGCTGGTCGAGCAGCCGGCCGGATGATCGCCGGCCCGCCGCCTTTGCCACTCGCCTTGCCGGATGCGGTACGGCAGTTGGCCGGCGACGGCAACGCACATCCGGTGTGGCAGAACGAGGTCGGTGGCACCACGTTCGAGGTCGCCGGTGCCACCGGCCACCGATTCATCAAATGGTCACCGTCCAGCAGCGGCATCGACCTGGCAGCCGAGGTGGCACGACTGCGGTGGGCGGTCGACTACGCGGCGGTTCCGAGGGTGCTCGGTCACGGTCGCAACAGCGAGGGGCAGTGGCTGGTGACCGCGGCACTGCCCGGAACCAGCGCGGTCGCGCCGCGGTGGATCGCCGACCCACGTGCAGCGGTGACAGCACTCGGTCGGGCGTTACGTTCGCTGCATGACACCCTGCCCGTTGCGTCATGCCCGTTCGACTGGAGCGCCGAGACGCGGATCGAGGATGCCACGCTGCGTGCCGAACAGTTGAATCCCGCCGCCTGGCCGAAGGAGTTCACCGGCCTCAGCGTGGCCCAGGCGTTACGGCGGGTCGCCGATCCGCCGCCGCTCGATCGCCTCGTGGTCTGTCACGGCGACGCCTGCGCGCCCAACACCTTGTTGCACGACGACGGCCGCCTTGCCGGTCACGTCGATCTCGGCACCCTGGGGGTGGCCGACCGCTGGGCCGACCTGGCGGTCATCACCTGGAGCACCGAGTGGAACTACGGCGCCGACTGGACCGACGCGCTGCTCGACGCCTACGGCGTGCAGCGCGATCAGGCGCGTATCGACTACTACCGGCTGTTGTGGAACCTCGGACCCTAGATCGAAAGGTCCCGGCGCAGTTTGGCCACATGCCCGGTGGCCCGCACGTTGTACTGGGCCTCGGCGATCTTGCCCTGCTCGTCGACGACGAAGGTCGAGCGGATGACGCCCTGCACCGTTTTGCCGTACATCTTCTTCTCACCGTAGGCGCCCCAGGCCGCCAGCACGCTGCGGTCCGGGTCGGACAGCAACGGAAACGTCAGCCCTTCGGTGTCGCGGAACTTGGCCAGCTTGGCCGGCTTGTCGGGGGAGATGCCGATGACGTCGAGCCCGGCGTCGTTGAAGTCACGCAGGTTGTCCCGGAAGTCGCAAGCCTGCTTGGTGCAGCCGGGCGTCGAGGCCGCCGGGTAGAAGTAGACGACCACCCGCCGTCCCCGGTAGTCGGCCAGTGACACCGTGTTGCCGTCGGCGTCGGGAAGGCTGAACGCCGGCGCGTCATCGCCGGGCGCCAGGCGTGCGGTGTCGGTCAACAACTGCCCCTTTCTGCTCGCCGGAGCGTGAGACCAAGCCCGGCTGCTCTAGGGTAGTTCGGCAGGGGCAGCATCGGGTGGACAGGGAGGACGAGACGTGGCGGAGCGCGATCCCGAGCGGATCAAGAAGGACATCGACCAGGCGCGCGAGCAGTTGGCGGCCACGGTTGACATTCTCGCGGACCGGGCCAACCCCCGTCACCTCGCTGAGCGGGCAAAGACACGGGCTGTCAGCTTCGTCACCCAACCGGCGGTGATGGTCTCCCTGGCCGGGGTCGGTGGCCTGCTGGTCGTACTGGCGATCCGGCGAATCCGCAACCGCTGAGGCTGGGCGTAAATAGCGCGAATCGTCACGCTGGCCCGTCCAGCCATACTGCGACGCCACCATGGCCGGCGCAGGAACCGCTCCGATGGCTCGAAAATGAATATGTGCCATCTCGGCACTCGGCGGTCGCTCGGCCGGGCAACGTACTGGATGCGGACGGCGACGGAACGCACTCCCCATTTACGTTGCGGTAGCACCTGGAATACGGCTGCAATGTCGTTGGAAGGCTGCTTGTCGGCCACCAATCATCCAGGTTCGGGTTCATGTGGTGGCCCCGCGACCGGATCAGCGCCGTCAATACGACGAGAACGAGAACGACGCCTACCAGGATTAGAAGCCACTTCCACCGCGAACTGCTACTCGCTGTGGCGGTTGTATCCGTTGCCCCGGTGATCTCCCTTCCGGAAGTGGTATCCGATGACTTCGAGGTGGGGTCAGTCTCAGATGGCCGACTCCGGGAGATGGCGAGCCAGCGCTCGGAGATGCTTTTGAACCGTTTCACCTGTTCGAGTGGAAGCCCGTATTCCTCCGCTCCACGCTGGACGCGCTCCCAGACGGACCCGTATTCGCTGGCCACGTCAGCGCTTGGCGCGGTGCCCGTGGCGGGCGGTATCGGCGAGTAGGGGTATGCGTCGGGTGGGGCGGGATAGCCCGGGGCGGGGAAGCCTGCAGCGCGTTGAGCGACCCAGAGCCACGCGACCATGTCGGCATCAGTTTTCCGCTGTTCCTCCGCCACCAGTTCGTCGGGCACCACACTGGCAATGGTTTTGATCGGCGTGCCGTTTGCGTCCCCCTTATTGCCGAATCCAGTGACAATGGCGTAGATCTCGGGGCGGGAACCAGGGACGGTCACCCACTGGCCGGGACCTGGAGGTTCGCGAAAGGGCCAGTAGTAGACGCATCCGCATTCCGGCCTGTTGTCGGGAACTGGCTTGCCGAAGGAGCGGTACGCGATCCGAACTATTGTCGGCGCCGCATCGTTGGCGGTGTTGCCGTCAGCCTCGTTGTGCATCAGCAGGAATTGAGTATTCGGGCCAGGGCGTCGTGCTCTGGCTGGGTTACCCACAGTCCGTATCGGGTTTTCACGTCGACAATCCGTGTCGCGTAGGTGCAGCGGTAGGAGATCCTCGGCGGGAGCCACGAGGCGGCGTCGCTTGAGCCTTTCTGGTCGTTCACTGCCGCAGTTGTCGTTTGAAGGTTGATCGGGTCGTTGGCAAAATTCCTGCGAGTCATGTAGTTCCAGTCCTGGGCGCCTTTCTGCCAGGCGTCGAGGATAGGCACGATGTGGTCGATCTGGATTCTGCTCGACGACCCGGGCCCGCGCTGGTAGAGGATTGTTTCGCCGGTGTAGGGATCGTGGAGTATCCCGGATAGGACGATGCAGGTTTTGCGGCCCGGCTTGAAGCCGGCTCCGGTGAGGTCGCGTCGGAGGATGTCGTTGCGGGTGTCGCAGCCGTTGTGCCCGCCGTCCACGGTGACGTCGTCGCTCCATGGGCTGCCGAATAGGGCGCGGTCGTAATTGGTTTTTGGCGCGCGACCTTTGACGGGGAGAGTGGAGAGTTTCGCTAGTGCTGGGCTGCCCGCCGAAGGTGGGGCATGTGAGGTGGTGGGGTAGTTCGATGTGACTGTTGTTGCAGTGGTCGATGATCCCGAATCGAACGCTAAGACGGTTGCGATATAGATGATCGCGCAGGCGATGGCAGCGAGAAGCGCTACCCGACCAGGTCTACTGAAGGACATCGCTTTACCGAGTGGACGATCCGCTCATGCCGACGAAAAGTGCGGCGAACGGGACTGGGACGCGCTCCATGGGCGTTGAGTTTAGGCGCGGCCCCAATTTCTCTAAGATCGTTCAGATAAATGTCTCGACTTGTGGCGAGGACCCCATGGCTGTGGGTTGCGCTTTTGGCGCGGGCGGAGTGCCCCAGGCAAGGAACGGACCACCGCTGCGATCTACAACGGATGCCCAGCGCTTGGCGGGGTCAAGCGCAATCCTGTTGTGCTCGGGCAGCCAATGTCCACGGCGACCGCGCGGGCCGCAGCTGTGGCCGATGTGTACGTCTCTGGGGGAGCGGAACATCGAAACCCGTTCTGAGCTGTGCGCCGTCAGGGTTTCGAACCCCGGACCCGCTGATTAAGAGTCAGCTGCTCTACCAACTGAGCTAACGGCGCTGGGCGGTCAAGACCGCGAGGAAGACAATAACAGGCGCGGCACCGCGAGACGAAATCCGCTGGTGCCCGGGCGGGCGTTCGCGCCGCTCAGCGGCACCCTTGATTACCCACTAGACTGCCGGCGAGCAGTTTGAGCTGGGTCAGGTGGGAAAAGAGCATGGGGCAGGTTGGTTCGACGCGCCGCTGCCGGGGGAAGAGGTCCCGGCTGGCGGCAGTGCTGATGGTGCCGGTCGCGGTGTGGGGGCTGAGCGCTTGCGGCGGCAATGCCGACGCGGAGGCGGCGAGGATCATCACCGACAAGGGCACCCCGTTCGCCGACCTGCTGGTGCCCAAGCTCACCGCGTCGGTCACCGATAAGGCCGTGGGTGTGGCGGTGGACGTGCCGGTGACGGTGACCGCCGAGGACGGCGTGCTCGACTCGGTCACCATGGTCAACGAATACGGTGCGGTGGTCGACGGCAAGCTCAGCCCCGACGGGCTGACCTGGTCGACGACCGAGCCGCTCGGCTACAACAAGCGCTACACACTCAACGCCAAGTCCCTGGGACTCGGCGGTGTGACCAGCCGGCAGATGACGTTTCAGACCCATTCGCCGCAGAACCTGACCATGCCCTACGTCATGCCCCGCGACGGCGAGGTTGTCGGCGTCGGCCAGCCGGTGGCGATCCGGTTCGACGAGAACATCGCTGACCGCGCGGCGGCCGAGAAGGCGATCAAAATCACCACCGACCCGCCGGTGACGGGCGCGTTCTACTGGCTGAACAATCGCGAAGTGCGTTGGCGCCCACAATCTTTCTGGAAGTCCGGGACCAAGGTCGACGTGGCGGTCAACACCTACGGGGTGGATCTGGGCAACGGGGTGTTCGGCCAGGACGACGCATCCAGCCACTTCGTCATCGGCGACGAGGTCATCGCAACCGTCGATGACGACACCAAGTCGATGGTCGTGCGCATCAACGGTGAGGTGGTCAAGACCATGCCGGTGTCGATGGGCAAGGACAGCACTCCGACGAACAACGGCACCTACATCGTCGGCGAACGGTTCCCGCACATCGTGATGGACTCGTCGACCTACGGGGTGCCGGTCAACTCGCCCAATGGGTATCGCACCGACGTGGACTGGGCCACCCAGATCTCCTACAGCGGAATCTTCGTGCACTCGGCGCCGTGGTCGGTGGGCGCGCAGGGTTACTCCAACACCAGCCACGGCTGCATCAACGTCAGCCCCAGCAATGCGCTGTGGTTCTACGACCATGTCAAGCGCGGCGACGTGGTGCAGATCAACAACACCATCGGACCGCTGCTGCCCGGCACCGAAGGCCTCGGCGACTGGAACGTGCCGTGGCCGGAATGGGAAGCCGGTAACGCCAACGAACCGACGCGCTAGCGCGCGGCTCAGGCGGGCGCCGGCTCGCTGTCTTCTCGCAGGTACTGTTCGCCGCCGTTGGGATAGCCACCGCCGAACGTGGTGATGTGCACGTGGTCGTAGTGGCCGTTGCCGTGGCCGCTGGGCCCCGCGGGCGTGTAGTAGGTACCGCGCCAGATCGCGTCCTGCAGGGCGAACCGGCCGGCGTTGCGCAGCGCGTACGCCACGATCTCGTCACCGAGCGCGATGCCCTCGGGGCTGCCGGCGTTGGGGATCATGATGTCGATGGCCAGGCCCGACGGGTGCCAGCGCTGCCCGTCCGGACGCACCCCGATCATGTCGTGCACCTGCGGGAACGCCTCGCTGATGCTGCGCGAGACGAGGATCGTCTTGACCTGCATGCCGTGTTCGTTGGCGATGCCGGGCGGCAGCGCGTGCGGTACCGGCAAGCCCCAGGCGCCCACGGCAAAGGCGTCGGGCGGTGGCAGATCTTCGGGCGGGGGCGGAGGCCCCTCCTCGGGCGGGGGCGGTGGTGCGTCCTCGGGCGGAGGCGGGGGCCCATCTTCCGGCGGCGGGGGAGGCGCGTCCTCCGGCGGGGGCGGTGGCGCGTCTTCGGGTGGCGGTGGCGCTTCGGCGACGGCCGCGGGTTCGTCGGTGTTTCCCGGCTCGGCGCCGGCGTTGCCGGTCATGAACACGGCGGCCGGCAACACAGCCGTTGCCGCCAGAACCGAGGATTTCATGCGCAGATCAAGCAGTCCTTGCGTGAGCACGCCCGGCACCGTAACCAAAACGTGACATTCCCGCCAAACCGACGCGCCCTGATTGCGTTACAAAATCAGGCCGCGGTGACACGTTTTGACCACTGGACTCACCGCGCTCCAGGCGCTGTCAGCGGCGGCAAAAAGCACTCCTGACCTGGGCGATTGCATGGTTGGGCGGCTGTAGGTCAACTGCGCGGCTTGGTTCGCGCCCCAGAGCCCGCCGAGTGTGGCGCAGATCTCGTTCCAGGTTGGGGCGGCGAGAGGCCGCGAGCCCACAGTCACCGTGCGTGGACAAGTCAGATGCAGGAACGTCACCGGCCTAGGGTTTGGCCACGAAATAGAACGGGTCCCAGTAGCTCATTTCGGCAATGGCTATGACGCCCAGCACCCGAGTTCGGGCCGTCGCGGAGCACTGCTCGTTAACGGTCATGTCGAACCTGCCCCGCGAAAGAAAAAGGTCGGAGGGCGAAAACGCCCTCCGACCTATCGGGGTGGCTGACGGGACTCGAACCCGCGACACCCAGGATCACAACCTGGTGCTCTACCAGCTGAACTACAGCCACCATCGCTGCCGATCGGGCAAGCCAAGCAAGCAGCGTCGTCGATACTAGCCGCTCGGGCGCTCCGCAACCGAATCGATTACCCCCGGCGCGTCCGACGGCGGCCCCAACTCTGCGGCGATCGCGGCAATGTCGCTGGTAGGCGGCCCGGGCGGGGCCACGAACGCGGTGCGCCGGTAGAACTTGAGCTCCCGGATCGACTCGTGGATGTCGGCGAGCGCCCGGTGGGCGAGCCCCTTCTCCGGCTGGCCGAAATAGATCCGCGGGTACCAGCGCCGGCACAGCTCTTTGATCGAGCTGACGTCGATCATCCGGTAGTGCAGGTAGTCGTTGAGCGCGGTCATGTCGCGGGCCAGAAAACCCCGGTCGGTGCCGATCGAGTTGCCCGCCAGCGGCGCCGTCTTGGCCTGCTTGACGTGGGTGCGGATGTAGTCGAGCACCATCGCCTCGGCGGTGGCCAGGTCGATGGTCGATGCCCTGACCTCCTCGATCAGCCCTGATCGGGTGTGCATGTCGGTCACGACGTCGCTCATCGCGTCCAAGGTGGCGTCGTCGGCGTGGATCACCACGTCGACACCCTCCCCGAGGATGTTCAGCTCACCGTCGGTGACCAGGGCGGCGATCTCGATCAGTTTGTCCGAAGCCAGATCGAGGCCGGTCATCTCGCAGTCGATCCAGACGAGTTCGTCTCGTGCAGCGCTCACAATTTGCCCACGTTAGCCGCTCAGCGCGCCCGTAGTCGCATAGCGGTGCTCACCGGACCAAGTAATGTCGTGGCCTGTGAGTCCCGATTCGGCGGCGAACGCCGCACAGCAGATCGCGGCCGGCTACAGCGCTGACGGTCAGGCCCTTGAACTGGGCACGGTCGTCATCGACGGGACCGTCGACCCCTCGGCGCAGGTTCGAATCCCCCTGGCCACGATCAACCGCCACGGACTGGTGGCCGGCGCCACCGGTACCGGCAAGACCAAGACGTTGCAGGTGATCGCCGAACAGCTGTCCGCGGCCGGGGTACCGGTGCTGATGGCCGATTTCAAGGGCGACCTGTCCGGGCTGTCGCGGCCGGGGGAGGCGGGGGCCAAGATCACCGAACGCGCCACCGAGACCGGCGACGACTGGTCGGCCACGGCGTTTCCGACCGAGTTCTTGTCACTGGGCACCGGCGGTATCGGCGTGCCGGTGCGCGCCACCATTTCCAGTTTCGGCCCGATCTTGTTGTCGAAGGTGTTGGGGCTCAACGCGACTCAGGAGTCGACGCTGGGGCTGATCTTCCACTGGGCCGACCAGAACGGCTATCTGCTGCTGGACTTGAAGGATCTGCGTTCGGTGATCACCTTTCTGATCAGCGACGAGGGTAAACCGGCGCTCAAGCAGCTCGGCGCGGTGTCCACGTCGACGGCCGGTGTGATCCTGCGGGCCCTGGTCAACCTGGAGGCCGAGGGCGCCGACACCTTTTTCGGGGAACCGGAATTGGACCCCAAGGACCTGCTGCGGCTCGACGCGCAGGGACGCGGCATCATCTCGCTGCTGGAACTCGGCGATCAGGCGGCGCGCCCGGTGCTGTTCTCCACCTTTTTGATGTGGGTGCTGGCCGACCTGTTCACCTTCCTGCCCGAGGTCGGCGACGTCGACAAACCCAAGCTGGTGTTCTTCTTCGACGAGGCGCACCTGCTGTTCTCCGACGCCTCCAAGGCGTTCCTGGAACAAGTCGAGCAGACCGTGAAGCTGATCCGCTCCAAGGGCGTCGGCGTGTTCTTCTGCACGCAGTTGCCCACCGATGTGCCCAACACGGTGCTGTCCCAGCTGGGCGCGCGTATCCAGCACGCGCTGCGCGCCTTCACTCCGGATGACCAGAAGGCGCTGAGCAAAACGGTGCGCACTTACCCGAAAACCAAGGTCTACGACCTGGAGTCGGCGCTGACCTCGCTGGGCATCGGCGAAGCGATCGTCACCGTGCTCTCCGAGCGTGGCGCCCCGACGCCGGTCGCCTGGACCCGGCTGCGGGCGCCGCGTTCCCTGATGGGAGCCATCGGCAACGACGCGATTACCGCTGCCGCCCAAGCGAGTTCGTTGCAGACCGAATACGGTCAGACCATCGATCGGGAATCGGCGTACGAAAAGCTTTCCGCGACATTGGCGGCCGGGCAGGGCAGCCGGCCCCCGCAAGGCGACGCCGCGGTGCCGCCGCCGGCCAAGCGACTGCACTGGTGGCAGCGGTTCGGGCGCTGGCTGGCCCACTTCCTGTCCACCCGCGAGGGCAAGCGAGTGGTGGCCGCGGTCACCACCGTGGTCGTCGGCCAGATCTCCCGCGGCCAGATGGGCACCGGCCGCCGCCGCCGTTAACCCCCGCCGAGCTTCTTGTAGACGAAGCCCACGATCGGCGTGACGATCGCGCGGGGGGCATACCCGCTGGCTGTGGACATGGCCTTCGACGTGATCCCGGGCACGACGCGCATCTTGTTGCGTTCCAAGCCATCCAGCGACAGCTTGGCGGTGTGCTCGGTCGAGATCCACAAGAAGTCCGGGATCAGCTTGTCGATCAGCGAGGCTTCGGCGGCATCGGGCATCTCGGCGCGCACCGGTCCCGGTGCCAACACCGTCACGTGTACCCCGGACTTGAGCAGCTCACCGCGCAGCGACTCGCTGAAGGTATTGGCGAAGGCCTTGGTCGCGGCGTAGGTGGCGTTGTTGGGGATCGGTGAGTTGCCGGCCGCCGAACCCGAGATCAGGATCCCCCCGGCGCGGCGCTCCAACATGCCCGGCAGCACCGCCAACACCAGGTCGTGCACCGCAACCACGTTCAGCTGCACCTGCGCGCGCTCGGTGGCCGGATCCAGACCGGAGATCGGCCCGAATGTCGCGGTACCGGCGTTGGCGCACAGCACCGAGATCTCCCGGTCGGCCAATTCGGCGCAGAGCGTCTCGCGGGCCGGCGGATCGGCCAGGTCGACCGCTCGGACTTCCACGGCGACCCGGTACTTGTCGCGCAGCCGCGCCGCCACGTCATTGAGCACGTCCTCGCGGCGCGCGACGAGGATCAGCCCGTGACCGCGCGCGGCCAGCTCGGCGGCCAGCGCTTCGCCGATCCCCTGGGACGCTCCGGTGACGACGGCGCGGGCATCCGGGTTGGGAGCAGGCACTGGCATGGGCCAATCGTAGAGTGCCAGGCATGGATGCCCCGGGGGTGGTCAGATCCGGGCGATCGCGGATCGTGGCGTGGGCGCTGTGGGATACCGGTGCCGCGGCCGTCAGCGCGATCGTGGTGACGTTCGTGTTCTCGGTCTATCTGACCAGCAGTGTTGGCCGGGAGCTGCCCGGTGCGGTGTCGCCGGCCAGTTGGCTGGGCCGCACGCTGGCCCTCTCCGGTCTGACCGTGGCCGCGGTGGCGCCGGTGGTCGGGGTGTGGGTGGCCGCCCCGCACCGCCGCCGGGTGACGCTGGCGGGGCTGACCGGGCTTGCCGTGGTGCTCATCGCGTTGATGAGCACGATTCGCGCCGCACCCGGCTACCTGGCCCCCGGGCTGCTGTTGTTGGCGCTGACCGCCGCCTGCGGTGACCTGGCCAGCGTCCCCTACAACGCCATGCTGCGGCAGGTGTCGACTCCGTCGAATGCCGGGCGGATCTCCGGATTCGGCTGGGCGGCAGGCTATGCCGGCAGTGTGGTGCTGCTGTTGGTGGTGTACCTGGGCTTCATCGCCGGCAGTGGCCCGACCCGCGGTCTGCTGGGGCTGCCGGTCGAGGGCGGGCAGAACGTTCGGGCGGCGATGTGGCTGACCGCCGCCTGGCTGGCGATGTTCGCGTTGCCGTTACTGCTGAGCGCACACCGCCTGGCGGGTTCCGGCGAGCCACCCCCGCCACGGGTCGGCCTGCTCGGCGGGTACCGCCAGTTGTGGCGCGACATCAGCGCCGAATGGCACCGCGACCGCAACCTGGTCTTCTACCTCGTCGCCAGTGCGATCTTCCGGGACGGGCTGGCCGGGGTGTTCGCCTTCGGGGCGGTGCTCGGCGTCAACGTCTACGGCATCTCGACCGGCGACGTGCTGATCTTCGGGGTGGCCGCCAGCGTGGTGGCCGCGCTCGGCGCGCTCGCCGGGGGCCTGCTCGACGACCGCATCGGATCCAAGACCGTGATCGTCGGCTCACTGGTCGCGATGGTCATCGCCGGCACCACGTTGATGGCGCTGTCCGGGGCGGTCGCCTTCTGGGCCTGTGGGCTGCTGCTCTGCCTGTTCATCGGGCCCACCCAATCCTCGGCGCGCACACTGCTGCTGCAGATGGCGCAGGAAGGCAGGGAGGGGTTTGAGGGGGTGGCCTTCGGCCTCTACACGATGACCGGCCGGGCGGTGTCATTTCTGGCGCCCTGGCTGTTCTCGGTCTTTGTCGACGTCTTCCATTCCGACCGGGCCGGTATGGGCGGACTGTGCACGGTGCTGGTGCTCGGTCTGCTGGCGATGCTCGGCGTGCGCGTTCCGCGCCGGGCGCGTTAACCCGCCGCCGCGCAGACCGTCAGGATCGACCCGGTGCGCTGACGCACCTGGCTGCCGTCCACCGACACCGAGCAGGTGATCTGCTCGCCGAAGTTGACCACCGTGACCGCTGCGGCCGTCGATGCCGGCGGCGTCAGCGTGACCTGCTTGGTCCACGGCAGCGCCACGTTGAACTCGGTCTGTAGCACCCCGCCGGTGTCGATGTAGGCGATGCTGAGCGCCCGGCCGGTCCCGGTGACGCTGTAGACGATCGTCTCGGGAACCCCGGCGGTGGTCGACGTGGTCGGTGGCGGTGTGCTCGGTGTGGTGCCGGGCGGCGTTGAGCGCGCCGGCGGCGGCGTAGTGGCCGGGGTGCGCTTGGGAACCGGTGTGCTCGGCGCCGTCGGCAGGGGCGAAACCGGCGTAACGGTAGCCGAATTCCGGTTCGAGCCGTTGGCGATCACCAGCGCGATCACCATGCCGACCACCAGCAGCACCGCGGCACCGGCCACCAGCCACAGCCAGTTCGGGAACCGCGGCGGTTCCGGGGGGCCGGGGGGACCACCCTCGCCGCCGCCCGACGGCCCGCCGGGCGGCGGCGGTTCCCAGTGCTGCCGCGGCAGTTGGGCGGTCGGGTTGGCCGCCTGCGGCGGATAGCCCGCCGGGTACGACGGAAGCTGCCCGGCGTAGGCCGGATCGACGTGTGGCGGAAAGCCGAAGGTCGACGGTTCACTACCCCCGCTGCGTTGCCAGGGCTGATCGGAACCCTCCGGTCGATACGGATCGGTCATACCCACCTCATGGGTTGCAGGGTACCTGCGCCGGGCTGCCCGCGACCGTGACGTCGGCCGGCCCGGTCAGATTCCGGCGGCGCCCAGCGCGCTGATCGTCATCGCACGCAACACCGCTCGGGAGCGTTCCGGGGCCGCCGACTTGGTCGCCGTCGGCTTGATGGCGTACGGCGTCGAGTTCAACAGGCCGAACACCGCGTGGGCCATCAACCGGGCGTCGGCCTCGGCCAAGCCGGGGTACCGGGCGCACAGCACGCCCACCCAGACCTCGACATACTGACGCTGGGCGCTGCGCACCTGACGCTGCGCTCCGGCCGGCAGATGCGCCAGGTCGCGGTCCTGGATCCGAATCAGGTCCGGCTCGCCGAGCGCGAAATCGAGATGGAACTCGACCAGGCCGTCCAGCACTTCGTCCGGGCTGCGGCCGCCCGCTTCGACGGCGCGCGCCTCGGCGAGCAGCCGGGTACTGATGCCGACGAGCAATTCGACCAGCAGCGCTTCTTTGTTCGGGAAGTGCCGATAGATCGCCGGACCGCTGACCCCGGCGGCCGCGCCGATGTCCTCCAACCGCACCGCCAGAAAGCCGCGCTGGGCGAAGAGACGTTCGGCGGCCGCGAGCAACTGCGTACGCCGGTCCGACTTCAGCCGGCTGCGCCGGTTGGCCGGTTCGTCGCCTCCCGCCGCGCCGGGCGGGGCGGATGCTGCCATCACGCCTCCGCTCATCGTGGACAGCTGAGTTAACGGTCACTAACGTAGCACCCATCGCCGCGGGGCCGACCCGGCTTCGGGCGGCACCGGTGGAGGCCTGATGGCAACTACGGGACCCGCAGCCCGTGGCGATTTGTCCTACGCGCGCGGCGAGACCCAACCCCCCTTGTTGGCGACGACGATCGGTGCGGCGCTCGCGGCCACCGCGAGTGCGCACCCGGATCGTGATGCGCTGATTGATGTTCCGTCGGGCCGCCGCTGGAGCTATGCCGAGCTGTTGGTCGATGTGCGCCGGCTGGCGAGCGGATTACTGCGGGCCGGGATCAGCGCCGGGGATCGCGTGGGCATCTGGGCGCCCAACTGCGCGGAATGGGTGCTGACGCAGTACGCCACCGCCGAGATCGGGGCGGTACTGGTCAGCCTGAATCCGGCCTACCGCTCCCACGAACTGGCCTACGCGCTCAAGCAGTCTGGGGCCGCGATGGTCATTTCGGCAGCGCGGTTCAAGACCTCCGATTACGTTGCGCTGCTGCAGGAGGCGGCGCCTGAGTGCCCGGAGCTGCGTGAGGTGGTGTTCATCGACAGTGCGGGATGGCATCAGCTGGCCGGCACGCCGGCCGACGCCGCAGCCCTGATGGCGGCGGCCGCCGCACTGCACGCCGGCGACCCGATCAATATCCAATACACCTCGGGCACAACCGGTTACCCCAAGGGCGCGACGCTGAGCCACCACAATATCCTCAACAACGGCTACCTGGTCGGGGAACTGCTGGGCTACACCCCCGAAGACCGGATCTGCCTGCCGGTGCCGCTCTACCATTGCTTCGGCCTTGTGATGGGGAGCCTGGCGGCCACCAGTCGCGGTGCGGCCGTCGTCTTGCCGGGGCCCGGCTTCGAGCCGGCGGCCACGTTGCGCGCCGTGCAGGACGAATCGTGCACCAGCCTCTACGGAGTGCCCACCATGTTCATCGCCGAGCTCGGTCTGCCCGACTTCGCGGAGTACGACTTGACCAGTCTGCGCACCGGGATCATGGCGGGCTCGCCGTGCCCAGTGGAGGTGATGCGGCGGGTGATCGACGACATGCACATGACCGAGGTCGCGATCTGCTACGGGATGACCGAGACTTCCCCGGTGTCGACCCAGACCCGCGCCCAGGATTCGCTGATACAGCGCGTGGAGACGGTCGGGCGGGTGGGCCCGCACCTGGAGATCAAGGTGGTCGACCCGGGCACCGGCCAGACGGTGCCCCGCGGCGAGGTCGGCGAGTTCTGCACCCGCGGCTATTCGGTGATGACCGGTTACTGGAACGACCCGGCCAAAACGGCGGCGGCCATCGACGCCGACGGCTGGATGCACAGCGGCGATCTGGCCGTCATGGACGGCGACGGATACGTCCGGATCACCGGGCGGATCAAGGACATGGTGATCCGTGGCGGGGAGAACATTTACCCGCGCGAGATCGAGGAGTTTCTGCACACCCATCCCGACATCCTCGACGCCCAAGTCGTCGGAGTGCCCGACGAAACCTACGGCGAGGAACTGATGGCGGTGGTGATGATGCGCGACGGGGCGGCGCCCCTGACCGTCGAGGCGCTGCGGCAGTTCTGCAGCGGCCGGCTGGCGCACTTCAAGGTGCCGCGGCATGTGCGGGTGGTGAACGAGTTTCCGATGACGGTCACCGGGAAGGTCCGCAAGGACGAGATGCGCCGGCAGGCAATCGAGCATTTGAGTGGTGGCTGACATCGCCGCGGGAGAATGGTATTCTCTGTCGTCAGTTAATCAACATTAACTGAAATGAGGAGGCGCTGGTGGCGATGGACAAGGTCGTGGCGACGGCGGCAGAAGCCGTGGCCGACGTGACCGACGGTGCGTCACTGGCAGTCGGCGGGTTCGGGCTGTGCGGCATACCGGAGGCGTTGATCGAGGCCGTGCTGGCCCTCGGTGTCACCGATCTGGAGACGGTGTCGAACAATTGCGGCGTGGATGGCGTCGGGCTGGGAGTGCTATTGGAGCACAAGCGGATCCGCCGCACCGTCAGCTCCTATGTCGGGGAGAACAAGGAGTTCGCCCGCCAGTTCCTCTCCGGCGAGCTCGAGGTGGAGCTGACCCCGCAGGGCACCCTCGCCGAGCGGTTGCGCGCGGGCGGCGCAGGGATTCCGGCGTTCTACACGCCGACCGGCGTGGGCACCCAGGTGGCTGAGGGTGGTCTGCCGTGGCGCTATGACGGAGCGGGCGGGGTGGCGGTGGCCTCACCGCGCAAGGAGACCCGCGACTTCGACGGGCGCACCTACGTCCTGGAGCGGGCGATCCGCACCGACTTCGCACTGGTGCACGCCTGGAAGGGCGATCGGCACGGCAACCTCGTCTACCGCGAGGCCGCCGCGAACTTCAACCCGGACTGCGCCGCTGCCGGACGCATCACGATCGCCGAGGTCGAGCACCTCGTCGAACCCGGCGAAATCCGCCCGGCGGAGGTGCACACGCCGGGGGTCCACGTGCACCGGGTGGTGCACGTACCGAATCCGACCAAGCGAATCGAGCGGGAGACGGTGCGGCAGTCATGACACTCACCAGAGATCAGTTGGCCGCACGGGTGGCCGCGGAGCTGGAAGACGGACAATACGTCAACCTCGGCATCGGGCTGCCCACCCTGATTCCCAACCACATTCCCGACGGGGTCAGCGTGGTGCTGCATTCAGAGAACGGGATCCTCGGCGTCGGGCCGTACCCGCGCCGCGAGGATATCGACGCCGACCTGATCAACGCGGGCAAAGAAACGGTGACGGTCCTGCCGGGGGCGTCGTTCTTCTCGTCGTCCACCTCGTTCGGGGTGATCCGCGGCGGCCACCTCGATGTCGCGGTCCTTGGCGCTATGCAGGTTTCCGCGGCCGGCGACCTGGCCAACTGGATGATCCCCGGCAAGATGATCAAGGGCATGGGCGGGGCGATGGACCTGGTACACGGGGCGCGCCGCGTCCTGGTGATGATGGAACACGCCGCCAAGGACGGCAGCGCCAAGATCGTCGAACACTGCACGCTGCCGCTGACCGGCGCCCGCTGCGTCGACCGCATCATCACCGACCTGGCCGTCATCGACGTCACCGAGGCGGGCCTGCAGTTGATCGAGACCGCTCCGGGCGTCGCCGTCGATGACGTCGTCGCGAAAACCGGTGCAGAGTTGAATCTTTCGAAGGTCTCATGACCGCCCCGACATTCGCCGACGAGCACCGGCGGCTGGTCGCCGAGCTCAACGCCAAGCTGGCGACGGCGGCCCTCGGCGGCAGTGAGCACTCCCGGCAACGTCACGTGGCCCGGGGCAAGCTGTTGCCGCGCGACCGGGTGGACCGGCTGCTGGATCCGGGCAGTCCGTTTCTGGAGCTGGCTCCGCTGGCCGCCGACGGCATGTACGACGACGAGTGCCCCGGAGCCGGCATCATCACCGGGATCGGACGGGTGTCCGGGCGAGAGTGCGTGATCGTCGCCAACGACGCCACCGTCAAGGGCGGCACCTACTACCCGGTCACCGTCAAAAAACACCTGCGCGCCCAGGAAGTCGCGCTGGGCAACCAGCTGCCCTGCATTTACTTGGTGGACTCCGGCGGCGCGTTCCTGCCCCGCCAGGATGAGGTGTTCCCCGACCGGGAGCACTTCGGCCGCATCTTCTACAACCAGGCGACCATGAGTGCGG
This sequence comes from Mycobacterium sp. NGS16, assembly GCF_059813225.1. Taxonomy (NCBI): domain Bacteria; kingdom Bacillati; phylum Actinomycetota; class Actinomycetes; order Mycobacteriales; family Mycobacteriaceae; genus Mycobacterium; species Mycobacterium sp. NGS16. The sequence goes on from NZ_JCALEE010000007.1 coordinate 69,611, forward strand.
CGGGCATCCCGCAGATCGCCGCCGTGCTCGGCTCCTGCACCGCCGGCGGGGCCTATGTGCCCGCCATGAGCGACGAGGCCGTCATCGTCCGGGAACAAGGCACCATCTTCCTCGGCGGTCCGCCGCTGGTGAAGGCGGCCACCGGGGAGGTGGTGACCGCCGAGGAGCTCGGCGGGGGCGACTTGCACTCCAAGGTCTCCGGGGTCACCGACTATTTGGCCGACGACGACGAACACGCGCTGCGCATCGTCCGGCAAATCGCCGAGACCTTCGGGCCGCGTCACCCAAGCCCTTGGGAAGTCGGCGAGTCCATCGACCCTCGGCATCATCCGGCCGAACTCTACGACGTGGTGCCGCCGGATCCGCGGGTGCCATATGACGTGCGGCAGGTGATTGAGCGCGTCGTCGACGGCAGCGAGTTCAGCGAGTTCAAGGCCGAGTACGGCAAGACCCTGGTGACCGCGTTCGCGCGCATCCACGGCCATCCGGTGGGAATCATCGCCAACAACGGGGTGCTGTTCGGCGAGTCGGCGCTCAAGGGCGCGCATTTCATCGAACTGTGCGACAAGCGCTCCATCCCGCTGGTGTTCTTGCAGAACATCGCCGGCTTCATGGTCGGCCGCGACTACGAGGCCGGCGGTATCGCCAAGCACGGCGCCAAAATGGTCACCGCGGTGGCCTGTGCGCGGGTGCCCAAACTCACGGTGGTGATCGGCGGATCCTACGGAGCGGGCAACTACTCCATGTGCGGCCGGGCGTATTCGCCGCGATTCCTGTGGATGTGGCCCAATGCGCGGATCTCGGTGATGGGCGGCGAACAGGCCGCATCGGTGCTGGCCACGGTCCGCGGTGAACAACTCGACGCCGCCGGCAAGCCGTGGTCGCCGGCCGACGAAGAGGCGTTCAAGGCGCCGATCCGCGATCAATACGAGGCGCAGGGCAACCCGTACTACTCGACCGCGCGGCTGTGGGACGACGGGATCATCGACCCGGCCGATACCAGAACCGTGCTGGGGCTTGCGCTTTCGGTCTGCTCGAACGCGCCGCTGGACCCGGTCTCCTACGGCGTTTTCCGGATGTGAGTGGCGATGTTTGAAACCGTTCTGATAGCCAATCGCGGTGAGATCGCGGTGCGGGTGATTCGCACCCTGCGCCGGATGGGAATTCGGTCGGTGGCCGTCTACAGCGACGCCGACGCCGGGGCGCGGCATGTGCGCGAAGCCGACACCGCCGTACGGCTGGGGCCGGCTCCCGTACTGGACAGTTATCTGTCGATTCCCAAGGTGCTCGAGGCCGCGGCGGCCACCGGCGCGCAGGCGATTCACCCCGGCTACGGTTTCCTCTCCGAGAACGCCGGATTCGCGGCGGCCTGCGAGCGCGCCGGGGTGGTGTTCATCGGGCCACCGGCGCGGGCGATCGAGGTGATGGGCGACAAGATCTCCGCCAAGAACACCGTCACCGCCTTTGAGGTACCGGTGGTACCCGGGCTGGCCAAGCCCGGCCTGACCGATGACGAACTGGTGGCCGCGGCCGGCAAAATCGGTTACCCGGTGCTGATCAAGCCCTCGGCCGGTGGCGGCGGCAAAGGCATGCACCTGGTTGAAGAACCCGCGCAGCTGCGCGCGGCGCTGGTGACCGCGCGGCGTGAGGCGGCGTCGGCCTTCGGTGACGACACCTTGTTCCTGGAGCGATTCGTGTTGCGGCCCCGCCACATCGAGGTTCAGGTGCTGGCCGACGCCCAGGGCAATGTGGTGCACCTCGGCGAACGGGAATGCAGCCTGCAGCGCCGTCACCAGAAGGTGATCGAGGAGGCGCCGTCGCCGCTGCTGGACGCCGCCACCCGGGCCCGGATCGGGGCGGCGGCCTGCAACACCGCCCGCAGCGTCGATTACGTCGGCGCCGGAACCGTGGAGTTCATCGTCTCCGCGGATCGCCCGGACGAGTTCTTCTTCATGGAGATGAACACCCGGCTGCAGGTGGAGCACCCGGTCACCGAAGCGGTCACCGGCGTGGACCTCGTCGAGTGGCAGCTGCGGGTGGCCGCCGGGGAGAAGCTGCCGTTCGCCCAGGACGAGATCACGCTGACCGGGCATGCGATCGAGGCTCGGGTATACGCCGAGGACCCGGCCCGCGGCTTTCTGCCCACCGGAGGACAGGTGTTGGCGGTGCACGAGCCCGCCGGCGGTTCAGCGAGGCTCGACGGAGGAGAGGCGACGCTGGGACCGCCGCATGGACCCGGTCCCGCGGTACGGGTGGACTCGTCGTTGCAGGCCGGCACCGTGGTCGGCAGCGACTACGACCCGATGCTGTCTAAGGTGATCGCCCACGGCGCGGACCGGGCGCAGGCGCTGGCGCGCCTCGATGCGGCACTGGCCGGTACCGCGGTGCTCGGAGTGCAGACCAACGTCGAGTTCCTGCGATTCCTGCTGGCCGATCCCCGGGTGGTGGCTGGCGACCTGGACACCGAACTTCTGGACGCCAGGTCGGCCGACTTCACACCGGCCCCCGCACCCGACGATGTACTGGCCGCGGGCGGCCTCTACCGCCAATGGACACTGTCCGGTCAGACATCGCTGTGGGGGTCCCCGAGCGGCTGGCGCATCGGCGCGCCGGCGCCGGTGCGCACCGAGATGCGCACCCCGTTGCGCTCGGAGACGGTGTCGGTGTGGGGACTGCCGACCGACGCGCGCGTGCAGATCGGCGACGGCGAGATCCACAATGCAAGCATCGACGTCGCAGCTGACCGGATGATGGTGACGCTGGCGGGCCGGCGGCGCTGCTATGCGTTCGCCGAGGACGGCGGTCAGCTGTGGATCGCCGACGAGCGCGGCACCTGGCAGCTGCGCGAAGCCGAAGTGGTCCGGGTGCATCGCGGTGGGGGCCCGCGCAGCGCCGAGATCCTCAGCCCGATGCCCGGCAGCGTGATCGCCGTCAACGTGGATTCGGGTTCGCCTGTCGCCGAAGGTGATCCGGTCGTCGTGGTGGAGGCGATGAAGATGGAGCACAGTCTGGCCGCGCCGATCAGCGGGCGGGTGGAGATATTGGTATCGGTGGGCGATCAGGTGACGGTGGACCAGGTCCTGGCCCGGCTGATTCCCGAATCGAGTGAGGAAGAGACGCAATGACGACGATCACGGCAGGAGAGCTGCCGAAGGAATACCAGGACCTGCGCGACACGGTGGCCGAATTCGCTCGCACCGTGGTGGCTCCGGTGTCCGCCAAACACGACGAAGAGCACAGCTTCCCCTACGAAGTGATCGCCAAAATGGGGGAGATGGGGCTGTTCGGCCTGCCGTTCCCCGAAGAGTACGGCGGTATGGGCGGCGATTATTTCGCACTGTCGCTCGCCCTGGAAGAACTCGGCAAGGTCGACCAGTCCGTCGCCATGACCCTGGAGGCCGGGGTGGGCCTCGGCGCGATGCCGATCTACCGGTTCGGCACCGAGGAACAGAAGCAGACCTGGCTGCCGGATCTGGTCGCCGGCCGCGCGCTGGCCGGCTTCGGTCTGACCGAGCCAGGTGCGGGCTCGGATGCCGGCGGTACCCGCACCACCGCCCGCCGAGACGGCGACGAGTGGGTGATCAACGGCGCCAAGCAGTTCATCACCAACTCCGGCACCGACATCACCTCGCTGGTGACCGTCACCGCCGTCACCGGCACCCGGCCCGACGGCAAGAAAGAGATCTCCACGATCATCGTCCCGTCCGGTACAGCCGGTTTCACCGTGGAGCCGGCATACAACAAGGTGGGCTGGAACGCCTCGGATACCCACCCGTTGACCTTCGCCGACGCCCGCGTTCCGCATGCCAATCTGCTCGGTGAAGAAGGCCGAGGCTACGCGAACTTCCTGTCCATCCTCGACGAGGGCCGCATCGCGATCGCCGCGGTGGCCACCGGGGTGGCGCAAGGCTGCGTCGACGAGAGCGTCAAGTACGCCGGCGAGCGTGAGGCGTTCGGCCAGACGATCGGCTCCTACCAGTCGATCAGCTTCAAGATCGCCCGGATGGAGGCGCGTGCCCACGTCGCGCGTACCGCCTACTACGACGCCGCCGCGAAGATGTTGGCGGGCAAGCCGTTCAAGAAGGAGGCCGCGATCGCCAAGATGATCTCCTCGGAGGCGGCGATGGACAACGCCCGCGACGCCACCCAGATCCACGGCGGCTACGGCTTCATCAACGAATACCCGGTGGCCCGGCACTACCGCGACAGCAAGATCCTGGAGATCGGTGAGGGCACCACCGAGGTGCAGTTGATGTTGATCGCACGGTCGTTGGGGCTGTGAGGATGAGCGGCGACCGCGAGTGGGAATCTCGCGACGCCACACCGGCATGTCGCGTCGTGAGATTCCGATTCGGCGAGGGAAAACGGGGCAGGGAGAGGGAAACGGCGTGAGCAGAACCGTCGAGCAGCGCGGCCTGTGGTTCGAGGAGTACGAGATCGGCACCACGTACGCCCACCGGCCCGGACGCACCGTCACCGAGGCCGACAACGTGCTGTTCACCACGTTGACCATGAACACCCAGTCGCTGCACCTGGACGCGGCCTGGGCGGCCGCGCAGCCCGGCTTTCGCGGTGAGCGCCTGGTGAATTCGATGTTCACCCTCTCCACGATCGTTGGCCTGTCGGTGGCGCAACTGACACTCGGCACCATCGTGGCCAACCTCGGGTTTTCGGAGGTGTCGTTTCCCAAGCCGGTGTTTCACGGCGACACGCTCTACGCCGAGACGGTCTGCACCGACAAGCGCGAATCCAAGAGCCGTCCCGGGGAAGGGATCGTGACCCTGGAGCACCTCGGCCGCAACCAGCACGGTGAGGTGGTGGCCCGAGCGGTGCGCACCACGCTGGTGCGCAAACGGCCGGCAGGGGAGTCGGCATGAACCTGCAATCCGCCGGGCCGGCGTGGCTGTTCTGTCCGGCGGATCGGCCGGAGCGGTTCGCCAAAGCCGCCGCGGTGGCCGACGTGGTGATCCTCGACCTGGAGGACGGCGTGGCCGCCGCTGACCGGCCTGCGGCGCGGGAGGCGTTGCGGGGCAACCCCCTCGACCCGGCGCGAACGGTGGTACGGGTCAACCCGACCGGCACCGAGGATCAGGCTCGCGACCTGGAGGCGCTGGCGCACACCGCCTACACGACGGTGATGCTGGCCAAGACTGAGTCAGCCGCCCAGGTGAGTGCGCTGGCGCCGCGGCAGGTTGTCGCTTTGCTGGAAACCCCGCGCGGTGTGGTGTTCTCCACCGAGATCGCCGCCGCCGAGGGCTGTGTGGCGATGATGTGGGGCGCCGAGGATCTGGTCGCCGCCATGGGCGGTGGCTCCAGCCGGCACCCGGACGGGACCTATCGGGACTTCGCCCGGCACGCGCGCTCGACGGTGCTGCTGGCCGCATCGGCGTTCGGCCGTGCGGCGCTGGACGCCGTCTATTTGAACATCGGTGACCTCGACGGGCTGCGGGCCGAAGCGGTCGACGGGGCCGCGGTCGGGTTCGCCGCCACGGTGTGCATCCACCCCACCCAGGTGGCGGTGGTCCGCGACGCCTACCGCCCGCCGGCCGATAAGGTCGATTGGGCGCGACGGGTGCTCGCCGCGGCTCAGACCGAGCGCGGTGTGTTCGCGTTTGAAGGGCAGATGGTCGACTCCCCGGTGCTGCGGCACGCCGAAGCTATCCTGCGGCGAGCGGATTAACGCCAAGCAGGAGGGCCCGACGCATGCGCATCACCCGGATCGTCGAGACGTCGGTGCCGCTTCGTGGTGAGATCGCCAACGCGCTGGTGGACTTCTCCCGGCACACGGTGTCGCTGGTCGCCGTCGTCACCGACCGGATCCGGCACGGCGAACCGGTGACCGGTGTCGCCTTCAACTCGATCGGCCGGTTCGCCCAGGGCGGCATCCTGGCCGACCGGATGATTCCGCGGATCCTGGGCGCGGATCCGGAGTCGCTGCTCGACGAGACCGGCCGCATCGACCCGGCGCGGGTGCTGCGGCGCGCGCTGGCCGACGAAAAGCCCGGCGGTCACGGTGATCGGGCCGGGGCGGCGGCGGCACTGGAACTGGCGTGCTGGGACCTCAACGCCAAACTCGCCGACGAACCCGCCTACCGCACCATCGCGCGACACTTCGGCCGGGACGTGGGCAGCAAAGAGGCCGTCGCCGCGGTCCCGGTATACGCCGCCGGAGGCTACTACTACCCCGGAGACGGGCTGGACCGGCTCCGAGCCGAGATGGCCGGCTATCTCGACTCGGGCTATGAGGCGGTCAAGATGAAGATCGGCGGCGCATCGATGCGCGAGGATCTGGACCGCATCGAAGCGGTGATCGACGTGGTCGGCAGCGGCGCGCGGGTCGCCGTCGACGCCAACGGGCGGTTCGATCCCGCGGCGGCCGGCGACTGGGCGCAGGAACTGAGCCGCTACGGCTTGCGCTGGTACGAGGAACCCGGTGATCCCCTCGACTTCGCGCTGAACGCTCAGGTGATCGCCGGTTATCCGGGGGCGGTCGCCACCGGCGAGAACCTGTTCTCGGTGCGCGATGTAGCCAACCTGGTGCGCTACGGCGGTATGCGCCCGGGCCGCGACATCTTCCAGATGGATGCGGGCTTGAGTTACGGGCTGACCGAATACGCCGGCATGCTCGAGGTGCTCGAGACACACGGCTACCACCGCGGCTGCGCGTTCCCGCACGGCGGCCATCTGATCAACCTGCACATCGCGGCGGGCCTGGGTCTGGGCGGCTGCGAGTCCTACCCCGGGGTGTTCGCGCCCTTCGGCGGCTACTCGCCGGGGTGCGCGCTGGCCGACGGCACCATCACACCCACCGACGCCCCGGGGTTCGGGCTGGAGGAAAAGCCCGACCTGGCCGCGGCCATCGCCGATCTGGTGGGGTGACCAGATGAAGATCGCGGTTATCGGTTGCGGCGCCATGGGTTCGATCTATGCCGGCCGACTGGCGGCGGCCGGCAACGATGTCTTGGCCATCGACCGCTCCGTTGAGCATGTCGAAGCCATCAACGGAGAGGGCCTGAGGATCAGCGGACCGCAGCCCGAGCAGGTGGTGGCCATCCGCGCGGCCACCACCGCACCGGACGAGCCGATGGACCTGGTGGTGCTGGCGGTCAAAGCCGCCGACGTCGCCACCGGGGCCAGCCAAGCGCTGCCGCTGCTGGGCGAGCACACACCGGTGTTGACCATCCAGAACGGACTGGGGTCGGCCGACACCGTCGCCGGCATCGTCGGAGCCGAGCGCGTGGCGGTGGGCATCGCCAGCGGATTCGGCGCGTCGCGTCCCGCCCCGGGGCACGTGCACCACAACGCGATGCGGGCAGTCCGGTTCGGATCTTATGCGGCGCTGCCGTTTTCGGCTGTCGACCAGATTGCCCGGGTGTGGTCGGAGGCGGGCTTCGACGCGGCCGCGGTCGCCGACATCGCCGCCATGCAGTGGGAGAAGCTGATCTGCAACGTCGCCTACAGCGCCCCGTGCGCGCTGACCGGCATGACGGTGGGGCAGGTCATGGACGACGACACGGCCATGGGCCCGGTCAGCCGCGCCGCGGCCACCGAAGCCTGGACGGTGGCGCGCGCCGCGGGGATCGACATCGCTGTAGCCGACCCGGTCGCGCATGTGCGGGCTTTCGGTGCGCAGATGCCGGATGCCAAACCCTCTGCGCTGCTGGATCATCAGGCCCGCCGAGTCAGCGAGATCGACGTGATCAACGGGGCGGTGTTGCGCCGGGCCGCCCAGGTCGGCGAGCAGGCCCCGGTCAACGCGACGCTGACAGCACTGGTCAAAGCCGTTGAACGGCAGTGGGTAACGGGCGAAGGCTGAACACCACGCCGGGCGGCGTTCAGCTTGACCCGTTTGGTACAGGGCGTCGCTAGCCTGGGTGTTCATGACCTCCGATAAAGCACGGGTGGATCTGCGCGGTGCGCCGCAGACCATGCTCGCGACGCTGTACGCCAAGGCGCTGGATGCCGATCTTCCCGAACCGATCCTGGGGGATCGCTACGCCAAGGACGTGGTCGCACGCATCGACTACGACTGGCGCAAGACCACCATCACCGCGGCGCGCTCACCGGCGGTGACTACCCGTGCGGCGCACTTCGACACCTGGGCCGGCACCTTCTTGGCGGCCCACCCGGACGCAGTGGTGTTGCACGTGGGCTGTGGGCTCGACGCCCGATATTTTCGGCTGGCACCCGGTGACAGGGTCGACTGGTATGACATCGACTACCCGGACGTCGCCGAGCTGCGCCGGCGACTGTTGCCGGCAAGCGAGCACAACCACGTGGTCTCTGCGTCGGTCACCGACCCGGCGTGGTTCGCCGAAATCCCTACCGGCCGTCCGGCATTGATGCTCGGCGAAGGCCTGACCATGTACCTGACCGAGCAAGACGGCGTTGCCTTGCTGCGCCGGGTGCTCGAGCACTGCGCAAGCGGGGAGTTGCAGTTCGACGCCTTCAACTGGCTGGGCATCAAGTCGCAATGGTCCAACGCCGTGGTGCGCCGCTCCGGGGCGACGCTGCACTGGGCGATCAACGGGCCCGGCGACATTCTTGCCGCGGTGCCCGGCACCCAGCTGCTGCAATGGGAGCGCTGGTTCGAGTCGGACACCTTCGGTCAACTGCCCCGCGCCTATCGGGTGTTGGGCAGGGCGATGTCACTGATTCCGGCGGTGGCGAACATGTCGCAGTACCACCGCTACGCCTTCTGAGCTGCGCCGCCCCCACCATTGACGTTTTACGTTACGTAATGTAAATCTCTAGTCCATGAGTCGAATGGACGGGCAATGACGGCCGAGCCGGAATCCGCCCGGGCCGGCCGCGGACGCCCGCGCAATCCCCGCACCGAGCAGGCCATCACCGAGGCCGCCCGCCGGCTGCTGGCCCGCGACGGCTACGACCAGGTCTCCGTCGAGGCGATCGCGCGCGAAGCGGACGTCAGCCGCCCCACCGTCTACCGGCGCTGGCCGTCAAAGACGCATCTGGTGTTCGACGCGGTCTTCGGTAGCGCCGAAGTCGGCGACGTGCTGACCAGCTCCGGTGATTTCGAGGCCGACTTGCGCCGATTCGTCGCCGGGGTGTTCGAGTTCTGGCGCTCACCGGAGGTGGCGGCCGCGGCACTGGGCATTCTGGCCGATCGCCACCGTGACCCCGAATTGTTCATCCGCACCCAACAGCTGCTCGACGAGACGACCCGCACCGCGTTCTCCGGCCTGGTCCGCGCCGGCATCGACCAAGGCGTGCTGGACGCCGACATCGATATCGAGATCGCCTATGACGCCTTGGTGGGCACCAGCTTCTACATCGCCCAAGTCCTGGCCACCGAAACCGTCGACGCCGCCGCCGACCGGTTGTGCTCCCTATTGCTGCAGGGAATGAAAAAGAAGGAGAACCAGCATGAGTGACGAGCTGACGGAGCTTTCTCAAGCGTTTGGATCCTTGCTCGACGAGGTCCGTGCCGTCGAGCAGCGCCTGCTGAATGCCGATCCGCCGCTGGAGGAAGCTGATGTCCTCGACGGCTACCGGTGGGCGTTGAGCCTGCTGCGCGTCGCCTCCGAGGCCTACATCTGGGGCGATGCGGACAAGCCGATCCTGGTCGACGTGATCGGCCCCTATCTCAAGTGGGGCGGCGACAATTCGGATGCCTTCTATCAGCTCGCGCCCGTCGACCCGAGCCGCAGCTATCGGGTCACCGGCAACCGTGGCGACGCGGTGTATCTGTCCATGACCGTCTACGGCGGCCCGGACGACGGCCGCTACAGCGACCGCATCATCGACACCATCAACGACCGCGATCTGGCCCCGGACGCTGACGGCAACTTCGAGTTCATCATCAGTGCGCAAGAGCAGCAGGGTAATTGGCTCAAACTGGAGCCCGACGCCGTGTTCATCCTGACCCGCGACTACCTCACCGACCCCGGCACCGACCGGCGTGTGCAGTGGCGGATCGAGGCGCTCGACGACACCCCGCGGCGCCTCGACAGCCGGGCCGATCTGAGCCGGCGGATGCGCGCGGCGCGGACCTGGATTCGCGAGCAGGCCGCCATGGCGCCCGTGCGGCTGCCGGCCAACGAACTGCAGGTGCCCTATCCGGTGCCGAGTCGCACCGTGGGCTGGGCCGCCGGAGATGCCGCCTACGCGATGGGCGCCTACGAACTGCAGCCCGGCCAGGCGCTGATCATCGAAGGCACGTCACCGGAGTGCGTGTTCTGGAACCTGTGCCTGTGGAATCCGTTCCTGCACACCTACGACTACACCCGTGAGCGGGTCACCATCAACGGCGCGCACGTCACCTATGAACCCGACGGGTCCTGGCGGATCGTGGTCAGCGACACCGATCCCGGGCATCCGAACTGGGTGTCCACCGCGGGACGGTCCAAAGGGCTGATCTGGTTGCGTTGGTTCCTGCCGGAAGTCACACCAGACCCGCTGCGTTGCCGGGTCGTCGACATCGCAGAGCTGGCCTCATGACTGCCTCCGCGGCGCGCCCGGCCCCGATCCGGCTCGACGACCTTGCCAATCCGGTCTATCCCGAGGCCGCCGGCCCGCTGCGCGACGGCCTGGCCGGCTACGGCGCGGCACTGCAACTCACGCCGGAGGCCCTGCTGCAGGCCGCAACTGAACGAACAGGGTTGGACAACTGGGGCGACAACGGATTTCGGGAACGCCTCGACGTACTGTGCGCATCGTTCGTCGACGAAGCCGACCTGTCCGGTGTCGGGCGGGCGATGGCGTTCGAGCAAGTCACCGGACACCTGGTCAACCGGCTGCGGCTGGAAGACCTGATCGCGGCGAACCCCGAGATCGAGAGCGTCGCGATCGAGCGCCCGATCATCATCTGCGGGTTACCGCGCACCGGGACCACCCACCTGCACAACCTGATCGCCGCCGACCCGGCGCTGCGCTACCTGCCGTACTGGGAGAGTCTGGAGCCGGTCGCCACTCCGGGAGAGCCCGATCCGCAGGCCAGGCGTGACCGCTGCGCCGTCGGCCTGGATCTGATCAACACCTCGATGCCCGAGTTCAAGCGCATGCACGACATGACCGTCGACCACGCGCACGAAGAGATCCAGTTGCTGGCCAACGACATCTCCGGAATGCTCTTCGAATGTAGCTACTACTTACCGACATTTGCGGCGCACTACAAAACGCACGACCAAACAGCGTCGTACGCCTATCTGAAACGGACCCTGCAGGCGCTGCAATGGTTGCGCGGCGGTACCCGCTGGGTGCTCAAATCGCCACAGCACCTCGAACAGTTCCCCGCGCTGTACGCCACCTTCCCGGATGCCACCTTCGTTGTCACCCACCGGGATCCGGTCGAGGTGACGCGATCGATGGCGACCATGATCAGTTACGCGGCGCGCATGGGCTGCGATCATCCCGACCCGGTGAAGATCTCGAAGTACTGGCTGGACCGGGCCGACGACCTGCTCACCGGCTGCCTGCGTGACCGCGACGTGCTGCCCGCGGCGCAGTCCATCGACGTGCGGTTCGAGGACTTTATGGCCGATGAGGACGGGACCGTCGCTGCCATCTACGAGCTCGCGGGCCAGCCGCTGGACACCCGGGCGAAAGAGGCGATGACCCAGTTCTGCATTGATCACCCCCGCGGGCGCTACGGCGCGGTCGACTACCAGCCGGCCGATCTGGGGCTGGATGCCGACGAGGTGGCAAACCGCCTGCGCGACTACCGGAACCGCTTCGTCGCCGACTAATGGGAGAAATCATGAACCAACCGATCTCCGCCGAAGCCTGGGTCGCCACCGAACTGGGTGACCCGGCCAAAGTGCTGGCCCGTCAGACCGTCGAGGTGCGCGCGCCCGGACCCGGCGAGATCCGGGTCGCCGTCAGCGCGTTCTGCCTCAATTTCAACGACATCGACATCATCCGGGGCCGCTACACGACCCTGCCGCTACAGCCGCCGTTCGTGCCCGGCATGGAGACCGTCGGAGTCGTGGAAAGTGCCGGTCAGGGCGCTGAACATCTCATCGGCCGGCGCATCGTCGGGATCCCGGTGATGGCCTTCGGCGGGTACGCCTCCTACGCGATCGTCGACGCGGCGACCGCGCTGGACTTGCCGGACTGGGTCAGCGACGTCGACGGCGCTGCGCTGCACTACCCGTTCCATTTGGGCTGGTTCGCGTTGCGGGAGCGCGGCCGCCTGAAACCGGGGGAGACCCTGCTGGTGCACGCCGCTGCCGGGGGCACCGGTTCGGGTGCCCTGGTGCTCGGCAAGGCGCTGGGCGCACGGGTGATCGCCACCGCCGGAAGCGATGAGAAGGTCGAGTTCTGCAAGGAACTCGGCGCCGACCATGCGATCAACTACCGCAACGGCGACTGGGTGGAGCAGGTCGTGGAACTGACCTACGGCCGCGGTGTCGACGTTGCATTCGACGCGGTCGGCGGCGACGTGGCGGTGCAGACCTTCCGCTGCATGGGCCTGGGTGGCCGCTACCTGATGGCAGGGTTCGCCCAGGACATCGCGCTGGAGGACGGTGACTACCTGTCGCCACGGCCCATCGCTTACAGCAACTTCGACGTCTGCGGGGTGTGCCTGGTCTATGTCAACGATCCGGTGGCGATCCGCCGCACCCTGGGCTTCAATTGGCCGGCCCGCTCGGAGGGACTGGAGGCCCATGCGAGGATCCTGGAGATGCTGCGCACCGGCAAGATCCGCACCGTCGTCGGCGCGGAGGTCGGCTGGGCGGGCCTGCCGGATGCGTTGGAGCGCATGGCGGCCCGGCAGACCACCGGCCGTCTGGTCGTGAGCACCGGTCACCACGGGTGATCCTCCGGGGCGAACGGGTGCCAAAGGTCACTTCCTCCTAGGAAGGCGGCCCCCGTAGCCTGGCGACCATGATTCAGTTGGGGTCGCCGCCCCCTGCGCCGATCGCCAAGCCCCGCCGGCGCGGCGGACCGCGCGGGCCGGTGTTCCTCGGCGCCAACATCGTGGTGCTGTGCTGGCTGGCCGTCGCGGTCGCGCTGCTGATCGCGCACGACGCCATCACGCATCCGATCTGGCTGCCGGTGCACGCCCTGCTGCTCGGCGCCGCCACGAACGCGATCGTGATCTGGTCCGGGCACTTCACCACCACGCTGTGCCGGGTGCCCGATCCGCCGCAGTGGCATCTGGTGGTCAAGCTTGCCCTGCTCAACGCCGGCGTGATCGCGGCCCTGGCCGGTGTCGCCTGGAGTGCTGAAGTGCTGACCGGCATCGGGGGCGCCGTGGTGGCCGTGGTCGCCGTCGCCCACGGCTCCGGGTTGATCGCGATGAAGAAGGCCGCGTTATCGGCGCGCTTCGACTATCTGGTGGGCTTCTACCTGGCCGCCCTGCTGGCTCTGCTGGTCGGGTCGGCAACCGGCGCCGCCATGGCCCTGGGCATCGCCAGTTGGTACGCGCGACTGTGGACGACCCATGTGCACGTGATGCTCTACGGCTGGATCGGGCTCACCGTGCTGGGGACGCTATTCACGCTGTGGCCCACCACGATCCGGGAGAAGATCACCCCACGTAGCTTCGCGATGGCCCGGCGGGCGCTGCCGACGCTCTCGGCGGGCTTGACCGTGGCCATCGCGGGTTTACTCGCCGGCAGCTGGTGGCTGGCGGCAGCGGGCCTGCTGGGTTTCGCGGTGGGTGTCGCGCTTGCCATCGTCGGGTTGTGGCCGGGGCGCAGCTTCACCGGCGCCGCGGCCTGGATGCTGGTCGGGGCGACGTGCTGGCTCGCGGTCGCCGTCGTGATCGAGGTGATCGGCCTACTCGGGGCCCGGTCCGTCGACATGTTGCCCGCGTTCGTGGAGCACACCCTGCTGCCGCTGCTGGCGGTCGGCTTCGTCGCCCAGATCCTGCTCGGTGCGCTGAGTCAACTGCTGCCGATCCTGGTGGCCAACGGCCCTCCGGTGCGCAAGGCCGTGATCGCCTACCTGGACCAGGGCTGGCAGGTGCGGGTAGGCGCGCTCAATGCCGCCGTGCCGCTGGTGGCCGGGCCCTGGCACGGTCCGGTACCGGTGGTCGGCTGGGTGTTGGCCGCCGTCGCGGTCGCCAGTTTCGTACTGCTGGGCCTGCGGCTGGCGATACCGGTGGCGCTGCGCGGCCCCATCGACGTCGATGCGATCCAGCCGCGGTCCGGTGTGGTGACGGCCGCGGTTGCGCTGGCGTCGCTGGTGGCGGTGGGATCGGCGTTGGCGCTGGGGATGGGTACTCCGGCACCCTCCGGTGCCACCGGGGCGGTCCACACCGTCGACGTCACATCCAAGAACATGCGCTTTTCCCCGGACGTCATCGACGTGCCGGCCGGAACCCGGCTGGTGCTGCGGGTGACCAACATCGACGGACTACCGCACGACCTGCGTGTCGACACCGGCGAGCACACCCCGCGGCTGAGCCGAGGGCAGACCGCGGTGCTCGATCTCGGCGTGGTGCACCAGGACCGGGAGGCGTGGTGCGATATCGCAGGCCATCGGGCCGCCGGGATGACACTGACGATCCACGCCGTCGGCGGCGCCCCGCGGCACCAGCATCCCGGCGGCGGCCGGGACGGGGGCGGGGCGGCACCGACCACACTGAACCTGGCCACTGACCCGTCGCCGGGCTGGACGCCCCACGATGCGGTGCTGGCCCCGGCGACCCCGGGCCTGCACCGGGTGGAATTGCGCGCGGTGGACCGGGAATTGGAGGTCGCGCCCGGGCGCCGCGAGATCCGCTGGACCTTCGGCGGTGTCGAGCCGTCGCCGACGCTGCACGGCAAGGTCGGTGACACCTTCGAGATCACCCTGATCAACGACGCGGCCATGGGCCACGGCATCGACTTTCACGCCGGGGCGCTGGCGCCCGACCAGCCGATGCGCACGCTGGCGCCGGGGGAGCGGCTGGTCTACCGGTTCACCGCGCGACGGGCCGGCGCCTGGCTCTATCACTGCAGCACCCCGCCGATGGCCCTGCACATCGCCAACGGCATGTACGGCGCGGTGATCATCGACCCGCCCGGCCTGCCGCCGGTGGACCGGGAGTACGCGCTAGTCGGCGCCCAGCTGTATGCCGGCGCACCCGACACCGACGCCAAGACCACCGCGATCCGCGCCGGGCAGCCCGACGGCTGGATGTTCAACGGCACCGCCGCCCAGTACATGCACGCCCCGCTGCCGGCACGCACCGGCGAGCGAGTGCGGATCTGGGTGGTCAATGCCGGACCGGGCGACTCGATCGCCTTCCACGTCGTCGGAACGCAGTTCGACACCGTCTACAAGGAGGGCGCCTGGCTGCTGCGGCCCGGCGGTTCAGGGGGATCCCAAGCCCTCGACCTGGCCCCGGCCCAAGGCGGGTTCGTCGAGCTGACCTTCCCCGAAGCAGGCCACTACCCGTTCATGGACCACGACATGCGGCACGCCGAGAACGGCGCGCATGGCATCTTCGTCGTCTCCGGATAGCGCCCGACACGGCGTGGCCACCGGCCGCGCAAACCCGGGTCCCCCGTGGTCGCTGGCATAATGAGATCAGCGTCACAAGGAGGCTCGCATGGGCCAGCTGTCAGGCATTACCGGTTCCGAGGTCGCCCTGGAACCTGTGCAGCTCGTCGGGCCGGACGGCGCGCCGACCGCCGAGGATCGCTACAGCCGGGACCTGCCCGACGAAACCCTGTGCTGGCTTTACGAGTTGATGGTGCTCACCCGCGAGTTCGACACCGAACTGGTCAACCTGCAGCGCCAGGGGGAGCTCGCGTTGTACGCGTCCTGTCGCGGGCAGGAGGCGGCCCAGGTCGGTGCCGCCGGATGCCTGCGCAAAACCGACTGGTTGTTCCCGCAGTACCGCGAACTGGGGGTGTTCATCGCCCGGGGCATCCCGGCGTGGAACTTGGCAGCCTCCTGGCGCGGAACGTGGAACGGCGGGCTGGACTTCACCGCGAAATGCTGTGCGCCGATCTCGGTCCCGATCGGTACCCAGGCGCTGCACGCGGTCGGCGCGGCGATGGGCGCGCAACGCCTCGGTGAGGACTCGGTCACCGTCGCGTTCGTCGGTGACGGCGCCACCAGCGAGGGCGACGTCCACGAAGCGCTGAACTTCGCCGCGGTGTTCGCCGCGCCGTGCGTGTTCTACGTGCAGAACAACCAGTGGGCGATCTCCGTGCCGCTACAGAAGCAGACCGCGGCGCCGTCGTTGGCGCACAAAGCGACCGGCTACGGGATGCCGGGAATCCGAGTGGACGGCAACGATGTGCTGGCCTGCTACGCGGTGATGGCTGAAGCGGCCGAGCGGGCCCGGGCCGGCGGCGGGCCGAGCCTGATCGAGGCCGTCACCTATCGGCTCGGCCCGCACACCACCTCCGACGATCCAACCCGCTACCGCAGCAACGCCGAACTCGAGCGGTGGGCCGCGCTCGACCCGATACCGCGGTACCGCGGCTACCTGCACCACGTCGGCGTCTGGTCGCAGCGCCTGCAGGACCGGGTCACCGCCCGGGCGCAGCGGTTGCGCACCGAGTTGCGCGACGCCACCGTTGGTGCAGCCGATTTCGACGTCGACGAGGTGTTCACCTCCGTGTACACCGAAATCACCCCGGAATTGCAGCAGCAGCGCCACGCGCTGCGCGCCGAGCTGGCCAGGGAGCGCTGATGACCCAGATCCTCGAACCGCCGACCCGCGCACCGGCCCCGGCCACGGCAGCGGGGGCGAACGCGGCCACCGAGCAGCTGACGATGGTGGCCGCGCTCAACCGGGCGCTGCGTGATGCGATGGACACCGACCCCAAGGTGCTGGTGTTCGGCACCGACGTCGGTGTGCAGGGCGGCGTGTTCCGGGTCACCGACGGGCTGGCCCAATCCTTCGGTGAGCAGCGCTGTTTCGATACACCGCTGGCCGAGTCCGCGGTGATCGGCATCGCCATCGGCCTGGCGGTGCGCGGTTTCGTCCCGGTCCCGGAGATCCAGTTCGACGGGTTCAGCTACCCGGCGCTCGACCAGATGGTCAGCCACCTGGCGAAGTACCGGACCCGGACCCGCGGCGAGGTTGCGATGCCGGTCACCGTGCGGATACCGTCGTTCGGCGGAATCGGTGCAGCCGAACATCATTCGGAATCCACCGAAACCTACTGGGCGCACACCGCCGGGCTCAAGGTGGTCGTCCCCGCTGATCCGTCGGATGCCTACTGGTTGCTGCGGCACGCCATCGCTGCGCCCGACCCGGTGATCTTCCTAGAGCCCAAGCGGCGGTACTGGGCCCGTGGGGCGGTGGACACCAGCTGCGCACAGCCGGGCATCGGATGCGCCGCGGTACGCCGGTTGGGCACCGACGTGACGGTACTGACCTACGGCGGCGGCGTGGCCACCGCGCTGTCGGCAGCCGAAATCGCTGCCCGACAACACGGCTGGAGTCTGGAGGTGGTCGACCTGCGCTCCCTGGTCCCGCTCGACTTCGACGCCGTCGCCGACTCCGTGCGCCGCACCGGGCGGTGCGTGGTGCTGCACGAGGGCCCGCGCAACCTGGGCTACGGCGCCGAGCTGGCCGCACGCATCCAGGAGGAGCTGTTCTACGAGCTGGAGGCGCCGGTGTTGCGTGTCACCGGATTCGACACCCCCTATCCGCCGGCCCGGCTCGAACGGCTCTGGCTGCCCGGCCCGGACCGGTTGCTGGACAGCGTCCAGCGAGTCCTGGAGCTGCCGTGAGCGAGCCGATGACCTTCGCGGTGCCCGATCTCGGTGAGGGCCTCGAAGAGGTGACGGTGACCAGCTGGAACGTCGCCGTCGGCGATGAGGTGGAGCTCAACCAGGTGCTGTGCACGGTGGAGACGGCCAAAGCCGAAGTGGAGATCCCCAGCCCCTATGCCGGCCGGGTCGTCGAACTGGGTGGGGAGCCGGGCGCCGTGCTCGCCGTCGGGGCGCCGCTGGTGCGCATCGATACCGGCCCGGCAGCCGAGCCCACGACCGGGCGTACTCCGGTGCTGGTGGGCTACGGCGCCGACGACGCCTTCGACACCAGCCGCCGCGCCTGCGCCACCACCGGGCGGCCCAAAGCCAAGCCGGGTGCCCGCAAGCTCGCCGCCGAGCTCGGCGTCGACCTGCGCGCGGTCGCACCGGGACCCAGCGGGGTGATCACCACCGACGGGGTGCTCGCGGCCGCTGGTGATCGGTCCCACGACGAGCTGCGCCCACCGAGTCCGGTGCAGGCGGCCATGGCCGAACGGATGACGTTGTCGCGCAGCAGGATTCCCGACGCCCATGGCAGCATACAGGTGGACTGCGCCAACCTGGTGCAGCTGCGGGACCGGCTGAGTGCGTCGGGTGCGGCGATCACACCGTTCGTGCTGACGCTGCGGCTGCTGGTCATCGCGTTGATGCGGCACCCGGCGCTCAACGCGACCTGGGTCGAGGCGCCGGAGGGCCCCCGGATCCGCACCCATCGTGGCGTGCACCTCGGGTTCGGGGTGGCCGCGCCCCGCGGCCTGCTGGTGCCGGTGGTGTTCGACGCGCAGCGCAAGACCACCCGTGAGCTCGCCGACTGCGTATCCCGGCTGATCGCCGAGGCCCGGGCCGGCAGCCTCAAACCCGCCGACCTGCAGGGCTCGACGTTCACCGTCTCCAACTTCGGCGCTCTGGGCCTCGACGACGGGGTGCCGGTGATCAACTACCCGGAGGCGGCGATCCTGGGGATGGGTTCGCTGAAGCCGCGGCCGGTGGCCGTCGGTGACGCCGTCGTGGTGCGCCCGCAGATGACCCTGACGTGCGCGTTCGACCACCGCGTCGCCGATGGCGCGCGGGTCGCCGAATTCCTCTGTACGCTAAGGGATCTGATCGAGCATCCCGATACCGCGCTGCTGGATCTGTAGCCCGGCGGGTTAGCGGCGCTGCGCGGCGGCCAGCCGGGCGGCGAACGCCGGTGACTCGACCGTCGCGGCCTGCGGGCCCAGCTCGGTGCGCTTGGCGAACTCGTGCAGTTCGCCTTCGACTGCGCCCGGGCTCGCGGTGGTGCGCATCGTCGCCTTGGTGGCCACGACGACGTCTCGCGGTGCGGACGCGGGCCCGGCGGCCAGCGTCATCGCCGCGGCGACCGGGTCGGCGGCGATCTGCAGCGCCAACCCGTGGCGCACCGCGGCCTCGGCATCGAAACGCATGCCGAACAACAGCGCGGCCCGGGCCACCTGGGGGCCCACCGCCCGATGCAGCATCCAAGTGGCGCCCCCGCCGGGGTGCAGCCCGAGCTGCTGGAATCTTGTGTCGAACAGTGCTGCCGGGCCGGCGATCCGTACGTCGGCCGCCAACGCCAGGTTCAGCCCGGCGCCCACCGCGGCGCCGTTGACCGCGGCGATGGTGGGCAGCGTGCACTGGGCGACCGCCATGAAACCGTCGTAGAGCGCCAACAACCCGTCCTCGGTGGCGGCACCGAGCGCCGACAGGTCGGCGCCGGCGCAGAACGCCCGGCCCGCGCCGGTGACGATCACCGCGTGCACGCCGACGTCGGCTTCGGCCCGCTGCACAGCGGCGCGCAGTTGCGCCGACATCGTGGCGGTCACCGCGTTGCGGCGGTCGGGATCATTGACGGTGATCAGCGCCACCCGATCGGTGACGCTGAACAAGACGAGGTCAGAAGGTGTCATCGGTGATGACGGCCCGTCGAATCGGTCAGGCGACCCACGCGATGATCACCGCGGACGCCACCACCAGCGCGATCATGAAGGCGGTGTAGAGGATGATCGTGCGTTCGTGGCTCATGGGCCTACCTTTCCCGGTTTCTCCGGCATCTTTGCCGTTCTTCGACACCATGTCATGCGACACAGTGCGCTTGCGCTTCGCATCGGTTGCGGCGCCCCCGGCAGGACTCGAACCTGCGACCACAAGATTAGAAGTCATGCGCTCTATCCACCTGAGCTACGGAGGCAATGCAGCTCAGTTTATCGGCTGGTGGCGACGGATCGACGTCGGCTAAGCGATGGCGCAGCGGCCCGTATTCAATGCAACCGGGCCACCGATGGCGATCGCGGCGTCTGGCACGTTGACACGTCGCTGCCCCAACGGTCGCCGTCTCGATCCCTGACCCCAACGCGGCGACCACACCGCACCAGTGGCATGAGCCAAGGAACGCCCGAGAAGGGCGGTGTCGAACAACCACCACAGTTGTTCGACATGCTTTAGCGTTGAATGGTGCTCGTGAAGAGTGTGACTCAGGAGGGGAACGTGGTGGTCGCAGCGTCGGTTCACCCGGCAGGCCCGGGCCCCGAGCCCGCGGGAGCGGCACGTGGGTGACCTGGTCGACGCCGCGGGGCTGCCCACCGAACTCGGTGCCGTCGATTACCTGTTGCACCGCGGCGAGGCCAATCCGCGCACCCGTTCGGGGATCATGGGCTTGGAACTGCTCGACACCACTCCCGACTGGGATCGCTTCCGGAGCCTGTTCGAGAACGTCTCCCGGCGGGTGCTGCGGCTGCGCCAGAAGGTGGTGGTCCCCACGCTGCCGACGGCGGCACCGCGCTGGGTGGTCGACCCTGACTTCAATCTGGATTTCCACGTGCGGCGGCTTCGGGTGCCCGAACCCGGGGGGCTGCGCGAGGTGCTCGACCTGGCCGAGGTGAGTCTGCAATCGCCGCTGGACATTCAACGCCCGCTGTGGGCGGCGACCCTGGTCGAGGGGCTGGCCGGGGGACGGGCCGCCACCCTGCTGCATCTGAGCCATGCGGTCACCGACGGCGTCGGCGGCGCCGCGATGTTCGGCCAGATCTACGACCTCGAACGCGACCCGCCCGCTCGAGCCATGCCGCCGCAACCGGTGCCGCAGGACCTGTCGGCGAACGATCTGATGCGCGACGGCATCAGCCACCTGCCGGCCGCCGTGCTCGGCGGCACCCGCGACGCGCTGGTCGGGATGCTGTCGATGGCCACCCGCACGGTGCGTGACCCGTTGTCGGCGGTGGCCGGGGTCATCGGTTACGCCCGCTCGGGTGCGCGGGTGATGAGCCAGGCGGCCGAACCCTCGCCGCTGCTGCGGCGGCGCAGCCTGGCCAGCCGCACCCAGGCGCTCGACATCCGCTTGTCGGATCTGCACCGGGCCGCCAAGGCCGGCGGCGGGTCGATCAACGACGCCTACCTGGCGGCGCTGTCCGGGGCGCTGGGCCGTTATCACCGGGCGTTGGGAGTGCCGATCGCGACCCTGCCGATGGCGATCCCGGTGAATCTGCGCGCCGAGGCTGATCCCGCCGGCGGTAACCGGTTCACCGGCGTCAATCTGGCCGCTCCCGTCGGCCTCGCCGACCCGGTGCAGCGGATGAAGCGGATCCGGGCCCAGATGACGCAGCGGCGCGAAGAGCCGGCGATGGACATGATCGGCTCCGTGGCGCCGCTGTTGAGCGTTGTCCCGACGCCGGTCCTGCAGAAGGTGACCGAGTCGGTCGTAGCCGCCGACGTGCAGGCCAGCAATGTGGCGTTCTACCCCGGAGACACCTACATCGCGGGTGCGAAAGTGTTGCGGCACTACGGGATCGGGCCGCTTCCCGGTGTGGCCATGATGGTGGTGTTGATCTCGCGCGGCGGTGAGTGCACCGTCACGGTCCGCTACGACCGGGCCGCGGTGCGCGACGAGAAGCTGTTCGGCGCATGTCTGGTGCAGGGTTTCGATGAGGTGTTGGCGCTGGCCGGTGAGCCGGCGCCGCGCTGCGTGCCGGCATCATTCAATCCCGGGGCGCAGTCATGAGCGACGACGCGATGTCGCCGCCACCACGCGACATCCGGTTGCCCGGTTCGGTGGCCGAGATCGCGGCCAGCCCCCCCGGCCCCAAGATCGGCGCATTCTTCGACCTGGACGGCACGTTGGTGGCCGGCTTCACCGCCGTCATCCTGACCCGGGAGCGCGTACGCAGCCGCGACATGGGGCTGGGGGAGTTGCTCGGCATGATCCAGGCCGGGCTCAACCACCAGCTCGGGCGCATCGAGTTCGAGCAGCTCATCACCAAGGCGTCATCGGCGTTGCGCGGGCGTTCGCTCACCGATCTCGACGAGATCGGCGAGCGGTTGTTCGTCCAGAAGATCGCCGGACGCATCTACCCGGAGATGCGCGAACTGGTGCGGGCGCACCAGGCGCGCGGGCACACCGTGGTGTTGAGCTCGTCGGCACTGACCATTCAGGTCGAGCCGGTCGCCCGTTTCCTGGGCATCACCAACACGCTCACCAACGCGTTCGTGACCGACGAGAACGGCGTGCTCACCGGAGAGGTGGTGGAACCGATCCTGTGGGGGCCGGGTAAGGCCGCCGCCGTGCAGAAGTTCGCCGCCGAGCACGACATCGACCTGCAGGACAGTTACTTCTACGCCGACGGCGACGAGGACGTCGCGCTGATGTATCTGGTCGGCAACCCCAGGCCGACCAACCCCGAGGGCAAGATGGCGGCGGTCGCCCGCAAGCGGGGTTGGCCGATCCTGCGGTTCAGCAGCCGTGGCAGCAGTGTCGTCGGCCAGCTGCGGAACCTGGCGGGGCTGGGGTCGATGCTTCCGGTAGGTGCCGGGGCGATCGGCCTGGGCCTGTTGACCGGGAGCCGGCGCCGCGGCGTGAACTTCTTCACGACGTTCTTCCCGCAGCTGCTGTTGGGCCTCAACGGCGTGCGGCTCAACGTGATCGGCAAGGAGAACCTCACCGCAACCCGGCCCGCGGTGTTCATCTTCAATCACCGCAACCAGGTCGACCCGGTCATCACCGCGTCGCTGGTGCGCGACAACTGGATCAGTGTCGGCAAGCGGGAGCTGGAGCGCGACCCGATCGCCGGGCCGCTGGGAAAGCTGACCGAGATGGTTTTCATCGACCGGGACGACGCAGCGGCCGCGGTGGAGTCGCTGCATGAGGTCGAGGAACGTGCCAAGCGGGGACTGTCGGTGGTGATCGCCCCGGAGGGCACCCGAGTCGACACCACCGGGGTGGGACCGTTCAAAAAGGGGCCGTTTCGGATCGCGATGGCCGCCGGGATTCCGATCGTGCCGATCGTGATCCGCAACGCCGAAGTGGTCGCGGCCCGCGACTCCATGAGCGCCAACCCCGGCACCGTCGATGTCGCGGTGTACCCGGCGATTCCGGTCGACGATTGGACGGTCGACAACCTCGCCGATCGGATCGCACAGGTCCGCCAGCTCTACCTGGACACGCTGGCTGACTGGCCGGTCGACGAGTTGCCGCAGTGGTCGCCCAAGCCGGCCGCGAAGCCGCCCGCCAAGAAGACGGTGAAGAAGACCCCGGCCAAAAAGGCCGCCAAGAAGGCGCCGTCCAAGCCCGCCCCGGCCGCCCGGCGTACCGCCGGCCCGAAAGGGGGGCAGTGACGACATCACCGGCCACCGACTCCACTGACTCCTCTGGGTCCAACGACACCGGCGACACGCTGGTGTTGGCGTTCGTGTCGACGCCGGTGGAGGCTGATCTGGTTCGGGAGTGGTTGGAGCGGTATCGCGAGGCGCAACCCGACGCCCGCACCGAACTGCTGCGAATCGACCCGGAGCGGCCGCCGTCGGTAATGGCCCGGCTGGTGGGGCAGCTCGAACGCGACGAACAGCGGTCGATCCTGCCGGTTCGGGTGTTCTGGATGCCGCGTGCCGAGGCGTCGGCGCTGTCCCGGGTCATCGCGCTGCTGCCCGGCCGGAACCCCTACCGGCCCAATGAGCGTCAGCAGCGGCGCATCGTACGCACCGAATCGTCACTGGCCCGCGTGGTCGCCGGGGAACCGGCCACCGTCGCCGAACTGCGCCAGCAGTGGAGTCAGAACACCGTCGGCGAAAACCCGCGGGACTTCGCGCATTTCGTCACCCGCCGCGCGGTGCTGGCGCTGGAGCGCGCCGAATACCGGATCCTGGGCCCGCAGTACAAGTCGCCGCGGCTGGTGAAGCCGGAGATCTTGGCCTCCACCCGCTTCCGGGAGGGCCTCGAGAATATCCCGGGGGCCACGGTCGACGAGGCGGGCAAGATGCTCGACGAACTGTCCACCGGGTGGAGCCGGGTCTCAGTCGATCTGGTCGGCGTACTGACCAGATTGCTCAGCCGCGGCTTCGATCCCGAAATCGACTACGACGAATACCAGGTCGCCGCGCTGCGCACCGCGCTGGAGAACCATCCCGCGGTGTTGCTGTTCTCCCACCGGTCCTACATCGACGGCGCGGTCATGCCGGTGGCCATGCAGGAGAATCGGCTGCCGCCGGTGCACGTCTTCGCCGGGATCAACCTGTCGTTCGGCTTGATGGGACCGTTGCTGCGCCGCTCCGGAGTCATCTTCATCCGGCGCAGCATCGGTGACAACCCGCTCTACAAGTACGTGCTCAAGGAGTACGTCGGCTACGTGATGGAGAAGCGGTTCAACCTGAGCTGGTCCATCGAGGGAACCCGGTCGCGTACCGGCAAGATGCTGCCGCCCAAGCTCGGACTGATGACCTACGTCGCTGACGCCTACCTGGACGACCGCACCGATGATGTTCTGCTGCAAGGCGTTTCGATCAGCTTTGACCAACTGCACGAGACGGCCGAATACGCCGCCTACGCCCGAGGTGGGGAGAAGACGCCAGAGGGATTCGGCTGGCTGTACCGGTTCATCAAGGCGCAGGGCGAACGCAACTACGGCAAGATCTACGTCCGCTTCCCCGAGGCGGTGTCGATGCGCCAGTACCTCGGGCCGCGCGATGGCGCCGACGCGATCGACCCGGACGCCAAGCGGTTGGCGATGCAGAAGATGGCCATCGAGGTGGCCTGGCGGATTCAGCGCGTCACCCCGATCAGCGCGACCGGCCTGGTGTCCGCGCTGCTGCTGACCACGCACGGGCTGGCGTTGACGCTGGAGCAGATCCACCATTCGCTGCAGGAGGGCCTGGACTACCTGGAACGCAAGCAGACACCGATCTCCACCAGCGCGCTGCGGCTGCGCAGCCGGGACGGGGTGCGGGCGGCGGTCGACGCGCTATCGAACGGGCATCCGGTCACGCGCGTCGACGGCGGGCGCGAAGCGGTGTGGCGGATCGCCCCGGAGGACGAACACGCCGCGTCGTTCTACCGCAACTCGGTGATCCATGCCTTCCTGGAGACCTCGATCGTCGAGTTGGCGTTGGCCCACGCCGGCCGCGGCGAAGGCGACCGGCTCGACGCGTTCTGGAATCAGGCGATGCGGCTGCGCGACCTGCTCAAGTTCGACTTCTACTTCGCCGACTCGGCCACGTTCCGCGACAACATCGCCGAGGAGATGTCCTGGTTCACCGATTGGGAAGCCCGGGTCGCCGCCGGTGGCGCTGAGATCGACGGGATCTTGTCGGAGAAGAAGCCGGTGATGTCCGACGTCATGTTGCGGGTGTTCTTCGAGGCGTACGAGATCGTCGCCGACGTGCTCTGCGACGCGCCGGCCGACATCGGTGAGAAGGAGCTGACCCAGCTGGCCTTGGGTGTCGGCCGCCAGTACGTGGCGCAGGGTCGGGTCCGCAGCAGCGAGTCGGTCTCCACCCTGCTGTTCGCCACCGCACGCCAGGTGGTGGCCGACCAGCAGCTGCTGCAGGACGCACCGGATTTGGCCGAACGCCGCAGAGCGTTCCGCGGTGAATTGCGACGCATCCTCAAAGACTCCGACCACATCGCCGGGATCGCCCGCCGGGAGTTCTTCGCCCGAGATGCCGAGGCACGGCGACTGCGGCGGGCTCGCGGCGAGCGGTAGCGCGGCCGCGCCCTCGATATGCCGTGCTTGGCGGGCGCGCCATACGCTGGGGGCCATGACGGCGATTCCGGCGACCCGCGCCCGCTCGGCCACCTACCTGCCGGTACTGGTCGGGGTGGCGATCTTGGCCGGTTGCACCGCCGCCGGGATCGCCGCGCTGTCGTTGGCCGATGCGCTGACCGCGACCGGTCTGCCTGATCCCGGCCCGGTGACCACGCTGGGCCTGCCGTTCGTGCGGGCCGCCGGCGAGATCGCCGCGGTGCTGGCGGTGGGGTCGTTTCTGCTCGCCGCATTTCTGGTCCCGCCGCAGGGCAGCGGCGTGCTCGACGCCGCCGGCTACCGCGCGCTGCGGCTGGGCACGGCGGCCTCGGGCACCTGGGCGGTGTGTGCGGCGCTGCTGGTTCCGCTGACCATCTCCGATGTCTCCGGCCACCCGCTGTCCGAGCTCCTCGACCCGGTGACGACGTGGTCGCTGGCCGGCCTGATCGACACCGCGTCCGCGTGGCGGTGGACCGCACTGCTGGCCGCGGCGCTGACCCTGGCGAGTCGGCCGGTGCTGCGCTGGTCCTGGACACCGGTGCTGCTGGCGGGCTCGTTGCTGACCCTGGTCCCGCTGGGATTGACCGGGCATTCGGCGGCCGGCGGCTCTCACGACCTGGCCACCAACAGCCTGCTGATCCACCTGGTGGCTGCGGGGTTGTGGGCCGGCGGCCTGTTGGCCCTGCTCGTGCACGCCCTGCGCGGCGCGGAGCACGCCGACCTGGCGGCCCGGCGGTTCTCCACGGTGGCGCTGTGGTGCTTTGTGGCCATGGGCCTGTCCGGCGTACTCAACGCGCTGGTGCGGCTGGCCCCGTCCGACCTGCTGACCACCGAGTACGGCCGCTTGGTGCTGGCCAAGTTCATCGCGCTGTGCGTGCTCGGTGTGGTCGGGGTCCGGCAACGGCGCCGCGGGGTGGCAGCGCTGCAGGCCGACGGCCAGGCACGCGGACCGCTGATCCGGCTGGCCCTGATCGAGGCCGGTGTCTTCGCGGTCACGTTCGGCATTGCGGTCGGTTTGGGCCGCACCCCGCCGCCCCCGCCGCCGGTGCTGAACCCGTCGATCCCGATGGTCAAGATCGGCTACGACTTCGCCGGCCCGCCTACCGTGGCGCGGATTCTGTTCGACTGGCGATTCGACGTGATCTTCGGTACCGCCGCGATCGTGCTGGCGGCCGTCTACCTCGCCGGGGTGTGGCGGCTGCGTCGTCGCGGGGACGCCTGGCCGGTGGGCCGCACCGCCGCCTGGCTGCTCGGTTGTGCGACGCTGCTGGTGGCCACCTCGTCGGGAACCGGGCGCTACATGCCGGCGATGTTCAGCATGCACATGGTCGTGCACATGCTGCTGTCCATGCTGGTGCCGATCCTGCTGGTGCTGGGCGGGCCGACCACGCTGGCCCTGCGGGCGCTGCCGGCGGCCGGTCGCGGCGAGCCGCCCGCAATGCGCGAATGGTTGCTGGCGGCGCTGCACAGCCGGGTCTCGCGGTTCTTCACCAACCCGATCATCGCGGCGGTGATCTTCGTCGCCGGCTTCTACGGGCTGTACTTTTCCACCATCTTCGACTCGATCGTCGGCAGTCACGCGGGGCACGTCGCGATGAACGTGCACTTCCTGCTCAGCGGCTACCTCTTCTATTGGGTGGTGATCGGCGTGGACCCCACACCTCGGCCGATCTCACCGCTGGCCAAGCTGGCGGTGGTGTTCGCCTCGCTGCCGCTGCATGGCTTCTTCGGGGTGTTTCTGATGGGCATGCACAAGGTGCTCGGCGAGTGGTTCTACGCCGGCCTGCGGCTGCCCTGGCACACCGACCTGGCCGGAGACCAGCACCTAGGCGGTGGCATCACGTGGGCGGCGGGGGAACTGCCCCTGGTGGTGGTGATGATCGCGCTGTTGGTGCAGTGGCAGCGCAGTGACCGTCGCACCGCGAAGCGGCTCGACCGCTCCGCCGACCGGGACGAGGACGCCGAGTTGGTCGCCTACAACGCGATGCTGGCCGAGGCGGCCCGCCGGGACGCGCTCGGGCAGCACTGAGCCCGGCGCGGAGACCGGCCTAGGCGATCGGGCCGGCCGCGGTGCGCACGGCCGCGCGCACCTGATCGGCAACGACCTGTGGCGACGACGCGTCGAGTTTGCCGTCGAGGTGCAGAAAGGCCAGCCCGTGCACCAACCCCCACACGGCGGTGGACATGGCCCCCGGATCGGCCGATGGAAACACCTGCTGCACAGCGAAGTTCAGATAGTCCTGGATTGCGGTGACTGCCGCCACCCGCTCGGCGTTGCTCGGATCACATCGTTCGGTGAACATCACCCGGAACAGCCCGGGCCGGCTCAGTGCGAACTGAACGTAGGCGACGGCGATCCCCGCGAGGTCGTCCGCCGTCTTCGGTGCGGGATGTGCCGCGACCAGGTCGGAGGCCAGTTCGCGATATCCCACCGCGGCGATCGCTGACAGCAGGGCGTTCCGGTCGGCGAAATGGCGGTAGGGCGCCGCGGTCGAGACACCCGCGCGGCGCGCAGCGGCACGCAGCGACAACTCCGTGGCGCCGTTGTCCTCGAGCAACTCCATGGCGGCGCGCACCAACGTCCCGGGCAGATCGCCGTGGTGGTACGTCTTGGTCGACGCAGACATCTGTACTATCCCGTGTTGACGCCGCTTACATGAGCTCCTCACGTTAGCCGACGGGCTCTGGGCCAGCTCCGCCGGCCTCGTCGGTCTGGGCTGATCGCCACGGCTGGTGGCCGAAGCGATCGACGTGCACCACGTCGTCGATCGGCGGACGTTGGGTCGGGCCGTATCGTCCACGAGCCCAGCCGATCGGGATGATGCATACCGGCACCATCTCGGGTGGCAGCTCCAGCACGCGGCGGGTGTTGCGGACCGACCACAACGGCAGCGTCTGCAGTGAGGCGCCCAGGCCCACGGCCCGGCACGCCAGAAGCAGGTTCTGCACCGCGGGATAGACCGAACCGTAGAACGACGAGACCCTGATCTGCGGCCACCCGACGGGCTGATGCTTGAGGGTGCGCCGGTAGCAGGCCACCACGAGGGTCGGCAGTTCGTGGTAGTGCTCACGCTGCCACTCGGAGACCTTTAACTGGCGTAGCGTCGGTTCGTCGGGGGCGCTGCGCCTGGCAAACCAGCCGAACAGGGTGAACGCCCGTTGGTAGCTGCGCACCAAGCGCCGCTTCTGCTGGGCGTCGTTGACGACGACGAATGCCCAGTCTTGGCTGTTCGAACTGGTGGGAGCCTTGAGCGCCAACGCCAGCACCTCGCGCAGGACGTCGGTGTCGACGGGGTCGAAGTGCAGTCGGCGGATCGCCCGCTGGGAGCGCATGGCCTCGGCGAGCGGCATGTTCAATCCCGCAAGTGCCTCGACGGCGTCGGGGGGTACGAACGGGCCGGGGGTTGCGGTCATCCCTTCTCCCCGACGACACGAAATTCGATGCCGGCGTCGGTGAGTCGGCGCAGGAGGTTTTCGCCCATCGCGGCGACCGTGGTGAGCTGACCGGAGGTCTGCGGGTTGGCGTCGAATGCCAGGCACATGGCGGACTCCGCGAGCATTTTCGCGGTTTCGCTATAGCCCGGATCGCCGCCGCGGACCTGGGTGTGCACCTGCTTGCCGCCGCCGGCGCCGATGAAGTCGACGGTGAACCATGAACCGGCCCTTCGGGACTCCGAGGGACCCTCGCCCTGCGGTATTCGCCTGCCGAGCACGCGACGCAGCAGCGGTACCTGTGCGGCGGCGACGAATGCCCCGACGCCCGCGAGGGCAGCGGCCAGCGTGGTGGCCCGCTGGATACCCGCGTAGTGGATGTAGGTGAAGTCGGGGCCGTAATCGGCGCGGGCGGCTGCGGATCGCTGCACTATCTGGGGGTCGACCGTCGGCAGCGGCAGCAGCCACACACCGAGTTCGGCATCGTGGCGCGGAACTCCGACGCGTGCCCGCGTCCGGCGGCCATCGGTGTGCGGCTCGGCTTTCTTGCGGGCCACCTCGACCTGGCGCATCTGCCGCAACCGCGACATCTGCGCCAGCGCGGAATGCAATGTGCCGCCGGAGATCATCATGTTGGCGCGCGCCACGCCGCGCACCGTCAACGGCACCCCGTGCGGCAGCTGCTGGACGGTGAAGAAGGCGCCCAGGTCATGCGGGATGGAGTCGAAGCCGCAGGCGTGAACCAGCCGGGCGCCGGTCTGGACGGCCGTGGCGTGGTGGTTCAGATACATCCGGTCGACGAACTCCGGCTCGCCGGTGAGATCCAGGTAGTCGGTGCCGGCTGCAGCGCACGCCGCCACCAGCGGCTCACCGTGCTCCAAATACGGACCGACCGTGGCGATCACCACCCGCGCCGACTCGGCCACCGCGCGCAGCGAATCCGGATCACCGGTGTCGGCCAGCAGGAGTTGCAGCGTGGCCGCGTCCGGATTGATGGCAGCGAGCCGGTCGCGCACGGCTTCGAGCTTGGCCTGGTTGCGGCCGGCCAGGGCCCATCGGGCGCCGGCGGGCAGCTGGGCGGCGAGGTAGTCGGCGGTCAGACCACCGGTGAAGCCGGTGGCGCCGAAGATCACCAGATCGAAAGGGCGGCGGGCAGTTCGGTCAGGGATGCTCATGGTCCATTCCTTGTCGGGTGGGCTGTGTCACGAGCACGACGTCCACCGGTCCGATCAGCACAATGTTAACAGTGCTTACGTCATCCCGAGTCGACGTGGGGTCGGCCTGGTCGGCGCGCTTCGTCGAAGCTATTCGTGGAGCCCGGCCTCGGCGATGGCGTCGGCCTCTTGTTCGGTGGCCACCGACGGCCCCGAACCCGGGAGTCTCTTGCCGGCCGTCTCCGGGGTGAACCACAGCGTGATCGCGCCGATGAGGCCCGCGCCAACGAGGATGTAGGCCGGCACCATCACGTTGCCGGTACCGGAGACCAGCGTCTCGGCGACCAGTGGAGTGGTGCCACCGAAGATCGAGACCGAGATGTTGAATCCGATCGCCACCGTGAACAGGCGCACCTGGGTGGGGAACAGGGCCGGCAGGGTCGACGGTGTGGTGCTGTTGAAGCACAGCAACATCACACCGATGAGCAGCACACCGAGCAGTCGCAGCGGATAGTTTCCGCCATGCCGGATCAACAAGAAGGCCGGCACCGAGCCGAAGATCAGCAGCAGGCTGCCGGTCCACATGATCGGTTTGCGGCCGATCCGGTCGGAGAGCTTGGCCAGCGGAATCACCGCAACCAGCATCAGCAACAGCGCCACCACGATCATCGTCAGCCCGCGGCTGCCGCTGATGCGTCCGACCTGCTTGAAGTACGTCGGCAGGTAGCCGGTGAGCATGTAGTTGGTGACGTTCTCGGCCAGCACCAGGCCCATGCAGATCAGCAGTCCCTTGCGTTGCCGCACGATGGTCTGCTGGAACTGCTGCCACCCGCTGTCGCGGGCCCGGCCGCCGTGCTCACCTAGCTCTTCAAAGGCCGGTGATTCGTCGATGCGCAACCGCATGTAGAGCGTGACGAGGGCCAGCGGGACACCCAGCAAGAAGGGGACCCGCCAGCCCCAGTGCAGCATGTCGGAGACCGGCAGCTGGGATTTGATCAGCGTCACCACCGCGGCTCCGGTGATGTAGCCGCCCAACGTGCCCAGCGGCAGGAACCCGGTGAGCGCTCCACGGCTGCGGTCCGGGGCGTGCTCGCTGACGTAGGTCATCGCGCCGACGTACTCGCCGCCGGTGGAGAAGCCCTGCATGATTTTGGTGATGATCAGCAGGACCGGCGCCCAGATCCCGATCTCGTCGTAGGACGGCAGCAGCCCGGTCACCGTGGTGCCGATCGCCATCAGCGCGACGGTCATGATCAGCACCCGCTTGCGGCCGATGCGGTCACCGAGTGCGCCGAAGACGATGCCGCCGAACGGCCGCACGGCGAAGGCCGCCGCCAGGGTGCCGAACGTGGCGATCAGACCCACCGCGCTGGAACTGTCACTGGGGTAGAACACCTGCGCGATCGTGGTGGCCAGGAAACCGTAGATGCCGAAGTCGTACCACTCCATGAAGTTGCCGACAGCAGTGCCCGCGATCGAGCGTTGCATGGCCGCGGGATCCGAGACCCGGATGTCGTCGCGTGCCCACTGTCTGCGGCTCGTGTGTGCACCGCTGCCGGATAGGCCGTTGGTATCCACCGCAAGCAACGTATACCAACTGTCTGCACAGTTCTCGTTGACACAGGACGCCCTGCCCGGGCGGGCAGGCGCCCTCTACGATGACGGGCATGCGCAGGCTCCCAGCCGTCCTGACCGTTGTGAGCGCCGCCGCTGTCCTGTTCGCCGGTTGCTCATCCAGCCCGTCCCCGCCGGCTCCGACGCCGTCATCGGCCACCGCCACGTCCTCTGCGACCTCCCCGACGACCGTGCCGCCGTCGGCGGCTCCGGCGACGTCCTCGCCCACGTCACCGTCGCCGACGTCATCGAAGAAGGCCAGCGAGCCGCTGCCCGACGCCGCGGCGATCCTCAAGGAGTCCAGCGCCACCACCGCCGACCTCGACAGCGTGCACCTGAGCATGTCGGTGACCGGCAACATCGAGAACCTGGCGATCACCGCGCTCGACGGCGACGTGACCCGCCGGCCTGACGACGCGGCGAAGGGCTACGCCAAGATCGCCTACCGAGGCGCTCCGGCCTACGTCAAATTCGTGGTGTTCGGCGGCGATTTATACGTATCGCAGTCGTCGCACCGGTGGGTCGATTACGGACCGGCCGGCAATTTCTATGATCCGGCGACGATCCTGAGTCCAGCCACCGGACTCGCCGACCTGCTGACCGACTTCATCGATCCCGAGGTCAGTGGACGCGAGACGATCGACGGTGTGCACACCGTCCGGGTCACCGGCGAGGTGTCGGCCGCGGCGGCGAAGAAGATCGTCCCCCAGCTGCACGCCAACAAGCGGACCTCGTGCACCGTCTGGATCCAGGAAACCGGTGATCATCACCTGGTGCGGCTTGAGCTGGCCTCCGGCGCCGACAACTCCGTCCAGCTCACCTTCTCGAACTGGAATGCGCCGGTGAGCGTCGGCAAACCACGCATGTAGCCGCTCGGGTCTTATCCCCAGTTCGTCGTTCTTCCACAGTTGCCGCTGCGCCGGACGCGCTGTCTGCCGTCGTTGTCGGGGACGCCGGGCCTACTGGTCGCAGCACCGGCGAGCCGTTCGCCCGCCGCAACCAGGAAGGAAGTGTGCAATGTACGAAACGCCTATCACCATCATCGGCAACGTCGCCACGGACCCCGTCCGCCGCCGGGTGGGCGACCATGAACTGATCAAGTTCCGGGTCGCCAGCAACTCGCGCAAACGCCGCGCCGACGGAACCTGGGAGGCGGGCAACTCGCTGTACATGACGGTCACCTGCTGGGACAAGTTGGTCACCGGCGTAGGTGCGTCGCTGAGCAAGGGGCTGCCGGTGATCGTGGTCGGTGACGTGTTCACCAGCGAATACGAGGACAAGGACGGCAATCGCCGCTCGTCGGTGGAGCTGCGCGCAACGGCGGTCGGCCCCAATCTGGCGCGGTGCGCGGCGCGGGTGGAGAAGATCATCGCCGCGGGGCCGGACAGTCCGCCTGCTGCCGTCCACGCCGATGAGGCCACCAGCCCCGATACCGCTGAGGACGATGCCGATCCCGGCGACGAGCGGGACGGCATGGCGCTGACCGCCTGAGCGCAGCCGACGGCCGGGGAAAACCACCACCTAGGATGGTCGGCGAGCAAATTCGCGAGACCAGGAGGCGACACCGCGGCATGGCTGAGTTCATCTACACGATGAGGAAGGTCCGCAAGGCGCACGGCGACAAGGTCATCCTCGACGACGTCACGTTGAGTTTCCTGCCGGGAGCCAAGATCGGTGTGGTCGGCCCCAACGGGGCCGGCAAGTCGAGCGTCTTGCGGATCATGGCGGGGCTGGACACCCCCAACAACGGCGACGCATTTCTGACCCCCGGGGCCAGCGTGGGCATCCTGCAGCAGGAGCCGCCGCTGAACGAGGAGAAGACCGTCCGCGGCAACGTGGAGGAGGGCCTGGGCGACATCAAGGTGAAGCTGGACCGCTTCAACGAGGTCGCCGAGCTGATGGCCACCGACTACTCCGACGAGCTGATGGAGGAGATGGGCCGGCTGCAGGAGGAACTCGACCACGCCAACGCGTGGGACATCGACTCCCAACTCGAGCAGGCCATGGACGCGTTGCGCTGCCCGCCGCCCGATGAGCCGGTCACCAACCTCTCCGGTGGGGAACGGCGCCGCGTCGCGCTGTGCAAGCTGCTGTTGAGCAAGCCCGACCTGTTGCTGCTCGACGAGCCCACCAACCACCTCGACGCCGAGAGCGTGCAGTGGCTCGAAGCGCACCTGGCCAGTTACCCCGGCGCGATCCTGGCGGTCACCCACGACCGCTACTTCCTCGACAACGTGGCGCAGTGGATCCTGGAGCTCGACCGCGGCCGGGCCTACCCCTACGAAGGCAACTACTCGACCTACCTGGAGAAGAAGGCCGAGCGGATCGCTGTTCAGGGCCGCAAAGACGCCAAGCTGCAGAAGCGGCTGCAGGACGAGCTGGCCTGGGTGCGCTCGGGCGCCAAGGCCCGCCAGGCCAAGAACAAGGCCCGGTTGCAGCGCTACGAGGAGATGGTCGCCGAGGCCGAGAAGACCCGCAAGCTCGACTTCGAGGAGATCCAGATCCCGACCGGTCCGCGGTTGGGCAACCAAGTGGTGGAGGTCGAGCACCTCGACAAGGGCTTCGGCGGGCGGCTGCTGATCAAGGATCTGTCGTTCACGCTGCCCCGCAACGGCATCGTCGGGGTGATCGGCCCCAACGGTGTCGGCAAGACCACGCTGTTCAAGACGATCGTCGGCCTGGAGGAACCCGACAGCGGCACGGTCAAGGTCGGCGAGACGGTCAAGCTGAGCTACGTCGACCAGTCCCGGGCGGGCATCGATCCCAAGAAGACGGTTTGGGAGGTGGTCTCCGATGGGCTCGACCACATCCAGGTCGGGCAGAACGAGATCCCGTCCCGGGCCTACGTTTCGGCGTTCGGTTTCAAGGGACCTGACCAGCAGAAGCCGGCCGGGGTGCTCTCCGGCGGGGAACGCAACCGGCTGAACCTGGCCCTGACCCTCAAAGAGGGCGGGAACCTGATCCTGCTCGACGAGCCGACCAACGACCTGGACGTCGAAACCCTGGGATCGCTGGAGAACGCGTTGGTGAACTTCCCCGGCTGTGCGGTGGTGATCTCCCACGACCGCTGGTTCCTCGACCGCACCTGCACCCACATCCTGGCCTGGGAGGGCGACGCCGACGACGAGGCCAAGTGGTTCTGGTTCGAGGGCAACTTCGGCGCGTACGAGGAGAACAAGGTGGAACGGCTGGGAGCCGAGGCGGCGCGTCCGCATCGAGTGACCCACCGCAGACTCACCCGCGATTAAGGTAAGGCCGGTAGCGGCGCTGCCGGAGCTGACACCTGGTCAGGAGGGGTGGGGATGACGGATGCCACCGAGCGGCGATCGGCCGCATGGACGACGTTTCCCGATCCCGCTCAGCCGCAGGGCATCCCCGAGTGGGTCGCGGGCGCCTATATCGCCACCTACCGTGGCCCGCACAGCGACGCACTCGGCGGCGACGACGCATCCGGCGCTGAGTCGGCCGGCCGGGCCGCGGCCACGGCGGTCGTGACTCCGGGGCTGCTGGCAGCCCACGCGCGGCTGGCACAACACCGGCCGGCCGGGGAGACCCGGGTCGGCGTCTACACCGGCGACGATGCGGCAGGGTTCGGGCCCGCCCTGCAAGCGGTGACCGGGCACGCCGGGATGCTGGTGGATTCCGTCGCGGTCCTGCTGCACCGCCTCGGGGTGGCCTACATCGGCATCATGACGCCGGTGTTCACCGTGCAGCGCGATGCGGACGGCGAACTGCGCTGCGTCGAACCGAAAGACTCGGACGTCGAACCGGCCTCGACCGAGGGCGCCGTCGCTGCCGAGACCTGGATTCACGTCCAGCTCTCGCCGTCGGTCAGCCGTGAGACGCTGGCCGAGGCGAAACGGCTGCTGCCGCATGTGATGGCCGACGTCCGCCAGGTCGCCACGGACTCCGAGGCGATGCACGACGCGCTCACCGCACTGGCCGGTGACGTCGAATCCGATGCGCACGGGCACTACGCCGCGCCGGACCGCCACGACGTGGCCGCGCTGCTGCGCTGGCTCGCCGACGGGCACTTCGTGTTGCTCGGCTACCAGCGCGGAGCGGTGCGCGACGGACAGGTGCTGGTCGACGACGCGGACCGGCTGGGGGTGCTGCGGCTGCGTAAGTCCGTGCGGCCCATGCTCACCGGCGACAATCTGCTGACCCTGGCGCAGGCCACCGTGCCCAGTTACATGCGGTTCGGGTCACACACCTACGTGGTGGTGATCCGGGAGGACACCGGCGATGACATCGTCGCGCACCGGTTCGTCGGACTGTTCACCGCCGGGGCCATGAACGCCGACGTCTTCGAGATCCCGGTCGTCTCCCGGACCGTGCGTCAGGCACTGGCGCTCTCGGAGCGCGAGCCCGGCCACCCGGGACAGCTGCTCCTGGACATCATCCAAACGGTCCCGCGCTCAGAGCTTTTCGCGATCAGCGCCGAGCAATTGCTGAACATGGCGATGGCCGTCGCCGATCTGGGTACGCGGCGCGGCACGTTGCTGTTCCTGCGCGGCGACCGGACCGGGCGTTTCGTGTCGTGTCTGGTCTACCTGCCGCGCGATCGCTACACCACGCCGGTCCGGCTGCAGATGGAAGACATTCTGGCCGCCGAATTCGGCGGTGTCGGTGTGGAGTACAGCGCCCGGGTCAGCGAAGCTCCCTGGGCGTTGATCCATTTCATGGTCCGGCTGCCCGACGATCCCAAGGCACGCACCGTTGACACCTCCGAAGCCAACCGGGTGCGGATCCAGGCCCGGTTGACCGAGGCCAGCCGCACCTGGGCGGACCGGCTGATCGCTGCGGCGGGCGGAACCCCGGCGGAGCCCCAGGCGCAGCACTACGCAGCGGCATTCGCCGAAACCTACAAACAGGCCGTCACGCCGGCCGAGGCCATCGACGACATCGCCACCATCGAGCAGTTGGCCGACGGCGCGGTCCGGTTGGTGGTCTCCGGCTACGGCACGGACGACGCGGTCCCGTTGACCTGGTTTCTCGGCGGCCACGGTGCGTCATTGAGTCAATTGCTGCCGATGCTGCAATCCATGGGTGTGGTGGTGCTCGAAGAGCGGCCGTTCACTGTCGCGCGCGCCGACGGTCTGACGGTATGGATCTATAAGTTCAAGGTGTCGCCGCACCCCACCATCGAGATTCCGGCGACCGGCGCCGAACGTGATGCGGCCCAAAGGCGATTCGCCGACGGGGTCACCGCGATCTGGGAGGGACGGGTCGAGACCGACCGGTTCAATGAGCTGGTGCTGCGGGCCGGGCTGAGCTGGCAGCAGGTGGTGGTGCTGCGCGGCTACGCCAAATACCTGCGGCAGGCGCGTTTTCCCTACAGCGAAAGCCACATCGCGTCGGTGCTCAACGAGCATCCGGACACCGCACGGGCGCTGGTGGCGTTGTTCGAGGCGCTGTTCGACCCGTCCCGGAAGTCCCGCAGCCGGGATGCGCAGCTGGCGGCCGCTGATGTCGCAGCCGGCATCGACGCAGTGGTGAGCCTGGACACCGACCGGGTGCTGCGAGCGTTCGCCTCCCTGATTCAGGCCACGCTGCGCACCAACTACTTCGTCACCCGCGCTAATTCGGCTCGCGCACAGAATGTTCTGGCGTTCAAGCTGGACGCCCGCCTGATCGACGAGTTGCCACTGCCGCGCCCGAAGTTCGAAATCTTCGTCTACTCGCCGCGGGTCGAAGGGGTGCACCTGCGGTTCGGTTTCGTATCCCGCGGCGGGCTGCGCTGGTCGGACCGCCGCGAGGACTACCGCACCGAGATCCTCGGGCTGGTCAAAGCCCAAGAGGTCAAGAACGCCGTCATCGTCCCGGTCGGCGCCAAGGGCGGATTCGTGGTCAAACGCCCGCCGCTGCCCACCGGTGACCCGGCGACCGATCGGGAAGCGACCCGCGCGGAGGGGATCGCCTGCTACAAACTGCTGATCTCCGGCATGCTCGACGTCACCGACAACGTCGACCACGCCACCCGCGCCATCAGTGCGCCACCGCAGGTGGTCCGGCGCGACGGCGACGACGCCTATCTGGTGGTGGCCGCCGACAAGGGCACCGCCAGCTTCTCCGACATCGCCAACGAGGTCGCGCAGTCCTACGGCTACTGGCTCGGTGATGCCTTCGCCTCGGGTGGATCGGTCGGCTACGACCACAAGGAGATGGGCATCACCGCCAAGGGTGCCTGGGAATCGGTCAAGCGGCACTTCCGGGAGATGGGCATCGACACCCAGACCCAGGACTTCACCGTCGTCGGCGTCGGGGACATGAGCGGCGATGTGTTCGGCAACGGAATGCTGCGCAGCGAACACATCCGCCTGGTGGCCGCCTTCGACCACCGGCACATCTTCTTGGACCCGGATCCGGATCCGGCCCGGTCCTTCGCCGAACGTCAGCGGATGTTTGACCTGCCCCGGTCCAGTTGGGACGACTACGACAAGTCACTGATCAGTGCCGGCGGCGGTGTCTACCCGCGCGACCTGAAATCGGTGCCGGTCAGCCCGCAGGTGCGAGCGGTCCTGGGGCTCGACGACGACATCACCGAGCTGACCCCGCCGGCGCTGATCCGGGCGATTCTGCGGGCGCCGGTCGACTTGTTGTTCAACGGCGGTATCGGCACCTATGTCAAAGCCGAATCCGAATCCGACGGCGATGTCGGTGACCGGGCCAACGACCAGGTTCGGGTCAACGGAAACCAAGTGCGCGCCAAGGTGATCGGGGAAGGCGGCAACCTCGGCGTCACACCGCTGGGCCGCGTCGAGTTCGACCTGGCCGGCGGCCGGATCAACACCGACGCGCTGGATAACTCGGCCGGCGTCGACTGCTCCGACCACGAGGTCAACATCAAGATCCTGATCGACGCCCTGGTGACCCTCGGCAAGCTCGACGCGCAGGAGCGCCCGGCGCTGCTGGCATCGATGACCGACGAGGTCAGTGCGCTGGTACTGGCCGACAACACCGCCCAGAACGACCTGATGGGCACCAGCCGGGCCAACGCCGCCAGCCTGCTGGCGGTGCACGCCGACCAGATCCGGCACCTGGTGGCCGACCGCGGCCTGAACCGCGAGCTGGAGGCGCTGCCGTCGGAGAAGGAGATCGCCCGGCGCGCCGAGGCCGGGCTGGGGCTGGCCTCACCGGAGCTGGCGACGCTGATGGCCCACGTCAAACTGACGCTCAAGGCGGCGGTGCTGGCCACCGATCTACCGGATCAGGACGTTTTCGCCGCCCGGTTGCCGCAGTACTTCCCGTCGGTGCTGCAGCAGCGATTCGCTCACGAGATCCGCTCGCACCAACTGCGCCGCGAGATCGTCACCACGATGCTGATCAATGATGTGGTGGACACCGCCGGCATCACCTACGCCTTCCGGATCACCGAGGATGTCGGCGTCGACCTCATCGACGCGGTCCGGGCCTACGTGGCGACCGACGCGATCTTCGGGGTGGGCCGGTTGTGGCGCCGGATCCGGGAAGCCGGTGAGCGCGACGGCCTGCCGGTGGCGGTGACCGACCGGATGACGCTGGACCTGCGCCGGCTCATCGACCGTGCCGGGCGCTGGCTGCTCAACTACCGTCCGCAGCCGCTGGCGGTAGGTGCTGAGATCAACCGGTTCGCCGACGAGGTGGCCCAGTTGACGCCGCGAATGTCGGAATGGCTGCGCGGCGACGACGCCGACATCGTGGCCGAACACATCGGGGAGTTCCGCGCCCAGGGTGTGCCGGAGGACCTCGCCGGCGACATCGCCATGGGCCTGTACCGCTACAGCCTGCTCGACATCATCGACGTGGCCGACATCACCGACCGCGACGCGGGCGAGGTCGCCGACACCTACTTCGCGTTGATGGATCGGCTCGGCACCGACGGACTGCTGACCGCGGTGGCCCGCCTGCCCCGCGATGACCGCTGGCATGCGTTGGCGCGGTTGGCGATCCGCGACGACATCTACAATTCGGTGCGGTCGCTGTGCCTGGATGTGCTGGCGGTCGGCGAACCGGATGAGGATGGGATGCAGAAGATCACCGAGTGGGAATCGACCAACGGGTCGCGGGTGGCACGGGCACGGCGGACGTTGAGCCAGATCTATGAGTCCGACCAACGGGACCTGGCCACGTTGTCGGTGGCGGCGCGGCAGATCCGCAGCATGACCCGCGCCAGCGGCCGGGGGTCGGCCTCGTGAGCACGCCGGGGTTTGTTGCCTCGATTCCGGTGCGCTGGTCGGACATCGACATGTACCAACACATCAACCACGCGACCATGGTGACCATCCTCGAAGAGGCGCGGGTGCCGTTCCTGTCGCCGGCCTTCGCCGTCGACATCACCAGCGTCGGCCTATTGATCGCCGAAGTCCGGGTCGCCTACAAAGGGCAGCTGCGGCTGACGGACTCGCCGCTGCAGGTGACGATGTGGATCTCGCGGCTGCGCACGGTCGACTTCACCATCGGCTACGAAGTCCGCTCGGTCAGTGCCGCGCCGGACTCCAAACCGGCGGTGATCGCCGAAACCCAATTGGCCGCGTTCAGCATCGACGAACAGAAGCTGGTGCGGCTGTCGGCGGACCATCGCGGCTACCTGGAGAAATTCCTTCGCTGATCGCGCGCTCTTCAGCGGGTCAGCCCTCGCTCAGCATGGCGTCGAGCAGCCGGTGCACCACCGTGCTCACCTCGGTCCGCGTCCGGTCCGGGTCGTCCGCTGTTGCGATGAGCATCGCGGCCTCGTCGAGCGCGCCGATGAGGACGTGCGCCAGTGCGCGGACCGGCTGGCGGGGGAGTTGGCCGGCCTTCATCGCTTCGCTGAGCAGTTGCTCGGTCATGCCGAGGCTGTAACGCTGGGCCACATCGCGAAAACCGTCCCAGCCCAGAACGTTTGGCGCATCGAGCAGAACGATCTGGCGTATCTCCGGATCGTTGGCCACCACCAGCCAGTTTTCCGCCGCCGACCGTAATGCGGCGGCGGGGGTAGTGGCCGCCGAGGCGGCGACCGCCTCGGCAAGGCGTGTCATGACATCGGCCTCCACCGCCTCCACGACCGCGCGGAATAGCGCTGCCTTGTCCGGGAACTGGTGGTACATCGCGCCGCGGGTCACGCCGGCGGCCTCGGCGATCTCCGGGGTGCCCACGGCGGCGAACCCGCGCGCGCCCCACAGCTTGCGCGCGGCGCTGGTCAGCGCAGCGCGCGTCGCGGCGGAGCGCTCCGCCTGCGTCCGGCGCTTGATTTCCGTACAGGCTGTCGGTAAGTTATCGGCAGGTTGCACGTAACTATGTTAGGAGCGCCCAATGCCCACCGTTGACATTGACGCCGGAACAAT
Organism: Mycobacterium sp. NGS16; assembly: GCF_059813225.1. NCBI lineage: Bacteria > Bacillati > Actinomycetota > Actinomycetes > Mycobacteriales > Mycobacteriaceae > Mycobacterium > Mycobacterium sp. NGS16. The sequence continues at coordinate 110,789 of NZ_JCALEE010000007.1, forward strand.
CCACTACAACACCGCAGGCCCCCAAGACGGCCGTCCGGTGCTGTTCGTCCACGGCTACGCCATGGGCTCTTCGCTGTGGGAACCGCTGAGCGCACGACTGGCGGCGCGGCATCTGCGTTGCATCGCCCCGACCTGGCCGCTGGGCGCGCACCCGACGGCGTTGCGGCCCGGAGCAGACCGGACCCTGCCGGGCATCGCGGCGATGGTCAACGCCTTCATGGCCGCACTCGCCCTCGAGGACGTGGTGCTGGTCGGCAACGACACCGGGGGTGTGATCGCTCAGTTGGTCGCGGTGAACCACCCGGAGCGACTCGGCGGGCTGGTGCTCACCAGCTGCGACGCCTTCGAGCATTTCCCGCCGCCGATTCTCAATCCGTTCATCCTGGCCGCCAAGACGCCCCTCACCTTCCGCGCCGCGTTACAACCGATGCGGCTGCGCATCTTCCGCAAGCGCGGTTTCGGGGCGCTGGCACACCGGGACATCGATGATCTGGTGGCCCAGTGGGTGAAACCGGGTCTGCGCGACGCGGCAATCGCGGAGGATCTTCGCCACCTGACCAAGTCGCTGCACCAGCAGACCACGCTGGACGCCGGAGCGCGGCTCAGCGGATTCGCCAAGCCGGCTCTCATCGCGTGGTCGGCCGATGACCGGTTTTTCCCGGTTGACGACGGCAAGCGGCTCGCCGATACGTTGCCCAACGCCCGTTTCGAGCTCGTCGACGACGCCCGTACCTTCTCGATGATCGATCAACCCGACCGGTTGGGCGAACTGGTGGCCGAATTCGCCGTCGCCACAAGCGGCCACGGGGGCCGCGGTCGCCGCTAGGCCGTCAGATCAGCCAGGCCGCGGCGTTGGCCGGCAGCACACCGTCGGCCGCCGGCGCACTGGCCAGGATCAGCTGCCCCTCCGGCCGGGCCACCGGCTGGTCACCGGCGTTGAGCGCGCAGACCAGCCCGCCGCACCGGAACATCACCACGTCCGCGGGGGCGGGCAGCCATTCGACGCGACTGCCGAAACCGACATGCTCCCGGCGTAATGCGATCGCTTGCTGATAGAGCGTCAGGGCGGAGCCGGCGTCACCGCGTTGACGTTCGACGGTCAGCGGCGCCCAATCCCGCGGCATCGGCAACCAGGTGTCGGGATTGTCGGAGAACCCGAACGGCGGCGCGTCACCCGACCACGGCACCGGCACCCGGCAGCCGTCCCGGCCGCGTTTGGTGTGGCCGGAGCGTTCCCACACCGGATCCTGCAGCGCCCCGTCGGGCAACTCGACTTCCGGCAGGCCCAATTCCTGCCCGTTGTAGACGAACACCGCGCCGGGAAGCGCCAGCAGCACCAGCGCCATCGCCCGCGCCCGGGCCAGTCCGGCCGCCCCGCCGCCGTAGCGGGTGACGGATCGCTGCACGTCATGGTTCTCCAGCGCCCAGGTCGGGGTGCCCCCCACCGATGCGACCGCGGCCAGTGAGTTCTCGATCGCGTCGCGGATCCCGGCGGCGTCGAAGTCGGCCTGCAGCAACCGGAAGTTGAAGGCCAGGTGCAGTTCGTCGGGGCGCAGGTACTCGGCGAACAGCGCGTTGTCGTGCACCCAGACCTCGCCGACCGACACCGCGTCCGGATAGTCGTCGAAGACGGCGCGAATCGCGCGGTGGATCCGATGGACGCCCGGCTGGTTGAACCGTGGGTCGTCGTCGCGGTGAGCGAGCAGTTCCACGTCGGTCACGGGCATGTCGGGCAGGCCGGGGGGTTTGGCCATGCCGTGGGAGACGTCGATGCGGAAACCGTCCACGCCGCGGTCCAGCCAGAACCGCAGAGTCTGCTCGAAATCAGCGAGGACCTCCGGGTTGTCCCAGTTCAGGTCCGGTTGTGACGTGTCGAACAGGTGCAGGTACCACTGACCGGGGCCATCGGGCTCGGTGACCCGGGTCCAAGCCGGGCCGCCGAACACCGATACCCAGTTGTTGGGCGGTCGCTCCCCAGCCGGGCCGCGGCCGTCACGGAAGAAGTAGCGCGCCCGTGCCCGACTGCCCGGCCTATGCGGCGGTCCTAGCTTCGCCTCTCCTTCGTCGAGGCTCGCTGAACCGCCGGGCGCCGAGGCCAGGGCCTCGACAAACCACGGGTGCGCCGCACTGGTGTGGTTGGGCACCAGGTCCATGGTCAGCTTGATGCCGCGTTCGTGTGCGGCCGCCACCAGCCGGTCCAGCGCGGCCAGGTCGCCGAAGAGCGGATCGATGTCGCGCGGATCCGCGACGTCGTAGCCGTGGTCCGCCATCGGCGACACCGTCACCGGGTTCAGCCAGATCGCGTCGACCCCCAGCCCGCGCAGGTAGTCCAGGCGGGCGATCACCCCGTCCAGGTCGCCGACGCCGTCACCGTTGCTGTCGGCGAACGAGCGTGGATAGGCCTGATAGAACACGCTGTTGGTCCACCACGGGTTGCCGGCGCCCATCAGATCGGAGCGTTGACCAGGAAGTCGGCCACCGAATGCAGGTAGTGCAGCAGTTCGGCGCGATGTTCGTCGTCGAGGGTCTCGGCGTCGATCTCGTCGACGGCGCTGACCATGCAGCGCAGCCAGGCGTCGCGCTGCAGCGGACCGATGCGGTAGGGGATATGCCGCATCCGGAGCCGCGGGTGGCCGCGGCGTTCGGTGTAGGTGCGCGGCCCGCCCCAGTACTGCTCGAGGAACATCCGCAACCGCTCCTCGGCGCCGGCCATGTCGTCGGCGGGGTACATCGGGCGCAGGATCGCGTCCTGGGCGACCAGTTGATAAAACCGCGACACGATGGCGTGGAAGGTCTCCGCACCGCCGACGGCGTCATAAAACGAGGGCTCTTCTATCGGCTGCATCGCCCACCATTGTGCGGCATCGACGATTCCTGCCAATGAACACACAGCAAATAGGCGTGCGACCAGCGCCGAATCATGGTGAACTGTTCGGCGGAGGATTTATGGTGCTGCACAAAAGCCGCCCCCGAAGCCGGACATGAAGCGCCGGGGCCACCGCCGACCCGGTGCCCCCACGGCGAGCCTGTCCGGGCTTGCCGCCGCCCCATGCCTGCACTCGGTCGCGACCTCCGGTTCGGCGCCCGACGCCGCCTCGATCTGGACTCGGCGGCGGGTGTTGCTGCTGAATTCCACCTTCGAACCGCTGACCGCGCTTCCGTTGCGGCGCGCCGTCGTCATGCTGATCTGCGGCAAGGCCGATGTGGTGCACGACGACCCGAACGGGCCGGTCATCCATTCGGCGACCCGGTCGGTGCCGGTGCCCTCGGTGATCCGGCTGCGGACCTATGTTCACGTGCCCTACCGCGCCCGTATCCCGCTGACCCGCGCCGCGCTGATGCACCGCGACCGGCACAGCTGCGCCTACTGCGGCGGCAAGGCCGACACCGTCGACCACGTGGTCCCGCGCAGCCGCGGCGGCGACCACTCCTGGGAGAACTGCGTGGCGGCCTGTTCGACCTGCAATCACCGCAAGGCCGACCGGTTGCTCACCGAGCTCGGGTGGACGCTGCGGCTGGTGCCGACGTCACCGAAGGGCCAACATTGGCGGCTGCTGGCCGTGATCAGCGACCTCGACCCGGTGTGGATGCGCTACCTGGGTGAAGGCGCCGCCTGAGCTCGGCTAGCCCCGCTGCAGCCATCCGGCGACGAACCCGGCGAGCAGAACGGCGAATCCGCCCATCTCACCGACGATGAGCAGCACCATCGAGACGTGCAGGCCCGTGCTGGGCTGCTCGAACTGATTGGTGGTGTCCTGCAGGGCGCCATGCACGATGTAGCTGACGATGGCGGCCAGGAAGTAGAACACCATCACCATGGCCGTGGTCAGGTTCACCCAGGTCGGCCAGGCGCTCAGCTCGACGAACACCGCCGTCAACAGCGTGGCGAAGGAATACAGCAGCGCGGCGCGGTGCGCGATGTCGACGTAGGGATGCGCCAAGCGCTCCGGCCGGGTCACCATCTGCCGGTATTTCCATACCCCGAGACCCAGCGCGAGCTGGAAGATCAGGCCCGCTGCCAGCAGCGTTACCAGCGTGTCGGCGCCCAGTGTCCGGCCGGTCCACTCCACGATGTCGCCTCCTCAGACGTTCTGCGCGACGTTGCGCCGGTAAAAGCGACGGCCATGCCAGCGTTGGTAGTGCCACACCGCGGCGGGCAGCGTCCCGCGGCGATGCAGCCAGAAGCCGGCCGGCGGTGCCAGCCGGGCCGGCTGCCGCCCCAGGGTGATCTCACCGAGCGCGACCCCTTCGCCCTCGTCGAAGCGCCGTTCCGCGACGACGGTGCCGTCCGCGGCGGCGATCAACGTGGCGCCTTCGAAGTGGCCGCGATAGCGCAGGGGCGCCCAGGGCATGGCGCAGTCCAGCGCACCCGCATGGGCGGCGTGCACCACCGGCGCCCCGACATACTGGGCGAAGGATGCCGCCGCCTGACGTGCGGTGCCGGCGTTTCTGCGTTCGAGGTGCTCGAACAGCGGGCGCGGCGACCAGCTCGGTATGGACCACCAACCCGAGCCCGTCATCACCAGGTCCACCCGGCCGCGCAGCCGGCGCACCGTCTGGGTGCGCATCAGCTCCCAGCACACCGCGGCCCCGACCGTGTGGTCGCCGGCGGCGAGCACCCCGTCGTCGTCGCCGCCGGTGTAGAACGCGTTCTCCCACATCGTCGGCAGATCCTTGTCGTGGCGGCCCACCACCCCGTCAGGATCAGCGAGCAGGTAGGCGTTGCGGACGTGGCCGTCGGGATCGCGGCACAGGAACGACCCGCCGACCAGCGCTCGGTGCCGGCGGGCCAGCGCGGTGAGAAGCTCGGTGGCCGCACCATCGGGCGGTAGTGCGGCGGCGGCCAGCGATGGCTCGAAACCGATCCCGGTGGTGAAGAACTCCGGCAGCGCGATAATCGCGGCGCCCGCTCGGCCCGCCTCATCGGCAAGGCGCTCGCAGGCGGCCAGATTGGCGGGGACATCGCCGAGCACCGCCTCCAACTGGACAGCCGCGGCAAGAACCATCGTGGTCACCTTTCTGGAACGATGGCGCAGCCCTGTACCTCGAGCAACGCCTGGGGGAGGGAGAGCCGCGCGACACCGATCGAAGTCAGAGCCGGTCTGTGCTCTCCGGCCCACGGTGCGTACACCCGCGTCAGCGCGACCGACAAGTCGTCGATCGCTGTGCTGAACATGGTCATGGCCACGATCTGCGTTCGATCGGAGCCGACCGCCGCCAACATGACGTCCAGCTTGTCCAGAATGAACGCCAGCTGCCCGGAGACGTCAGCCGCAGCGATGCTGATACCGTCCGAGACCGATTGGGCAGCAACGATTCCCGACCAGTGGACCATGCCGCCGGCGATCACGAGTTGGGAGATTCCCAACTCGTCGAACATCGCCGGGGGCAGATAGCCGACGTCGGGCGTGAGCCGCTGGATCATGGTGATCTCCCCTCGCTCAATTGGTTTCCGACCGCAATTGCACGGCGTCACCGACGCCGATCGCGCCCGCCGCCGTCACGGTGGCGTACACGCCGGCGCACGCCAGCTGACCCAAACCCGCAATGGTCTTGCTGTTGTGCTTGGCGATGGTGCGCAGGGTCGCCCGATCCAGCGGTACATCCTTGGCGTGCGCGAGCGTGGACATCACACATCGTGGCGTCCACATGTCGACCTTGGCCGATATCGCCGCTCCGATGGTGAGTCGTCCGCCCACCCAGGCATCTTCGGCAAGACCGGGTGCAGGGGTGTCGATGACCATCGTCGGCCGGTAGCGGCGCGGGTCGAAGTTCGCGCCGGGTTCCAGGCGCCGGAAATGCTGGATCGTCGAGGTGGTGATCAAGTGCAGCGGTGTCAGGTCGAAGAACCTATCGGCTTGCAGCGGGCCGTAGGTCAGGACGTCGTCGCCGTCGGAATTCTTGGTCGTGTAACGGTACACACCGTCTTTGGCCAGACCGGTGGTTGCGTCCCAGACCAACTCGGTCGTCGCGTCGCTGGGCACGGCGTCGACGAGTCGCACGTCGCGGCCGAGGTAGCGCGACATGGCGTCGTCCAGATCGGTGCCGACGTTTCGATGCCTGCTTCCGTCGGGGAAGGCGACTTCCAGGGTGGGCAGTGGTTCCCCAAGCCGTGGCTCGTCGAGATAGTAAGCGCGACAGCCCAGCATGCTGCCGTACTTGCGTGGGTTCTTCGCGTTGCACAAATTGCCGGTCTCGGTGTCGACAAAGGCGTACCGGTGATCTCCCAACCCGCCGTGGATGTCGATGTAGGCGCGGGCGACGCTTTCACCGCCGACCGACTTGATGGGGTAACGGAAGATGGTCTTGATCCGGCCGACCACATCGTCGGGCCGTGGATCGTCGTTCATGGAACTCCCACTGGCAGGACCCCTGCTGCCCAACGGCGCGCCCGCCTCGTGGAGGAAGAAGGCATCGCCGGCATCGCAGCAATGGGTGATCGTGCTATCGCCGAGGCCCGTTGCCAGGCCTCCCATGACTGCCCGGGGCAGCCCTTCCTCACGCTGATTGCCAGTGCGAAGGTATGGCGTCACCATATAGACGGCCCTGCACCGGCGCAAGACAGGTGCCTGGGCCTGGGTTCCCGCACCGATCGATTCGCCGTGGGATACGGTCTACGGCGTGAGCGTGTTGTCATTCCTCGGCTACTTCGTCGGCATTCCGGTTGTGCTGGTGTTGCTGCTGTCAGCGCGGATCTGGTCGAAAAAGGGGCCGCGTGCGGCCGTCTACCGGATGTCGGACCGTTGGACGCACCCGCCGATCCTGTGGGCGGCCACCGATGAGGTCATCGGTGGCGGACACGGCCACGGCAAGTCCGAGTTCAGTGTGGGGGGTGGAGCCAGTGGCAACTGGTGAGGTCGCGACGATCGATCCCGCGGACCTGCCGTACGGGTCGGCGATCACTTACAGCGGTCGGATCTCCGGGGTCACCGAGCCCGGTGAGGCCTCGCTGCACTATCCGTTCCCGGTCAAGGAGCTGGTGGCGCTCGATGACGCCCTGACCTACGGGTCGCGGGCGTCGAAGGCGCGTTTCGCCGTCTACATCGGCGACCTGGGTTCCGACACCGCCGCGCGGGCCCGCGAGATCCTGGCGAAGGTGCCCACCGCCAATGACGCGGTGCTGGTCGCGGTCTCGCCGGACCAGCGGGCCATCGAGGTGGTCTACGGCGCCGGCCTGACCGGCCGCATCGCCCCGGCCGCGGCACCGCAAGGTGTGGCTGCCGCGGCGGCGGCCTTCGCCGACGGCAACCTGATCGACGGCCTGGTCAGCGCGGTGCAGGTGCTCAGCGCCGGCATCACCCCGGCCTAGCCCCGGTCGTATCGGTCGCGCGCGTGCGGGTCTCAGCTCGCGCTGTCGCGGTCACGGCGTCCCCGGCGCACCGCAGCTGGCTGGCAAACCTCGACCGGCACGCGGTCGCCCCGCAGGCGGTAGCCGACATCGTCCGTCAGCGGCGCCTCACCCGCGACAGCTTTCGGGCGCTCGACGCGATGGAGCAGGTCACCGACTCGGACGGTAAGAGCTTCTTCCTGCTTCCCCGCGGCATCGGCGGCAGGGACGCCTGTCGGGCGGCTCTGCTGACCTACATCCTCAACGCCGGCACCGGTTATGGCCGGACCGGTAGCCGCAACGACTTTCCCGAGACACCGTACGGCGCCGCAGAGCTGCGGCGGATCGCCGAGCGGCAGCGCGCCAACCGCTGGAGCTACGAGGCTGTGCGGGGCATCGGCAACACCGGCGGTTGCTTGGTTACCACGCCCAACGGCGTCCTGATGGGGTTGGCGGGCAATCGGTTTCACGCCCAGCTCAGCCGCCGGGCCGGCACCATGTGGGGCGACTTGTTCATGCTCAACCTCACTCGTGTCTCCGACCCGGCTCGCCGGCTGCGGGACATCGTGGAATCCGGACGGGTCTGCAGCGGCGGGCCGGATCTGGACAGGCTGCTGCACCATGAGGAGATTCATGCCCAGCAGTGGGCCGCCCTGGGGCCGATACAGATGCCCGCGCGCTATCTCGCCGAAAAGGCAAAGGCACGGATCCTCGGCGGCGTCAACAGTTTCGAGCGGGCGGCCGGGTTATCCGACGGGGGATACCGGTGAGCCGCTCGCGGTTCTGACGGAACGGTGAATCAGCCGGCAGCTGTTCACGCGGTATCGAAGGTCCGCGCCCGCAGTGACCGCTCCACCCCGGCCCGACCCTCCAGCACCAGCCGCCGAAGCGCCGGTGGCACCGCGGGATCGGCCAGGAACGCATCAGCGGCGGCCAACCCGGCCTCGCTGACGTCCCATCCCGGGTACAGGCCCACCACCACCGTCTGCGCCACCTCGCTGGAGCGCCGCTCCCACACGCCGGGGATCGCCGCGAAGTACTTTTCGGTGAACGGCGCCAACAGGTCGCCCTGTCCGGGCTGGACGATGCCGGCGATGATCGCCCGGCCGGTGATATTGGCCAGCGTGTCGTCCTCGATCACCTGCTGCCAAGCCGCCTGTTTGACCGCCGCTTGCGGCCGCGCCGCGGCGGCCTGGGCGCCCTGGCGTTTGCCGGCCGCGGTCGGGTCGCGTTCGATCTCGGCGTCGATCGCCTCGGAGTCGAGGACGCCGCTGCGGGCCAACGCCACCACGATCCGCCAGCGCAGATCGGTGTCGACCGCCAGTCCGGCCAGGCCCTGATCCGCCGGGTCGGCATCCAGCAGGCTGGTCAGTACCGCGGTGTGGCGCTCGGCCAACACCGACGTACACAGCGCGTTGACGTAGGCCAGTTGGTGATCCGAACCGCCCTCGGCCGCGCGGGCCAATTCCAGCAGCCGGTCGGCGAACGCCGGCCAGCCGTGCTCGGCGGCCCAGCCGGGGTCGGCGTAGAACCCCAGCGCGGTCTGTGCCTGCAGCAGCAGCCGCGAGGCGACGCCGACCTCGGTCTCGGCCTGAATTCCGCCTTGCACCAGCGCCAGGAAATCGCGGGCGCGCATCTCGGCCTCGCGGGTCATCTCCCAGGCCGCCGACCAGACCAGCGTGCGCGGCAGCGGTTCGGCGATATCAGCGATCCGTTCCAACGCGGTCGCCAGCGACTCCGGGTCCAGCCGCAGGGCACAGTAGGTCAGGTCGTCATCGTTGACCAGAATCAGCTTGCCGCGCGCAACCCCGACCAGGCCCGGCACGGCTGTCGCCGGCCCCTCGATGTCGAGTTCCTCCCGGTGCACCCGCACCAGCCGGCCGGAACCGGACGGGTCGTCGTCGTAGATGCCGACGGCCAACCGGTGCACCCGGGTCTCGCCTTCGCCCGGGGCGGCCCCGTCCTGGGTGATGGCGAACCGGGTGAATTTGCCGGCGTCGTCGAGATCGAAGTTCGCGCGCAGGGTGTTCAGGCCGGTGGTCTTGAGCCACTGCCGGCCCCAGTCGGACAGGTCACGGCCGGAGGCCTTCTCCAGTGCCGCCAACAGGTCGTCGAAGGTCGCGTTGTCGAAGGCGTGCGCGGCGAAGTAGTCGCGCAGCCCGGCCAAAAAGTGTTCCAGCCCGACGTAGGCCACCAGCTGTTTGAGCACGGATGCGCCCTTGGCGTAGGTGATCCCGTCGAAGTTCACTTCGACGGCGGCCAGATCCGGGATGTCGGCGGCGATCGGATGCGTCGACGGCAGCTGGTCTTGGCGGTAGGCCCACGACTTCTCCGCGTTGGCGAACGTGGTCCAGGCATTGGTGTATTCGGTCGCCTCGCTCTGACACAGCACGGAGGCGAACGTCGCGAACGACTCGTTGAGCCACAGATCGTCCCACCAGCGCATGGTGACCAGATCGCCGAACCACATGTGCGCCATCTCGTGCAGCACCGTCTCGGCGCGCCGCTCATACGACGCCCGGGTCACCTTGCTGCGAAAGACGTAGTCCTCCAAAAACGTTACGGCTCCGGCATTCTCCATCGCCCCGGCGTTGAACTCCGGTACGAACAGCTGGTCGTACTTACCGAACGCGTACGGGGTGCCGAAGTTGCGGTGATAGAAGCCGAAGCCCTGCTTGGTCTCGGTGAACAGACGCTCGGCGTCCATGTGCGGCGCCAGCGAGGCGCGGCAGAACAGGCCCAGCGGAATCTCGCCGTGCTCGTCGCGGTAGACGTCGTCCCATCGGGCATATGGCCCGGCGATCAGCGCCACCAGGTAGGTGCTCATTTTGCGGGTGGTCGCGAAGGTGTGTACGCCGGCGTCGACGCTCACTGTGGCGCCATTGGAGACCACCTGCCAGTGCTGCGGAGCGGTGACGGTGATGTCGAAGGTGGCCTTGAGGTCCGGCTGATCGAAACAGGCGAACATCCGCTTGGCGTCGGCGGTTTCGAACTGGGAGTACAGGTACACCTCGTCGTCGACCGGATCGACGAAGCGGTGCAGGCCCTCACCGGTGTTGGAGTAGTAGCAGTCGGCGTCGATCTCGAGAACGTTGTGCTGATCCAGCCCGGTCAAGACGATGCCGGTCGACTCGTCGTAGGCCGAGACGTCGAGCGCGCGGCCGTTGAGGGTGGCGCTGCGAACGGTCTCGGCGGCGAGGTCGATGACCGTCTCGGCGCCGGGCAGGGCCTCGAACGTGACGGTTGTGGTGGAACGGAACGTGCGCTCGCCCGGGTTGCCGCTGCCGTCGGTCAGGTCCAGCGCGATCCGGTAATTGTCGACAGTGACCAGCGCGGCCCGTTCGGCGGCCTGGTCGCGGGTGAGGTTAGGAAGTGCCACGTCCGCCAACAGTAGTTGCGGCGGGCCGGGAACACCGGCCCGGCGGGCATAGTTGTGCTCAACGAAGCGTCCGTCGTCGGTTGAGAGGATCCCCATGCCCGAGAAATCACAAGCCGCATTCTGGTTCGACCCGCTGTGCCCGTGGTGCTGGATCACCTCGCGGTGGATCCTGGAGGTCGAGAAGGTCCGCGACATCGACGTCACCTTCCACGTGATGAGCCTCGCCGTGCTCAACGAGGGCCGCGACGACCTCCCCGAGCAGTACCGTGACGGCCTCAAGCAGGCGTGGGGCCCGGTGCGGGTGGCGATCGCCGCCGAACAGCTGCGCGGCAACGAGATCCTGCGCCCGCTGTACACCGCGATGGGAACCCGGATCCACAACCAGAACAACAAGGACTTCGCGGACGTCATCGCGGGTGCGCTGGCCGAGGTGGGCTTGCCGGCCGAGCTGGCCGACGCGGCCACCACCGACACCTACGACGAGGCGCTGCGCAAGAGCCACCACGCCGGGATGGACGCCGTCGGCAAGGACGTCGGCACCCCGACCATCCACGTCAACGGGGTGGCGTTCTTCGGTCCGGTGCTGTCCCGCATTCCCCGCGGCGAACAGGCCGGCAAGCTGTGGGACGCGTCGGTGACGTTCGCGTCCTACCCGCATTTCTGGGAGCTCAAGCGCACCCGCGCCGAGGCGCCCGAATTCGACTGACTCGCCTCTCCCCGCGAGTCGGAACCACACGACGCGACACGCCGCAAACGTGTCGTGTGGTTCCGGTTCGGCGCGCAGGCTGGGGAAAGTTCGGTGCGCCGGCTCTGAGACAATGGCCGCCATGCGCGTCTACCTGGGTTGTGACCACGCCGGCTATGAGCTCAAAGAACAGATCATCGAGCACCTGAGGCAGGCCGGGCATGAGCCGGTCGACTGCGGGGCCTACAGCTACGACGCCGACGACGACTACCCGGCGTTCTGCATCGCCGCGGCATCGCGCACGGTCGCCGACCCGGACAGTCTCGGAATCGTGATCGGCGGGTCCGGTAACGGTGAGCAGATCGCGGCCAACAAGGTGCCCGGGGCGCGCTGCGCGCTGGCGTGGAGCACCGAGACCGCGCAGCTGGCCCGCGAACACAACAACGCGCAGCTGATCGGTATCGGCGGCCGGATGCACTCGACGGCCGAGGCGCTCGCGATCGTCGACGCCTTCCTGAGCACCCCGTGGTCGCAGGCCGAACGCCACCAGCGTCGCATCGACATCCTGGCCGCCTACGAAACCACGCACGAGGCACCCCCGGTCCCCGGCGCGCCCGCCTGACCCGACCGCACCGACATGCCCGAGGGGCACATCCTGCACCGGCTGGCCCGGTTGCATCAGCGGCGCTTCGCCGGCGCCCCGGTGGCGGTGTGCAGTCCGCAGGGCCGGTTCGCAGCCGGTGCCGCCGTGGTCGACGGGCAGCCGCTGGTTCGTGCCGAAGCGTGGGGTAAGCATCTGTTCCACCGCTACGCGCACGGGCAGATCGTGCACGTACATCTGGGGATTTACGGGCACTTCACCGAATTCCAGCTGTCTGAGGGCGGCGTGCCCGACCCGGTCGGGCAGGTCCGGATGCGCATGATCGGCTTGAACAACGGTTCGGCATACGGCACCGACCTGCGGGGCCCGGCGGCTTGTGAGGTGGTCGACGAGGCGCAGGTCACCGACGTGATCGCCCGCCTCGGGCCGGACCCGCTGCGTCGCGACGCCGACCCGGCGCTGGCGTTCAAACGAATTGCAAAGTCGCGCAGGCCAATTGCCGCACTGCTGATGGACCAGTCGGTGCTGGCCGGCGTCGGCAACGTTTACCGCAGCGAAGTGTTGTTCCGCCATCGGATCGACCCGTACCGGCCCGGCACCGACATCGGCGAAGCGGAATTCGCCGCGGTCTGGGCCGATCTGGTGACGTTGATGAACGTTGGGCTGCGCCGCGGCAACATCGTCGTCGTGCGGCCCGAGGACGACCACGGGGCTCCGGCGTATGCACCCGGCAAGCCGCGCACCTACGTCTACCGCCGCGCCGGCGATCCGTGCCGGCTGTGCCGAACAACCGTGCGCACCGCGGAACTGGAGGGCCGCAACGTGTTCTGGTGTGCGGCCTGCCAGGGCTAGTCGTCGTACACGGTTTCCCGCCGGGGCCGGATCGGCACGCCGAGGGCCCGGTAGATCTCGTTGGACAGCACCACGCTGCGCGGGTCGGCGTTGGCCTGGGTGTGGTCGAACCGGTTCATCACATAGCCGTAACCGATCCGGTGCTCCAGATCGACGAACGCGAACGAGCCGCCCAGGCCACCGTGACCGAAGATCCGCCGGTTGGGTCCGTTGACCCCCTGGGCGTTGAGCATGTAGCCCAGGCCCCAGCCGTGCTCGGCGACCCGGGGCCCGAGCACCAGATCGGTTTCGGTGCCGCCCTGCAGCACCCGAAGCCGGTCCATGGCCGCCCGGCTGAGCAGCTTCTCCTGCACCAGCGCGTTGTAGAACGTGGCCATGCCCAGCGCGGAGACCTGGGCGTTGGTGCCGGGGAACTCCAATTGCCGCCATAGCGTCAGGTCGTTGGTGGCGATCTCGTCGTCGGGGGCGAACCCCATCGCGACCGCCAGCCCCGCCTTGGGGTGGTCGTCCAGCGAGGTCGGACGCTTGGGCGCGCCGGCCGAGGCCAGCATCTCCCGGATCGTCGGCTTGCCCACCGGGTCGGCGCAGCGGTAGGGCTGCTGGTCGGCCGGCACGCCGATGTGCACTTCGGCGCCGAGCGGACCGGCGACCTCCTTTTGCAGGTACTGGCCCACCGTCATCCCGGTCACCCGCCGGACGACCTCGCCGACGATGAAGCCGTAGGTCGTCATGTGATAGCCCTGGGCGGTGCCCGGCCGCCACCACGGTTCGGCGGCGGCCAGTCTTTCGCAGACCAGATCCCAGTCGGTGACGTCGCGCCAGTGCATCGGTTCGCGCGGGCCGATCGCCCCGGAGCGATGCGCCAGCACCATCGCCAGCGAGATGTCCTGCTTACCGGCCCGGCCGAACGCCGGCCAGTAGTGGGCCACCGGCGCGCGCAGATCCAGTTCGCCGGCCTCGGCGAGCCGGTGCACACAGGTGCTGGTCAATCCCTTGGTGCCCGAGAGCACGGTGCTCAGGGTGTCTTCCGCCCAGGGGCGTTGGCCCTCGACATCGACTGAGCCGGCCCACAGATTGACGACGAGTTCGCCGTCCACATACGCCGCGACCGCCGCCCCGAGCTCGTCGCGCAGCGTGAAATTGCGCTCGAACTCGTACCGCACCTTCTCGAAGCGCGGTGAGCACGACCCATGAATCTGGACGCGCTGGGTGCCGCCCATGGCGTGCCTTCCTGCCAGGGAAAATCCCCGTTTCGAGCGGGCGACGGGAATCGAACCCGCGTAGCTAGTTTGGAAGACTAGGGCTCTACCATTGAGCTACGCCCGCAATATCCAGGGCAGACTGTACCGGCGAAGTCGGCCCCAAATCCAATTGGCACTCCCATTGCGGCCGTGTGGTGCGGGCGGCTGTGTTGCCGTAGGCGCCGGGCCGTAGGATCGCCTGGTCAGTGCGGGGTGTAGCGCAGCTTGGTAGCGCATCCGCTTTGGGAGCGGAAGGCCGCAGGTTCAAATCCTGTCACCCCGACCAGCAGCGCGCGCCGCACCGGCACGACTGACCGTCAACGATATCGAGGAGTAAGCCCGTGAAGAGCACCGTCGAGCAGCTGACCCCCACCCGGGTTCGCATCAACGTGGAGGTGCCGTTCACCGAGCTGCAGCCGGACTTCGACCGGACCTACAAGCAGCTGGCGCAGCAGGTGCGGATGCCGGGCTTCCGGCCGGGCAAGGCCCCGGCCAAGCTCATCGAGGCCCGCGTCGGCCGTGCCGCGGTGTTGCAGCAGGTCGTCAACGAGGCGCTGCCCAGTCGCTACAGCGAGGCGGTGACCAGCTCGGACCTCAAGCCGCTCGGTCAGCCCGACATCGAGGTCACCAAGCTCGACGACGGCGACCAGATCGCCTTCACCGCCGAGGTCGACGTGCGGCCGGAGATCACGCTGCCCGACCTGGAGAAGCTCACGATCAGTGTGGACCCGATCGAAGTCGGGGACGACGAGGTCGAGGCCGAACTGAACTCGCTGCGCGCCCGGTTCGGCACGCTGACCGGCGTCGACCGGCCGGCCGCCGACGGCGACTTCGTCTCGATCGACCTCGATGCGACGGTCGACGGCGAGCAGGTTCCCGGGGCTGCCACCGAGGGCTTGTCCCACGAGGTCGGGTCGGGACAGCTCATCGACGGACTCGACGAGGCGATCATCGGGTTGTCGGCAGGGGAGAGCAAGGTCTTCACCACGACCCTGGCCGCCGGCCCGCAGGCCGGCAAGGAAGCCGAAGTGACGGTGACGGTTCAGGCGGTCAAGGAACGCGAGTTGCCGGAGGCCGACGACGATTTCGCGCAATTGGCCAGCGAATTCGACACCATTGCCGAACTGCGGGAGAACCTCAGCGAGCAGGTCGCCCGGACCAAGCGCATCCAGCAGGCCGAGAAGGTCCGGGAGGCGACGCTGGAGGCGCTGGTCGAGCAGGTCGAGATGCCGCTTCCCGAGGCCGTGGTGCAGGCGCACGTGGACAATGCGCTGCACAACGCCCTGCACGGTGTCGACCACGACGAGAACAAGTTCGCCGAGGCGCTGGCCGACCAGGGCTCCTCACGGGCCGAATTCGACGCCGAGACCCGTAGCGAGGCCGAGAAGTCGGTCAAGACGCAGCTGCTGCTCGACGCGCTGGGCGACAAGCTCGAGATCCAGGTGGGCCAGAACGACCTCACCCAGCACCTGGTGCTGATGTCGCGTCAGTACGGCGTCGCCCCGCAGCAGCTGATGCAGTTCCTGCAGCAGAACAACCAGCTGCCCGCGGTCTTCGCCGACGTGCGTCGGGGCATGGCGCTGGCAGCGGCGGTGCGTGCCGCGTCGGTCAGCGACACCGACGGCAACCAGATCGACACCGCAGAGTTCTTCGGCACCGGCAAGGCGCCCGCCGGGGCCGAGGAGGCCGACGCGACCGCAGACGACGTGGTCGAGGCCGAGGCGGCGACCGACGAGTGACGCTGTAAGCGAACGAAGCCGGTTCGGGCCGCCCCCAGGGCCGCCGGTTCGTTAGGGTCGGTGCATATGAATCTCGAGAAAGCAGGTATCCCACTGTGAGCCAGCCCGGACTGAATCTCGTCGACTCGGTATACGAGCGTCTCCTGCGAGAACGCATCATCTTCCTGGGGTCGCAGGTGGACGACGACATCGCCAACCGGCTGTGCGCCCAGATCCTGCTGCTGGCAGCCGAGGACCCGACCAAGGACATCTCGCTGTACATCAACTCCCCGGGCGGTTCGATCAGTGCCGGGATGGCGATCTACGACACCATGGTGCTGGCACCGTGCGACGTCGCCACCTACGCGATGGGCATGGCCGCCTCGATGGGCGAGTTCCTGCTCGCGGCGGGCACCAAGGGCAAGCGCTACGCGCTGCCGCACGCCCGGATCCTGATGCACCAGCCGCTGGGCGGGGTGACCGGTAGCGCCGCCGACATCGCCATTCAGGCCGAGCAGTTCGCGGTCATCAAAAAGGAGATGTTCCGGCTCAACGCCGAATTCACCGGTCAGCCGATCGAGCGCATCGAGGCCGACTCCGACCGCGACCGCTGGTTCACCGCCCAGGAAGCGCTGGAATACGGCTTCGTCGACCACATCATCACCCGCGCCCACACCAACGGAGCCGCATCATGAACCCCGAAACCTTGCGCGCTATCGCACCGCAGGCCCGCTACATCCTGCCGTCGTTCGTCGAGCACTCCAGCTGGGGCGTCAAAGAGTCCAACCCCTACAACAAGCTGTTCGAAGAGCGCATCATCTTCCTGGGCGTGCAGGTCGACGATGCGTCGGCCAACGACATCATGGCCCAGCTGCTGGTGCTGGAGTCGCTGGACCCCGACCGCGACATCACCATGTACATCAACTCTCCCGGCGGCTCTTTCACCTCGCTGATGGCGATCTACGACACCATGCAGTACGTGCGGGCCGACATTCAGACCGTGTGTCTGGGTCAGGCCGCCTCGGCCGCCGCGGTGCTGCTGGCCGCCGGCACGCCGGGCAAGCGGATGGCGCTGCCCAACGCGCGGGTGCTGATCCATCAGCCGTCGCTGTCCGGGGTGATCCAGGGGCAGTTCTCCGACCTGGAGATCCAGGCCGCTGAGATCGAGCGGATGCGGACCCTGATGGAGTCGACGTTGGCCCGCCACACCGGCAAGGACGCCGAGGTGATCCGTAAGGACACCGACCGCGACAAGATCCTCACCGCCGAAGAGGCCAAGGAGTACGGGATCATCGACACCGTGCTGGAGTACCGCAAGCTCTCGGCGCAGGTCAGTTAACCCGGCCACGCCGAGCGTGCACTCAGCGCGAATTGCCGGCTGGTTTTTCGCGCTCAGTACACGTTCGGCGCACGGCTGACGCCGCCGCGGCGATCTCGGCCGGCCCGACCCGGCAACAGCCGCCGATGATGCGGGCGCCGGCGGCCACCCACTGCGTGGCCAACGCCGCCGAAAACGTCTTCGGCCCCACCCACCGGTGGCCGTCCCAGCCCTCCCCGGTGTTGGGGTAGACGATGACCGGCTTGGCGGTGACCTCGCGGGCGATCTCGATGGCCGGCAGCACATCCGCGGGCGCGCAGCAGTTCACCCCGACCGCGACGATCTGTGGCACTCCGGCGGCGACGGCGAAGGCGTCGGTCAGCGGCTGCCCGGCGCGAGTCCGGGTGCCGTCGATGGTGTAGCTGAGCCAGGCCGGTACCTGCGCTTGGCGGACCAGGCCCACCAGCGCCTCGGCCTCATCGATGTCGGGCACGGTCTCGCACGCGAGTACGTCAGCGTCGGTGCCGGCCAAGACCTCCAGCCGGGGCTGATGCCACGCGGTGAGTTCGGCGACCGAAAGCCCGTAGCGGCCAAGGTATTCCGAACCGTCAGCCCGGGCGGCGCCGTACGGGCCGATCGATGCCGCCACCCAGCGGGGGCGGCCGTCGGCGGCGTGGCTTGCCCGGCGGGCCAGTTCCACGCTGCGGCGCAGGAGCGCGACTGCGCCGCGACGGTCGATCCCGCGGGTGGCGAAACCGTCGAAGCTCGCCTGATAGCTGGCGGTGGTGGCGATCTGTGCGCCGGCGGCGAAGAAGGCCGCGTGCACCGCCGCAATGTCGTCGGGGGCGTCGAGCAGCAGCCGGGCCGACCACAGCGGATCCGACAGGTCGGCACCGCGGGCTTCCAGTTCGGTGGCCAGCCCCCCATCAGCAATGAGCACGGTATCGTCGGGCACGGCGAACCCCACGTTCGCCACTGTAGGGCTCCCCGGCGCCGGCCGTCTCACGACGGGGTAACGCCGGCGACACGCTCACGCCACGCCAGCGCGTCACGCACCGGTGTGACGGTACGGGCGATATCTTCTTGGAGCAGACATACAGGCCCAGAAACGAAATACCAACGACGCGATTCGGCCTTATCGGTCGCCTCGCACCGGAATGAGCGGGTAGCGTCGGGGCAGACACCGGTACCCCGACGACGGACGGCGAACAGGAAGTAGGTCCTTACGCACTATGGCGCGCATCGGAGACGGCGGTGACTTGCTGAAATGTTCGTTCTGCGGGAAGAGCCAGAAGCAGGTCAAAAAGCTCATTGCGGGGCCGGGCGTTTACATCTGCGATGAGTGCATCGACCTGTGCAACGAGATCATCGAAGAGGAGCTGGCCGACGCCGACGACGTCAAGCTCGACGAGCTGCCCAAGCCCGCTGAGATCCGGGACTTCCTGGAGGGCTACGTCATCGGTCAGGACACCGCCAAGCGCACGCTGGCGGTGGCCGTCTACAACCACTACAAGCGCATCCAGGCCGGCGAGAAGAGCCGCGATTCCCGCTCCGGTGAACCGGTAGAGCTGACCAAGTCCAACATCTTGATGCTGGGTCCCACCGGCTGCGGCAAGACCTACCTGGCCCAGACCCTGGCCAAGATGCTCAACGTTCCGTTCGCGATCGCCGACGCCACCGCGCTGACCGAGGCGGGCTACGTCGGTGAGGACGTGGAGAACATTCTGCTCAAGCTGATTCAAGCCGCCGACTACGACGTCAAGCGCGCCGAGACCGGGATCGTCTACATCGACGAGGTCGACAAGATCGCCCGCAAGAGCGAGAACCCGTCGATCACCCGCGACGTCTCCGGCGAGGGCGTGCAGCAGGCGCTGTTGAAGATCCTGGAGGGCACCCAGGCGTCGGTTCCGCCGCAGGGCGGGCGCAAGCACCCGCACCAGGAGTTCATCCAGATCGACACCACCAACGTGCTGTTCATCGTCGCCGGGGCATTCGCCGGACTGGAGAAGATCGTCTCCGACCGGGTCGGCAAGCGCGGCTTGGGTTTTGGTGCCGAGGTCCGGTCCAAAGCGGAGGTCGACACCGTCGACCACTTCGCCGAGGTGATGCCCGAAGACCTGATCAAGTTCGGATTGATCCCGGAGTTCATCGGCCGGCTGCCGGTGGTGGCCTCGGTGACCAACCTGGATATGGAGTCGTTGGTCAAGATCCTCTCGGAGCCGAAGAACGCTCTGGTGAAGCAGTACACCCGGCTGTTCGAGATGGACGGGGTGGAACTGGAGTTCACCCAAGACGCGCTGGAGGCGATCGCCGATCAGGCCATCCACCGTGGCACTGGGGCGCGTGGCCTGCGGGCGATCATGGAGGAAGTGCTGCTGCCGGTGATGTACGACATCCCCAGCCGCAACGATGTCGCCAAGGTCGTGGTGACCAAGGAAACGGTGCAGGACAATGTGTTGCCGACCATCGTTCCGCGCAAGACCTCGCGCGCCGAGCGTCGCGACAAGAGCGCCTGATGCCCGGCGGCCAGGTGCGCCGCCGAAGGTTACTCACCGGTAGCGAAACTTTCTTAAAGTTGAGCTGCCGCCAAACGTGACCAAAACCACATTTCGGCCCGAAGTTGGCCGAGAACCCCGCCGTGACGTCGGGGTTTAACAATAAGTCGGTGGGGTTTCGACACGGTGTGGCGTCGAATCGTCTCTAAGAACGGTGCAATAATCGGTACCGCCAGTGACAGAAAAAAGTGTGGGTGCGCCAGCCGCGCTGTGCGGGCCCGGGGAGACAGTGATGGAAGGCGGGGCCGTGGGTCCGAGCGGTAACGGAGCCGGGTCGGCGCCCGGGCGCCAAAAACTCGAGAAAGTCGTGATCCGTTTCGCCGGGGACTCCGGTGACGGCATGCAGCTCACCGGCGATCGTTTCACCTCCGAGGCGGCGCTGTTCGGCAACGACTTGGCCACCCAGCCCAACTACCCGGCCGAGATCCGCGCCCCGCAGGGCACCCTGCCCGGCGTGTCGTCGTTCCAGATCCAGATCGCCGACTTCGACATCCTGACCGCCGGTGACCGCCCCGATGTGCTGGTGGCGATGAACCCCGCGGCCCTGAAGGCCAACATCGGCGACCTGCCTCGCGGCGGGATGGTGATCGTCAACTCCGACGAGTTCACCAAGCGCAATCTGGCCAAGATCGGGTACGAGACCAGCCCGCTGGAGACCGACGAGCTCTCCGACTACGTGGTGGTCCCGGTCGCGATGACCTCCCTGACACTCGGCGCAGTCGAGGCGATCGGCGCCACCAAGAAGGACGGGGCGCGCGCCAAGAACATGTTCGCGCTCGGCCTGCTGTCCTGGATGTACGGTCGCGAGCTGGAGCACAGCGAGACCTTCATCCGCGAGAAGTTCGCCAAGAAGCCCGACGTCGCCGACGCCAACGTGCTGGCGCTCAAGGCGGGCTGGAATTACGGCGAGACCACCGAGGCGTTCGGCACCACCTACGAGATCTCGCCGGCCAAGCTGCCGCCGGGCGAGTACCGCCAGATCTCGGGCAACACCGCGCTGGCCTACGGTGTCATCGCCGCCGGCCACTTGGCCGACACCCAGGTGGTGCTGGGCACTTACCCGATCACCCCGGCCTCGGACATCCTGCACGAGCTGTCCAAGTACAAGAACTTCAATGTGCTGACCTTCCAGGCCGAGGACGAGATCGCCGGTATCGGTGCGGCGATCGGCGCCTCCTACGGCGGCGCGCTGGGCGTCACCAGCACCTCCGGCCCGGGCCTGGCGCTCAAGGCCGAGGCGCTGGGCTTGGCCGTGATGACCGAGCTGCCGCTGGTGCTGATCAACGTCCAGCGCGGCGGCCCCTCGACCGGCCTGCCGACCAAGACCGAACAGGCCGACCTGATGCAGGCGCTCTACGGCCGCAACGGCGAGTCGCCGGTCGCGGTGCTGGCCCCGTGCACGCCGTCGGACTGCTTCGACGTCGCCGTCGAGGCCGTCCGGATCGCGCTGACCTATCGCACGCCGGTGGTGCTGCTCTCCGACGGGGCGATCGCCAACGGCTCGGAGCCGTGGCGCATCCCGGACATCGCCGCGATGGAGCCCATCGAGCGCAACCTGGCCCAGGCCGGCGAGGACTTCCAGCCGTATGCACGTGACCCGGAGACCCTGGCCCGGCAGTTCGCCATCCCGGGCACCCCGGGCCTGGAGCACCGGATCGGTGGTCTGGAGAAGGCCAACGGCTCCGGGGCGATCTCCTACGAGCCGGCCAACCACGACCTGATGGTGCGGCTGCGGCAGGCCAAGATCGACGGCATCAAGGTTCCCGACCTGGTTGTCGACGACCCGAGCGGCGACGCCGAACTGCTGATGCTGGGCTGGGGCAGCTCCTATGGCCCGATCGCCGAGGCGTGCCGGCGGGCCCGGCGCGGCGGGGTCAAGGTCGCGCAGGCGCACCTGCGCCACCTCAACCCGCTGCCGGCCAATCTGGGTGAGGTGCTGCGGCGCTACCCGAAGGTGGTGCTGCCGGAGATGAACCTGGGCCAGTTGGCGTTGCTGCTGCGCGGCCGCTACCTGGTCGATATCCAGTCGGTGACCAAGGTGGCCGGTCAGGCCTTCCTCGCCGACGAGGTCGAGGCGATCATCGACGACGCGCTGGCCGGGACGCTGGCCGAGCGGGAGAACGAGAAGGCGTCGCTGGCCAAGGCCGCGGCGGTCACCATTGCGGGTACAGCAGGAGTGAACGCATGACTACCACCGAAGCCGCCGGCTCCCTGGTCGGCACCGAGTTGGGGCTGACCGCCCTGAGCGGGGTGCCCACCACCGACGAGCCGCAGAAGTCGAAGGACTTCACCTCCGACCAGGAGGTGCGCTGGTGCCCGGGCTGTGGCGACTACGCCATCCTCAACACGATGCGCAACTTCCTGCCCGAGCTGGGGGTGCGCCGGGAGAACGTGGTGTTCGTCAGCGGTATCGGCTGCTCGAGCCGCTTCCCGTACTACATGAACACCTACGGGGTGCACTCGATCCACGGCCGCGGACCGACGTTCGCCACCGGGCTGGCGACCGCCCGCGAGGACCTGAAGGTGTTCCTGATCACCGGTGACGGCGACGCGCTGTCGATCGGCGGCAACCACCTGATCCACACGCTGCGCCGCAACGTCAACATCACCATCCTGCTGTTCAACAACCGGATCTACGGCCTGACCAAGGGCCAGTACTCGCCGACGTCGGAGACCGGCAAGATCACCAAGTCGACGCCGTTCGGTTCGCTGGACAACCCGTTCAATCCGGTCTCGTTGGCGGTCGGGGCCGAGGCGACGTTCGTCGGGCGCGCCCTGGACTCCGACCGCAAGGGCCTGACCGAGGTGCTGCGGGGCGCGATGGAGCATCGCGGCTCGGCGCTGGTGGAGATCCTGCAGGACTGCCCGGTCTTCAACGACGGCTCCTTCGACCTGCTGCGCAAGGACGGCGCCGAAAACCGCATCATCAACCTTCGGCAGGGCGAGCCGATCGTCTTCGGTGCCAACGGTGAATACTGCGTGGTGAAGTCCGGATTCGGCCTGGAGGTCGCCAAGACCGCCAACGTGTCGGCCGACCAGATCGTGGTACACGATGCCACCCTGGCCGACTCCTCCTACGCGTTCGCGCTGTCGCGGCTCTCCGAACAGGATCTGTCGCACTTCCCGACGGGCATCTTCCGCAAGGTCAACAAGCCCACCTACGACGACCAGGCCCGCGCGCAGGTCGCCCAAGCCCGGCAGTCCACCCCGCACGACACCGCCGCACTCCAGGCGCTGCTGCGTGGCCGCGACACCTGGACCGTGGATTGAGGCGAAGCCTGACGCCATGACCGGCCGGTTCGCCGGTGTCATACTGGCCGGCGGCGCGTCGCGCCGGATGGGCCGCGACAAGGCCACCCTGACCGTGGCCGGCCGGTTCGGCGGACGGACCCTGGTCGAGCAGCTGGTGTCGATCGTCTCCCAGCGCTGCAACCCGGTCTTTGTGGTGGCCGCCCAAGGGCAGGCCTTGCCCGTTCTTCCCGCCCAGGTGCTGCGCGATGAGGTGCCCGGACTCGGTCCGCTACCGGCCATGGGGCTCGGCCTGCGCGCCGCGGCAGGCGCCGGCGCCGATCACGCGTTCGTCTGCGCGGTGGACATGCCGAACCTGACGCCGGAGGTGATCGACCGGTTGGCGGACTCGCCGCCGGCCGACGTCGTGCTGCCCCGGGCGGGCCGGGACCATTACCTGGCGGCGGTGTATCGCACCGCCCTGGCCGACACCGTCGATGCGCTGATCGCCGCAGGGGAGCGGCGCGTGGGTGCGCTGGTCGACATGGTCGGTGTCCGACGAGTCGTGCTGCCCGACGACTCCCCGCTGGCCAACCTCAACTCACCGGACGACCTGGCCGGCCTGTCCTGAGGGCAACGCCGAAGCCGGTTCCCTGAGCTGGCGACAGCAAATATCACGCTGCGGTTTCTTTAATGGCTTCAGCGGCGCTTCCGTAGAAATCGACAAACCAATCCGTTATCTCAGCGCAATAGGGTGATTATTGGCCTCGGCCGGGCGCCGCGCAGCCGGTTCGGATCATCGGTCACCTGCGGGCGAAAGCCCTTGGGGCCAAACGGTGTTCGCCGGCCGTCGGGTGGGCTGGTGCGAAGGGCGCCGAAGCGCCGTCATTCCGGGCCCATAATGTCGACGGCGTTTCTGCCAAAGTAAAACTCTTTTGACGACGGGCGGGATTATCAATTGCCGCGGGCCTGCTGGGCTGGCATGTCCGGCGTCATGGCGGCGGCTGGCGTCATCGCAGCTAGATAAGCTAATGACCTGCGTTTTTGGGACAGGTGATGCCGCTGGGACTGGCATTGCCTGCTGACTCGGCCACCCCGGCAGGCCGTCTCAGGCGCAAAACCGCACCGTTGACAGTGGTCCAGCCCACAAAATAGCCGTGATTTGACTCACGAATATCGGGCGCGAAGACAAACGGGTCAGGAGGCAAAAACGCATTGCTGACCTGCTGAAACCATCCGATTCGCAGCCGTGATGGTTTCGTTATCTGCCCGAAATGCGCCCGTCATGCGGTTGGACTTGTTGTCTGGCTATTTCGTAAATTTCCCTTCGCCCGAACGCAGGGCAAACAAATTGAATCCACGGAACCGCGTGCGAGCGGGGCCGCGGGCGGCCCAACGAATGCTTCCGCGGTGCCGGGTGTCAACCCGGCGGGCAACTCCTGCCCCCGCTGTCGTGCCTGACCGAGAAGGCACGTCTCGAAGACCACCCCGCCTGGACGCCAGGCACACCAACCCCCGGGCACTTCGGCGCGCGCACTGCGAAAGGAACGATGTTGAAGAACGTCCGGAAGCCCCTCACCCTGGCCGCGATCGCCGGCGCCCTGATCACCGGCGCGGTCGCCCTGTCCGACGCCACCGCCAAGGCGGATAGCGTCAACTGGGACGCCATCGCAGCCTGCGAGTCGGGCGGTAACTGGTCGATCAACACCGGTAACGGCTACTACGGCGGCCTGCAGTTCAACGCCGGCACCTGGCGTGCCAACGGCGGCACCGGACTGCCGCACAACGCCAGCCGGGCCGAGCAGATCCGGGTGGCCGAGAACGTGCTGCGCAGCCAGGGCATTGGCGCGTGGCCGGTCTGCGGCCGTCGCGGCTGATCATCCGCATCGCGCAGACGACGGCGCCGGGCCATCGGCCCGGCGCCGTCGCGGTCGGACCGGCTCGTGGGCGGGTAGCGAGAAACATATGACTGAAACGTCACGTGAGCTCGACCTGATCGTCTACGGCGCGACCGGGTTCGCCGGGAAATTGACCGCCCAGTACCTGTCCCGTGCCGGTGACGCTGCCCGAATCGGGCTGGCGGGCCGCTCCGCGGAGAGGTTGCGCGGGGTTCGCGATCGGTGCTGCTGGCCGAGAGCGCGCTGGCGCTGAACCGGGACCTGCCCTCCGATCACTACAGGAGTGCTCACCCCGGCGGCCGCAATGGGCGATGCGTTGCTGGTCCGGCTGCCCGCGGCGAGGTCACCCTGCCAGGTGTCCCGGCTGAGCTGACCGGTGCCGAATTGACCGGTGCGGAGGCTGGTGTTTCCGCTAGTGTCTTTTTCGACCCTGTCACGGCAGCACCGAGCGACGAAGGTGGACGAATATCTCATGGCCGGCCTTGACGACCTGTTCGCGCAGATCCCCATCCAGGACATCGCCAACCAGCTCGGTGCCGACTCGGGCGAGGTGGACAGCACCATCCGCACCCTGGTCCCGGTGCTGGTCAGCGGGCTGAACCACAACGCGCAGGACCCGGGCCAGGCCGACAACATCGCCAGCACCGCCAACAGTTTCGCCGCCCAGGGCCTGCTGGACAACGTGCTCGGCGGCAACCAGGCCGCGGGGCAGCAGGTGATCTCGACCATCTTCGGCGGCAACGACACCAGCCAGGTCGCCTCAGCGCTGTCGGGCGCCGGTGCCGGCAACAACGACCTAGTGCAAAAGCTGCTCCCGATCATCGCCCCGATCGTGCTGGCCTACATCGGCAAGCAACTGAGCGGCCAGAAGTCCGAGCCGGCCCAGCAGGAGGCCTCCGGCGGCGGCCTCGGTGACGTTCTGGGCAGCATCCTCGGGGGCATGGCCGGTGGCGGCGGCGCCAAGAACCAGTCGATGGGCAGCATCCTCGGCAACATGCTCGGTGGCAAGACCGGCGGCGCCATCGGCGACATCCTCGGTGGACTGCTCGGCGGCAAGAAGTAATAGCCTCGCGAAAAGCCGCCGGACCGAGCACCCGGTCCGGGGGCTTTCGTGTCGTGCGGGCCGTCGTTCCTAGAATTGAGCGGTGACCCTCACCCCCAACGCCGCCAACACCGATCGCCTGCCCAAATCCTGGGAGCCGGGTGCGGTCGAGGAGGCGATCTACCAGCGCTGGGTGGATGCCGGCTACTTCACCGCGGACCCGGGCAGTGCCAAGCCCGGTTATTCGATCGTGCTGCCGCCGCCGAACGTCACCGGCAGCCTGCACATGGGGCACGCGCTCGACCACACCCTGATGGACGCGTTGACCCGCCGCAAACGCATGCAGGGCTATGAGGTGCTGTGGCTACCGGGAATGGATCACGCCGGCATCGCCACCCAGAGCGTGGTGGAGCGGCAGCTGGCCGCCGATGGCCAGACCAAGGAAGAGCTGGGCCGGGAACGTTTCGTCGAGCAGGTCTGGGAGTGGAAACGTGAGTCCGGCGGCACCATCGGCACCCAGATGCGCCGGATCGGCGATGGGGTGGACTGGAGCCGCGAACGGTTCACCATGGACGAGCGCCTGTCGCGTGCGGTCCGCACCATCTTCAAGCGGCTCTACGACGCCGGGCTGATCTATCAGGCCGAGCGGCTGGTCAACTGGTCGCCCGTGCTGGAGACCGCGATCAGCGACCTCGAGGTCAAATACGAAGACATCGAAGGCGAGCTGATCTCATTCCGGTACGGCTCATTAGAGGAAACACAGCCGCACATCGTCGTGGCCACCACCCGGCTCGAGACCATGCTCGGCGACACCGCGATCGCGGTGCACCCCGACGACGATCGGTACCGCGACCTGGTCGGGACCAGCCTGCCGCACCCGTTCTTGGACCGGGAGATCCGCGTGGTCGCCGACTCCCACGTCGATCCCGAATTCGGCACCGGGGCGGTCAAAGTCACGCCCGCGCATGACCCCAACGACTTCGAGATCGGGCTGCGCCACCAGCTGGCGATGCCGACCATCCTGGACACCCGCGGCCGGATTACCGGCACCGGAACGCAATTCGATGGCATGGACCGCTTCGAGGCGCGCGTCGCGGTGCGCGAAGCGCTGGCCGCCCAGGGGCGTCTCGTCGCCGAGAAGCGGCCCTACCTGCACAGCGTCGGCCATTCCGAGCGCAGCGGCGAGGTCATCGAACCGCGGCTGTCGATGCAGTGGTGGGTCAATGTGTCCTCGCTGGCCAAGGCTGCCGGTGACGCGGTTCGCCACGGCGACACCGTCATTCATCCGAAGAGCCTGGAGCCGCGCTGGTTCGGCTGGGTCGACGACATGCACGACTGGTGCATCTCCCGTCAGCTGTGGTGGGGTCACCGCATCCCGATCTGGCATGGCCCCGACGGGCAGCAGGTGTGCCTCGGGCCGGATGAGACACCGCCGGAGGGCTGGGAACAGGACCCCGATGTGCTGGACACCTGGTTCTCCTCGGCGCTGTGGCCGTTCTCCACGATGGGCTGGCCGGATGCGACACCTGAGCTGGAGAAGTTCTATCCGACCAGCGTTCTGGTGACCGGCTACGACATCCTGTTCTTCTGGGTGGCTCGGATGATGATGTTCGGCACTTTCGTCGGCGGTGACGCCGCGCTGCCCGATGCCAAGGTTCCGTTCCAAAACGTGTTCCTGCACGGTCTGATCCGCGACGAGCACGGCCGGAAGATGAGCAAGTCCAAGGGCAACGGTATC
Organism: Mycobacterium sp. NGS16; assembly: GCF_059813225.1. Classification (NCBI taxonomy): domain Bacteria; kingdom Bacillati; phylum Actinomycetota; class Actinomycetes; order Mycobacteriales; family Mycobacteriaceae; genus Mycobacterium; species Mycobacterium sp. NGS16. The sequence goes on from NZ_JCALEE010000007.1 coordinate 138,371, forward strand.
GATCCGCTGGACTGGGTGGAGGCCTTCGGTGCCGACGCGCTGCGGTTCACCCTGGCTCGCGGCGCCAGTCCCGGCGGCGACCTGTCGATCGGCGAGGACCACGCCCGGGCATCGCGTAACTTCGTCACGAAGTTGTTCAACGCCACCCGGTTCGCCCTGATCAACGGCGCGCGACCGGCGCCGCTACCGTCGCTCGACGAGTTGACCGATGCCGACCGCTGGATTCTGGGGCGGTTGGAAGAAGTGCGCGCCGAAGTGGATTCGGCGTTCGACGGCTACGAGTTCGGCCGGGCCTGCGAGGCGCTCTACCATTTCGCCTGGGACGAATTCTGCGATTGGTACGTCGAATTGGCCAAAACTCAGCTGGCCGAAGGGCTTACGCACACCACGGCGGTGCTGGCCGCGGTGCTCGATACCCTGCTGCGCCTGCTGCACCCGGTGATCCCGTTCGTCACCGAGACCCTGTGGAAGGAGCTCACCGGCGCAGAGTCCCTGGTGATCGCTGATTGGCCGGAGCCATCCGGAATCGTCCTGGATCAGGTTGCCGCCCAACGGATTGTCGACATGCAGAAGCTGGTGACCGAGGTGCGCCGGTTCCGCAGCGATCAGGGCCTGCGCGACCGGCAGAAGGTTCCGGCCCGGTTGACCGGTATCGACGGCGCTGATCTGTCGACCCAGGTGGCCGCGGTGACCTCGCAAGCCTGGTTGACCGAGCCGGGAGCGGATTTCACGCCGTCGGCGTCAGTGGAGGTGCGCCTGTCCGCGGCCACCGTGGTCGTCGAACTCGACACCTCGGGCACCGTCGACGTCGCTGCCGAACGTCGCCGGTTGGACAAGGATCTGGCGGTCGCCCAAAAGGAACTGGCCACCACCTCGGCCAAGCTCGGCAACGACGCGTTTCTGGCCAAAGCCCCGACCGCCGTGGTCGAGAAGATCCGCGGTCGCCAGCAGCTGGCCCGCGAGGAGGTCGACCGGATCACGGCACGCCTTGCGGATCTGGCATGACCGAACCCACTCCGGATGAGATCGCGGCGCTGCTGCAAGTCGAGCATCTGCTTGACCAGCGGTGGGGCGAGACCAAGATCGAGCCGAGCCTGACCCGGATCAACGCCCTGCTGGAGCTGCTCGGCTCCCCGCAGCGCAGCTATCCGTCGATCCACGTCGCCGGCACCAACGGCAAGACCTCGGTGGCGCGGATGATCGACGCGCTGCTGACGGCGTTCAGCCGTCGTACCGGGCGCACCACCAGCCCGCATCTGCAATCGGCGGTCGAGCGCATCGCCATTGACGGGGTTCCGATCAGCCCGGCCAAGTACGTCGAGACCTACGCCGAGATCGAGCCGTTCGTGCAGATGGTGGACGCCTCCTCGCAGGCCGAAGGTGGGCCGGCGATGAGCAAGTTCGAAGTGCTCACGGCGATGGCGTTCGCGGCGTTCGCTGACGCCCCGATCGACGTGGCCGTCGTGGAGGTCGGCATGGGCGGGCGCTGGGACGCCACCAATGTCGTCGCGGCGCCGGTGGCGGTGATCACCCCGATCGGCATCGACCACGTCGACTACCTCGGCGACGACCTCGCCGGCATCGCCGCGGAGAAGGCCGGCATCATCCACCGCTCCGCTGATGAACTCGTCGACACCGTGGCGGTGATCGCCCGCCAGGTGCCCGAGGCGATGGAGGTGCTGCTGGCCCAGTCGGTGCGCGCGGATGCCGCGGTGGCGCGGGAGAACTCGGAGTTCGCGGTGCGCAGCCGCCAGCTGGCGGTGGGAGGTCAGTTGCTGGAGCTGCAAGGCCTGGGCGGGGTGTACTCCGATATCTTTCTGCCGCTGCACGGCGAGCACCAGGCGCACAACGCGGTGCTGGCGCTGGCGGCGGTGGAGGCGTTCTTCGGTGCGGGCGCGCAGCGTCAGCTCGACGTCGACACGGTTCGGGCCGGCTTCGCCGCGGCGGCGAGCCCCGGGCGGCTGGAGCGGATGCGCAGCTCGCCGACGGTTTTCGTCGACGCCGCGCACAACCCGGCGGGCGCGGCCGCCCTGGCTCAAGCGCTGGCCGAGGAGTTCGACTTCCGGTTCCTGGTCGGGGTGGTCAGCGTGCTCGCCGACAAGGACGTCGACGGGATCCTCGCGGCCCTCGAACCGGTCTTTGACCGAATCGTGGTGACCCACAATGGTTCTCCGCGTGCCGTGGATGTCGAGACACTGACTGCGGCAGCGGTGCGGTGGTTCGGCGACGACCGGGTGGTGACCACCGAGACGCTCGGGGACGCCATCGATACCGCCACCGCGCTCGTCGATGAGTTCGACGCCGAGGGCGACGCGGCGGGCACCGGCATCGTGATCACCGGTTCGGTGGTCACCGCCGGGGCCGCCCGCACCCTGTTCGGGAAGGATCCGGCATGACCGACCAATCGGGTGCGCCCGACCCCTGGCGCGGCTTCCGCGGCGTGATGGCCGCGACGCTGATCCTCGAGGCGATCGTGGTGCTGTTGGCGCTGCCGGTGGTCCACGTGGTCGGGGGCGGGCTGACACCGGCGTCGCTGGCCTACCTGCTCGGCCTGGCGCTGGTGTTGTTGCTGTTCACCGGAGTCCAGGGCCGCTCCTGGGCGATCTGGGCCAATCTGGCGCTGCAGCTGGTGCTGGTCGCCGGGTTCGCGGTCTATCCGGGCGTGGGGGTGATGGGCCTGGTGTTCACCGCGGTGTGGGCCCTGATCGCCTACTTCCGTGCCGAGGTGCTGCGCCGCTCGTAGTGGGGCGGCTATTCGGTACGCTGACGCGGTGCCGCTGGCGACGATGCAGAGCGTCAGCGATGAGGAGGAGCGGCGCTTCATGACTGAGCGGACTTTGGTGCTGATCAAGCCGGACGGTGTCAATCGCCGGTTGGTGGGCGAGATCATCAGCCGGATCGAGAAGAAGGGCCTGACGCTGGCGGCGCTGGAGCTGCGGCCGGTGCAGCAGGCGGTGGCCCGACAGCACTACGGCGAGCACGAGGGCAAGGCGTTCTTCGCCTCGCTGCTGGACTTCATCACCTCCGGCCCGGTGGTCGCCGCCGTGGTGGAGGGCCCGCGGGCCATCGAGGCGTTCCGGCAGCTGGCCGGTGGCACCGACCCGGTGGCCAAGGCCGCCCCGGGCACGATCCGGGGTGATTTCGGGCTGGAGACCCAGTTCAATCTGGTGCACGGCTCCGATTCGCCGGAGTCGGCCGAGCGCGAGATCGCGCTGTGGTTCCCCGACCTCAAGGCGTCGGCGCCGACGTCTCCGATGACACTGGCCTGACATCGTAGTTAATGCCTTTCGCCCGGGCTGCTCCGGTTGTGTGGGATACTGACCATCGGGTGAACGTCACCGGACCGGTGTCCGACACCCGAATGAAGACTTAGGCGAGTGCGACGGTCGCGATATGTGATGCGGCGCCGATCGCCGGTCCTCATTCAGCCAGGCACCGAGTCGGTTCCACCCGAACCCCTCGGAGCGAGACCACCACAAGCCCGGGGAAGTGAGCCGGGCGAATAACGAGAAGCCCTCGCGTGGCCGCGTCATAGCAACGCGCCCGGGGGCTTGAGGAGACCTACGTGGCAGACCCCTCTCTTTTTAAGGGCCCTTACTCAGATGTACCTGCGGTGCCGGCCGAGCAGGAGGAGTTGCCGGACCGGCTGAGAGTGCACTCCCTCGCCCGGGTACTGGGCACCACCAGCAGGCGGGTACTGGATGCCCTGGCCGAGCTGGACGGCCGGGTACGCAGCGCCCATTCCAGCGTGGACCGCGTCGAGGCGGTCCGGGTCCGTGATCTGCTGGGTTCGGTCGAGGAACCCACCGCAGAGGTGGCGCCGGAAGCTGAGGTGTCCGCCGAGGTTCCCGAGGAGCCCGAGTCCCGGCTGCTGCTGGAGACCGCCCCGGAGGCCGCCAGCACGCGGGTCGACTACATGCCGCTGTTCGTGGCACCGCAGCCGATCTCCTTCGAGCCGCCGGTGTCCGACGACAACGGATCCGACGAGGACGACGACCTCGGCCCCGACGGCGACGACGAGACCGGGGACCGCCCCGCCAGCCGCCGTCGCCGCCGCGGCCGCCGCGGCCGCGGACGGGGCCGCGGCTCCGACGGCGGAGCCGCCGACGACACCGCCGACGCGGCCGACTCCGACGACGACACCGACGACGACGATTCCGCCGCGGAATCCGACGAGACCGGGGATGTCGACGAGTCCGGCGACGACGACACCGACTCCGCCGACGAGCCGGGCACCCGGCGTCGGCGCCGTCGCCGTCGGCGCAAGTCCGGCACCGGCGAGGACGAGGACACCGGCTCCGCGGATGACCCGCCCAACACCGTCGTGCACGAGCGGACTCCGCGCGCCAAGACGGCCAGGAACTCCAAGGGCGAGAAGAGCTCATCCGACGACGAGATCCAGGGCATCACCGGATCGACCCGGCTGGAGGCCAAACGTCAGCGTCGCCGCGACGGCCGCGACGCCGGGCGCCGCCGCCCGCCGATCCTGAGCGAGGCCGAGTTCCTGGCCCGCCGCGAGGCCGTGGAACGCCGGATGGTGGTCCGGGATCGGGTCCGCACCGAGCCGCCGCACACCGGTGCCCGCTACACCCAGATCGCCGTGCTGGAAGACGGCGTGATGGTCGAGCACTTCGTCACGTCGGCCGCCTCTACTTCCTTGGTGGGCAACGTCTATCTGGGGATCGTGCAGAATGTGCTGCCCTCGATGGAGGCCGCATTCGTCGACATCGGCCGCGGCCGCAACGGGGTGCTCTACGCCGGTGAGGTCAACTGGGAGGCGGCCGGCCTGGGTGGCGCCAATCGCAAGATCGAGCAGGCGCTCAAACCCGGTGACTACGTCGTCGTGCAGGTCAGCAAGGATCCGATCGGGCACAAAGGGGCCCGGCTGACCACCCAGGTCTCGTTGGCCGGCCGGTACCTGGTGTACGTGCCCGGGGCGTCGTCGACCGGGATCAGCCGCAAGCTGCCCGACACCGAGCGTCAGCGGCTCAAGGAGATTCTGCGCGAGGTGGTGCCCGCCGATGCCGGCGTAATCATCCGCACGGCGTCGGAGGGCGTCAAAGAAGAGGACATCCGCGCCGACGTGGAACGCCTCCAGGAACGCTGGAACCTGATCGAGGCCACCGCCGCCGAGACCAAGGCGAAAGCCGCCGGTGCCGCGGTGGCGCTCTACGAAGAGCCCGATGTGCTGGTCAAGGTGATCCGCGACCTGTTCAACGAGGACTTCTCCGAGCTGGTGGTATCTGGTGACGACGCCTGGGCGACGATCACCGAGTACGTCGGCTCGGTGGCGCCGGAATTGATGCCGAAGCTGACCCGCTACCAGGCTCCGGAGGGGCCGGACGGTCAGGCCGGGCCGGACGTGTTCGCCGTGCACCGCATCGACGAGCAGCTGGCCAAGGCGATGGACCGCAAGGTCTGGCTGCCCTCGGGCGGGACGCTGGTGATCGATCGGACCGAGGCCATGACGGTCGTCGACGTCAACACCGGCAAATTCACCGGGTCCGGGGGCAACCTCGAGGAGACGGTGACCAAGAACAACCTGGAGGCGGCCGAGGAGATCGTGCGGCAGCTGCGGCTGCGCGATATCGGCGGCATCATCGTCATCGACTTCATCGACATGGTGTTGGAGTCCAACCGCGATCTGGTGCTGCGCCGGCTGACCGAGGCGCTGGGCCGGGACCGCACCCGTCACCAGGTTTCGGAGGTGACGTCGCTGGGGCTGGTGCAGTTGACCCGCAAACGACTGGGCACCGGGCTGATCGAGGCGTTCTCCACGTCGTGTCAGCACTGCGCCGGGCGCGGCATCATGCTGCACGCCGACCCGGTCGACTCGGCCGCGCCGGGCCGTAAGGCCGAGCCGAGCAGCCGCCGCAGCAAGCGCTCGAAGAAGCCCAAGGCCGACGAACCGGTGGTGGCCAAGGTTCCGGTGCACACCCCCGGTGACCATCCGATGTTCAAGGCGATGGCCACTATGACCAAGGCCAGCGACCGTCACGACGACGACGTCGAGGAACCGGAGGGCGCGACGGAGCCTGACGAGCAGCCCGACGTTGCGATCGACGAGCAGCTGCCGGCCGAGGCCGTGGAGGCGGCGGCGGACGAAGACATCGACGAGGACGACACCGACGAGGACACCGAGGACTCCGAGGAAGACTCCGACGATGACGATGTCGAGGTCGATCTCGACGACGATGACGACGACTACGACGATGACCTGGATGTCATCGACGAGTCCGACGAGTCCGACGAGTCCAATGGGGACACGGTGGTCGCCGCGGCGCCCTACGAGCGTCCCCGGCGGCGCCGGGCCGCGGCCCGGCCGGCCGGGCCGCCCAGCTGAGCAGGGCCGGTTTGACCCCGTAGTCGCTGGTCACGTACCCTAGACCAGTTGTCACCAGGCCGGCTGACTCGGCCGACAAACCCCAGCTGTACGCGAGCCTCGATAGCGCGCGCTCGGAAAGAAGAGGAAGACACCAACGATGGCGACGTACGCAATCGTCAAAACCGGCGGCAAGCAGTACAAGGTTGCCGTCGGTGACGTGCTCAAGGTCGAGAAGCTCGATTCCGAGCCGGGTGCATCGGTTTCGCTGCCGGTCGCGCTGGTCGTGGACGGCTCCACTGTCACCACCGACGCCGCCAAGCTGGCGAAGGTCGCGGTCACCGGCGAGGTGCTCGAGCACACCAAGGGCCCCAAGATCCGCATCCACAAGTTCAAGAACAAGACCGGCTACCACAAGCGGCAGGGTCACCGTCAGCCGCTGACCGTGCTCAAGGTCACCGGAATCAAGTAGGGGAGCGAACGAGATGGCACACAAGAAGGGCGCTTCCAGCTCACGCAATGGGCGCGACTCCAACGCGCAGCGACTCGGCGTCAAGCGGTTCGGCGGCCAGGTCGTCAAGGCCGGCGAGATTCTGGTCCGCCAGCGGGGAACCCACTTCCACCCGGGCATCAACGTCGGGCGCGGCGGCGACGACACGCTGTTCGCCACGGCGCCCGGTGCGGTCGAGTTCGGCCTGAAGCGTGGCCGCAAGACCGTCAACATCGTGCCTGTCGCCCGCGCGGAGAGCTAACCAACCGGCCCTGCGTCGCGAACGTGTACTGACTGCGAGAAGGAGCGACGAAACTCGCAGTGGTTGCACGCTCGACGCGTGGGATGGGTGAGAGGAAGCCCGATGTCCCGGTTTGTCGACCGCGTCGTCATCCATGTGCGTGCGGGCAATGGGGGCAACGGCTGCGCGTCGATTCACCGGGAGAAGTTCAAGCCGCTCGGCGGCCCGGACGGCGGTAACGGTGGCCGCGGCGGCAGCGTTGTGCTGGTCGTCGATCCGCAGGTGCACACCTTGCTGGACTTCCATTTCCGGCCGCACATCAACGCTGCGTCCGGAAAGCAGGGGCAGGGCAGCAACAAAGAAGGTGCCGCCGGATCCGACCTGGAGATCAAGGTGCCGGACGGCACCGTGGTGCTCGACGAGCACGGACGGCTGTTGGCCGACCTGGTGGGAGCGGGCGCCCGATTCGAAGCCGCCGCGGGCGGCCGCGGCGGGCTGGGCAACGCCGCACTGGTGTCGCGGGCCCGTAAGGCGCCGGGCTTCGCGCTGCTGGGGGAGAAGGGCGAGTCCCGTGACCTCACCCTGGAACTCAAGACGGTCGCCGACGTCGGCCTGATCGGATTTCCCTCGGCGGGCAAATCGGCCCTGGTGTCGGTGATCTCGGCGGCCAAACCGAAGATCGCCGACTACCCGTTCACCACGCTGGCGCCGAACCTGGGCGTGGTCTCCGCCGGGGACAACACTTTTACCGCCGCCGACGTCCCGGGGCTGATCCCGGGCGCGTCGACCGGCCGCGGGCTGGGATTGGACTTTCTGCGCCACATCGAACGGTGTGCGGTGCTGGTACACGTCATCGACTGTGCCACCGCGGAACCGGGCCGAGACCCGCTCTCCGACATCGAGGCCATCGAAGCCGAGCTGGCCGCCTACACGCCGACCATGCAAGGGGATTCGGCCCTCGGTGACCTGGTGGACCGCCCGCGCGCGGTCGTGCTCAACAAGATCGATGTACCCGAAGCGCGGGAGATGGCCGAGTTTGTCCGTGACGACATCGTGGCCGAGCGCGGCTGGCCGGTGTTCATGGTGTCGACCGTGAGCCGGGAAGGGTTGCGCCCGTTGATCTTCGCGCTGGCCGAGATGGTGTCGGCGTATCGTGCGGCGCAGCCGGAACCGGTGGCGCGCCGGCCGGTGATCCGGCCGATACCCGCGGGCGAGACCGGGTTCACCGTGGAAGCCGACGGCGACGGTGGGTTCATCGTGCGCGGCTCACGGCCCGAGCGCTGGGTGCACCAGACCAACTTCGACAACGACGAGGCGGTCGGCTACCTCGGTGACCGGCTGGCCCGGCTCGGGGTCGAGGAGGAGCTGCTGCGGCTGGGCGCCACACCGGGCTGTGCGGTGACGATCGGGGACATGACCTTCGACTGGGAGCCGGCCACACCGGCCGGGGTCGACGTCACGTTGTCCGGGCGGGGCACCGATGTTCGGGTAGAGCGCAGCGACCGGGTCGGGGCCGCTGAACGCAAAGCCGCGCGCAAGCAGCGCCGTGAACACTCGGAGGAGTCGTGAGTTCCGCGGCGCGCGAAGCGGTCCGGACCGCGCGCAGCGTCGTCGTCAAGATCGGCACCACCGCACTGACCACCGAGAACGGTATGTTCGACGCGGCCCGCCTCGCCGGGCTCGCCGAGGCGATCGAAGCCCGGATGAAGGCCGGCTCGGACGTGGTGATCGTGTCGTCCGGCGCCATCGCCGCGGGACTGGAGCCGCTCGGGTTATCCAAGCGGCCCACCGATCTGGCCACCAAGCAGGCGGCCGCCAGCGTGGGCCAGGTGGCGCTGGTCAACGCCTGGAGTGCCGCGTTCGGCCGGTTTGGCCGAACCGTCGGGCAGGTGCTGCTCACCGCACAGGACACCTCGATGCGGGTGTCGCACACCAATGCTGCCCGCACCCTGGACCGGTTGCGTGCCCTGCACGCGGTGGCGATCGTCAACGAGAACGACACGGTGGCCACCAACGAGATCCGGTTCGGCGACAATGACCGGCTCTCAGCGCTGGTAGCGCACCTGGTCGGCGCCGATGCGCTGGTGCTGCTCTCCGACATCGACGGTCTCTACGATGGCGACCCCCGCAAGGGGCCGGCCCGCCTGGTGCCCGAGGTGACCGGCCCGGACGACCTCACCGGCGTGGTGGCCGGCGAAGGCAGTCACCTGGGCACCGGTGGCATGGTGTCGAAACTGTCCTCGGCGCTGCTGGCCGCCGACGCGGGCGTTCCGGTGTTGCTGGCCGCCGCCGCCGATGCCGCCGCCGCGCTGTCGGATGCGTCGGTGGGCACGGTGTTCGCAGCGCGTTCGCAGCGGTTGTCGGCGCGCAAATTCTGGGTGCGCCACGCCGCCGATGCGGCGGGCACGTTGACGCTGGACGCCGGCGCGGTTGAGGCGGTGCTGAGCCGGCGGCGCTCCCTGTTGGCGGCCGGCATCACCGGAGTGTCGGGCCGGTTCCACGGCGGCGACGTGGTCGAGCTGTGCGGCCCGGACGGGTCGGTGGTGGCCCGTGGTGTCGTCGGCTACGACGCCGGGGAGCTGGCGGGGATGATCGGCCATTCCACCGCCGAACTGGCCCCGGATGCGCGCCGCCCGGTCGTGCACGCCGACGACCTGGTCGCCGTGTAGGGCCGGCCGCCGTGAGCACCGTCTTCACCATCGACGGCGCGGGATGGAGCGGGTTTCTGCGGTTCATGTGCCGGGGTGTGGTCACCAAGGGCAAGGCCATCCGAGCCGTCAAGTACCCCAACACCTACTTCGAAGGACTGCGTTACGTGCCTGCGGTCACCGCGGTGCAACGCGGTGCACAAGCCCTCGACGACATGCTGACCGCGCACTTTCACGGTCACCCCGAAGCCGACGATGTGCTGGTCTACGCGGTGAGTATGGGGGCGCAGGTTGCCTGCAAGTGGCTGCGCGAGTACGGCCCCACCTCCTCGGTGCCCACCGGCAAGGTGTCGTTTCTGCTGCTGGCAAACCCCGAACAGCCGTTCCACGGCATTTATCGGGCTGACCCCAAGCTGGTCAGGTTCATGACACTGCCCGACTACGGCGGCGTCGGGGTGCCGGCGGACACCCCCTTCGCGGTGACGGATCTGTGCCGCCAGTACGACGGCATGGCTGACTTCCCCAATCGTCCTGCAGCACAGGTCAGTTCACTGGGCGTCCGCAACGCTCTACTGGGGCTTGTGACTGTCCACAACAACTATTTCCGAGTCGACATCAACAGCCCCGACAATCTGCGCACGCACCGCGGCAACATCACCTACGTCTTGTCACCGACCCGCCTGCCGCCGGCCTGCGGCCTGTCCGCGCTGTTCCCCACCCGGCTGAAAAAGCAGCGTCGTAGGATCGAGACCTGCTACGACCGCTCAGCCTGGCACAGGTAGTGCCCGCGCTATTTCCCGGCGGGACTCAGATACAAAGCGCCCCAGACGATTTCGGTCAGCGCGGTGGCGAGTTCGGAATCGTAGTCGGTATCGCGGCCCGGCAGGTTCTGCTGGCACGCCCGCTCCACCATCCAGGTCAGGGCACTGGCCGTGGCGGTGACGGGTAACGCGCGGCGAATGGAGCCGTCGGCCTGGCCGGCTTCGATCACCTGCGCCACCCGCCCGGAGATACCGGTCAGCAACTCCCGATACGTGGCCGCCACCAGCGGGTCATAGCCGGCCATCTCGCTGAGCGCGATCAGCAGCGGTTGGTGCCGTCGATAGCTGGCGATGATCGCGGCCATCGCAGCGCGGACATCGTCGGGATCACGACGCCCGGCCACGCCCCACCAGCGCTCGGCGCTCGCGGCGAGATCGCCGAATACCTGGTCGGCGAGTCGGCGCAGCAGATGGCCCTTGTCCTCGAAATAGATGTAGAAGCTCGCGCGCGACATCCCGGCCTCGGTGGCGAGCCGGTCCACGCTGAGTTCGGTGAAGCTGGCACCGTCGCCCATCAACCGCTCGGTGGCATCCAGCAGGCGGCGCTCGATCTCACCGCGCCGCTCCTGGCGGCTGCTCGGGGGCTTGCGGGTCACAGAAGCCACGGAGCAAAGCTTAGCCGCCCCTGGAACAGCTTGACTAGACATTCTGTCTAGACCTATTGTCTGGATTGCTGACTGTGACCGGCGTCATAAGCCGAGGAGGAGCCATGACAAAACCATCCGCCCCGCTGCGCGGCTACGACCCGATCGACTTGTCGTCCCGCGCGTTCTGGGCAGGTACCGCCGCGGAGCGGGAACGCTCATTCGCGGTGCTGCGTGCCGAGCGACCGGTGAGCTGGCACCCGCCGGTCGAAGACGCCATGCTCAACGATCCGGACGATCACGGCTTTTGGGCCGTCACCCGACATGCCGACATCGTCACGGTGAGCCGCACCAACGAGGTGTTTCTGTCCGGCAAGGGTGTGCAGTTCGAGAACTTTCCCCCGGAGCTGCTGGAAACCACGCAGTCCTTCTTGGCCATGGATCCGCCGCGGCACACCACACTGCGCAAGCTGGCCACCGCGGCGTTCACGCCCCGGCAGGTCCGGCGCATCGAGGACTCGATCACCGCCAGCGCCACGGCCATTGTCGATGAACTCAAGGCCGCCGGCAGCGGGGCCGACTTCGTCGACTACTGCGCCAAGGAACTGCCGCTGCGCACGCTGTCGGACATGATGGGAATTCCGCCTTCCGAGCGGGAACAGGTTGCCCATGCCGCCGACGCGCTGGTATCGGCGGGCGACCCGGTGTTCCTCGCCGGGCGAGGCCCGTTGGCGGTGATGGGCGAGAACATCATGTACTTACATCAGGTCGCCGGTGCGCTGGCCGCGCAGCGTCGCGAGCACCCCGGCGACGACTTGTTCAGCAGCCTGGTGAACACCGAAGTCGACGGTGACCGGCTCACCGACGCTGAGGTGTCCGCCTACTTCGTGCTGCTCGCAGTGGCCGGTAACGACACCACCCGCCAGACCACCAGCCACGCCCTCAAGGCGCTCACCGACTTCCCCGAGCAACGGGCCTGGCTGCTGGAGGATTTCGACCGCCGCATCGGGACGGCCGTCGAGGAGTTCATTCGCTACGCCACCCCGGTGATGACGTTTCGGCGCACCGCCGCAACCGATTACGAGCTCGGTGGCGAAACCATTCGGGCTGGCGACAAGGTCGCGATGTTCTATGCGTCCGGCAACTGGGACGAGACGGTGTTCGATGAGCCGGCCCGGCTGCTTCTGAGCCGCGATCCCAACCCGCACCTGGGCTTCGGCGGCGGCGGGCAGCATTACTGCCTGGGAACGCATGTGGCGCGAGCTCAGCTGCGCGCCATCTTCGGCCAGTTGCTGCGGCAGCTACCGGGTATTGAGGCCGGCGAGCCGGAGTACGTGGCGGGCAGCTTCATTCACGGCATTCGTGCCATGCCCTGCACGTTCTGATCGAGGGCGGCTCAGGCGGGCACGATCAGACGCGAGACCCCTCATTCTGCATGCAGAAGGGTGCTTTCACGTCTGTTCGGCGGGAGTTGGGTGGCCGGTCCCGAACCGGATCCCGGTGGCGTCCTTGCCGACCGCGGTCAGCACCGCAACAGCGACCAGCACCGGCACCAAAGTGACCGCCAGCGCGAACGGGTAGCCGTGGGAGGCAGCCAGGTGCTCCTGGATCGGCAGGTTGAACGCGGCCAGCAGATTGCCGAGCTGGTAGGTCACCCCCGGGTAGAAGCCGCGGATCTCGTCGGGCGACATCTCGGTCAGGTGCGCCGGGATCACCCCCCAGGCGCCCTGCACGCAGAACTGGATCAGAAACGAGCCCAGGCACAGCATCGCCGCGCTCTGCGACAGCGCGAACAGCGGCACGATCGGCAACCCCATCACCGCGCACCAGATGATCGCGTAGCGACGCCCCAACCGCTGCGACAGCGCACCGAAGATCAGCCCGCCGATGATGCCGCCGATGTTGTAGATCACCGCGATCCATTTGGCCGTCACATGGGACAGGCCCGCGCCATCGGTGGACGTCAGGAAGGTCGGGTAGATGTCCTGGGTGCCGTGGCTCATCCAGTTGAACGCCGTCATCAGCAACACCAGGTAGCAGAACCGGCGGATCACCTTGGCGTCGGTGAACACATCGCGAATCCTGGTGCGGGTCAGCCGCATCCGATTCTGGGTGGCCTGCCACACCTCGGACTCCGACACCCGGTAGCGGATCAGCAGGCTGACCATTGCCGGCAGGATGGAAAGCCCGAACAGCCACCGCCACGACAGTCCCAGCCAATCGGTCACCAGCAGGGAGGCCAGGGTGGCGGCCAGATAGCCGAACAGATAGCCCTCCTGCAGCAGCCCGGAGAAGAAGCCGCGACGCTCGGGTGGGATCTTCTCCATCGCCAGTGCGGCGCCGAGCCCCCATTCGCCGCCCATGCCGATTCCGTAGAGCAGGCGCAGGATCACCAGCACGGTGAAGTTGGGCGCGAACGCGCACAAGAATCCGACCGTCGAGTAGAAGATCACGTCCACCATCAGCGGTATTCGCCGGCCGACCCGGTCGGCCCACAAACCGAACAGCAGCGCCCCCACCGGGCGCATCACCAACGTGGCGGTGGTCAGAAAGGCCACCTCGGTTTTGGTGTGGCCGAAGGTCTTGGCGATGTCGGCGTAGACGAACACCACGATGAAGTAGTCGAAGGCGTCCATCGACCAGCCCAGGACGGCGGCTAGAAACGCGTTGCGCTGATCGGCGTTCAGGCGCTGTTTCACCCGAACATCGTGCCTTATGGCCTCGGCGCCGAGACCGCACCGGTCAGCTCGGCGGCCAACAGCGCCAGCACCGCGGAGCAGCCGCCGTCGATCTTGACCGCGGCCAGCTCATCGCCGCGGGTGGCACCGCGGTTGACGATCGCGACCGGCACACCGCGCGCCGCGGCGTGCCTGACGAAGCGGTAGCCGGAGAACACCGTCAGCGACGAGCCCGCCACCAGCAATGCGTCGGCTTCGTCGACCACCGAATACGCCTGGGCGACACGGTCTTTGGGGACGCTTTCGCCGAAGTAGACGATGTTTGGCTTGAGGATCCCGCCGCAGCGGTGACAATCGACAAAACGGAAGGATGCGGTATCGGTGACGACGGCGTCTGCGTCGGGCGCCACGGCGATACCACCGAGCTTTCCCGCCCGTTCGACAAACCCCGGGTTGAGCTGCTCCAACTGCTCGGCCAGCACTGCGCGGCTCACCGAATTCCCGCAACCCAGACACACCACCGTCGCATAGTTGCCGTGTAGATCGATGACGCGGCGACTCCCGGCTTTGGTGTGCAGCAGGTCGACGTTCTGGGTGATCACCGCGTTCACCACGCGCGCGTCTTCCAGCGCGGCCAGCGCCAAGTGCCCGGGGTTGGGCGCGGTGTCGGCCATGTGGCGCCAGCCCAAGTGGTTGCGGGCCCAGTAGCGTTGCCGAAAAACCGGGTCGCCGGTGAACTGCGCGATCGTCATCGGGTTGCTCGGCGGCGACTCCGGGCCGCGATAGTCCGGGATGCCGGAATCCGTCGAGATGCCGGCACCGGTGAGCACCGCGACCCGCCGGCCCGCCAGCAGCCTCAGCAGGTCGCAGACCGTCGGCTCGGATGCACCCATCCGGCTAGCGTAGGCACTTTTCGGCGGTCGACCGTTCGGTCGCCATGTTGCGGCACATCATCTCCAGCGCCGCGGCGCCCAGTCCGGCGTCGATGTGGGCGACGGCATCGACCGGGATCACCACCGGCAGATGCCGCACGTAGGCGTCCAGGGCGGTGTAGAGAATGCACTGCTCGGTGACCTGCCCGGTCAGGATCAATCGCCGGGTGCCGAGCCGGCCGAGCAAATACTCCAGCGGAGTCGAGTAAAAGGCGCTGTGGCGCACCTTGGTCACCCGCCGATCGCCGGTTGCCGGGACGATGGGGCGCACCAGCTCGGGACGCGCGCCGTGCAGTGCCGAGGTGACGATCTCGGCGAAGCCGGCGGTGAAGTCGCCGTGGTTGTCGTTGACATAGATCAGGTCGACGTCGTCGTCGGCGCGGCTGCGTTCGACCAGGTCGGCCAGCGGTTCGATGATGTTTGCGACGTTGTCGGCCAGTTCTGCTGCGTCGTCATGGCGGTAGGCGTTGAGCATGTCGACGACGACCACGGCGGTATCGCTCATGGCCTAGGTGATACCCGAAAGCTGCATGTTGACACCGTCCTGGGCAACAATGGGGAGCAATGGACTCTACTGGGGACTTCTACAACGCCTACCGGCACGGGTTCGCCCGCGTCGCCGCCTGCACCCACCGCACGACGCTCGCCGACCCGGCCGCCAACGCCGAGTCGGTGTTGCGGTTGGCGCGTGAGTGCCACGACGACGGCGTCGCGCTGGCCGTCTTTCCCGAGCTCACGCTGTCGGGATACTCCATCGACGACATCGTCCAGCAGGACAGCTTGCTCGGCGCCGTCGAGGTGGCACTGCTCGAGGTGGCCGCGGCGTCGACGGAGCTATTGCCGGTGCTGGTGGTGGGGGCGCCACTGCGCTACGCCCATCGCATCTACAACACCGCCGTGGTCATCCATCGCGGGAGCATCCTCGGGGTGGCGCCCAAGTCCTACCTGCCCACCTACCGGGAGTTCTACGAGGGCCGCCAGTTGGCCGCCGGCGCCGATGAGCGCGGACTGATCCGGCTGGGCGGTGCCGAGGTGCCGTTCGGGCCGGACCTGCTGTTCGCCGCGACCGACCTGCCCGGCTTCGTGCTGCACGTCGAGATCTGCGAGGACATGTTCGTGCCCGTGCCGCCCAGCGCCCAGGCCGCCCTGGCCGGCGCGACGGTGTTGGCCAATCTGTCCGGCAGTCCGATCACCGTGGGGCGCGCCGACGACCGCTGCCTGCTGGCCCGGTCGGCGTCGGCGCGGTGCCTGGCCGCCTACGTCTATGCCGCCGCGGGCGAGGGTGAGTCGACCACCGACCTGGCCTGGGACGGTCAGACCATGATCTGGGAGAACGGCACACTGCTCGATGACAGTGACCGCTTCCCCAGCGGAGCCCGCCGGTCGGTTGCCGATGTCGACCTCGGGCTGCTGCGCTCGGAGCGGCTGCGGATGGGCACCTTTGACGACAACCGCCGCCACCACCGGGATGCCGTGCAGGACTTCCGGCGGGTGGAGTTCGTTCTGGACCCGCCGGCCGGGAATATCGGGCTGCGACGGGTGGTGGAGCGGTTCCCGTTCGTGCCCTCCAATCCGCAGCGACTGCAACAGGATTGCTACGAGGCCTACAACATCCAGGTGTCCGGTCTCGAGCAGCGGCTGCGGGCGCTGAACTATCCCAAAGTGGTCCTCGGGGTCTCAGGCGGGTTGGACTCGACCCACGCCCTGATCGTCGCCGCCCGGGCCATGGACCGGGAAAACCGGCCGCGCAGTGACATTCTGGCGTTCACCATGCCCGGCTTCGCCACCGGTGAGCGCACCAAGGCCAACGCGGCCGCGCTGAGCAGGGCGCTGGGAGTGACGTTCGCCGAGATCGACATCCGCGACAGCGCGAAGCTGATGCTGACCGAGCTGGGGCATCCGTTCGCCCGCGGCGAAGCCGTCTACGACGTCACCTTCGAGAATGTGCAGGCCGGCCTGCGCACCGATTACCTGTTCCGGATCGCCAACCAGCGCGGCGGCATCGTGCTGGGCACCGGCGACCTGTCGGAGTTGGCGCTGGGTTGGTCCACCTACGGGGTGGGCGATCAGATGTCGCACTACAACGTCAACGGGGGAGTGCCGAAAACCCTGATCCAGCATCTGATTCGCTGGGTGATCAACTCCGGTGAGTTCGACGCCGAGGTCTGCGCGGTGCTGGCTTCGGTGCTCAATACCGAGATCAGCCCGGAGCTGGTGCCGGCGAGCGACGGTGAGGAGATTCAGCGCAGCGAGGACAAGGTGGGGCCGTACTCGTTACAGGACTTCGCACTGTTTCAGGCACTGCGCCACGGTTTCTCGCCGGCCAAGACCGCGTTCTTGGCGTGGCACGCCTGGCATGACGTGGAAGCCGGATCGTGGCCGCCCGGGTATCCGGCGGACAAGCGGCAGGCCTATTCCCTGGCCGACATCCGGCACTGGCTGAAAGTCTTTGTGCAGCGCTTCTATTCGTTCAGCCAGTTCAAGCGCTCGGCATTGCCGAACGGGCCGAAGGTGTCGCACGGCGGCTCGCTGTCGCCGCGGGGGGAATGGCGGGCGCCGTCGGACATGTCGGCGCGGATCTGGCTCGACGAAATCGAACGGGAGATTCCGCAGGGGTAGGGAGGAGCACCGACGATGGCCGAGATGCGAAGGTTTCCGTTGTCACCGGCGTTGCAGCGGGCCATGGAGTTGCTCAGCGATCCGCCGTCGAATCCCGTGGTCAGCCGGGGCTATCTCGACCTGCTGGGCGGAGAAGCGGACTCCGGCTCGGCGCAGAACACCGGTGCGATCCAGAGACTGTGGGCCTCGCCGTTCGGGTCGATGTTCTACGACAACGCCCAGACGCTGGCGCGGCGACTCCTCGAAGCCTGGCAGCACCCGATCGAGTGGCTGGACATCCCGGCCGGTGGGGTGGCGCTGGATGTCGGCTGCGGTCCGGGCAGCATCACCGCCTCGCTGGCCCGCGCCGTCGGCGCCGACGGCCTGGCGCTGGGTGTCGATGTCTCCGAGCCGATGCTGGCCCGGGCGGTGCGGGTGCGAGCCGGCGCCCAGGCCGGATTCCTGCGCGCGGATGCCCAACAGCTGCCGCTACGCGACAACACCGTCGACGCCGTCGTCTCGATCGCCGTGTTGCAGTTGATCCCCGACCCCATGGCGGCGCTGGGCGAGATGGCCCGGGTGCTCAAGCCCGGGGGGCGGATCGCGCTGATGGTGCCGACGGTCGGCTTGGCATCGCGGATCTGGCAGCTGCCGTTGAAGTCCGGCGTGCGCGTGTTTGGCGACGACGAGATCGCCGACACCCTCGAGGGCTACGGCTTCACCAGTGTGCGGGCCAAGAACTTCGGCACCATCCAGTGGGTGCGGGGCAAGCAGGCGTGACCGCTTTGCTCAGGTGCTGGACATCGAACTGCGGTATTCGGATCGAGCACATCACGTGCAACGTTCGGGTTCGTCGGTGCCCAACGCCGCGCTGATCGCCTCGGCATTCGGGGCGCAATCCCCGGCGCCGGCGACCAACGTAGCCAGTGCCCCGGCCGCACACGCGCGCCGTAACGCGTGGGCGACGCCGCCGGGCCACTCGGCCGCCAGCACGCCGGCGAAGACATCACCGGCGCCGGAGGTGTCGACGGCATCGACCACCGGCGACGGCATCTCGACGGTGCCGCCCGCCCCGGCATAACGGGCACCGCGCGCTCCCAGCGTGACCACTCGGTGCGGTGCCGGGTGGTCGAACTGCGCCGACTCCGTCTGGTTGACCACGGCGACGTCGATCAGGTCGCTCAACTCGCCCAGTTCCAGGTCCGCGCCGATCGGGGAGACATTGACGATCACCGTCGCCCCGGCTGCCCGGGCCAGGCGCGCGGCCGCGGTGGCCGTGTCGATCGGAATCTCCAACTGCACCAGCAGCACCTGCGCGCCGGCGATCAGGGCGCGCTGGCCGGAATCCAAGGCCAGTGAGGCATTCGCGCCCGGTGCCACCACGATGGTGTTCTCCCCGGCCGGGTCCACCGTGATCACCGCCGACCCGCTGGGCCCCGGCACCGTCGTCAGCCCCTCGGTGCCGACACCGTTGCCGTGCAGGTGCCGGCGTAACCGCACGCCGGCGTCGTCGTCGCCCACCGCGCCGACGAACTGCACCCGGGCACCGGCCCGAGCGGCCGCGACCGCCTGGTTGGCGCCCTTGCCGCCGGGGTGGGTGCTCGGTGCCGAGCCGAGCACCGTCTCGCCCGGGGCCGGCAGTGCGGACACCGTGAACACGGTGTCCAGATTGACGCTGCCCACTACGCACACCCGGGTCGCCATGCTTGCCAGCTTCCCATTCGCGGCCGCGCAACGTCGCAGATCCCCTAGGGTGGGACAGTCCGCCTAATCGAAGGGAGCAGCCGAGTGGGCTCGGCACCGTCGGATATCAGCACGAGCGATGAACGGCGACGCCGGCGCTTGCCGTCCCGGATCAGCATTCAGACCAAGCTGATGCTGATCCTGCTGCTGACCAGCATTGCCTCGGTCGCCGTCGTCGGGTTTGTCGAATTCCAGTACGGCGCAGCCGAATTGCAGCGCGCCGCGACGAGCAAGCTGGTGCAAGCCCGGGAGGCGCAGCGCCGTGCGGTCACCTCGTTGTTCGCCGAGATGACGAACTCGCTGGTCCTTTTCAGCGGGACAGCGACCGCGGCCGACGCGCTCAAGGCGTTCACCGCCGGATTCGACGAACTCACCCACGCCCCGGTCAGTCCCGAAGAGCAGCGCGCGATCGCGAATTACTACCGCGACCAGTTCGTCACCGAGCTGGCCGAACGGACCGGCGAACAGGCTGACATCGCCGCGCTGTTGCCGACATCGGCCGCGCAGCGCCACCTGCAGGCCCGCTATACCGCCGGCTTCACCGGAGAACCGAAGAAGCCCGACGACACCGGCGACTCCAGTGCGTGGCAGGCGGCAAACGCCCAGTTCGACCGCTTCTTCACCGAGATCGTCAACCGCAACGAATATCTGGACGCGTTGCTGCTCGACACCCGCGGCAATGTGGTCTACAGCGTGAACAAGGGTGTGGACCTGGGCACCAATGTGCTGACCGGCCCCTACCGCGAGTCGAGCCTGCGCGACGCCTACCGCAAAGCGTTGGCGTCCAACGCCGTCAACTTCGTCTGGATCACCGACTATCAGCCGTACCAACCCAATCTGGACGCTCCCACCGCCTGGCTGGTCTCGCCGGTCGGCAACGCCGGCACCGTCGAGGGCGTGATGGCGTTGCCGCTGCCCAGCGCGAAGGTCAACCGGATCATGACCGCCAACCGCGACTGGAAAGCCGCCGGGGTGGGGCACACCACCGAGACCTACCTCGCCGGCCCGGACGAGTTGATGCGCTCGGATTCGCGGCTGTTTCTGGAGGACCCGGAGGCCTATCGCCGCGAAGCGGTGGCCGCGGGCACCGCGGTGGCGACGGTGGAGAAGGCGCTGCGGCTGGGCACCACGACCCTGGTGCAGCCGGTGGACTCGCCGGGACTGCATGCCGCCCAACGCGGCCAGACCGGCACGCTCAATACCGGATACGACTATCTGGGCAACCGCGAGCTGACGGCGTACGCGCCGCTCACGATCCCCAATTCGGAGCTGCAGTGGTCGATCCTGGCGACCCGGGACTACTCCGACGCCTACGCCGGGGTGACGTCGTTCAGCCGGAGGGTGGTGCTGGCCACCACCGCGGTCATCTTCGCCATCTGCGTGCTGGCCATGGTGCTCGCCCGGCTGTTCCTGCGTCCGATCCGGCGGCTGCAGACCGCCGCCCAGCGGATCAGCGCCGGCGACTACAGCGCCGCGGTGTCGACCCGGGCGGCCGATGAGATCGGCGATCTCACCAAGGCGTTCAACGACATGAGCCGCAGCCTGCGGATCAAGGAGGAGTTGCTCACCGAGCAGCGCAAGCAGAACGACGAGCTATTGCTGTCGTTGATGCCCGAGTCGGTGGTGCGGCGCTATCGCGGCGGCGAACAGGCGATCGCGGAGGAACATCACAACGTGAGCGTCGTCTACGCCGAACTGCACGGGATCGACGACCTGTCCGCCGAGGTGTCCGCGAACGAATTGGTGACGATGGTCGACGAGCTGGTCAGGCAGTTCGACGCGGCGGCCGAAGTCGTTGGTGTCGAACGAATCCGCACCATGTACAACGGCTACCTGGCCGGCTGCGGCTTGACCACCCCACGGCTGGACGGCGTGCACCGCATCGTCGAGTTCGCCTGCGAGATGCAGCGCATCGTCGACCGGTTCGACGTCAAAACCGGCCATCGGCTGAACCTGTGGGCCGGCGTCAACACCGGGGAGGTCGTCAGCGGGCTGGTGGGCCGCTCCGGGGTCACCTACGACCTGTGGGGCTCGGCGGTCAACCTCACCTACCAGTTACGTAGGGCCACATCAGAACCCGGCATCTATGTCACCACGGTGGTGCGCGACATGCTCGCCGAGAGCAAGGAGTTCGCTCCGGCCGGCACCGTGCTGATCGGGGACACCGAACAGCAGACCTGGCGCTTGTCGGAGAAATCGTGAACGTCTTCGGGACATGGTTCTACTGGGCGCTCGGTGTCGCGGTCGGGTTGCCTGCGGGCCTGATCCTGTTCACCGAATGGCATGTCGCGCTGGTGCGGCGGGCCAGTTATCTGGCCCGGCCGGTGGCGCTGATCCGCAATTACCTCTTGCCGCTCGGCGCCTTGCTGGTGCTGCTGGTGCCGGTAGCCGGGGTGGCAACTCAAGATCCGACGGTGCGGGTCATCTTCACCGTGTTCGGCTTCATGTTGCTGGTGTTGCTGCTGTCCGGACTCAACGTCACCTTCTTCCAGAGCGCTCCGAAAGGCTCGTGGCGCGGCCGGATCCCGACCATCTTCATCGACGTCGCCCGCTTCCTGCTGATCGGACTGGGCCTGGCGCTGATCCTGTCCCACGTCTGGGGCGCCAAGATCGGCGGACTGTTCACCGCGCTGGGCGTGACGTCGGTGGTCATCGGCTTGATGCTGCAGAATTCGGTCGGCCAGATCGTCTCGGGTCTGTTCATGCTGTTCGAGCAGCCGTTCCGGATCGGCGACTGGCTGTCCACGCCCACGGCGCGCGGCCAGGTCGTCGAGGTGAACTGGCGCGCGGTACACATCAGGACCTCCGAGGGGCTGCAGGTCACCCCGAACTCGGTGCTGGCGGGCACCTCGTTCACCAACATCAGCCGCTCCGGTGGGGTGCACCGGGTCTCGGTCACCACCACGTTCGCCGCCGCCGACCCACCCGACCGGGTGTGTTCCTTATTATCGCGGATCGCCGCGGCACTGCCGCTGCGCACCGCCGGGGAGGTGCCCGGCTCGGTGGCGCTGGGCGGTGGCCAATACCGGACCGCCATCGCGCTGGACTCCCCGGTCGACGACGGTGCGGCGCAAGCCACCTTCCTGCGGTGGCTCTGGTATGCCGCTCGGCGCGAAGGCCTGCACCTCGACGACGCCGACGATGAGTTCTCGACGCCGGAGCGGGTCGCCGAGGCGCTGCGGACGGTGGTGGCACCCGCGTTGCGGCTGACCGAGGCCGACCAACAAGCCCTGGCGCCGTATGCCACCGTGGTCCGCTACGGCACCGACGAAGCACTCGAACAGGCCGGTCAGGTGCCGGCCGCCATGACCTTCCTGACCGAAGGCAGCGTCCGCATCACCGGCACGGATCCGGCCGTCCCGGACACCACGCTGCGGCACGGCGCGTTCCTGGGCGTCACCACCCTGACCCGAGAAGCCAGCCAGTTCGACGCCTACGCGCTGGAGGAAGTGACCGCGGTGGTGATCGACCGCGACCACATCGAAGACCTGGTGATGGCCAAGCCGCTGCTGTTGCAGGAGTTGGGCCGGATCATCGATCAGCGCCGACGCCCGCACCAGACCGGGGCCGTTTCGCCGGATCTGCCCTTCGCCGATACCCTGGGGCGATGAGCGTCCCTGTGCTTCCCGACCTGCGCCAAGAGGTCCACGACGCCGCCCGCCGAGCCCGGATCGCCTCGCGCGCGTTGACGGCGTTGTCCACCGCGGCCAAGAACAGTGCGCTGAACGCCGCAGCCGATGCACTGCTGGCTCACAGCGATGACATCCTGGCCGCCAATGCCGAAGACCTGGCCGCCGCCCGGGCCGCCGGCACACCCGAGGCCATGCTGGACCGGCTGGCGCTGAACCCCCAGCGGGTCAACGGAATCGCCGCCGGGCTGCGCCAGGTTGCCGGGCTGCCCGATCCGGTCGGCGAGGTGCTGCGCGGCTATACCTTGCCCAACGGGCTGCAGCTGCGCCAGCAGCGGGTGCCGCTCGGCGTGGTGGGAATGGTCTACGAGGGCCGGCCCAACGTCACCGTGGACGCGTTCGGGCTGACGCTGAAGTCCGGCAACGCCGCGCTGCTGCGCGGCAGCTCGTCGGCGGCGCACTCCAACCAAGCCCTGGTCGACGTCCTGCGGGGTGCCCTGACCGCGGAGGATCTGCCGGCCGACGCCGTGCAGCTGCTCTCCGCGGCCGACCGCGCAAGTGTCACCCACCTGATCCAGGCTCGTGGCCTGGTGGATGTGGTCATTCCGCGCGGCGGGGCCGGGTTGATCGAGGCCGTGGTGCGTGATGCGCTGGTGCCGACCATCGAGACCGGCGTCGGCAACTGCCACGTCTACGTCCATGAGTCCGCCGACCTGGCTGTCGCCGAACAGGTGCTACTGAACTCCAAGACCCGGCGGCCCAGCGTCTGCAACGCGGCCGAGACCCTGCTGATCGACAGGTCCATCGCCGAGACGGCGCTGCCCCGGCTGGTGGATGCGCTGACCGCCGCCGGGGTCACGGTGCACAGCGACGCCGCCGAGGACGACCTGCGTCGGGAGTACCTGGCGATGGACATCGCGTGCGCGGTGGTCGACGGGCTCGAGGACGCCATCGAGCACATCAACGAATACGGCACCGGTCACACCGAGGCCATCGTCACCACCAACATGGCCGCCGCTCAGCGGTTCAGTGAGCAGGTCGATGCGGCCGCGGTCATGGTCAATGCCTCGACGGCGTTCACCGACGGCGAGCAGTTCGGTTTCGGCGCCGAGATCGGCATCTCCACCCAGAAACTGCACGCGCGTGGTCCGATGGGCCTGCCGGAGCTGACCTCGACCAAATGGATCGTGTGGGGTGACGGCCACACCCGTCCCGTCTAAGGAGCCGTACCCCGCATGGACCTGCCCGCCACCCCCGCTCAGCACACCTCGCTGTTCACCGATATCGACGACGTCGCCCGCCGACTGGCCGAGACCGGGTATCTGGCCGACACCGCCACCACCACCGCGGTGTTCCTGGCCGACCGGCTGGGCAAGCCGCTGCTGGTGGAGGGACCGGCCGGCGTCGGAAAGACCGAACTGGCCCGCGCCGTGGCCGCCGCCACCGGTGCCGGACTGGTACGGCTGCAGTGCTACGAGGGTGTCGACGAGGCCCGAGCGCTGTATGAGTGGAATCACGCCAAGCAGATCCTGCGCATCCAATCAGGCTCCGGGTCCGCTGACTGGGACGCCACCAAGATGGACGTGTTCTCCGAGGAGTTTTTGCTGTCGCGTCCGCTGCTGACCGCGATCCGGCGCACCGATCCCACCGTGCTGCTGGTCGATGAGACCGACAAGGCCGACATCGAGATCGAGGGCTTGCTGCTGGAGGTGCTGAGCGACTTCGCGGTCACCGTCCCCGAACTGGGCACCATCACCGCGACCCGCGCGCCGTTCACCGTGCTGACCTCCAACGCCACCCGGGAGCTGTCCGAGGCGCTCAAGCGCCGTTGCCTGTTCCTGCACATCGACTTCCCCGACCCGGACCTGGAACGGCGCATTCTGTTGTCGCGGGTACCCGAGTTGCCCGAACACCTGGCCGCCGAACTGGTGCGCATCATCGGCGTGCTGCGCGGCATGCAGCTCAAGAAGCTTCCCTCGGTGGCCGAGACCATCGACTGGGGCCGAACGCTGTTGGCGCTGGGCCTGGACACCATCGACGACGCCACCGTGGCCGCCACCCTCGGGGTGGTGCTCAAGCACCAGTCCGACCAGGTGCGCGCATCCGGGGAACTGCGACTGAACTGATGGTCCCCTGATGGTCCGCCGCACCCGTCCGCCGCAGCCGCTGGCCCCGCACGGCATCCCGGGGCACCTGGTGGGCTTCGTCGAAGCCCTACGGGGTCAAGGGATTTCGGTGGGACCATCGGAAACCGTCGACGCCGGGCGGGTGCTGGCCGCACTCGGGCTGGGCGATCGGGAGGTGCTGCGCGAAGGCCTGGCCTGCGCGGTGTTGCGCCGGCCCGACCATCGCGACACCTATGACGCCATGTTCGATCTGTGGTTTCCCGCCGCCCTGGGCGGGCGCACCGTGATCGTCTCCGATGACCCGCAGTCCGCCGACGACGCACCGCTGCCCGAAGACGTCGAGGACATGCGGGAGATGCTGGTCGATCTGCTGACCGACAACCCCGACCTGGCCGATACCGACCCACGGTTGTCGGCGATGATCGCGGCGATCGTCGGGGCCTACGGGCAATACCGCTCCAGCCGCGGCCCCTCCTACTCCGCCTACCAGGCGCTCAAGGCGCTCGCACTCGACGAGCTGGAGGGCAGACTGCTGGCGGGGCTGCTTGCCCCGTACGGCGACGAGCCCAGCCCGACTCAGGAGCAGATCGCCAAGGCTGTTGCGGCGCAGCGGATCGCGCAGCTACGCAAGCTCATCGACGCTGAGACCAAGCGGCGCACCGCCGAGCAGCTCGGCCGCGAGCACGTGCAGATGTACGGCATCCCGCAACTGTCGGAGAACGTCGAGTTCCTGCGCGCTTCCGGAGAGCAGCTGCGCCAGATGCGACGGGTGGTGGCGCCGCTGGCCCGCACCCTGGCCACCCGGCTGGCCGCCCGTCGGCGACGCTCCCGCGCCGGCACCATCGACCTGCGAAAGACCTTGCGCCGCTCGATGTCCACCGGCGGCGTGCCGATCGACGTGGTGCTGCGCAAGCCGCGCCCGGCCCGGCCCGAGCTGGTGGTGCTGTGTGACGTCTCGGGGTCGGTCGCCGGGTTCAGCCACTTCACGCTGCTGTTGGTACACGCACTGCGCCAACAGTTCTCCCGGGTTCGTGTCTTTGCGTTCATCGACACGACCGACGAGGTGACGCATCTGTTCGGGCCGGAGGCCGACCTGGCGGTGGCCATTCAACGGATCACCCGCGAGTCCGCGGTGTACACCCGCGACGGCCACTCCGACTACGGCCATGCCTTCGGCTCGTTCGTCGAGAAGTACCCGAGTGTGGTGTCCCCGCGCACGGCGCTCCTGGTACTCGGCGACGGCCGCACCAACTACCGCGACCCGGGCACCGACGTGCTGTCGCATCTGGTGACCGCGAGTCGCCATGCGCACTGGCTCAACCCCGAGCCGCGGCACCTGTGGGGCAGCGGTGATTCGGCGGTGCCGCGGTATACCGACGTCATCGCCATGCATGAATGCCGGTCGGCCAAGCAATTGGCCGCGGTCATCGACCAGCTGCTGCCGGTCTGATTCCCTGCTCTGGCAGGCCGTTGGCCCAGCTGGACCAGCCGTATCGCTGCGCACGCTCGCCGAGGCGAGTAAGCGCGGGCGCTTTCCCGGAAAAACTAGGGTAGTGGATTACTCTATGAACCCCCGCGAACACCGAAATAACCTAAGGCTTCTTGGCGAGCTTTACGCATCTGACGGTGGCGATGGCGGCAATGCGGGGGCGGGAGGGCGCCGGAGGCGACGGTGGCGGCATCAGCGCCGTCGCCTCCGGCGGCAACATCGGGCGATGCCCGGAGCCACCAGAACCCGGGAACTAAGAGGCGCGCTGCGGCGGGCCTTTCCGTTGTCCGGGGACCTCAGGCCCGTGGCCGGCCCTCGGCGAACAGCTGGACCAGCTGCTCGCGCCGTTCGATGCCGAGTTTGGCGAACATCCGGTACAGGTGCCCGTCCACAGTGCGTACCGACACGGAGAGTCGATCGGCAATCTGACGGTTGGGAAGCCCGGCGGCCACCAGCATCGCGATCTCGCGTTCACGATCGGTGATCGGCAGGGGCTGAGTCACCGACGCGATGGCCGGCGTGTGGATGTCGCCCTGCTTGGCCAACCACTGCGTTCGCGTCGACGACTCCAACTGCTTGCCGCGTTGACCGCTGCGCGCGTACTCGGCGGATGCCTGGGCCGCCGCATCGGCGGCGAGTGCGAACGCACCCATGGCCGCGAATCGGTCCGAGGTGGTGCTCAACAGATCGGCGTTGTGCTCGGCCAGGCCGCGAGCATGGGCAGCAGCCGCATCGGGCAACGGCGCGTCCAGTGTCTCGGCGAGCTCTGCCAGCCGGTCGGCGTGTGCGCGCTCGCCGAATCGGACCGCGGTGTGCAGCGCCCGCATCTCGACAGCGTGCATCCCGGCGCGCCGGGCGCTCTGCGCGGCTCGCAGCGCGTGCGTTCGGGCATCGGAGGTCTGACCGTGCACCACCCGCTCCCAGGCGCGGGCCAGCTCGAGTTCCGGTAGAAAGGCGGCGATCTGTGCTCCGTAGGCTTTTTCGCAACGCCGCAGTGCGGCCGAGGCGGACATCGCGTTGCCGCGGGCCGCTTCAGCCTCGGCGGTCCAAGCGTTCGCCAGCATCGGCCACAACGGGGGAGCGGCGCCGGACAGCACCGGCGAGGAGTCCTGAAACTGCGAACATGCCAAGGGCAATCGGCCGTGCGCCAGGTGTACCAAGCCGTGCAACACACCGGCCATCGCGTCTGGCTCCGGGACACCGGCCGCCATGGTGACATAGCGTTCGGCGGCCAGTTCCGCCTGCTGGTAATCGCCGGCGGTGACGAGTGCCATGACCTCGGCGATGCCGAGACCGAACCGGATCATTCCGGAGTGACTGCGCGTGGCCGCCTGTAATCCCATCCCCGCGATCCCGGCCACCTCACCGAAGCGCCCGACGGTGGCCAGCGCCAGCGCGGTCGGCAGGGCAGCCAGCGCCGTCGCGAACGGCGACACGTCCGCCTCGCAGAACGGTGGTCCGGCCCGAAGCGTCCTGGTGAGGTCGCCGGTGAAGAACGCGAAAGCCACTTCCAGGGCGCGGATGAGGGCCGCACTGGCTTCCGCATGCGCGCGATCCTGCACGCCAGCAAGAATCTGCCGCGCGGAATCGATTTGACCGCAGTTCCAAAACAGGTTCGACGCGCGAACACAACACCACTGGACAATCGCCGCGTTATCGGCGCCGTCGAGGCTGACATCGGTCAGCACCGACTCGGCCTCCTCGCCACGGCCTTGCCACAACAGGGCTTCGCCGAGAACCAGTGCCGCCGGCAAGCCACCGTCGCGGTCAAAGGCGAACCGGGCCAGCTCTTCTGCGTGGGCCAGGTTGGACATGGCCGCCGCCCTCACTGCCGCGCCGATGATCAGCTCGAAGTCGGGCTCCAGGTCGCTGCAGATCATGAATTGGGCCATCCGGATCTTGCCGCGCACGTCCGGCAGCCGCAACCGCCGCCCGCCTCCCCGCAGGTACTTGTCAAAGGCCTTGAACAGCACACCGTTGAGCCGCCGGGAGCGCACCACACCGACACGCTCGAGCACCGCTTCACCGAAGACCGGGTGGGTCACCTGCACCAGCGTGCCGCCGCTGTCCGAAGTCAGGGTAACCAATCGGTGACGTTCCAGGCCGGAGACAGCTTCGGGAGAACAGAGTTCGCGGAACACCTCCCAGTCCAGCAATTCCGCGATCGCCAGAATCTCGAGTGCCTCCAGCTCTTCGGGTCGGAGGGTCTGCAGGCGAAACCCGAGCAGAACAGACAATTCGTAGTCGGCGTGCAGAGAACCCTTGAGCTGCCAGCCATACTCGTCTTGCACCAGGACGCCGTCTTCCTGGCCGGCCCGCAGCAGTCCACGCAGATACAGCGGGCTTCCGCCACTTCGGTCGTGCAACCGTTTGATCACTTGCGGGCTGACCACACCACCGAGCACCCGGCGTGCGAGTTCGCCGGTCTGTTCGCGGGTGAACGGGTTGATGTGCATGTTCAACACCAACTGCTCCTTGAGCAGTGCGGTCACCGCGTCGAGCAGCGTTTCGCCTGACCGGATCACCACGATCACCTGGGCCGTGCCTTCGGCCGCCAGCTGATAGACCAGGGTGGCCGACAACGGGTCGAGCAGTTGAGCGTCATCGACGACGATCACCGGGTTCTGCGTGGCCGCGAGATTCCGGTGCGCCATCGCCAACATCGCTGCCGGCTCGCAGCTCGCATCGACGGTCACCGACCGGGAGAACGCCCCCAGCGGTACGTCACGGCCGGTCTGGGTGCCCAGCACGAACCGGACTGTTCGCCCGGCCGCGGTGAGGCGGGCACCGAGCGCGCGCGCCAGCGTCGATTTGCCGACACCGCTGTCGCCGACCAACGCGACACCCTGTAGTTCGGAATCGGGCCCCAGGGCTGCCATCGCCTTGCGCAGTTCATCATCGCGGCCGACAATCGGCCACGCAGAAGCAGATTCAACCTTGCCGCGCAAAGCCCCCCGTCCTCCCCCCGGACAACTGCGTTGGGCCAAAACCTACGCCGCACGTTCGGGGGGTGTAAATATTTCCACCCGGGAAAAACAAACGTTGACGATCACGTAAATGGGTTCGTCGAACGGTCGGGAAGTTGCTCGGTGAATGCTCGGTCCGGGCGAGGTCAGCGCGCCCGCGCGAATACCAACCAGCGCAACTCGATAGGGCTCTCCTCACGGGAAGTCCGAAACGCGTCGAGCCCGCTCACCCAGTCGGCGTACCAGCTGGTGGGCGGCCAGGCGCCGTCGGGCAGGTGTGTCTTTTCGTAGTCGTATACGGACTCGTCGGCAATGAGCTCAAGGGGCAAGCCCGCTGCGGCGGCCAACATTTCGTCGCGGGTGAACAAGCTCGAGTACACCTGCTGACAGAATTCGCGGGCGGCGTCGTCGGGATGGTAGCCCTCACGCGCCAGGAATGCGTTGAACACCAGCCGCCCGCCGGGAGCCAGGCAGCGGGCGGCGAGTTCGAAAAGACTGCGTACCTGCTGGGTCGATCGGAAATCGGTCAATACCTCCGAAAGCACGATCAGCTGGTAGTCGTGGCGCAGGTCATCAGCGTCGACGAATACGTCACGCACGATGACGCGCACGTCCAACGAGCACCGGTCGGCCTCGTCTTTCAGCATCTCGGCGAACTTCGGGGTCATCTCCACGACGTCGACCGGGTGCCCGCGGCGGGCCAGTGCCAGGGCGTTGCGCCCGGTGCCGCCACCGATTTCGAGCACGTGATGCGCAGCTGGATCACCGGCCATCTCGGCTTGGGTGGCCAGCTGGCAGACCATGGCATCGGGCTCGGTGCCGAACAGCGGTGGTTCCCGCGTGGCCAGCCAACGCTCGTAGGCCTCGGAGATCGAGCTCCATTCGGCGCGGACCGTGTAGTTCAGCGTGAGGCCGATCGGGGCGTCGTAGGAGATGATGATGTTCGAGCGCGGCGACGCCGAGTAGGCAGCGGCCAGTTGCCCCTCCAACACCCCGCGAAGATGGGCGAGTTCGGCGTCGTTGAAGCGCTTGCCCAGGCCCGCGAACACTGCGTCGCACATCGTCACGTATTCGTCCAGCATGCTGGGGACGGCCGGCAGCACGATCTGCCCACCGATCCGCGCCCGGGTATAGAAACGGCGCAGCATGGCGTCCTTGGCCGCCTGCGCGGGATCAACCGATGTCGACGGCGACTTATCCACAGCCCTCTTCTACACGATCGTGCGGTGCTTTGCCCCCGCAATCGCGCTGACCCGGCGGCGGCCGTCTGCCGACAGCCGTTTCCGCTGGTCCAGTAAGCTGGCGAACCATGCATGACGGGCTACGCAGGCTGGGGGTGATGGGCGGGACGTTTGATCCCATCCACTACGGCCACCTGGTCGCGGCCAGCGAGGTAGCCCATAAATTCGCGTTGGACGAGGTCGTGTTCGTGCCCAGCGGTCAGTCCTGGCAAAAGGATCGACGCGTCTCAGCGGCCGAGGACCGGTACCTGATGACGGTGATCGCCACCGCGTCCAATCCACGCTTTTCGGTGAGCCGGGTCGACATCGACCGCGCCGGCCCCACCTACACCCGCGACACGTTGCGTGACCTGCATGCACTCAACCCGGGTTCCGAACTGTATTTCATCACCGGCGCCGACGCCTTGGCGTCCATATTGACCTGGCAGGGCTGGGAGGAGTTGTTCGACTTGGCACGTTTCGTCGGGGTCAGCCGGCCCGGATTCGAGCTGCGGCACGACCACATCACCGGCGTGCTGGGCGAACTGGAGGAGAACGCGTTGACCCTGGTGGAGATCCCGGCGTTGGCAATCTCGTCGACCGAGTGCCGCCAGCGCGCCGAGCAGCGCCGGCCGCTGTGGTACCTGATGCCCGACGGCGTCGTGCAGTACGTGTCCAAACGCCGGCTCTACCGTGGCGGCGACGGCCCCGGGGCGAAGAAGGCCGTCGGCCAGTCCACCAGCCTGGCCGCCGGGAACAACGCATGACGGCCAGCCCGGAGGCCATCGACATGGCGACGGTGGCCGCGGTGGCCGCCGCCGCAAAGCTGGCCACCGACGTCGTCGTCATCGACGTCTCCGCCCAGCTGGTCATCACCGACTGCTTCGTCATCGCTTCGGCGTCCAACGAACGCCAGGTCAACGCGATCGTCGACGAGGTGGAGGAGAAGATGCGACGGGCCGGGTACAAGCCGGCGCGCCGCGAGGGCACCCGGGAAGGGCGCTGGACACTGCTGGACTACGTCGAGATCGTGGTGCACATTCAGCACCAGGACGAGCGGGACTTCTACGCGCTGGACCGGCTGTGGAAGGACTGCCCGCTGGTGCCGGTCGACCTGGCCGACTCCGACGGCGCGCCGGCGCCGGGGGATGTGTCGTGAGGGTCCGCCGCCTGATCCTCTTGCGGCACGGCCAGACCGAGTTCAACGCCGGTAGCAGGATGCAGGGTCAGCTGGACACCGTGCTGAGCGACCTGGGCCGCGCCCAGGCGGAGGCGGCGGCCGAGGTGCTGCGCAAGCGTCACCCGCTGTTGATCGTGTCTTCGGATCTGTGGCGTGCCTACGACACCGCCACGGTGTTGGCCGAGCACAACGGGCTGCAGGTCCGGGTGGACACTCGCCTGCGCGAAACGCACCTCGGTGATTGGCAAGGCCTGACCCACGAGGAGGTCGACGCCGCGGCGCCCGGCGCCCGGCTGGCCTGGCGTGATGACGCCCGGTGGGCCCCGCACGGTGGGGAGAGCAGAGTGGATGTGGCCGCGCGCAGCGAACCGCTGGTCGCCGAGCTGGTCGCCGGCGAGCCGGCCTGGGGGAGCGGTGACGGCGACCGGCCGGCGGTGCTGGTCGCCCACGGCGGCCTGATCGCTGCCCTGACCGCTGCGTTGCTGCGCCTTCCGGTCGAGAACTGGCCGGTGCTGGGCGGGATGGCCAATGCCAGCTGGACCCAGCTCAGCGGGTACTCCGACGATGACGTGACCGATCTCGCCGGCGTCCGTTGGCGCCTGGACGTCTGGAACGCTTCAGCACAGGTGGCCGGCGATGTCCTCTGAACCGGCGATGTCCTCCGCCCCCCGTCCGACGCTGCTGATCTTCGCCGATTCGCTGTCCTACTACGGGCCCACCGGCGGGCTGCCGGCCGACGACCCGCGGATCTGGCCGAACATCGTTGCAGCGCACCTGGGCTGGGACGTCGAGTTGATCGGACGGATCGGCTGGACCAGCCGGGACGTGTGGTGGGCGGCCACCCAGGATCCACGCGCCTGGGCTGCCCTGCCCCGAGCCGGGGCCGTCATCATCGCCACCAGCGGGATGGATTCGCTGCCCTCGGTGTGGCCGACCGCGCTGCGCGAGTTGATCCGATATGTGCGGCCGCCCCGGCTACGACGCTGCGTGCGTGACGGTTACGGCTGGCTACAGCCCCGACTTTCACCGCGGGCCCGCGCGGCACTGCCGCCGCGCCTGACCGCCGACTATCTCGAAAAGACCAGGGGAGCAATCGATTTCAACCGGCCAGGGATACCGATTGTGGCGTGTCTGCCGTCGGTCCACATCGCCGACACGTATGGTCGTGCCCACCAGGGTCGGGAGCCGACGGTGCAGGCGATCACGCAGTGGGCGCAGCGGCACGACGTTGCGCTGGTCGATCTGAAGCTGGCAGTGGCCGAAGAGGTCATGAGCGGGCGGGCTAACCCCGATGGCATCCATTGGAACTTCGAAGCGCACCGGGCCGTCGCCGAACTGATGCTCAAAGCGCTGGCCGAGGCCGGCGTGCCCGGACAGACGGAATGACCGGCCCGGCCGTCGTCGTGGTGACCGACTCGTCGGCGTGCCTGCCCGCTGAACTGCGTGACCGGTGGGGAATCCGGGTGGTGCCCTTGCACATTCTGCTCGGCGGGGCAGACCTGCGTGACGGCATCGATGACATCCCGGAGGACATCTACGCCCGTGACGGTGTCAGCACGGCCGGCACCAATCCGGAGGAACTGACCGGCGCCTACCGGAACGGGTTGGCGGACAGCGGTGGTGCCGGTGTGGTGGCGATCCACATCTCCTCCGCGCTGTCCGGCACGCTCGGCACTGCCGAGCACGTCTGCGCCCAGATCGGCTCCGGCGTGCGGGTGGTCGACTCGAGGTCAGCGGCGATGGGCACCGGGTTCGTGGCGCTGGCCGCCGCCCGCGCCGCGGCCGGCGGTGCCGACCTCGACGGTGTGGTGGCTGCCGCGGAGGCGGCCGTGCGGCGCTCTCACGCGTATCTGGTGGTGCACCGGCTGGACAACCTGCGGCGCAGCGGCCGGATCGGCAGTGCGGCGGCCTGGCTGGGCACCGCACTGTCCCTCAAGCCGCTGTTGACCGTGGACGACGGGAAACTCGTGCTGGCACAGCGTGTCCGCACCGTCAGCAAGGCCGTCGCCACGATGATCGACCGGGTCTGTGACGTGGTGGGTGATCGCCGGGCCGCGCTGGCCGTGCATCACGTCGCCAATCCGCAAGGGGCCCATGAGGTGGCCGGCGCGCTCGCCGAGCGGTTGCCGGCCTGTGAACCGGCCGTCATCAGCGATCTGGGACCGACGCTGGCGCTGCACGTCGGGGCGGGTGCGGTCGCGGTGTGCGTGGACGTCGATCCCGCGGGGGCCTGAACCCGTTCACTCTGCGCCCAGGGCGGTGCCTTTCGGCGTGTCGCCGCCCTGGACGCAGAATCAACGCCGGGGGCTGGATTACTGTGTCGGGGCTGCGAACCGGTCGGTGTCGGCCACCGGCTCATCGTGTGGCGTGTGTGCCGCGATCCCGCGGATGTTCTTGTTGGGCCCCCACGGCCGGACCACCTGAGGCCACCAGAACCACTTGCCCAGCAGCGTCGCGATCGACGGCATGAAGAACGCGCGGACCACGAAGGTGTCGAGCAGCAACCCGATCGCCACCGTGGTGCCATACATGCCGATCGCCTTGAGATCGCTGAAGAACATGATGCCCATGGTGGCGGCGAAGACCATACCGGCCGAGGTCACCACGCCACCGCTGCCGGCCATCGCCCGGATATAACCGGTCTTCAGCCCGGCGTGGATCTCCTCCTCGAAGCGGGAGACCAGCAGCAGGTTGTAGTCCGAGCCGACCGCCAGTAGCACGATCACCGCCAACACCAGGGTCACCCAGTAGATGTGCTGACCGAAGATGTGTTGCCAGATCAGCACCGAGATGCCGAAGGACGCGGCGATCGAACTGGACGCGGTGCCCAGGATCACCACCGCGGCCACCAGACTTCGGGTGATCATCATCATGATCAAGAAGATCAA
Source organism: Mycobacterium sp. NGS16 (assembly GCF_059813225.1). Lineage (NCBI taxonomy): Bacteria > Bacillati > Actinomycetota > Actinomycetes > Mycobacteriales > Mycobacteriaceae > Mycobacterium > Mycobacterium sp. NGS16. Next base: position 172,926 of record NZ_JCALEE010000007.1, read on the forward strand.
CGTCAGCGACGCCACCACCGCGATCATCAGGTCGTATTTGGCGCCGTTACTCATGTCTTCATACAGCGCCGCCATTCCGCCGACGTACACCTTGGCATCCGCGAGAGAGGACTGCTTGAGGGCCTCCTGGGCGGCGATGCGCTCCGGCTCCACGCGGGCAATGCCCTCCTCGGTAGCCGGATAGGTCTGGTGGGTGACGAAGAAGCGTGCCGACTTGCCGTCCGGTGACATGAACAGTCGCAGACCGGTCTGGAAGTCCTTGTTGTCGAAGGCCTCCGCGGGCAGATAGAAGAAATCGTCGTTCTTCGAGTCGTCGAAACTCTGACCCATCATGATCTGGGTGTTGCTCAGATCCTCCATCTGGTCGACGAACGCCGAGAACGTGGAGTGCACGGTCAGCACCAGCCCGCGCATGATCTTCATCGTGTCGACCACGGCCGGCAGCAACTCGACCGCCTGCGGCAGCAAGCGGGCCGTCTTGGTGATGTCAGCGGACAGGTGGTGCAGTTGCTCGGTCAGCTGGTCGACGCCGTCGGTGGTGTCGAAGGTGCTCCGCAGCGCCCAGCACATCGGGATGTCGAAGCAGTGCGGCTCCCAGTAGAAGTAGTTGCGCAGCGGCCGGAACTGGTCGTCGAAGTCGGCCAGGTGGTCGCGGATCCGATCGGAGACCTCTACGGTGCGCTCGGTGACCTCGGCGGTGTCGTCGAAGGTCCGATCGACTTCCTGCAGGTAGCCGTACATCTGGATCAGCAACTCGATGTCCTTGTCGAGCTGCTGGGAGATCGTGTCGATGTCCTTGATCCGGTCCTTGAGCGTCTTCATGTTCTGGATCATCAGCTGATTGGACGCACTGAGCTGGAAGGGAACCGAACTGTGCTGCAGCGGAATCCCCAACGGGCGGGTGATGTCCTGGATCATGGCGATGCCGTGCACCCGCATGATGTTCTTGGCGACCCGGTCCAACACCAGCATGTCGGCCGGGTTTCGCATGTCATGGTCCGAGGTCACCATGGTGATGTCCGGGGCCATCCGGGCGGCTGAGAAGTGTTTCTCGGCGGCGGCGTAACTGACGTTGACCGGGGTGTCCTTCGGCAGGTATTTCCGGTCGTCGTAGCCGGGTTTGAAACCCGGCAGCGCGACCAGCCCGATCATGACGACCGCCAGGCTGGCCACCGCGATCGGAGCCGGCCAGCGCACCACCGAGACCCCGGCGCGGCGCCAGAATCCGCCCCGTTTGGCCGCTTTGGGGTCCAGCAGCCCGAAGCTGCTCACCACCACCAGCAGGGCCGGTCCCAGGGTGAGCGCCGCGGCGACCACGACGATCATGCCGACCGAGACTGGGATGCCCATGGTGTGGAAGTAGGGCAGCCGGGTGAAGTACAACACCGCCGACGCTCCGGCGATGGTCAGCCCGGACCCCAGCACCACAGGGGTGACGCTGCGCACGGTGGTGTAGTAGGCGTCGATCCGGTCCTCGCCGGCCAGCCGCGCCTCGCGGTAGCGGCCGATCAGGAAGATGCCGTAATCGGTGCCGGCGGCGATCGCGAGCATCACCATGATGTTGACCGCGAACGTGGTCAAACCCATCACGTTGTTGAACCCGAGGAACGCGACGACGCCGCGCGCGCAGATCAGTTCCAGCAGCGTCAGGAACAGCTGGGTCAGCATCGCCGAGATGGACCGGAAGACGATCAACAGCATGATCGCGATCGCGGCGATGGTGAACAAGGTGATCTTGACCAGGCTGGCGTCGCCGATCTCGCGCAGATCCGCGGTCAGCGCTGCCGGACCGGCGACGTAGGCCTGCACTCCGGGCGGGGCGGGGGTGTCGTCGATGTGCTTGCGGACCGCTTGCACCGAGTCGTTGGCCTCGGTCATGCCCTGGTTGCCGACCAGGTTGAGCATGATGTAGGCGGCTTTGGCGTCGGAGCTCTGCACGCCCGCGGCGGTCAGCCGGTCACTCCAGAAGTCCTGCGCGTGCTCGACGTGCTCCTTGTCCGCGACCAGCTTCTTGACGATCTCGTCGTAGTAGTGGTGAGCGTCCTCGCCGAGCTCGTCCTCGCCGACCACGACCATCATCACGGTGCTGTTGGACTTGTATTCCTGGAAGTTCTCGCCGACGAGCTGACTGGCGATCATCGACGGCGCATCCATCGGTGCCAGCGGGGCAGAGTGCTCCTCGGAGATCACTTCCAGCTGGGGCACAAGCACATTGACCAGGACGGTGAGCACGATCCAGGCGATGATGATCGGCACCGCGAAGATCCGCAGCATGTGCGCGAAGAACGGCCGCTTGACGTGCGGCTCCTGGTGTTTGTCGAGCTGCGCCCGGATCCGTTTGATCATCCGGACTTCACCAGGCAGAAGGTCTGGGCGTTGAGTCCGGTGGCGCGTCGCTCGTCGAGTAGCCGGTCGTCGATCTTGATCCGGCAGCCGATCTCACCGGTGTTGCCCTGCACGATCATGTTGGCCTGCACAGCGGGAAGCACGGTGACGACGGTGTAGGACCACGGCAGCGGTACGTCGTTGAGTTGATGGACGTTGGCCTCGGCGTCCCAGTAGTTGATGTCGGCGCGGGTGCCCGGCGGGCCGAATGCCTCGTAAGCCACGTACTTGGGGTTGAACTGCACGATCTCGATGCCCGCGCCGGCGTGGGGGTTGAGGTCCTGCGAGGCGAACACCTTGTGCAGCCGGCTCACGATGACGCCGGATATGAAGATGACCACGATAAAGACCAGCGGAATCCAATGCCGTTTGAGTATTGCGGCGATCGGGATCCTCTTCATACCACCGCCTTCCGCTGATCGATATTGCGGTCGAACGCCGGCAGCGGACACTTTGTTCCGGCCTCGCCCGGACTCGTCGAAGGCTGCCGCGAATTTCGCCCTCGGGCAGCATAACCTTCGTCTGACTAACGATCGCAATGGGTGCGCACCCCGGGCGTGCCGATTCCCAAGTCCCCGGCGGGGCGGCAGCGTTGCCGGCGTTTCAGTAGCATGGCCGCTGATGCACGGTCTGGTGAATGGCGTCCGATTCGGCGCAGTGGTCATCGTAGTAGCGCTGGCGCTCGCCAGTTGCAGCGGAAACGGCAGGTCCGGCGCGAAATCGGCGGAGTCGACCACCGCGGGGGCGTCCTGGTCGCGCCCGGATGCGCCGCCGGATCCCCGGACCCTGCTGACCGCCGGTGACCTCGCCATTTCCCAGGTTCCGTCCAGCGTGCTGATCTTCATCGAGAGCGAAACCAACGACGCCGGCACCTGGAAGGTGCGGGTGGTGACCCGCGACGGCACCGAACGGCAACTCAAGATCGGATCCGACGGGGTGTCGGTGCTGGTCGGCCCGACTGTCACCGATGACAGCGACGCCGACAAGGCCAAACGTCGCGCCAACCTGGACGGCGCCCGCCTGGACTACCGGGCCGCGGTGAACAAGGTGCTGACCGCGGTGCCCAATGGCTCGATCACCGAGCTGAGCCTGCTCGACATGAACGGCACCGTGGTGTGGGATGCCGACGTGTGGGACACCGAACTGGTCGAACACGACGTCACCATCGATGCGGCGTCGGGGGCGATCACCACCAACCGGCCGGTCTGATTCGACGGTCCAGCTCGGCTAACCGCCGGTGTAGGCCAGTCCAGCCGCTCAGCTGGCTGGGGCTGATTCGGCGGTCCAGCTTCGCCTCTCCTTCGTCAAGGCTCGCTAACCGCCGGAGCGGCCGGTGATCGGCGGCAGATCGGCCAGTGTGATGATTCCGGGCGCGGCCGCAACCACCGCCGGCACCGCGTTGGTCACCGGCATGGCGGTGTAGATCGAGCCCAAGCCGTTGAAGTTCGGCTCGTTCCAGTCCTTGGGCGGCAGGCAGTTGATGACGGTGCGCATGTTCGGCAGCCCGAATACCTGGATCACGTGGCCGTGCGCCACCGGCTTGGGCGGGGCGACATGGCTGCCCATGATCCAGTTGAACCCCACGCTGACGACATTGCGCTCACCGACCCAGCCGCGGTGGTAGCCGAAGACGCTGCCCACGGTTCCGGCCGGGATCTTCATGAAGCCCAGGTCGCTGTCGCCGGTGGCGGCGGTGAACTGCACGTCGAAGGTGATCTTGTCCAGCTTTGCGCCGATCGCGTCGGCCATCATGGCCGCGGACTCGGCGAACACCTCGCTTTCCCGGCGGACGCTCTCGGCCAGGCCGGGGGTGGCGGGATCTTGGGCGAATCCCATCGCCGCCATGGTGGCCGCGGACTCATACGTCGAGCAGTCCACCGATTCGGTGATTCGGATCTCGTCGACCCGTTCGCACGCTCCCGACAGCACCATGCCGACCATGTTGGTCAGTCCGGGATGGGCGCCACTGCCGAACATCGTGGAGTTCCCGGCTCGGCAGGCGTCCTCGATGCGCTTGCGGTCTTGCGGGGTCTGCTTGCCGCCGGTGATCCAGGCGGCCGTGGAGCACACGTTGATCCCGGCTTCTAACAGCCGAACCAACTCGTCGATGCTTGGCCACAGCGGGTTGTAGCAACAGGCGTCCGGCTTCAGCGCGATCAGGGCGTCGATGTCGTCGGTGGCGGTGACCCCGGTGGGTTCTGGCCAGCCGGCCAGCGTTGCGGCATCCACCCCGACCTTGTTCTTGCCGTGGGCGTAGACGCCGACCAACTCCATGTCGGGACGGCCGATGATGGCGTGCAGCGAACGCTGCCCGATGTTGCCGGTGGTCCATTGGATGACGCGCAGCGGTGTGCTCATGGCTCCACACCTTATTGGGATGCGGCGCGCCGCCGGTTGTGGCACCGTCGAAGTCCGTGACCGAGGTGACCGTGCGGACCGCGCAAGACGACGACTGGCCACAGCTCGCGCTGTTGGAGGCCGCCGGCTTTGGATCGTTCCCGCATCCGCAGCAAGTCGAGGCGCTTCGCACCCTGGTTCCGCCCGACGGTGCGGTGGTGGCCTGCGACGGCGCCGAGGTCATCGGCGTGGCGTTCTACCTCGACCTGCGGCTCACGGTTCCCGGCGGCGCGGTGCTGCCGGCGGCCGGCATCAGCGGAGTGGTCGTCGCGCCCACCCACCGCCGGCGCGGTGTGCTGCGCGCCATGTACGTCGAATTGCACCGGCGCATCGCTGATTCGGGATATCCGCTGGCGGCGCTGACCGCCAGCGAAGGCGGCATCTACGGGCGGTTCGGTTACGGCCCGGCCACCGTCGACCAGGAGCTGACCATCGACCGGAGGTTCGCGGTGTTCCACCCCGACGCACCCGACCCCGGCGGTGTCCGGCTGGTCCGGGCCGGTGATCACCGCGACGAGTTCGCCGCGATCTACGACCGTTGCCGCGAGCGCACCCCCGGCGGGCTGGTGCGCCCGACTGCGCTCTGGGACGACCTGCTCGCCGACCGGGAAGGCGACCGCGACGGGGGCACCGCGTGGATGGCGCTGCTGCACCCGCACGGTTACGCGCTGTATCGGGTGCACGGCACGACGTCTAAGACGGTGCGGGTGGCGGAGCTGCGGGCGGTGACCGCGGAGGCGCACGCCGCGCTGTGGCGGGCGCTGCTGGGCATGGATCTGATGCAGACCGTCGTCATCGGCACCTACCCCGACGATCCGCTGCCCTACCTGCTGACCGACACCCGGCTGGCCCGTACCACCGCACGCACCGACGAGGGGTGGCTCCGGCTGATGGATGTAGCGGCCGCGCTGCAGGCCCGCAGCTACGCTGCGGAGCTGAGCGCCGTTGTGGATGTGTCCGACGGGTTCCGCGGCGACGGTGGCCGGTTCGCGCTGGACATCCGCGACGGCCGGGCGCAGTGCACTCCGACCGACGCGCCGGCGGACGCCGAACTGGATCTCGACGTGCTGGGCAGCCTGTACCTGGGCACCCACCGGGCGACGGCGCTGGCCGCGGCGAACCGCTTGCGGTGCCGACAGCCCGGGCTGGCATCGCGGCTCGACGCTGCTTTCGTCAGCGCTGTGCCGGCTCAGCTCGGCTTCTTCTTCTAAAGCCGCTACAGCTTGGCCAAGTCGTAGTTGCCCAGGTTGCCCATCAGCGTGTGCAGCTGATCCTGCGATGAGCCCAGGGTGTGTTCGATCGCGGTGAGCCTTGCCGCGTAGTGGCCGACCGGGTACTCCCAGGTCATCCCGATCCCGCCGTGCAACTGGATGGCTTCCTGGGAGATGTGTCGCCCGGACCGGCCGATCTGCAGCTTGGCGCGTGCCGCGATCACCGGGTCGAGGTTGCCGTCGGCGATCGACATGGCCGCGTACAGGCTCATGCTGCGGGCCATCTCCAACGAGACGTACATGTCGGCGGCACGCTGGGTGAGGGTCTGGAAGGTGCTGAGCGTGACCCCGAATTGCTTGCGCGTCTTGAGATAGTCGGTGGTCAGCCGCAGTGCCTCTTCCATCACGCCCACCGCCTCGGCGCACAGCGCCGAGGAGATGCGGACAATGGCGTGCTCGATGGCCGTGCTGGCGTCGGTGGGCTCACCGAGCGGGGTGGCTGGCGTGTTGGCCAAGTCGATCTGGGCGCCGCGTCGGCCGTCGAAGGTGCGGTAGGGCTGGCGGGACAGGCCGTCAGCGCGTCCGTCGACCAGGAACAGTCCGGTCCCACCGTCCGGCAGGGCGGCGCTGACCACCAGGGTGTCGGCCCGATCCCCGGTCAACACCGGGTTCTTGCATCCACTCAGCTGCCATGAATCGCCTTGCCGCACAGCCGCAGTGGCCACCTGTCCGTGCTGCCCGCGGGTGCCCGGCTCGGTGTGGGCGAACGCCAGGATCTGATCGCCCTCGGCGACCGCTTCGAGCAGTTCGCGCTGCCGCGCGTCGCCGCGTTCGGCGATCAGCGCGCCCGGCCCCAGCGCTCCATGCACGACGGGCTCGGGGGCCACTCGCCGGCCGATCTCGGTGAGCACCACCATGATCTCCAGTGGGCCGGATTCGTCGGGGTCGAATCCCAGGCCGAGAATGCCGGTGTTGGCCAGTTGTTTCCACACCTGCGGGTTGAAGCCGGGATCGGCGTCGACGACCTGATTGCGGGTCTCGGTGTCGTAGCCCGACAGCATCGAACGGGTGGTGTCGCGGAGCAGGACCTGCTCGTCGCTGAGTTGGAAGTCCATGACCGTCGTACCTCCTACAGGCCCAGAATGGTGGACGCGATGATGGTGCGTTGCACCTCGTTGCTGCCGCCGTAGATCGACGTCTTGCGGTAGTTCAGGTAGGTCGGCGCGGCGCGCTGCGCCCACTCCGGAGAGGCAATGCCCTCACCCGCTCCGAACGGCAGCACGTCCGGACCGGCGAGCTCGACGAAGAGTTCGGTGACCGCCTGCTGCAGTTGGCTGCCGCGCAGCTTGAGCACCGACGACGCAGGGTTGGGCTTGCCGTCGGCGGAGTCACTCGACACCCGCATCTGAGTGAGTTCCAATGCCAGCAAGTCGTTTTCGATCTCCGCGAGCCGCGCCGCGAACAGCGGGTCAGTGAGTGCGCCGAGCTCCTTGGCGCGTTGCTTTACCTCGGCGAGCCGAACCTTGGTGCGGGTCACCCCGGCGATCCCGGTGCGCTCGTTGCCCAGCAGGAACTTCGCGTAGGTCCAGCCGTGGTTCTCCTCGCCGACCAGCTGATCGGCGGGCACTCGCACATCGGAGAAGAAGACCTCGTTGACCTCATAGCCACCATCGATGAGCTTGATCGGTCGCATGGTGACGCCCGGGGTGGACACCTCGAAAAGCAGGAATGAGATACCGGCCTGCTTCTTGGGCGCCTGCGGGTCGGTGCGGACCAGGCAGAAAATCCAGTCCGCGTACTGCCCCAGGGTGGTCCAGGTCTTTTGCCCGTTGACGATGTAACTGTCGCCGTCACGCACCGCCGTGGTGCGCAGCGACGCCAGGTCGGAGCCGGCGTCCGGCTCGGAAAACCCTTGACACCACCAGATATCGAGATTGGCGGTGGCGGGGAGGAAGCGTTCTTTGATGGCCTGGGAACCGAATTCGGCGATCACCGGGCCGACCATCTTGGCGTTGAAGGTGAGCGGTTCGGGCACCGACGCCAATTGCATTTCATCGAGCCAGATCTGGTGCTGGGTCAGCGTCCAATCTTTGCCGCCCCACTCGACCGGCCAGTTGGGCACCGCGAGACCGTGTGCATTGAGGATCTTCTGGGTGGCGACGATATCGTCGGGAAAGATCGAGTGGCCCTGCCGGCTGCGTTCCCGGATGTCCGCCGGGACCTCGGTGGTGAAGAAGGCGCGCATCTCGTCGCGGAACGCAGCCTCCTCGGCGGTCAGTGCCAGTCTCACGTCGGCCTCCCGGTGGGTGGGTGAACACAGGTTGATATGCACCCTAATCGGAACCCGCCTCGGGGCGCGGGGGAAGGTGCGGTCGCGTCCCGGAAACCAGGTGGAACCGGTGAACGCAGGCGCTACCGCGCGTTTTTGTAGGCTAGCGGTCATGAGACGGTCGCTCGTCGTACTGTGTGTCCTGCTCTTTTGCGCGGTGTCGTGTTCGGCGGAGGCGGCCGAGGAATCCCGGCCCACGCCGATCGCTTCGCCCCAGCAGGCCCCGCCCGCGCGGCCGGCCGCGCACATCGGGCAGACGTTGGACCTGATGCGCATCGGCGGGCAGAAGATCGCGGTGACGTTGACGGAGATCATCAACCCGGCCACGGTCCCGAACGGCTGGGGTGAACCCGGCAAGACCTACATCGCGACCAAACTGCGGATCGAGAACGCCGGAACGACGACCATCGTCGGCAACAGCAACAGCGACGTCTCGGTGATCGGTTCGGACCACCAGAGCTACCAGGCCGATTTCGCCACCGTGACCGAGTGCCAGGACTTCGCCTACGGCTGGTTCCTGCTCGCCGCCGGCTCGTCGAGCACCGGTTGCGTCGTGTTCGCGCTGCCCTCCGGGGTCACCGCGACGAAGGTGCGCTATGCACCGTCCTCGGGTATCTCCCATGACGTCGGGGAGTGGGTGACCCGGTAAAGCGTGGGCGCGATGCTGAGGCCGTAAGGCTCCGTTGCCTCGACTGTGCGGTTTGGTCGCCGAAATCGCGATGTTGCGACCGAAACCGCACACTCGGCCGCCGCGCGATCGCCCACGCGTGCGCAGCCCTCGGTAATGAGATTGCGCCGCGCCAGCTGGTCATTCAGGGTAGCCCACCCCGACCAGGGTCAGGCCCGGCGGCGGTGGTCGCCGACCGCGAGCGCCGGTGACCAGATTGCCTTCGCGCGCCCTGTCCAGCCGATGGTGGTTGTCGCGGCGCCGGTTGGCTCGCCCGCTGGCGAAGACCATCACGGGTTTCTGCACAACCGTGCGTTGATCCACAATTTTTGCCCCGACCCGCTATTGAGCCGGTAGCGCTGCCGGGAGCAGCACCTACCGTCGGCGCATGGCACCAGAACTACCCGGCCAGCGACTGCAGCGTCGCCTCGGCCTGCTGCCCGCCCCCGATCGCAGCACCGACACCCCCGAACCGGATGACGACGCCGACCCGAACTCCTTGCTGCCCCGCTGGCTGCCCGACGGCACGGCCGACACCGGTTGGCTCGCCAAAGTGCGGGCTGACCCGGGCCGGGCCGGGGCCATCACCCTGGCGGTGATCGCCGCGGTCGCGGTGCTCGTCACGGTGTTCACCGTGCTGCGCGATCAGCCCGCACCGGTGCGCAGCGCCAAACTGCCTCCGGTGGAGATGGTTTCGACCGCCAGCCCGCGCGCGGATGAACCCGCCGGGGCGCCCGCGGCGTCCGGCGCCGACCAGGTGGTGGTCAGCGTCGTCGGGTTGGTGCACAAGCCTGGGCTGGCGACGCTGGCGCCCGGCGCCCGGATCGCTGATGCACTTACCGCTGCCGGCGGAGCCCTTGACGGTGCGGACACGCTCGGGTTGAACCTAGCCCGCCCCCTGGTCGACGGCGAACAGATCGTGGTCGGGCTGGCGCCCCCGTCTGGACCGCCGGTACTCGGCAGCTCGGTCGGCGCGCCGTCGCAGGCCCCCGAGGCTCCCCGGACGAGCACCGCGTCGACGACGGCGCCGGCCAAACCAGAACCCAAACCCGGTGAACGGGTCAACCTCAACACCGCGACCGTCGAACAACTTGACGCGCTGCCCGGCGTCGGGCCGGTCACCGCGGCCGCCATCGTCGCCTGGCGGGAGACGCACGGCAAATTCGCCGACGTGGACCAGCTCGGCGACGTCGACGGAATCGGCCCGGCGCGCCTGGAGAAGCTGCGTGCCCTGGTCCGCGTCTGACGGTGACCCCTACGGCGGCCGCAGCAGCACCGGCGGCCCGGCCGGACGTTCGGTTGGTGCCGGCCGCGCTGATCGGCTGGTTGGTCACCGCGGCGGGCATCCAGTGGCAGATCGGCGGCACGCTGGCGGTGTTGTGCGCCGGGCTCGGCGCCTTATCGGGTGCGCTGGGGTGCTACGGCGCGCGGATGCGGCGGCCCGGTTGGCGGCTGGCCGGTGCGGCTCTGGCAGCGGCATCGACAGTGGGGGCAGGGTTCGGGTGGGCGGTCGCGCTGCGCACCGACGCGGTCAGCGCCCACCCGATCACCGCCGCGTTCGGCCGCACCGCCGCGGTGACGGTCACCCCCAGCGAGAGTCCGATGCAGGTCGGCGCCCGCCGGGTGATGTTGCGGGCCACCTTGCAGCGCCTTGATGGTGCCCAATCCTCCGGTCGGGTAGTGGTTTTCGCATCCGGCATGGAATTCGGCGAGGCGATGGTCGGTCAGCCGATGGCGTTCCGCGCCAAGATCGCCCGCCCCACCCGGCGTGACCTGACGGTCGCGACGCTGACCGCCTCCGGGGAGCCCACCTGGGGCCGGCCCGGGTTCATCGCCCGATCGGCTCATCAGGTGCGTGCCCGCTTTGCGGCCGCCGCCTGGCGAGTGCTGCCCAGTGAGCAGGCCCGGATGCTGCCCGCGCTGGTCCTCGGCGATACGTCGGCGATCACCGCTGCCACGGGGCGCGAGTTTCGGGCTGCGGGTTTGACGCACCTGATGGCGGTCTCGGGTGCGAATGTGACCATCGTCTGCGGCGCGGTGTTGTATTCGGCGCGCCTGGTCGGGCCGCGGGCCGCGGCGGTTCTGGCCGGGTTTGCGTTGCTGGCGTTCGTGATCGTTGTGCAGCCGACGGCCAGCGTGTTGCGGGCGGCGGTGATGGGGGCGATCGCGTTGCTCGGGGTGCTGTCGGCGCGCCGGCGCCAGGCGGTTCCGAGTCTGGCCACTAGTGTGTTGGTGCTGCTGGCACTGGCCCCGCACCTGGCCGTCGATGTCGGTTTCGCGTTGTCGGTGGTGGCCACTGCGGCGCTGGTGCTGATCGCACCGGTCTGGTCAGCCCGGCTGGTGGCCCGTGGCTGGCCGAAGCCGCTGGCCGCCGCCGTCGCCGTGGCCTGGGCCGCCAACCTGGTCACCGCGCCGCTGATTGCCGGTATCTCCGGCGGGCTCAGCCTGGTCAGCACGCTCGCCAACCTGGCGGTGGCGGTGCTGGTCGCCCCGATCACCGTGCTGGGTAGCGCGGCGGCGGTGCTGTGCGGATGGTGGCCGGCGGCCGCCGAGCTGTTGATCCGCTTCACCGGGCCCGAACTGTGGTGGGTATGCCGGGTTGCGCATTGGAGCGGCGGGTTTCCCGCCGCCACCGTGCCCGTGCCCGCAGGGATGGCGGGGGTCGTCGGGGTGAGCGCCGCCACATTGCTGATCGTGCTGTGCTGGCGGTGGCGGTGCTGTCGGCGGGTGCTGATCGCGTTGGCGCTGTGCCTGCTGGCCTGGTCGGTCTCGGAGGTGTTGACCGGCTGGGCGGGTGTCGGGGCTGCGTGACACGATTGGCGGGTGAGCCAACCGGTTTCGCCGCTGCATCTGATCCTCGGTGATGAGGAACTGCTGGTCGAGCGGGCGGTTGCGCAGGTCCTGGCGGGGGTACGCGCCCAGGCCGGCAGCACCGACATCCCGGTGGACCGGTTGCGGGCCGGTGAGGTCGAGGCGGGTGAGCTCGCCGAGCTGCTGAGTCCGTCGTTGTTCGCCGATGAACGCGTGGTTGTGCTGGAAGCCGCCGGCGAGGCCGGCAAAGACGCCGTGGCCCTGATCGGATCGACGGCCGCCGACGTCCCGGCGGGCACCGTGCTGGTGGTGGTGCATTCCGGTGCCGGGCGCGCGAAAGCGCTGGCCGGCCAGCTGCAGAAACTCGGCGCCCAGGTGCACCCGTGCGCCCGGATCACCAAGCCCGCCGAACGCGCCGACTTCGTTCGTGCCGAGTTCCGCCGGCTCAAAGCCGAGGTCGACGACGCCTGCGTCGCGGCGCTGCTCGACGCGGTGGGCTCCGATATCCGTGAGTTGGCCTCAGCCTGCTCGCAACTGGTCGCCGATACCGGCGGGCACGTCGACGCCGTCGCGGTGCGCCGCTACCACAGCGGCAAAGCCGAAGTGAAAGGTTTTGACGTCGCCGATCGGGCCGTAGTCGGCGACGTCGAGGGTGCCACCGAGGCGCTGCGCTGGGCGATGATCCGCGGCGAACCGCACGTGGTGCTGGCCGACGCGCTGGCCGAGGCGATCCACACCATCGCCCGGGTCGGGCCGAAGTCCGGTGACCCCTACCGGCTGGCCGGCGAATTGGGCATGCCGCCTTGGCGGGTGCAGAAGGCCCAGAAGCAGTCCCGGTATTGGTCGCGGGAATCGGTGGCTGCCGCGGTGCGGCTGGTGGCCGCCCTCAACGCAGATGTCAAAGGCGCTGCAGCCGACGCCGACTACGCCCTAGAAGCCGCGGTCCGTCAGGTCGCCGAGTTGGCCGCGCGCTAACGGGTGCCGAGCAGAGACGAACGCCCCCAGATTCCGACCGGAATGGGGGCGCTGGTGTCTGCTTGCGCGGGGATCAGAGCTTGTTGAGGGCCTGCGCCAGCGCCGACTTCTTGTTGGCGGCCTGGTTCTTGTGGATCACGCCCTTGCTCGCGGCCTTGTCCAGCTTGCGGCTGGTCGCCACCAGCAGCTCGCCGGCCTTCTCCTTGTCACCGGCCTCAGCGGCCTCACGGAAGGCGCGGATCGCGGTGCGCACCGCCGACTTCACCGACTGGTTGCGCAGCCGGGCGCGCTCGTTGGTCCGGTTGCGCTTCACCTGCGACTTGATGTTGGCCACGGAGTAGTTCCTTCGCAAAAGCTTGAGTTGGGTTCGCCTCCCGACGCGGGGGCAACGGCTGTTCAGGTTACCAGCTGGGCTGTCAACTCCCCAACTTGGCCCAAACGGCCGTCCCTCTGCTCAGCCTCCGACAACTACCTGGTGCAGGTCGTCGCCGAGCTCGATCGGCCCGTCGAACTCCGCGGCCGCCAGCGCGCGCCACTGATCCTCCTGCCCGGGCGCGATGGCGGGCACGTAATGGGTCAGCACCAGCGTGCCGACCCCGGCGCGCTGGGCGGTCACGGCGGCTTCGGCCACCGAGGAGTGGTAGTCGCAGATGTCGCGGATCCGCTGCTGGGGCAGCGCGGCGATGAGGTCCTTGCGGATCACGGTATGGACCAGCGCGCCGGCGCCGGCGGCCAACTCATCGAGGCTGGCGCAGGGCACGGTGTCCCCGGCCAGTACCACCGAAGCACCGGCGTGTTCGATCCGGAACCCGATCGTGGGCGTCACCGGCCGGTGATCGGTGGGCGCCACGGTGACCTGCACGCCATCGCGATCCCACACCGGACCGGCGGTGTGCTCGTGGACCTCGACCGGAGGAGGTGCCGTCAGGTCGGCGTGGTGGGCGATCCGGTAGCCGATGTCGTGCCCGAACGCCCGCAGCGTCGCCTCCACGACGTCTGCTGTGCCCGGCGGGCCGATGATCGGCAGCGGCGCGGGGTCGGGTGTAAACGTGGTGACCCACCGGGTGATCAGCAGGTCACCGAGGTCGGCGATGTGGTCACTGTGCAAGTGGGTGAGCAGCAGCGCCGACAGCGTGTTGGCCGACGCCCCGGCGGCGGCCAGGCGCTGCAACACCCCGCGCCCGCAGTCGATCAGCAGCGCCTGACCGCCGGCCCGGATCAGGGTTGACGGTCCGGCGCGGTCGGGGTCGGGGATCGGGCTTCCGGTGCCCAGCAGGGTGATCTCGATCGTCATGACGTCACATATGCCACAGATCGCCGCCCGGCGGTGGACGATCGGCCAAGTTTCAAGATCGCCTCCCCGCGTCCGGAAAATGGCCTAGCCTGGTGTGAAGCAGATCACTGCGGCGGGAGGCGTCAATGCGCATCGCGGATGTATTGCGGAACAAGGGCGCGGCGGTGGTGACCATCCATCCGGATGCCACCGTCATGGAGTTGCTGGCCGGTTTGGCCGAGCACAACATCGGCGCCATGGTGGTGATGGGACCCGACGGTCTGGAGGGGGTGGCCTCCGAGCGGGATGTGGTACGCCAGCTGCACGTCCACGGTGCCAGCCTGCTGGCGCGGCCGGTGTCGGCGATCATGACCCGATTGGTGGCGACCTGCACCAAATCCGACACCGCCGACGAGGTCAGCATGCTGATGACTGAGCACAGGGCGCGCCACATCCCGGTGCTCGAAGACGGCCGGCTGGCCGGGATCGTGAGCATCGGCGACGTGGTGAAGTCGCGGATGGAGGAGCTGCAGGCCGAGCGCGCGCAGCTGCGCTCCTACATCAGCCAGGGATAGCGGCGAACGCCACGCCGGAGCCGCCGGTCGTGGCGGGGTGCTGCCTGGGTTAGCGGTCGCCGCCCGCGGTAGGGCTCAACTCCACGCGTAGTCGCTGCGCAGCCGGGCGGCCACCACCTCGAACACCGTGCGTTCCAGGATGGCGCCTTCGCGCCGGATCGACTCCTCGGGGACGTCGAGCACGCGGTCCAGCCGTACCCAGCTGAGCCGGCGGCCTTCATCCCAGCTGCCCGCGCCGATCCCCAGCCAGTTGGCGTCTTCGGCGTGACGCGGCTGGCTGGACAACATCAGTCCCAGCAGCATGCTGCGGTCCCGTCCGACAACCAACACCGGCCGGTCCTTGCCCTGATCCGGATCGTCCTCGTAGGCCACCCAGGTCCAGACGATCTCGCCCGGGTCGGCGCGGCCGTTGAGGTCAGGGGCGTAGACCAGGCGGCGGGCACGGTGCGCGGTGGGGACGCTGCTGTTGGTGACCGGTCGGCCCGCCGGGATCGCCGGGGAGGCATCGGACCCTGCGCCGCTGAGGACCTCCAGGCCGATCTTGATGCCCTGCTCGATGCCGCGTTGGATGCGCTGCTGCACCAGCGGCGCCTGCTCGAGTTGGCGGATGAACCGTGGGGCTTCGTTGAACACCAAGTTCTCCGCGAAACGCTGCACCGTCTGCCACGGGGTCTTCCGTGGGGAAGCCATGATCGCAGCATAGGCGAAGTGTGCTTCGACGCGGACGTGCTGCGTCGTCAGCAGCACTACGGCCGCCAAATTTTATTGACGTAAACGTCAACACCGCGCACCGGGAATCTGTACGAAAACTGATGTGCCACTTGTATTGTCCCCAGAACGGCATCGGCGTACGGTCGGAGAATATTCGTTAATACGGGGGGCTTCTAAACGGTGGGGCGTAGCGGCTCGCGAGAGTTAGTCCGCCGCGATCATGCCCTGACAAGGGGAGGGGCCATGGTTGTTTCATCCAGCGTGCGACGTGTCGCTCTCCTGCGTGCGCCCACGGCTTACCAGGAGGTATTTGGGTTGCGCAATTATCCCGGGTTCTGCCCGCAACGATATTGGTGAAAACGACGCGGCCCCTTGGCTTTCCGTCGCGAAGGGTACGTGCGGTAATTCTCCGGCCGCAAGAGACAAGCAGTAGACATCTGAAAGGCATTGAGCATGAACACGCGCAAACTCGGTGTGGTCGGCGGCTTCACCGCCGGTGCGGCATTCGCATTGGCGCCGCTGGCAGCTGCCGACACCGACCCGTTGGCCCCCGTCGTGGCCAGCGAGGTGCAGTCGATGAATTTTCTGTTCGTAACCGACACCGTCCTAGGGGGTGTCCCCGGGAGCGCGCTCACCGAGGGGCCGCAGGGCTTCGCGATCATTAAGCCGGAGGCCGTATCGACGGTTCAGGACAATGGCTCGACGATGTTCGATCACCTGGTCTACGGACTCAACCCGTCGCTCGCCGGGCTCGCCTCCGACCCGGGCGCCTACAGCGTCTTCAACGGCGCGGTGGTCGCCTACGACGACGGCCTCAACTCGCTGATGTACGCGCTGGCGAACAACGGTGCTGTGCTCGATTGGGACAGCGGTGACCTGTTCGGCGGGGCCAGCGCGATGGAGATTGCCAACGGGGCCGCCAGCGGATGGGAAGAGTCCGGGTTGTACTTCCAGGCCAGCCTGGCCGACTTCTTGGGCTACCTCGGCGTCTTCGTGCCCTAGCCGTCCCTGAGAACCGAATGCCGGGGAGCGCACTTCCGGGGATTCGCCTTGCCGCCGGCATGTCCCGGCGTTAACTTAGTGTTTTGGTGGGTGCGCCGCTCTTGCTGCGGGTTTGCAGCTGCATGTGAGCCGATCGCCGGCCCCAAGGCGTGACCCAGGCTGGTTTTCGACGTGCCGATGATCCAACACACAGCACTTCCTGTAAGTGTCGGAGTTGCCCTTAACAAGGCGAGCCGTTAGGTTTTCATCAGCTTTCAGCGACGTGCTGGGGGACATCCGACGGCCGGCCTGGCTGGCGGAGGACATCGGGAAAGGCTATTGAGCATGAGCATTCGCAAGATCGGGGTAATCGGCAGCTTCGCGGCCGGTGCAGCCCTCGCATTGGCCCCGCTGGCGGCCGCCGACGACGACACCACCGAGTTCAACTGGAGCGGCATCGTCAACAGCCAGCACCAGTCGATGAACTGGCTCTTCAACACCGGTGCTGCCCTTACGGGCGCCAAGGAAGACGTCCTCCCGCCCACCGAAACCTACCCGTTCGCGACCATCACCCACGACAACTTGCTGGAGCAGGCGGCGTTCGGCCAGCTGATCTATGGCGTGAACTGGGAAGACGAGATGTCGTCAGGCGCCTCCGGCTCCTACAACCTGCTCAACGGCGCGCTGATGGAGTTCAACAACGGCAGCAACACCCTCCTGTGGGCGCTGATGAACGACGGCGAAAACCTCGACTGGGACAGCGGTGCGCTGTTCGGCGGGAGCGCCGCGGAGGCCATCGCCGCTGCTGCTGCCGAATCCGGCGACGGCTGGGGGCAGGCCAGTGACTACTTCGAGCTCGGTTTCAACGACATCCTGGGCTACTTCGGCATGGACTCGATCGACGCCTAAATCGTCGTAGGAACGCAAACCCCCGGAGGCTGCGCCCTCCGGGGGTTTCGTTTTGTTGCCCCGGCCTCGCTACCCTGACTAGACAGCAAGCCACCCGCTCACCAGGAGATTCCCATCAGCAGCTTCGCCGACCAGACCTTCACCGCGCCGGCGCAGATACGGAACTTCTGCATCATCGCCCACATCGACCACGGCAAGTCCACCCTGGCCGACCGGATGTTGCAGCTGACCGGCGTCGTCGACGACCGGTCGATGCGCGCCCAGTACCTGGACCGGATGGACATCGAGCGCGAGCGCGGCATCACCATCAAGGCGCAGAACGTCCGGTTGCCGTGGGAAACCAACGGCCAAAAACATGTCCTGCACCTGATCGACACCCCCGGCCACGTCGACTTCACCTACGAGGTGTCCCGGGCGCTGGAGGCCTGCGAGGGCGCCATCCTGCTGGTCGACGCCGCCCAGGGCATCGAAGCCCAGACCCTGGCCAACTTGTACCTGGCGCTGGACCGCGACCTGACCATCATCCCGGTGCTCAACAAGATCGACCTGCCCGCCGCGGATCCGGAGCGCTACGCCGCCGAGCTGGCTCACATCATCGGCTGCGAACCCGAGGATGTGCTGAAGGTCTCCGGCAAGACCGGCGAAGGCGTGGCCGAGCTGCTCGACGAAGTCGTCAGGCAGGTGCCGCCGCCCACCGGCGACGCCGACGCGCCCACCCGGGCGATGATCTTCGACTCCGTCTACGACATCTACCGCGGCGTGGTCACCTACGTCCGCGTCGTCGACGGCCGGATCACCCCGCGCGAGAAGATCGCGATGATGTCCACCGGCGCCACCCACGAGCTGCTCGAAGTCGGCATCGTCTCACCGGAGCCGAAAGCCACCCAGGGTCTCGGGGTCGGCGAGGTCGGCTACCTGATCACCGGGGTGAAGGATGTGCGCCAATCCAAGGTCGGCGACACCGTCACCACCGCGCGGGCCGGCGCCACCGAGGCGCTCACCGGCTATCGCGAACCCAAGCCCATGGTCTACTCCGGGCTGTATCCGGTGGACGGATCCGATTACCCGAATCTGCGTGATGCCCTGGACAAGCTGCAGCTCAACGACGCCGCGCTGACCTACGAACCGGAGACGTCGGTGGCGCTGGGCTTCGGCTTCCGGTGCGGCTTTTTGGGTCTGCTGCACATGGAGATCACCCGCGAACGCCTGGAACGCGAATTCGACCTGGACCTGATCTCCACCTCGCCCAACGTCGTCTACCGGGTGATCAAAGAAGGAAAAGGCGGCGAGGCCGACGAAATCATCGTCACCAACCCGTCGGACTGGCCGGAAGGCAAGGTCCGCAACGTCTTTGAACCCGTCGTCAAGACCACCATCATCGCGCCCAGCGAGTTCGTCGGCGCCATCATGGAGCTGTGCCAGTCCCGGCGCGGCGAGCTCGGTGGGATGGACTACCTCTCGCCGGAACGGGTCGAGCTGCGCTACACGATGCCGTTGGGCGAGATCATCTTCGACTTCTTCGACTCGCTGAAATCGCGCACCCGCGGCTACGCCAGCCTGGACTACGAGGAAGCCGGCGAGCAGGAGGCCGATCTGGTCAAGGTCGACATCCTGCTGCAAGGCGAGGCGGTGGACGCCTTCAGTGCGATCGTGCACAAGGACTCGGCGTCGGCCTACGGCAACAAGATGACGACCAAGCTCAAGGAGCTGATCCCGCGCCAGCAGTTCGAGGTGCCGGTGCAGGCCGCGATCGGCTCGAAAATCATTGCCCGGGAAAACATTCGGGCCATCCGCAAGGACGTGCTGTCCAAGTGCTACGGCGGTGACATCACCCGTAAGCGCAAGCTGCTGGAAAAGCAGAAGGAAGGCAAGAAGCGGATGAAGACCATTGGCCGCGTCGATGTGCCGCAGGAGGCGTTCGTTGCGGCACTGTCCACCGATAGCGGCGCTGCCGCCGGGGAGAAGGCTAAAAAGTAGTGGCCGCCCGGGCCGGAAGAACCGCTGCCGCAGCGGCGGCGCTCGTGCTGTTGGTCAGCGGGTGCACCACGGTGGTCTCCGGAACCGTCAGGCCGGCACCGGGACTGGCGCCCACCCCGGTCACCGGAATGGCAGTCCGGCAGGTGCTGCTCGACGACGCCGAGCTGTCGAAGCTGGCCGGTCAGCCCTTCCGCAGCGACCCCAACCTGCCGCCGCGGTTCGGTGGCATCGATGATCTGCCCGATGCCTGGGACGAGGCGGCCCCGGAAGACTGTGTCGGCGCCGCGGTGGGCGGACAGAAGAGCGTCTACGGCGCGGCCGGCGTACAAGATGTCGCCCACGAATTCTGGGACAGCACCTCCGCCGCTGACGACTCGCCGCTGACCGGAGTGGGTGAGGCGGTGATCGCACTGGCCACCGCTTCCGACGCCGACGCGCTGTTCGCCAAGTTCTCGCAGCAGTGGGGCCACTGCGACGGGGTCACGGTGGTCCGAAACGGTGAGGGCAGCGACGCCAGCGGCGAGATCACCGACGTCTCCATCACCGACACGGTGCTCACCGCCACCGTGCGGACCACCGTGGACGGTGAGGTGGGCTTGCGGGTGACGCGGGCGCTGGCGGCGCGGGTGAACTGCCTCGTCGACGTCGACGTGTTCTGGTTCGTCGGCGAGGACGACCACGCCGACGCCCCACCGCCGGGGGACACCACCGCCGCCGACCTGGCGCGGGCGATGCTGGACAAGATCCGCGGCCTCAGCGGTTAATTCCTGGCCGAACGTGAAGATGGCTTCACGGTGGACGGCGAACGTGAAGTCACCTTCACGCTGGGCCGCGCCGGTGGTGGCCCGTCAGTTGGGGGCGTTCGCCGGCTGGAACCCCCCGGTGGAGTCGGCCTCCTCCTCGGCGCGGATCACGTGCACGACGGCGTTGATCAGCGCCAGGTGGGTGAACGCCTGCGGGAAGTTGCCCAGGTGCCGGCCGGTGCGGGGCTCGATCTCCTCGGCGTAGAGGTGCAGCGGGCTGGCGAAGGAGAGCAGCCGCTCACACAGATGCTTGGCCTGGCTGACCTCGCCGATCTCCACCAGCGCCGAGACCAACCAGAACGAGCAGATGGTGAAGGTGCCCTCGGTGCCCGACAGTCCGTCGTCGGTCTCCTCGGTGCGGTAGCGCAGCACCAGACCGTCCTCGGTGAGTTCCTCGGCGATCGCCATCACGGTGGCGCGCACCCGCGGATCGTCGGCCGGCAGGAACCGGGTGAGCACCACCAGCAGCAGCGAGGCGTCCAGCGCATCGCTGCCGTAGCTCTGGGTCAGCACGCCGCGGGAATCCACCCCATTGGCCAGCACGTCGGCCTTGATCTCCTCGGCGATCGCCCGCCACTGCCGGGCATACGACACTTCGCCCTGCAGCTCGGCCAGCTTCGAGCCGCGATCCAGCGCCACCCAACACATCACCTTCGATGAGGTGAAGTGCTGCGGTTCACCGCGGACTTCCCAGATGCCGCGATCAGGCTCGCGCCAGTGCTCGATCGCCTCTTCCACCTGACGCTTGAGCACCGGCCACAGGGTTTCGGGGATCTGCTCGCGGGACTTGGCGTGCAGGTAGACCGAGTCCAGCATGGTGCCCCAGATGTCGTGCTGACGCTGGTTGTAGGCGCCGTTGCCGATCCGCACCGGGCGGGCGTTGTCGTAGCCGGACAGGTGCTCGAGTTCCTCTTCGGCCAGTTCGTGTTCGCCGCCCACGCCGTACATCACCTGCAGTGGACGCTGCTGGCCGTTGTTGGCGCCGGACACGTCGGCGATGAACGAGAAGAAGTCGTCGGCCTCGCGGTCCAGCCCGAGCGTGTAGAGGCCCCACAGTGCGAACGTCGAATCCCGCACCCAGGCGTAGCGGTAATCCCAGTTGCGTTCGCCCTGCGGAGTTTCCGGCAGCGACGTGGTCGCTGCGGCCAGCAGCGCGCCGGTCGGCGAATAGGTCAGCCCCTTGAGCGTCAGCGCGCTGCGCTGCAGATAGACCCGCCACGGATGGTCGGGGAAGTTGCCGATGTTGATCCACTGTCGCCAACACTCGGTGGTATTCCACATTTTGTCGGCGGCTTCGGCGTAGGTCTGCGGCGCGGGGTGTTTGGACCAGCTCAACGCCACGAAGACGTCGTCGCCCTCGGTCAGCCGGGTGCGGGCTCGCGCCTCGCGGCCTTCCAGGCCCAGCCGCAGATTCGTTGTCAACCGCAGTGTCGGGTGGGCGTCCGGGTCTTGGCGGGCTCGCGCGATCGCTTCGCCGTAGGCGTTGGACGAGTATTCCCAGGTGGCGCTGGTGCGGTGATAGTCGAACGCCGGCTCGCAGCTCATGGTCAACTCGACGGTGCCGCTGACGCAGCGCACAGTGCGCAGCAGGATGTGCTCGGCGTCCCAGTCGGTGGGCGTGCGCCGGTGGGTCTGGGACCGCGCCTCGATGTCGTGCCACTTGCCCATCACCAGTGCGTCACGCACGATCAGCCAGCCGGTGTGGGTCTGCCAGGTGGTCTCCATGATCGGACTGCCGGGAAGGTAGCGCCGCGCGGCGGGCACCGAAACCCCGTACGGCCCGAGCCGAAAGTGCCCCGCGCCGCGGTCCAGGATGGAACCGAAGACGCTGGGGGAGTCGGGCCGCGGCACGCACATCCACTCCACCGAGCCGGCCGCTGAGATCAGGCAGTTGGTTTCGCAATCCGACAGGAACGCGTAGTCGGCGATCGGGGGAAACGAGTTGCGGACCTGGCCCGGCGCCGCCGAATAGGGCACCGGTGCGGTGGCCGACAGCGGCGGGGTCACCCTGGCGGCGACGCGGACGTCCGAGGCTGGTGCAGTGACTTCGGGGGCGGTCTTGTCGGGTGCATCGCCCGGCGGGGTGTGCAGGACCATTCCGACATCATCTCTGGCGGCTTGGCGCACGTCCACCTGACCCGCCGCCTCCTGGTTTCGGCTGGCGTCAGGCATCGGTCGATGGCGGCCGACCCGCTGCGCCCGGCTCCGCTGTGCTTGCGATCGCCACGGTGCCGATGGCGCCGACCCGCTGCGATCGCCGCTAAAGTGGGCGAGATGGTTGGCTTCCTGAGCTGGTGGGACGGCGTGGAGCTGTGGCTGTCGGGGCTCGGTTTCGTGGTCCAGACCGCGGTGGTGATGCCGGTGGTGCTGGCGCTGGCCTACGGCCTGGCGGTGGTGCTGGACGCTGCGCTGGGGCAGGGCATCCGGGTGCTCGAACGCGTCCGGCACGACGACGGCGGGGCACGCTAGATGCCGCGCTCGCAGGTGACGTTGATTCTGGTCGGTTTGATCGTGTTGGTGATCGTCAGCTGGCTGTTGACCCGCTGAACCGCGGGGTTTATGCCGCGGTTCCAGCTTCGGCTCTCCTCCGTCGAGCCTCGCTGAACCGCGGGGTTTATGCCGCGGTTCCAGCTTCGGCTCTCCTCCGTCGAGCCTCGCTGAACCGCGGGGTTTATGCCGCGGTTCCAGCTTCGGCTCTCCTCCGTCGCTGAACCGCGGGTTCTGTTACGCTTCCCGGCATGCTCGCAGCGTCCGGTAATGGAGAGTGCCACGTCTTGGCCCTCATTGCCGTGGGAAATTGCGCTGTGGCCGACGTGCACTGTTGTCGCTGAACACCCGCCCGTCGCCGCCTTGATGTCGTAATGCCCGGCAGGTCATCCATGGGGCAACCATCTCCGCGAAGCGACAGGACCGAATCTGCTCAGCCTGCACTGAAAGGTCATCAATGCTTCACACCGTCAGAGGCGCCGCCCTGGCGCTGACCGCTGTTTTGATCGCCGGCTGCGGCGGGGGGCCCAGCGACGTGGTCGGTGGTGCCGAGCGGTCCGATGCACACACCACCCTGACGCTGGTGGCCTACGCGGTTCCCGAACCCGGCTGGAGCAAGGTGATCCCGGCGTTCTACGGCACCGAGGAGGGTGCCGACGTGCAGGTCGTCACTTCTTACGGCGCTTCGGGGGACCAGTCCCGCGGCGTCGCCAACGGCAAACCGGCCGACATCGTGAATTTCTCGGTGGAGCCCGACATCACCCGGCTGGTCAAGGCCGGCAAGGTGGCCGAGGACTGGAATGCCGACGTCACCAAAGGCATCCCGTTCGGTTCGGTGGTCACCCTGGTGGTGCGGCAGGGCAATCCCAAGCACATCAAGGACTGGGACGACCTGTTGGCCCCCGGCGTCGAGGTGATCACCCCCAGCCCACTGAGCTCCGGATCGGCCAAGTGGAATCTGCTGGCTCCCTACGCCGTCAAGAGCCAGGGCGGCAAGGATCCGCAGGCCGGCCTGGATTTCGTCGACAAGCTGGTCAGTGATCACGTCAAGCTGCGCCCGGGCTCCGGGCGAGAGGCCACCGACGTGTTCCTGCAGGGCAGCGGCGACGTGCTGATCAGCTACGAGAACGAGGCGATCGCCGTCGAGCGCAAGGGCAAACCGGTGGAGCATGTGAACCCGGCGCAGACCTTCAAGATCGAGAACCCGCTGGCGGTGGTGTCCTCCAGCCGGCACCTCGAGGCCGTCACCGCGTTCAAGAACTTCCAGTACACGACCGTGGCGCAACGCCTGTGGGCGCAGGCGGGCTTCCGTCCGGCCGACCCGGGCATCGCGGCCGAGTTCCGCGAGGAGTTCCCGGCGCCGGACAAGCTCTGGACGATCGCGGATCTGGGCGGGTGGGACGTCGTTGACACCGGCCTGTTCGACAAGGAAAACGGCACCATCACCAAGATCTACACCCGGGTCACCGGATGACGGCGATCGTGGTCAGCGAGGCGACCCGGCCCGGCGAGGGTGGGCCGCCGGTGCATGCCGGGTTCCGGCGCGAAGGCGTCTCACTGCGGGTCGGTGCCGCGGTGGTCTGGCTGTCGCTGATCGTGCTGGCGCCGCTGGCCGCGATCGCCTGGCAGGCCGCCGGCGGCGGTTGGCAGGCGTTCCGCCTGGCGGTCACCTCGCACGCCGCGCTGGAGTCCTTCCGCGTGACGTTGACGATCGCGGCCGGCGTCACCGTGGTCAACCTGGTGTTCGGCCTGCTGATCGCTTGGGTGCTGGTGCGTGACGATTTCGTCGGTAAGCGCTTCATCGACGTGATCATCGACCTGCCGTTCGCGTTGCCCACCATCGTCGCCAGTCTGGTGATGCTGGCGTTGTACGGTCCGGCCAGCCCGGTGCACGTGCATCTGCAGCACACCGCCGCCGGCGTCGGCCTAGCGCTGGCGTTTGTCACGCTGCCGTTCGTGGTGCGCGCCGTGCAACCGGTGCTGCTGGAGATCGATCGGGAGGTCGAGGAAGCCGCGGCGTCGCTGGGCGCCTCCGGCGCGACGATCTTTCGCACGGTGGTGCTGCCGTCGCTGACCCCGGCGCTGCTGACCGGTGCGGGCCTGGCGTTCTCCCGGGCAATCGGCGAGTTCGGTTCGGTGGTGCTGATCGGCGGGGCGGTGCCCGGCAAGACCGAGGTCTCCTCACAGTGGATCCGCACTTTGATCGAGAACGACGACCGCACCGGTGCCGCAGCGATCTCCCTGGTGCTGCTCGGAATTTCGTTCCTGGTGCTGCTGGCGCTGCGGGTGCTGGGCGCGCGGGTGACCAAGCGGCAGGAGCGGTCGGCATGACTCCGTCGCGCAAAGTCCGTTACCTCATCCGGTTCGTGGCGCTGGCTTACATCAGCCTGCTGTTGATCGTTCCGGTGTCGTTGATCCTGTGGCGCAGTTTCGCCCCCGGATTCGGGCAGTTCTTCGCCTACATCTCCACCCCGGCGGCCATCTCGGCGTTGCAGCTGTCGCTGCTGGTGGTGGCGATTGTGGTGCCGCTGAACGTCATCTTCGGTATCCCGACGGCACTGGTGCTGGCCCGCAACAAGTTCCGCGGCAAGGGCGCACTGCAGGCGATCATCGACCTGCCGTTCGC
Source organism: Mycobacterium sp. NGS16 (assembly GCF_059813225.1). Taxonomy (NCBI): domain Bacteria; kingdom Bacillati; phylum Actinomycetota; class Actinomycetes; order Mycobacteriales; family Mycobacteriaceae; genus Mycobacterium; species Mycobacterium sp. NGS16. The sequence continues at coordinate 198,043 of NZ_JCALEE010000007.1, forward strand.
GGTGTCGCCGGTGATCGTCGGTGTCGCGCTGATCGTGCTGTGGGGCTCGGCCGGGTTGCTGGGCTTCGTGGAGAACGACTGGGGTCTCAAGATCATTTTCGGCCTGCCGGGCATCGTGCTGGCCAGCATCTTCGTGACGCTGCCGTTCGTCATCCGGGAAGTCGAACCGGTGCTGCACGAACTGGGCACCGACATGGAGGAAGCGGCAGCGACGCTGGGTTCGAGTTGGTGGCAGACGTTCTGGCGGATCACGCTGCCGTCGATCCGGTGGGGCCTGACGTACGGGATCGTGCTGACCGTGGCGCGCACCCTCGGCGAGTACGGCGCTGTGCTGATCGTCTCGTCGAACCTGCCCGGCAAGTCCCAGACGCTGACGCTGCTGGTCTCCGACCGTTACAACCGCGGCGCTGAATACGGCGCCTACGCCTTGTCCACACTGCTGATGACGGTGTCGGTACTGGTGTTGATCGTTCAGGTGGTGCTCGACATGCGGCGTGCCGGAAAGGGGAGCAGATGAGCCACGCGATCACCGTGCGCGGAGCCAACAAGCGCTACGGAGACTTCGTCGCCCTCGACAACGTCGACTTCGCGGTGCCGTCCGGTTCGCTCACCGCGCTGCTCGGCCCCAGCGGTTCGGGCAAGTCGACCCTGCTGCGGGCGATCGCCGGCCTGGATCACCCCGACAGCGGCACCGTCACCATCAACGGTGTCGACGTCACCGGGGTTCCGCCGCAGCGGCGCGGCATCGGCTTCGTGTTCCAGCATTACGCAGCGTTCAAACACATGACGGTGCGCGACAACGTGGCGTTTGGGCTCAAGATCCGCAAGCGGCCCAAGTCCGAGGTCAAGGAGAAGGTGGACAACCTGCTGGAAGTGGTGGGACTCAGCGGTTTTCAGACCCGCTACCCCAACCAGCTCTCCGGCGGGCAGCGGCAGCGGATGGCGTTGGCGCGGGCGCTGGCGGTGGATCCGCAGGTGCTGCTGCTCGACGAGCCGTTCGGCGCCCTGGATGCGAAGGTCCGCGAGGATCTGCGGGCCTGGCTGCGCCGCCTGCATGACGAGGTGAACGTCACCACGGTGCTGGTCACCCACGACCAGGCGGAGGCGCTGGACGTCGCCGACCGGATCGCCGTGCTCAATCAGGGCCGCATCGAGCAGCTCGGCACCCCGACCGAGGTCTATGACGCCCCGGCGAACGCCTTCGTGATGTCGTTTCTCGGCGCGGTGTCCTCGCTCAACGGCACCCTGGTGCGCCCGCACGACATCCGGGTCGGACGCACCCCCGAGATGGCGGTGGCCAACATCGACGGCACCGCCGAGTCCACCGGGGTGTTGCGCGCCGTGGTCGACCGGGTGGTGGCCTTGGGCTTCGAGGTGCGGGTGGAACTGACCAACGCCGCGACCAAAGTGCCGTTCACCGCGCAGATCACCCGCGGCGACGCCGAGGCGCTTGCGTTGGCCGAAGGCGACACGGTCTATGTGCGGGCGACCCGGGTGCCGCCGCTGAAGGAAGTGCCCGTCACGGACGCACCGATGCCTGCTTAGCGCCGGAATTTGCGCTGAGGCAGGGACAATCGCCGAATCAGCGGCGTGGCTGCGATCTCGCCGCGTCAGGCGGCGGCGTGGCCCGCGTTGAGCGCCGCTTCGACCCGGTCCAGCACGGTCGCCGCCACCAGACGGTGCGCGCCGAGCGGCTCGGCCATCGCGATTCCGGCTCGCTGGGCATAGGCGGCGATCCCGTCGGTGATCCTGCCGTGCGCTAAGAACCACGGTGCGATCATCAGCCTGGTGGCCCCGCGCGCCTTGAGGCGTTCAACGGCTTCGGGCACTGACGGTCCCTGCGTGGCGAAGGCCACTTCCACTCCAGCCCAACGGGTTCCGCGAGACAACGGTGTGGCGACGCGGGCGGTGCGCGCATTGGCGGCAGCGTGCGAGGAACCCACCGCGACCACCACCACGCCGAGCTCCGGGTCGAACCGGGATGCCCCCGCGGCCGTCAGCCGCTCACCGAGCACCTGCACCAGCCGGTCATCCTCGCCCAGGGTCGGCGCCACCTGCACCGCAGCCCCGCACTGCGCGATCACTCCCGGGATGTCGATGCGGGCGTGATAGGCGCTGGCCAGCAGGAACGGGACCACGATGGTCGGGCCGCTGGAACTGGTGTCCAGCACATCGCGCAGGCTGGGCGTGCTGTGCTCGCAGAACGCCGCGCGCACTGTGAATTCCGGTGCGACCCGACGCAGATGCCCGGCGATCGCGTGGGTGTTGGCCGCCGAGCGCGGATCCCGGCTGCCGTGCGCCGTCAAGACCAGCGTCGTCATGCGCCGCTCCTCGCCCCCTCGCCGCTGCGCGGCTGGGGGTGCCCCCAGATCGCTGCGCTCTGCATCGTCGCGACGCGCGTGGTCACGAGGCGTGCAGCCCGCATTCGGTCTTGGCTAGGCCCGCCCAGCGTCCGCTGCGCGGATCGGCGCCTGCCGCGGGTTTGATGGTGCACGGTGCGCACCCGATCGACGGGTATCCCTCGTCGATCAGCGGGTTGACCAGCACATTGTTGGCGGCGATGTAGGCGTTCATGTCCTCGTCGGTCCACGCCGCCAGCGGGTTGACCTTCACCAGGCCGAACTGCTCGTCGAAGCTGATCAGCGGAGCATTGGCGCGGGTCGGCGCCTCCACCCGGCGCAGCCCGGTCACCCACGCCGAGTAGCCGCGCAGCGTGCGGGCCAAGGGCTCAACCTTGCGCAGCCGGCAGCACAGCGCCGGGTTGGATGCGAACAGGTCTTTGCCGTGCGCGGCGTCCTGTTCCGCCACGGTCTGATCGGGCGTGACGTTGACCAACGAGATGTCGTACATCGCCTCCACCGCATCGCGGGTGCCGATGGTTTCAGCGAAGTGATAGCCGGTGTCGAGGAACAGCACCGGAACCCCGGCGCGAACCTTGGCTGCCAGGTCCACCAGCACCGCGTCGGCCATATTGGACGCCACCACGTAGTTGCAGGTCGCGCCGCCACGGGGCCCGTTCACCCCGCCGAAGTTCGCGTCGGTCCACTCCAGCAGTTCGGTAGCAGTGGCACCGTCGAGCTCCGCGGCGCCCTTGGCGGCCAGCTCACGCAGTTCGTCCTCGGTGTGGGGCCTCATCGCAGGTCGCCCTCGTCGGCCCGCACCGCCCACTGGGCGAATCGCTCACCGGCGTTGCGGCCCTTGATGAAGTTGCGTACCACCCGGTCGATGTAGTCGCCGAGCTCGTCGCTGAACACCTTGTGCTGGCGCAGTTTACGGCCGAACCCGCTGTCGGCGCCCAGGCTGCCGCCCAGGTGCACCTGAAAGCCCGGGACCGAGTTGCCGTTGCCGTCGTCGATCATCTGGCCCTTGAATCCGATGTCGGCCACTTGGATTCGGGCACACGAGTTCGGGCACCCGTTGATGTTGACGGTGATCGGCACGTCCAGCAGTGCGTTGAGATCATCGAGGCGCTTTTCGAGCTCGGGCACCAGAGACTGCGCACGCACCCGCGTCTCGACGAATGAGAGCTTGCAGAACTCCAACCCGGTGCAGGCCATCAGGTTGCGTCGCCACGGTGACGGGTTGGCCGGCAGGCCCAGCGCGTCCAGTTCGGTGAGCAGCCCGTCGAGCTTCTCGTCGGGAACGTCGAGAATGATCAGCTTCTGGTACGGGGTGAACCGTGCCCGGTCCGAACCGACCTGCTCCATCAGCTCGGCCACCTTGAGCAGCGTCGCCCCGTTCACCCGACCGGAGATCGGGGCCACCCCGACCGCGTTGCGGCCGTTGCGGGTCTTTTGCACCCCGACGTGGTCGATGGTGGCGGTGGGCTGGGCGGGAGCCGGCCCGTCGATCAGTTTGCGGCCCAAGAATTCGGTCTCGAGAACATCGCGGAACTTTTCCGGGCCCCAGTCCTTGAGCAGGAACTTCAGCCGGGCCTTGGACCGCAACCGGCGGTAGCCGTAGTCGCGGAACAACCGGGTGACGGCCTCCCAGACGTCGGGCACCTCCTCGAGCGGGACCCACGCGCCGAGGCGCTGCGCCAGCATCGGGTTGGTCGACAGGCCGCCGCCCACCCACAGGTCCAGGCCGGGGCCGTGCTCGGGGTGGTTGACGCCGATGAAAGAGATGTCGTTGATCTCGTGGGCGACGTCGGGCAGTCCCGACACCGCGGTCTTGTACTTGCGCGGCAGGTTGGCGTACTCGGCTTTGCCGATGTAGCGCCGGACGATCTCGTCCAGGGCGGGGGAGGCGTCGAGCACCTCATCGAGTGACTCCCCGGCCAGCGGTGATCCCAGCATGCCGCGCGGGCAGTCGCCGCACGCCTCCATGGTCTGCAGCCCGACCGCGGCCAGCCGGTCCCAGATCTCGGGAACCTTCTCGATCTCGATCCAGTGGTATTGCAGGTTGTTGCGGTCGGAGATATCGGCGGTGCCGCGGGCGTACTCCACCGAGATCTCGCCGAGGGTCCGCATCGCGGCGGCCGACAAGGCCTTGCCGTCGCAGCGCACCCGCATCATGAAGTACTTGGCCTCCAGCAGGTCGGCGTTCTCGTCGCCGGTGAAGGTGCCGTCGTAGCCCTGTTCGCGCTGGGTGTAGAGCCCCATCCAGCGGAATCGGCCGCGCAGGTCGTCCTTGGTGATGGAATCGAAGCCCTGCTTGGAGTAGACCTCGAGGATTCGTTCCCGGACGTTGAGGGCCGGGTCATCCTGCTTGAACTGCTCGTTGTGGTTGACCGGTTCGGTTTCGCCGAGCGCCCACTGGGCCTCGCTGCGCTTGGCCCTGCTCGGAGGAGCGGACGAAGTGGCGGTCATGATTCTCCTTCACAAAGGAGCTGGCGGGATTGACGCGGATAACCGGCGACTGTCTCCGGCGGCGCAGATCCGGCGGCCAGCTGGAAAGTACAGGTGGGCGGTTCTACGACATCAAGGCAGACAGCGACAGCTGCAAACCCGCTTGAGATCGATGTGCCGCCGAGCCACCAAGGCAACCCCGGACGCGGTGCAGTAGGCGGCAGTCACGCGGCCGATTATGCCATGGATGCCGAAAATCTTCCTTACCGGCGCAAAGTTGTGATCAGCGTGCGCAAAACTCATTGGGGGCCCGACGGCGACGCGGTCGGGGCGGGAGGGCCGGATCGGGACAGACCGGGACCGTGCGGACCCGGATGCGGAGCCGCACGCAACAGCTGATTGGAAGCTGATTGGAAGGCGGGTGGGACAGGTGAGTGTCGTCGACTTCGGGTGGGAGTTGTGGGAACCGCCGCCGGTACCGGAACCGTCCCCGCGGGCTAACGGACGCGCCGTGCTGCGGCGCTGGCTGGCGATCGCAACGCTGCTGGCCGGCGTGGGCGGCGGCGGCTGGTTGGCCGTCCAGCACTACGAAACCCACCAGGCCGGCGAGCAGGCGCTGCAGGCCGCCCAGGCATATGTGTTGCGGCTGACGGACATTGATGCCGACGACGTCGACCGCAGCTTCGCCAACATCGCCGAAGGGTCCACCGGTGAGTTCAACCGCATGCACGTCCGGTCCGGGGCGAAGCTGCGTCAGCTGCTGATCGACAACAAGGCGACCGCGCGCGGCCACGTCGCCGAAGCGGTGGTCAAATCCGCCGATCGAAGCCACGCCGTGGTGGTGTTGATGGTCAACCAGGCGGTGCGCAACGCCGACAACCCCGAACCGGTGATGGACCGCAGCCGGATCCGGATGACCATGGACAAGGTCGACGGCCGCTGGCTGGCCAGCAAGGTGGAGTTGGTATGAGGAAATTCACAGCGCTGATCGCCGGCGTGCTGCTGGTCGGTGCCGCCGAACTGACCGGCGCCGCCAACGCCGATCCGATCAACTGGGAAGCCATCGCCAGATGCGAATCCGGCGGCAATTGGGCGGCCGACAGCGGTAACGGCGACTACGGCGGCTTGCAGATCAGTGCGGCCGCCTGGGACGCCAACGGCGGGGTCGGGTTGCCGTCGCAGGCCAGCCCGCAGCAGCAGATCGCCGTCGCCAAGCGCATCATGGCCAACCAGGGGCCCGGTGCCTGGCCGACCTGCGCGTCCCGCGGTGTTTCTGCCACCAGCGGCGCCGGGGCGGCGCCGGTGGGGTCGCTGACCCACTATCTGTCGGCGCTGTTCGACGACACCGCGGGACTGGACGCTCAGGCCGGCTGAGGCGCACTGCGCCGCCCCGCGGCCCGTGGGATGATCGGGCCCTATGATGCCCACCCCGACCGCGGCGACGCTGCCCGAGGTGCACCGCGGCCATGACGGCCCGTTCGGGGTGTATGTGCACGTGCCGTTCTGTTTCACCCGCTGCGGCTACTGCGACTTCAACACCTACACTCCGGCGGAGTTGGGCGGCGCCAACCCCGACGCCTGGGTGGCGGTGCTCGCCCGGGAACTGGAGTTGGCCGCCGTTCGCCTGGGAGGCCCGCGCGCTGACACCGTATTCGTCGGCGGCGGCACGCCGTCGCTGCTGGGCGGTGCGCGGTTGGCACTGGTGCTCGAGCACGTGCGGGAACACTTCGGACTGGCCGACGACGCCGAGGTCACCACCGAGGCGAACCCGGAGTCGACGTCGCCGGAGTTCTTCGACACCATCCGCGCCGCCGGCTATACCCGGGTGTCGTTGGGAATGCAGTCGGTGTCCCCGCGGGTGCTGGCGACCCTGGACCGCATCCACTCGCCGGGCCGCCCGGTGGCCGCCGCACGGGAAGCGTTGGCCGCGGGCTTCGAACACCTCAACATCGACCTGATATACGGCACCCCCGGCGAGACCGACGACGATCTGCTGCGTTCGGTGGATGCCGCCCTGGAAGCAGGTGTCGATCACGTCTCGGCCTACAGCCTGATCGTCGAGGACGGCACCGCGCTGGCCCGGCGGGTGCGGCGCGGGGAACTGCCCACCCCCGACAACGACGTGCTGGCGCATCGCTACGAACTGGTCGACGACACCCTGCGTGCCGCCGGGATGGACTGGTACGAAGTGTCCAACTGGAGCCGGCCGGGCGCGGCCTGCCGACATAATCTCGGCTACTGGGGCGGTGGCCGGTGGTGGGGCGCAGGCCCGGGCGCGCACGGTTACGACGGCGCCCTGCGCTATTGGAATGTCAAGCACCCCAACACCTACGCGCAACTCCTGGGGGAGATGACGTTGCCCGTCGCGGGCTTCGAGGAACTCACCGCATCCGACCGGCACACCGAAGAGGTGATGCTGCGCATGCGGATGCGCCAGGGATTGCCGCTGGCGGTTCTGGATCCGGCCGAACGCGAACGCGCCAGAATGGCTGTCGGTGACGGTCTGTTGTGCACCGAGGGGGACCGGCTGGTGCTGACCGACCGCGGCCGGCTGCTGGCCGACGCGGTGGTGCGTTCGCTGCTGGGCTAACCGAGGTCAGGCTTTCGCGGCGGGTTCGATGGGGGCGCTGTACCGAGCTCGGCCACCTGGTGTGGTGCCCGGCCTAGGGCAGCAACGGTGGGGCTGGTCAGCCGCTGAACCAGCCGCGGCCGCCGTCCCAGCTGCCGCAGATGCCCTGGATGCAGCCGTGGCCGAAGCCGCCCTGGCCGGGAATGAAGCCGCCGCAGCCCTGCCAGCCGGCGTCGTGGCCGCAGCCGCTGCCGCCGCCGTTGCCATCGGGGCCGCCGGCACCGTGCGGTTGGGCGACGACGCTGTGGTTTGCCGAACCCGCAGGTGCGGTCGCCAGTATCACGCCGGTCGGGGCGAGGGCGATCGCCGTTGCGGCTCCGGCAACGAACATCGGTGCGATGAGTTTCCGAATACTTAGCATGACTCTATATTCCACACGAATGCGGTCGCTGCCAACCGTTGTGTGGGGACCGATACCGAATCGTGAACGCCTGTAACACATCACCACTACCGCTCAGCGGTGCTCGACGTCACCGACCTCGGCGAGCCCCGGGCGGCGCCGGCTGGATCCAAATCTGCGGACAATCACGCATCGAAGTAGCGCAAGATCTGCCGTGGAATCGTCACGGACACGGGATTCACAGCAATCCTGCCTTGGCGTTCGCGGGAAAGCTTCCCGGCGGCCGTTTGCGCCTCCGTAGCACTGCCAAAGACATTGATAGCCAACATGGTTCAGGATGGTCGGAGGTGCGGGTCCGACCGGCCGGGACGGAAGATACAGCCGGTTAGCAATATCGCGACACGTTATTTGCTTGGATGCCGCAAATGCGGATACACTGCGCTTTCGAGTCCGCAAACGAGGAGTCGTGGCGCAGTCAGATGGAGGGCCGATCGGATGGCAGTTCAACGGGCGCAAGGCGCCGAGGACCGGGCCCGCGGGGCCGGCGGGCGGGTGCTGGACTTTCTCGGGCGCCAAGCGTGGATGGACCGGCCGAGCTACCGGCTGGAAAACGTGCTCAGCTTCGCGTTCAACGCGTTCGGCGGGGCGCGGAACCGGGTGACCAATTTCTTGAACGGCGTCTGGCTCGGCCACCCCGTGCATCCGCCGCTGGCGTCGCTGACCACCGGTGCCCTCGGGACGACGGTGGCCCTGGATGCGCTGGGCCTGCTGCCGGGCAGGGCGTCGACCGAGGCGCTCGACGCGTCGCGATTCGCCCAGCGCGCCCTGGGCCTGGGGATCTTGGCCAACTTCGCCTCCGCGGCCACCGGCGTGACCGACTGGCAGCACACCCACGAATCCGACCGGCGGATCGGCCTGGTGCACGGGGTGCTGAACCTCGTCGCCACGGGCCTTTACATCCAGTCCTGGCGGGACCGGCGCCGTGGCCGGCACGGGCGGGGCATCGTGACCAGTGCGGTCGGCTACGCAATCACCAGCGGCAGCGGGTTTTTGGGCGGTGCGCTGGTGTTCGGCTCCGGGATCGGTATGGACCAGTCCGGTGAACGCCTGCGTATTGACACGTGGACGCCGCTGCTGCCGGAGGCCGAACTTCCGGCCGGCAACAAGCCCACGCGGGTCGATGTCGACGGTGTCGGGGTGGTGTTGTGCCGTGACGGCGACAACGTCTCGGCGTTTGCCGCCCGGTGCCCGCACCTGGCAGCCCCGATGGAGGACGGTTGGGTCGACCGCGGCCGTCTGGTCTGCCCGTGGCATGGCTCGCAGTTCGACCTGCACACCGGTGTGGTGCTGCGCGGACCGGCCGCCGCCCCATTGCCCTGCTACCAGGCGCGGGTGAAAGACGGGATGGTCGAGCTGCGCGAGGGTGTAGCGACTCCGCTCGGCGTCGGCCGGGTGAGGTACCTGGACCCGAAACCCGGCCAGTGTCCGGAAATCGCATCGGCGGAGGAGATCGCACAGTGAGCAACGCCTACGACGTTTTACGCGATCACCACAACGTGCTGCGCGGCTTGGGCGCCAGGTTCAGGGCCGCCCCGGTCGGATCGGCCGAGCGTCAGGAGATCCTCGATGAACTGCTGCGGGAGTTCACCATCCACATGAAGATCGAGGACGACATCTACTACCCGGCCTTGGCGGCGGCCAGCAGGCTCATCGCGATCGCGCACGCCGAGCACCGGCAGATCTACGACCAGCTCGCCGTCGCGCTGCGGACGCCGGCCGGCTCGCCACGGCACGTCGAGGAGTGGGATTCCTTCCTCACCGTGTTGGAAGCCCACGCTGACGAAGAGGAGCGTGACCTGGTACCGCCGCCCGCGCCGGTGGAGCTGACCGAGGCCGAGTTGGAAGAGCTGGGCAATCGGATGGCCGCCGAGATGGAGCGGCAGCGCAACTCCAAGTTCGAGCAGCTCCGCGTGAAGGTGCGAGCCAGGCTGCTGCAGGCGTTGTAACCGGCGGCCGGGCCACGATCATGGGCCGGGCGGGCACTGGTTGATAGGTTAGGCTACATTTACTAATTGTGTCCGAGCTCGGTGTCGAAACGGTTCCCGAAACGTCGCGGTCGGTTCTGCTTCCGCCGGGCGTCGACCCGGCCGATCTGGCAGCCGAACTGGCGGCGGCGCTGCCGGAGTGCGACGGCGAGGAGTACCTGCTCTACGAGCGCGACGGTAGCTGGACGTTGGCTATCGGCGTGCGCGCCGCAGTCGAGCTGGACAGCGACGAGTTGCGCACCGTCCGGGACGGGGTGATCCGTCGCGAGTCCTGGCAGGGCCGGCCCGCCGTGGTGCTCGGCGAGGCGGTGGATCGGCTGCTGCTGGAGACGGACCAGGCGTTCGGCTGGGTCGCCTTCGAGTTTGGCGCCTACCACTTCGGGCTGCAGGATCGGCTGGCCCCGAAAACCGCTCTGGCGCGAGTGTTCTGGCCGCGCACCCGCATCGTGGTCACCGCCGAGAAGGTGCAGATGTTCGGCGCCGGCGACCGAGACGCCGCGGCGCTGGAGCGGCTGCTGGCCGACGGCGTCCCGGCCCTCGCTGAGCCGACCCGGATCGAGGTGGATGCCGACGCCGCCGGCTATCGTCAGCGGGTTGCCACTGCAGTCGGCGAGATCTGCGCCGGCCGTTATCGCAAGGTGATCCTGTCGCGCTGCGTCGACGTGCCGTTCGTGCTGGACTTTCCGTCGACCTATCGGCTGGGGCGGCGGCACAACACCCCGGCCCGGTCGTTTCTGTTGCGGCTCGGTGGGATTCGCGCGCTCGGCTACAGTCCGGAACTGGTGGCCGAGGTGCGTGAGGACGGCGTGGTGGTCACTGAGCCGCTTGCCGGGACACGGGCGCGCACCGGCGATCCCGCGGTCGACGGGCCGGTTCGCGCCGAGCTGCAGTCCGACGCCAAAGAGATTGTGGAGCACGCGATCTCGGTGCGCACCTCGATGGATGAGATCGGCGAGGTCGCCGAACCCGGTAGCGCCGCGGTCACCGACTTCATGACGGTGCGGGAGCGGGGGAGCGTTCAGCATCTGGGCTCGACGGTCTCCGGTCGGCTGGACCCGTCGCGGGATCGGATGGACGCACTGGAGGCGCTGTTCCCGGCGGTCACCGCGTCGGGCATTCCCAAGCCCGCCGGGTTCGACGCCATCCTGCGCCTCGATGACTGCCCGCGGGGCCTGTATTCCGGTGCGGTCGTGATGTTTACCGCCGCCGGCGGGCTGGATGCCGCGTTGACACTGCGCGCCGCCTACGAGCGCGACGGACGGACCTGGTTGCGGGCCGGTGCAGGTGTCATCGACGTATCCCGTCCCGAGCGGGAGTTCGAGGAGACCTGCGAGAAGCTGGCGACGCTGGCGCCGTACCTGATCGCTCACCGCTGAGCCGCGCTGTGACGTTCCTGCACGCAGATACCCCGCCGGGTATCATGGTGGTTTCGCGGAGAGGAGCTCACATGGTAGGCGACGACGACAGCGTCAAGTCGGTGTTGAACCGGTTGCGCCGCGCGCACGGCCAGCTCGCCGGGGTGATCGCAATGATCGAGAGCGGCCGGGACTGCAAGGACGTGGTCACCCAGCTGGCTGCGGTCTCGCGGGCGCTGGACCGGGCGGGTTTCAAGATCGTCGCCAGCGGGCTGCGGGAATGCCTCGCCGGAGAGTCCGGCAGCGGCAACGCTCCGTTGTCCGAGGATGAACTCGAGAAGCTGTTCCTCGCGCTGGCCTGACCCGCCGGTCAGTGCAGCAGCGAATCGGCGAGCAGGCCGCTGACCATCGACTCGATGGTGGACTCGATGGACGACGCCAGGGTGGCGGTGACCGATGCGACCGCCTGGGTGCGGAACCGCACAAGCATGCCGATCAGCTCGGCGATCTCGGTGTCGGCCGGCAGCGGCGAACCGGGCTGAATGCGGGTCAGCACGTGTTCAGCGCCGGCCCGCACCAGCATCTGGCTGATGGCGTCGATGTGCGGTAGCGACTGCTCATAGAGGTCGATGAGCTTGTCGATGCCAATGCCGTAGCCGCGGACCTCATTGAAGGCATCGATCAATTTGGGGCGGGTGATGGTGGCCAGCGAGTCGTCGGCCCCACCGAGGCGGATCACTCCGAGCTCTACCAATCGCCGCATCGCCGGCGGGTCACCGATGCGTCGCTCGGCCTCGGCGCGAGACACCGTCTCAGGCCGCTCGGTGGTCCAGGTACCGGCGATCGCACTCTCCAGGCCCAGGATGTCACCCAGGTCCTTGCCCTGTTCCCAGGCGCCCACCATCTCCTTGACGTGGGCGATGGTGTAGCCGCGGTCGAGCATCGAGGTGATCAGGCGCAGCCGGGTCAAGTGGGTGTCGTTGTATAGCGCGATCCGCCCGACTCGTCGCGGCGGCGGCAGCAGATCCCGGTCCCGATACACCCGAACGTTGCGGGTGGTGGTGCCGGCCAACCGCGCCAAGTCGTCGATCCGGTACTCCCGCGACGCCGTGTTGCCGCCCGGGTGGCGCACCACGATCTCGAAGAGCTGGGTCACCGCAGCCTCGATCACCTCGCGAGACTCGCGCCGCACCCGGCGGGGGACCCGCCGCAGGTTGGCCAGCACGCCGGCGATGGAGTCGGGCTTGGCGGGACGGTCCGGTGCGCTCATGCCACCGCGTGGTAATCGGAGAGGCGAAAACTGCGCATCTGCCGAAGATACTGCGTTGCAAACCCTGGGTACATCGACGCGTTGAAACCGTCCTCGGTCAGATACCAGCTGCGACAGCCCGACATCCAGGTTGTTCTGCCCAGGCGTCGCTGGATCCGTTCGTTGTGCCGGCGCTGCACGTTGTCCCGCACGTCCAGGTAGCGCAGGTTCCGGCCGCGGATCGCGCCGACGGCGCGCACCACGTAGTCGATTTGACCTTCGACGTACACCAGCAGTGAATTATGGCCGGGCCCGGAGTTGGGGCCGGTCATGAAGAACAGATTCGGGTAGCCGTGTGCCTGAATGCTTTTGAAGGCCTTGCCACCGCCGCTCCAGTCGGTGGCCAGTGACCTGCCGCCCAGCCCCGTGACCGGAAACGGAGGTCCGGTCAGGTGCACGTCGTAGCCGGTCGCAAACACCATGGCGTCGAGGTGGTGTTCCACGCCGTCGCTGGTGCGGATGCCGGCCGGGCTGATCGTGGCGATCGGCCAGTCGATCAGCTTGCAGTTGTCGCGCTGCAGCGCCGGGTAGTAGTCACTGGAGATCAGCATGCGCTTGCAGCCGGGTGTGAAGTCCGGGGTGAGCTGGCGGCGTAGCCACGGATCCTTGACCGTCGCCCGTAGGTGGGCTTTGCCGAGTTGCGCGACCAGGCCGCTGAGCGGGGTGTTCCACACCAGTGCGGTGGCGCTGGCCTCATGCCCCCAAAACAGGGCCTGCCGGGCGAGCTGTTGGGCGGCGGGGACCTTGGCGAACAACGCCTGGACGCTCGCCGGCATCGCCATGTCCAGGCGGGGCATCACCCAGCCTGGGGTGCGCTGAAAGACTTTGACGAATCCGGCCTGCTCGACCAGCTCCGGGATGATCTGCACCGCGCTGGCGCCGGTGCCGATGACCGCGACCTTCTTGCCGGTGAAGTCGTAGTGGGGGTCCCAGCGGGCGCTGTGGATCTTGTGGCCGGTGTAGGTCTCCAGGCCGCGGATGGCCGGGAAGCTGGCGTCGGGCAGCGGGCCCGAGGCCAGCACCACGGTGCGGGCCCGAAACTTCTTACGCCCGGCCGAAACCGTCCACGTGCCCTTGCCTTCGTCGAATGCCAGTCCGGTGACCTCGGTGCCGAACCGGATGTGCCGGCGCAGGTCGAAGCGGTCGACCATGTCCTCGATATGCGCACAGATCTCGTCCGCCGATGGGTAGGCCCGCGACCAAGCCGGATTGGCGACGAACGAGAACGAATAGAGCAGCGACGGAATGTCGCACGCCGCACCGGGATAGCGGGTGTCGCGCCAGGTGCCACCGACCCGGTCGCTGCGTTCCAGGATCACGATCTCGTCATCGCCGGCAAGTCCCGACTCGGCGAGTTTGATCGCTGCGCCGATCCCGCTGAAGCCGGCGCCCACGATCAGTGTCTGGTAGACGTGCGCGCGCGCCACGTCAGGCCGCCGGCTCATGGGTGAGCTCTTTGAACCAGCTCGGGATGGGCTTGAGCAGTCGCTTGGGATAGAAGCCGGAGACCCACACCGCCGGGTTGGCCAGCAGGTGATACGGGCTGTCCGGGTTGGCCATCCAGCCCGAGTAGCGCTTGACCACCTGGTAGGCCGGTACCCGACGGGTGTGTTCGCCGCGTTCACCGAACTGCGTGAAACGCATCAACGCCGAGTAGAGCCGCTGGGGATCCAAACCCATCCCGATCACCTCGTTGCGGATCCGGTTGAGCAGCGGAATCGAGATCAGTGCCCCGACGATCAGGGACGGGGAGGCGACGGTGCCGACGAACTCGATGGCCAGCCGGCGGGCGTCGGCGTGCCCGATCATCTCCAGCACCTCGAAATCAACGGCGATGTGGCGGGATTCGTCGTTGTTGATCTTCTCGAACACCTGGTGACAGACCGGGTCGTCGACCTCGTCGAGCAGAAACTTGAGCAGCGCCCCGTCGAGTGCGACCTCCAGCATCGGAATCACCGTGCCCAGCACCGACAGCGGCAGGTCGTCGGAGTAGTCGTCGAGCCACTGCATCGCCAGCCGGATGTTGACGTTGGGCTCGGGCATCTCGCCGTCTTCGAGCATGCCCCAGCGCTTCATCAGCGCCAGCTCGGCGTTGGCGTGACGTTGCTCCTCGGCATGGAAGTAGCGGTAAATCTCGGCCAGCGTCGCGGTGGGCGCCTTGCGCGCCATGGCCGCGAAGCCGCGGGCGCCGATGTTCTCGATCCAGCACAGGTCTGCCATGAATTTCTTGAGTTTCGGCGCCATCTCGGGGCGGATCAGCTCGGCTCCCGGTGCGTCCCAGTCGATATCGGCCAGCGCCCACTGCCGGTCCTTGATCTTGGCGAGCATGACGTCCATGTCGAGAGCCATCTGCTTCTCCTTCAGTCGGTCCGGCCCGGCAAAGCCGCGCTCGCACGGAATGCCAGCCCGATGGTTCGAGTGAATGTCTCTGGTGCGAAACGTTTGATGTTCCAACCGATCTTGGCGTCCAGCTGCGGCATGCAATAGAGGCCACCGCGGTCGTTGGTGTCCAGGCAGTCGCGGGCAACGCGCTGCGCCGACAGCCCGGTCCAGCGCATCAACAGGTTGGCGGCCTCGCTGGATTGCGCGCTGATCCGGCCGGATTCGACGATGTTGGTCTTGACGAACGTCGGGCACAGCACGGTGACACCGATTCCCGTCCCGGATAATTCGGCCGCCAGGGTCTCCGACAGGGACAGCACCCCGGCCTTGCTGACGTTGTAGGCCGCCATATCCGGGGCGGCACCGAACGACGCGGCGGAGGCGACGTTGATGATGCCGCGGGGTTGATCGAACCGCGCCTCACGCAGGAGCGGGGTGAAGACGTGACAGCCGTGGATCGGGCCCCACAGGTTGATGCCCAGGGTCCAGTCCCAGTCGTCCAGCGCCATCTCGCCGATGGGCTGCCCGCCGGCGCCGACACCGGCGTTGTTGATCACCAAGCTGGGGGGTCCGCCGAACCAGACCTGCGCAGCTTCGGCCAGCGCGGTGACGGCATCGATCTGCGAGACATCGCACTGGACGGCGGTGGCACGCCCGCCCGTGGCGGCGATGGTGTCGACGGTGCGCTGAGCGGCGTCATCGTCGATGTCGCTGCAGACCACGGCGCTGCCGCGGCGCGCGAGTTCGATGGAGAAGGCGGCGCCGATGCCGCTGCCGGCGCCGGTGACGACCGCGGAGGCTCCATGGCTGCGTTTCGGCGATCGCCCGAGAATCATGTGATCGAGTCAACTGCCAATGGTGACATTAGTCAATGGCAATGTTGTGGGCCGGGTTCGGACAGTGACGCCCAAACCCGGCCCGTTGCCCACACGCGACGGCGCAGGCGGTGGTACCGCTAGCTGAAGAGGCCGGTGAGCCAGTCCAGGTCGAACAGGTTGGCGTCCGCGAGCGCCCCGCCGGCGTCGGGGTCCACGACCTCGTCGACCGGCAGGTTCGCGGTCAACGCCTCGGCGATCTTGCTCGGCAGGTAGTCGAGGAAGTAGGAGACGGTGCCCTGCTCGGTGAGCAGGCCCCACCACTGGCCGGTGTTCTCGCCGGTTTCGGAGTCCCAGGTGATGTAGCCGTTGAGCAGTGCGTCGAACGGGTCCTGCGCCACGTGCTCGATGCCGTCGGGTACGCCGGTCAGATTCTCCGACAACGCGAATTGGAAGCCGGTGAGCGGTTCGAACAGGTACTTGAAGGAGGTCTTCCAGAAGTTGAAGTCGCCGAAGACTTCCTGCACGTTTGCCCAAACATGGGTCATGTCGGCGCCGATGCCCATGACGCCGGGCACAAATTCGCCGGTGCCACGCACGGTG
Source organism: Mycobacterium sp. NGS16 (assembly GCF_059813225.1). Lineage (NCBI taxonomy): Bacteria > Bacillati > Actinomycetota > Actinomycetes > Mycobacteriales > Mycobacteriaceae > Mycobacterium > Mycobacterium sp. NGS16. The sequence goes on from NZ_JCALEE010000007.1 coordinate 214,311, forward strand.
TGGTCGAAGAGCGGCTGGAAGATGCCGTTCATGTTGTACAGGATGTCGTTGTTGATCAGGTTCCAGGCGCTGAGGGTGTCGCCCTGCTGGAGGAACTCGGTGACCTGCGGGATCAGGTTCTCCAGGCCGATGACCCGGCCGCCACCGGACCACATGACTTCGAGGCCTTCCTGCACCCCGGCGAAGCTGTTCTGGGCGACTTCGCTGTAGTAGCTGCCGAGTTCGCCGAGGGCCGTGCTGAGCGGGTTCGGCTGGTTGAGCAGGTCCGTCAGGTACTCGAGGTTCTCCGAGGTGGTGTTCGCCAGCTGCACGGCAGCTTGGTGTGCCCCCAGCGGGATCAGCGGCGCGACGGGGTTGACGGCGATCACACCGGCACCGGCCAGCGCGACACCGACGGCCAGGAGCCGGTTGGTGCGGGGGGTCGAAAGAAAGTCGGATGCGGCACCGCGATCGAGGGATCCGTCCGCAAGAGCGAGCTTCATTGCTTCTCCTTATCGTGTCCTCATCTGGCATGAGGTTGCTGTGCATGTAGAACGCGGGCTTACCTTAGACAGATCCGTGAGCGCGAGGCAAGCCTTACCTAACCATGTGTCGACGGTCACAAACTAGGGTAAGGCTAACCTTACTTTCGATGGTCGTGTAGCGTCCCTCGACATGAGTTCTTCGCCGAACGATGCCGTCAGCGCCGCGCTGCGTGAGATCCTGCGCGACGACCTGAATGTCGACCTCAACCGGGTGACACCGCAGTCGCGGCTGGTCGACGACGTAGGCCTGGACTCGGTGGCCTTCGCGATCGGCATGGTCGCCATCGAGGACAAGCTCGGCGTGGCACTGTCCGAGGAAGACCTGCTGACCTGCGACACGGTGGGGGACCTCGAGGCCGCCATCCGGGCGAAAGCGCCCGCCGACGCGTGAGCGTGCTGGCAAGCGCCCTGACCCGGGCGATGACCACCTCGAACCAGGACCTGGTGATCTTCGATTCCGGCAGCGGTACCTGGCAGCATCACCCGTGGGCGCAGGTGCACTCCCGCGCCCAAAGCGTGGCGGCGAAGATTCTCGACTCGGATCGCACCGGCGCGGTCGGGCTGGTCGGGGAGCCGACGGTCGAGCTGGTCGCCGCGATCCAGGGCGCCTGGCTGGCCGGGCGCAGTGTGTCGATCCTGCCCGGACCGGTCCGTGGCTCGGAACCGCAGCAGTGGGCCCGCGCCACGCTGAACCGGTTCAGCGGCATCGGTGTCGACACCGTCTTCAGTCACGGCGCACCGCTGCAGTTGCTGGATGAGCCCGACGCCGGGCTCGCGGTGCACGACGTCGCCGCCGCGGCCACCGAGCGTTCGGCCGCCTTCACGCCGGTAGCCGCCGCACCGGAGGCGCCGGCGGTGCTGCAGGGCACGGCCGGGTCCACCGGAACCCCGCGCACCGCACAGCTGTCGCCGGCCGCGGTGCTGAGCAACGTCAGCGGACTGCTGGCCCACGTCGATATCGAACCGTCCTCCGACGCCGGTTGTTCGTGGCTGCCGCTCTACCACGACATGGGCCTGACCTTCCTGCTCAGCGGTGCGCTGGCGGGATGCCCGGTGTGGCTGGCGCCCACCGCGGCATTCGCGGCCTCGCCGTTTCGCTGGCTGACGTGGCTGCACGAGAGCGCGGCGACCATGACCGCGGCGCCCAACTTCGCCTACAGCGTGTTGGGCAAATACGCGCGCCGGATCCCGGACGTCGACCTGGGCCGGGTGCGGGTGGCGATCAACGGCGGCGAACCGGTCGACTGCGCGGCGCTGCAGCGGTTCGTCACCGAGCTGGCGAAGTTCGGTCTGGACCCGGGTGCGGTCACCCCGTCGTACGGGCTTGCGGAGGCCACCTGCGCGGTGACTGCGCCACGGCCGGGCACCGGCCTGCGCTATGACGAAATCGCTGGCGCCGGCGATGATTCCGCGCCGCGTCAGCACGCGATCCTGGGGGTGCCGATCCCGGGCATGCAGGTCCGTATCGCGCCGGCCCCCGAGCACGACGTCGACCTAGGTCGCGAGGTCGGCGAGATCGAGATCCGCGGCACCTCGATGATGTCCGGCTACGTCGGCGAACCGGCCCACGACCCGGACTCCTGGTTCCCCACCGGTGACCTCGGCTACCTCACCGACGAGGGCCTGGTGGTCTGCGGTCGCGCCAAGGAGATCATCTCGGTGGCCGGACGCAACGTGTTCCCCACCGAGATCGAACGGGTCGCCGCCGAGATTCGGGGCGTGCGGGAAGGGGCGGTGGTGGCCTTTGGAACCAGTGAGGCCACCGATGACGTCCGCCCGGGCCTGATCGTCGTCGCCGAATTCCGGGGCCCCGACGAGGCCGGCGCCCGCAGCGATCTGGTCGCCCGGGTCGCCTCGGAGTGCGGGGTGGTCCCGGCCAAGGTGGTGTTCCTGGCGCCCGGATCCCTGCCCCGGACGTCATCGGGCAAGTTGCGGCGGCTGGAGGTCAAACGCAACCTGGAGGTTATGACGTGACTGGCTCGGACATCGACACCTATCGCGGCCTGCTTGACGAGGTCTTCGACCAGCAGGTGGTGGATTGGACGGCAGAAGCCGAAGTCAGTGGGCGCTTTCCGCGCAAACTGATCGAGCACCTCGGCCAGGCAGGGGTTTTCACCCAGAAGTGGGCTGACGCCACGCCCACCGACGTGGCCAAACTACTGGAGCTGGCATACGCGCTGGGGCGGCTGGGGTCGGCCGGCATCGGCGTGGGGGTGAGCCTGCAGGATTCGTCGATCGCGATCCTGCACCGGTTCGCGCGGTCGGAGTACCTCAAGGCCATCTGCCAGCAGGCCATCCGGGGCGAGGTGGTGCTGTGCATCGGCGCCTCGGAGGAGTCCGGGGGATCGGACCTCCAGCGGGTGCAGACCGAGGCGCGTTCGGTGCGTGACGGTTTCGAGGTGCGCGGCCGCAAGAAGTTCGTCTCGCTGTCGCCCATCTCCGATCACATCCTGGTGCTGGCGCGCAGCATGGACCACGACGAGAACAGCCGGCACGGCAACGTCATGATGATCGCGGTGCCGACCGAGCAGGTGCAGGTGCACGAGCCGTTCAGCAAAGTCGGAGCGGCGCCGCTGGACACCGCCCCGGTCGACATCGACACCTGGGTGCCCGCCGACGCTCTGATCGCCCGCCCGGGCACCGGACTGGCCGCGATCTCCTGGGGGCTGGCGCACGAACGCATGTCGATCTCCGGGCAGGTCGCCTCGTCGTGTCAGAAGGTGCTCGGCATCACCCACGCCCGCATGATGCACCGCAAGCAGTTCGGCTCGAGCCTTTTCGAGCACCAGGCGTTGCGGTTGCGGCTGGCCGACCTGCAAGCGCGGGTCGATCTACTCCGGCACGGGCTCAACGGTTTCGCCGCCGAGGGTCGGCTCGACCTGCGGACCTCCGCGGCGATGAAGGTCACCGCGGCGCGGCTGGGAGAAGAGGTGATCGCCGAGTGCATGCATATCTTCGGTGGCGCCGGCTACCTGGTCGACGAGACACCGATCGGACGCTGGTGGCGCGACATGAAACTGGCTCGGATCGGCGGCGGCACCGATGAGGTGCTCTGGGAACTGGTAGCCGCCGGGATGCGCCCCGACTACGACGGCTACGCCGAGCTGTTCGACAGCGGGTCGTCGGGGTAGCGCAGCACCGCGTACAGCGCCATCCGGCGATAACCCATGTCGTGTTCGCCGAGGAAGGTGCCGCCGACATATTCGGCCAGCCGCCGCATCGCGGTGTTGCGGTACTCGGGTTCGAACATCATCCGCCGGCACTGCGGCTCCACATCGAAGACGTAGGACATGATTCGCGGCAACAAGATCGCCGCGAACCCCCGGTTGACCACCGTCGTATCGGCGACGGCCGCGTGAATGCCCAGGTCATGCGGATCAGCCGCGTAGTAGCGGGCGATGGAATCCTTTGCGGCCCGGTAGATTTCGATGTAGCCGCCGTCTTCTCCGTGGCGGCTGACGATCAACGGCCGGGAATAGCTGCCGGCGACCTGGGCGCCCAGATAGGCGTGCCAGCGCTCCGGCGGCCAGGCCGATTCCCAGGTCTGGGCCAGGTGGGGCCGGTTCATCCATTCCGAGACCATCTCCGCATCGGCGTCCGGGTCGGCCACCCGGATCGCATAGGGCTCGGCCAGCACCGGGATCGGGGGCGCCGGGACGCGGCGAATCTCGTCGGAGATGTCTGTCAGTTCCCGGTGCAGGATCGGTGGGGCGTCAGTCATAACGAACGGTGAGCCTACCCGAGGCCCTACCCGGTTTAGTGAGGGTAGGGTAACCTAGGTCGGGCTTGGCGGCGCGAGCGCCGGGTCCCACCCCGCGGGGCGGGAAACCGTTGGCGAAAGGACCTTGATGGCGCGCGGTTTGCAGGGCGCGATACTGCGGGGCTTCGGCGCCCGCGACCACATCGCAACGGTGCTCGAGACCAGCTGGATCGCCCCGCACTGCGTCAGAGTCTGGATGCATTCACCGACCCTGTTCACCGACGCCACCGTCGAACCCAGTGCGTGGCTGCGGTTCTGGTTCCCCGATCCGGACGGCTCGAACACCGAGTTCCAGCGCGCCTACACCATCGCCGAGGGAGACGCGGAAACCGGACGCTTCGCGGTGGACATGGTGCTGCACGAACCAGCCGGGCCCGCGACCCGGTGGGCGCGCACCGTTGAGCCCGGAGCGCGCATCGCGGCGATGTCGCTGATGGGCTCGGCGCGTTTCGAGGTGCCCGACGAGCAGCCCGCCGGCTACCTGTTGATGGGCGACTCGGCGTCGATCCCGGGGATCAACGCCATCATCGGAACCATCCCCTCCGACGTGCCGATCGAGCTGTACCTCGAGCAGCACGAGGACAACGACCTGTTGATCCCGCTGCGCGAGCATCCCCGCCTGCGGGTGCACTGGGTACCGCGTCGCGACGCAAACTCCCTGACCGCCGCCCTCGAATCCCGCGACTGGTCGGACTGGTATGCCTGGGCGACCCCGGAAGCCGCGACGCTCAAGGCCTTGCGGGTGCGGCTGCGTGACGAGTTCGGCTTCCCCAAATCCGAAATCCACGCGCAGGCCTACTGGAATGCCGGACGCGCCATGGGCACCCAACGCGCCCTGGAAACTGCGATGGCCGAACCGGAACCGTCGTCACCGAACGACGAGCAGGTCGTCGCTGAAGGCGAGCCACAGCGTGGTCGCTGGCGCGCCCAGGCCGCGGGCCGGCTGCTGGGCCGGCTGAAGATCCCGCTGATCGTCTCGGGCGTGCTGCAGGCTGTCATCACGCTGCTGCAGCTGGCCCCGTTCGTGCTGCTGGTGGAGCTGGCTCGGTTGCTGGTCTCCGGCGCCGACGAGTCGCGGCTGTGGACGCTTGCCATCGCGGCGATCTCCCTGCTCGGCCTGGGTACGCTGCTGGGGGCGGGACTGACGCTGTGGCTGCACGTGATCGACGCCCGGTTCGCCAGCGGGTTACGGAACCGGCTGCTCAGCAAGCTCTCTCGGCTGCCGCTGGGCTGGTTCACCGCCCGCGGCTCCGGATCGATCAAGCAACTCATCGCCGACGACACCCTGTCCCTGCACTATCTGGTCACCCACGCCATCCCGGACGCCGTCGCCGCGGTCGTCGCACCGGTGGCGGTGCTGGTCTATCTGCTCGTGGTGGATTGGCGGGTGGCGCTGGTGCTGTTCGTCCCGGTGCTGATCTATCTGGTGCTGATGTCGGTGATGATGACCCAGTCCGGGCCCAAGATCAGCCAGGCGCAGCGCTGGGCGGAACGGATGAACGGCGAAGCCGGCACCTACCTGGAGGGCCAGCCGGTGATCCGGGTGTTCGGTGGTGCTGCCGCCTCGACCTTCCGCCGGCAGTTGGACGACTACATCACTTTCCTGGTGGATTGGCAGCGCCCATTCATCGGCAAGAAGACACTGATGGACTTGGTCACCCGCCCGTCGACCTTCCTGTGGTTGATCGTGCTGACCGGCACCCCGCTGATCGTGACCGGTCGGATGGACCCGGTGAACTTGCTGCCGTTCCTGTTGCTGGGCACCACCTTCGGCGCCCGGCTGTTGGGCATCGGGTTGGGGGTCGGCGGTATCCGCGGCGGGATGCTGGCAGCCCGGCGGTTGCAGATCGCGCTGGACGAGCCCGAGCTGGTGGTAGGTGAGCCGGAATCGGCGCCGGCGCAGACCTCGTCCGGGACGGTGCGCTTCGAGTCCGTCAGCTTCGGTTACCGCCCCGGCGTGCCGGTGATCTCCGATGTGTCGCTGACGCTGCGGCCGGGCACGGTGACCGCGCTGGTCGGCCCGTCGGGGTCCGGCAAGTCGACACTGGCCGCGCTGCTGGCCCGCTTCCACGATGTCGAGTCGGGCGTGATTTCGGTTGACGGGCAGGATATTCGGTCATTGTCCGCCGATGAGCTCTACCGCCGGGTCGGTTTCGTGTTGCAGGAGACCCAGCTGGTGCACGGCAGCGTGCGGGACAACATCGCGCTGGCCGTCCCGGACGCCACTGACGAGCAGGTGTGGGCCGCCGCCCGCGAAGCACAGATCCACGAGCGCATCCTGCGACTGCCCGACGGCTATGACACCGTGCTGGGCGCGGCCGCCGCGCTCTCCGGCGGTGAGCGCCAACGGCTCACCATCGCCCGCGCCATCCTCGCCGACACGCCCGTGCTCATTCTGGACGAGGCCACCGCATTCGCCGACCCGGAATCGGAATACCTGGTGCAGCAGGCCCTGAACCGGCTGACCAAGGACCGCACCGTGCTCGTCATCGCCCACCGTCTGCACACGATCACCGGCGCCGACCAGATCGTGGTACTCGATCACGGCGCCATCGCCGAACAGGGCACCCACGATGAGTTGCTCGCCGCGGGCGGACGCTACCTGCAGCTGTGGGAGACCGGGCGCCGGGCCGTGGTCGCCGGAGCGGAGGCGACACGGTGATCCGCACCCTGATCCGGCTGATTCCGCACGACCGCCGCGGCCGGCTGTTCAGCTACACCGGGCTGACGCTGTTATCGGTGGCGGTGCGCGCGGTAGGAACCGTACTGCTGGTCCCGTTGGTGGCGGCGCTGTTCTCCGAGAACCCGCGCGGTGCGCTAACCTGGCTGGGCTGGCTGACCGTGGCGACGGTAGCCGGCTGGGTGATCGACTTCACCTGCGCGCGAATCGGATTCGATCTCGGATTCGCCGTCCTCGATCACACCCAACATGACGTCGCCGACCGGCTGCCGGCAATCCGGTTGGACTGGTTCACGCCCGCCAACACCGCCGACGCGCGGCAGGCGATCGCCGCCACCGGACCCGAACTCGTCAGCCTGGTTGTCAACCTGCTGACCCCGCTGATCAGCGCCGTCCTGCTGCCGCCGGCGATCGCGGTGGCGCTGCTCGGGGTGTCGTGGCAGCTGGGTCTGGCCGCCCTGGGCGGCGTGCCGCTGTTGCTGGGGGCGCTGTGGGCGGCCAATCGGCTCAGCGCCCGCGCGGATGCCACCGCCGGGGAAGCCAACACCGCGCTGACCGAGCGCATCATCGAGTTCGCCCGCACCCAGCAGGCACTGCGCGCGGCACGGCGGGTCGAACCCGAACGCAGCACCGTCGGTGCAGCCCTGGCCGCCCAGCACGGCGCGGCGATGCGGCTGCTGCTCATGCAGATTCCGGGTCAGCTGCTGTTCAGCCTGGCCAGCCAGGGCGCGCTGATCCTGCTCGCCGGCGCCACCACCGTGCTGACTGTGACCGGCACTTTGAGCGTTCCCGAAGCCATCGCGCTGATCGTCGTGACCGCCCGCTACCTGGAACCCTTCACCGTCATCAGCGAACTGGCGCCGGCGCTGGAGTCGACGCGGGCGAGCCTCGAGCGGATCCGGGCCGTGCTCACCGCACCGGTGCTGACGGTGGGAGACGGCGCGCTGCCCGACGGTGCCAAGGCGCCCCGCATCGAGTTCGACAATGTCACCTTCGGCTACGACGCGGCCGGTACGCCGGTGCTCGACCGGGTCAGTTTTGTGCTGGAGCCGGGCACCACGACCGCCATCGTGGGGCCGTCCGGTTCGGGCAAGAGCACCATCCTGGCCCTGATCGCCGGCCTACACGAACCGACCAGCGGGCGGGTTCTGCTCGACGGTGTGGACGCCACCGAGCTGACTGCTGCGGCGCGGCGCACGGCGAGCAGCATGGTGTTTCAGCATCCCTACTTGTTGGACGGCACGATCCGGGACAACATCCTGGTGGGAGACCCCGGCGCCGATCCGGAGGCGTTCGGGCGGGCGGTCGAACTCGCCCGGGTAGACGAGCTGACCGGCCGGTTGCCCGATGGCGCCGAGTCGGTGGTCGGGGAGGCCGGCGCGGCGCTGTCCGGCGGGGAACGCCAACGGGTCAGCATCGCGCGAGCCCTGCTCAAGCCGGCACCGGTACTGCTGGTCGACGAGGCGACCAGCGCCCTGGACACCGAGAACGAGGCGGCGATCGTCGACGCGCTCAGCGCCGAACTGCGCCCGCGCACCCGGGTGATCGTCGCGCACCGGCTGGCGAGCATCGCCCAAGCCGATCGGGTGCTGTTCCTCGACGACGGCCAGGTCGTCGAGGACGGCACCATTGACCAATTACGGTCTGCCGGTGGGCGTTTCGACGAGTTCTGGCGGCAGCAACACGATGCCGCCGGCTGGCGGATCAGTACCGCGTGAACGCCGAGGACGATCCCGAGGTCCGGATCCGGGAACTGGAGCGCCCACTGTCGGACTTCGCCGAGGCTGCGGAACTGACCGTTCCGTCGGTGGGCGTCGAGGGGCAGGTGTCGTCGCCGCCGGGACGGGGGATCGCTGTCGCGATCGGTGTGATTGCGGCGGCTCTCGCGATCGCCGCCGGCGGGGCGGTGTTCCTGATCATCGGCGGCTCGACGAGCACGGCACCGGGGCACCCAGGCGCTGCCCGGGATCCGGCGCCCGAACCAGCTCCGCCGTCTGCGCCTGCGCCGCCCGTAGCGGCGTCGCCGGCCATCGCGGTGCCTGATCGCGACGTCACCATCACCATCCTCGGGGCGGGCGAGAACAAGACGTTGGCCTGCTCCGGCCGTTACGTCTCGGTGAGCGGGGTCAACAACACCGTCGTACTCACCGGCCAATGCGCCGGCCTGACCGTGTCGGGAATCGGCAACGTCATCACCGTCGACTCGACGCCCAAGGTCGCGGCATCTGGCCTCAACAACCGGGTGACCTACCGCTTCGGGAAGCCGGAGGTGATTACGTCGGGGTCCGACAACGTCGTCGCGCGAGGCTGAGGCGTCGACTTCGGCTCAGCTGAGCTGGCGGGCCAGAGCCTTCTTGTCGATCTTGCCGACCGCCGTCGTCGGCAGCGTGGGCAGCGTCGCCAGCTGATCGACGCGGACGTGGGTGGCCGTGCCTTGGGCTTCGAGATGCTGGTTCAGCTCTGCCAGCGACAGCGGTGCCCCATGGAAAACAACCGCGACGCAGACCTTTTCACCCAAGTACTGATCCGGCAGGCCGATAGCGGCAGCCGATCGGATCGCCGGATGGCTCAGCAGGTGCGTCTCCAGCTCATCGGCCGCGATGTTCTCGCCGCCGCGGACGATGACGTCCTTGATCCGCCCGGTCACCTCCAGATAGCCGTTTGGCCGGCGGCGAACCCGATCCCCGCTGCGGTAGAAGCCGTCCGGGCTGAAAGATCGCTCATTGGCCTCCGGCGCGTTGTAGTAGCCGTTGATCGTGTACGGCCCGCGGACCAGCAGCTCGCCCTCGGTCGTTTCGGTGCCGTCCTCGTCGACCACCCGCAGTTCGTCGTCGGCGCAGAGCGGCCGGCCCTGGCTGGTGTCCAGCAGCTCGGCGGCGTCGCCGGGCCGGGTGTAGCAGAGCAGCCCTTCGGCCATGCCGAACACCTGTTGCAAGCCCGGGGTCAGCACCTCGCGGATCCGGCGGGCGTCGCCGGCGGCCAGCTTGGCGCCACCCACCTGCAGCAGCCGCAGCGTCGCGGGCTTCTGCGGTTCCCAATCGCAGGCCTGCGCCCACAGCGTGGCCAGTGCCGGCACCAGTGCGGTGACCGTTACCCGATGCCGGGCGATGGTGGCGAAGGCTGCCTCCGGGCTGGGATCGGCGCCGAAGACGGTGGCCGCACCCACCGACATGGCGCCCAGCAGGCCGGGACAGGCCAACGGGAAGTTGTGGGCGGCCGGCAACACCGCCAGGTAGACGTCATCGGCGGTCAGCTCGCACAACGCCGCGCTGGCGGTGGCGTTGTAGCGGTAGTCGTCGTGGGTGCGGGGAATCAGCTTGGGCAGGCCCGTGGTGCCGCCGGAGACCAGCAGCACCGCAGGCGCGGCCGGATCCGGGCTGAATCGCGGCGCCGGCGGGTCGGCGGCCGTGCCGTCGATGATGATCCGCCGCAGCCCCAGTTCGGCGGCCATCGCCGGGTAGTCGAATCCCGCTGTGGCGTCTGGGATTACGATCCCGACCGCGTCGCTGACGGCGGCCAGATGCGCGATCTCGGCGGCGCGGTGCCCGGGCAGGCACAGCACCGGGATCGCGCCTACTCGCAGCAGCCCGAACAGCGCCACCGCGAACGGACAGCCGTTGGGCAGTTGTAGCAGCACTCGATCGCCGGGGGCGATATCCAGTCGGTGCAGGCCTGCCGCTGCCTTTTCGGCCGCGGCGTCCAGTTGTGCGTACGACAGGGTCGTGTCGGCGTCGACGACCGCCACACGGTCTGGCCAGCGCGCGGCGGCATCGTCGAGCAGCGACGCCAGCGGGCGGCCCTGCCAGTAGCCGGCGGCGCGGTAGGCGGCGGCCCGCTCGGGCGGAAACGGTATGAACCCGTGCATGTGACTCCCTGGCTTGCCGACGGTGGACCGTAGATAGAGTAGCTTCGACGAAATTAGGGCAGCCTTTACTAACGAAGGGTGGGGTGAGCGCGGTGGGGCCGGACGATATTCGCGCGCAGGTCGCTGAGCTGCTTGGCGTCCCGGCCGGCACCCTCGATACCGATGCTGACCTGGTCGGACAGGGCCTGGACTCGATCCGGATGATGAGCCTGGCGGGCCAATGGCGGCGCCGGGGCCTGGACGTCGACTTCGCCGCGCTGGCCGCCGAACCCACCGTCGCCGCCTGGACCGCCCTGGTTACCGGTGCGTCGTCGTTGCCCACCCCGGGCCCCGAACCCGAGGACGACACCGCGCCGTTCCCGCTGGCGCCGATGCAGCACGCGATGTGGGTGGGCCGCGACGACGACGTGGCACTCGGCGGCGTAGCCGGACACCTCTACGTCGAATTTGACGGGCCCGGACTCGATCCCGAGCGGTTGGCTGCCGCCGCCGAGGCGCTGGCCGCCCGGCACCCGATGCTGCGGGTGGAGTTCCTGCCCGACGGCACGCAGCAGATCCGGGCCGATGCCGGCTTGCCGGTCGCGGTGCAGGATCTGCGCGGGCTGGACGCCGACGAGGTTTCAGCGCGGCTTGCTTTGACCCGCGATGCCAAATCGCACCAGCAACTCGACGGCGCCGTCTTCGAACTCACCGTGTCGCTGCTCCCCGACGGCACCGCACGGCTGCACGTCGACCTAGACATGCAGGCCGCCGACGCGATGAGCTACCGCACCCTGATGGCCGACCTGGCCGCCGCCTACCGAGGCGCGACGCTGCCCGCACTGGGCTATACCTATCGGCAATACCGGCTTTCGATGGCCGATCGGCAGCTCGACGACAGTCACCGGCAGTGGTGGACGCAGCGCATCCCCGAGCTGCCCGACCCGCCCAAGCTCCCGCCACCGGCCGGTGCCCCCGGCGATTCACACCGCAGCACCCGGCGCTGGTACTGGCTGGACCCGGCCGCGCGCGACGCACTGTTCGAACAGGCCCGCGCCCACGGTGTCACCCCGGCGATGACGCTGGCGGCCTCGTTCTCACACACCTTGGCCTGCTGGTCGGACGCACCGCGCTTCCTGTTGAACGTGCCGCTCTTCGGCCGGGAACCGCTGCACGACGACGTTGACCGGCTGGTCGGCGACTTCACCTCGTCGCTGCTACTGGAGGTGGACCTGAGCTCTGCGGCCACCGGTGCACAGCGTGCCCACGCCGTGCAGGACGCCATGCGCACCGCTGCCGCGCACGCCGACTACCCGGGCCTGGCGGTGCTGCGTGATCTGGGCCGCCACCGCGGCACCCAGGTGCTGGCGCCGGTGGTGTTCACCAGTGCGCTCGGGCTCGGCGAGTTGTTCGCCGCCGAGGTCACCCAGACCTTCGGCACCCCGGTGTGGATCATCTCCCAAGGCCCCCAGGTGCTATTGGACGCGCAGGTGACCGAGTTCGACGGCGGCGTGCTGGTGAATTGGGATGTCCGCGAAGAGATGTTCCCGCCCGGCGTGATCGACGCCATGTTCGCCCACCACATCGCCGACCTGACCCGGCTGGCCCGGGGTGACGGCTGGGACGAGCCGGCCCCGGATGCGTTGCCGCCAGCCCAGGCCCAGGCACGTGCCGCGGTCAATGCCGGCACCGCTGAACCGAGCGGGGAAACCTTGCAGGACAGGTTCTTTCGACATGCCGCGGTGGCGTCCGACGCGGTCGCGGTGCTACACGATGGCGGCGAGCTGAGCTACGGGGAGCTGCGGGCCCAGGCGCTCGCGGTGGCTTCTGCGCTCCACGAACGCGGGGTGCAGCGCGGTGACACCGTGGCGCTGCTCGGGCCCAAGGGCGTCGAGCAGATTCCGGCACTGCTGGGCATCCTGGCCGCCGGTGCGGTGTATCTTCCGATTGCTGCGGATCAGCCGCGCGAGCGGGTGGACCGCATCCTGGCCCTGGGCGGCGCGGTTATGGCGTTGGTGACCGGGGAAACGGTGCCGGCGCTGCCGATTCCGGTGGTGAGTGTGCAGGATTGCCTGCAACGGCCCGCTGCAGTGGACCCGGTTCGCACCGATCCGTCCGAGCTGGCCTACGTGGTGTTCACCTCGGGTTCCACCGGCGAACCCAAGGGCGTTGAACTCACCCACGACGCCGCGATGAACACCATCGAAACCCTCAGTGCCCGCTTCGGATTCGGCCCGGACGATCGCAGCCTGGCGCTGCTGACCTTGGATGCCGACATGTCGGTGCTCGACGTCTTCGCCATGCTGCGCGCCGGGGGAGCGATCGTGATGGTCGACGAGGCCGACCGCCGCAGCCCCGAGGTCTGGGCGCAGTTGGTGCAGCAGCACCGCGTCAGCGTGCTCAATCTGATGCCCGGCGCGCTGGAGATGCTGGCAGCAATCGGCGCCGAATTGCCTTCGGTGCGTGCGGTGTTGACCGGCGGTGACTGGGTACGCCCCGAGCTGGCGTGCCGCTTTGCCGCCGTCGCGCCTGGGGTGCGGTTCGCCGGGTTGGGTGGTGCGACTGAAACCGCCATCCACGCCACCATCTGCGAGGTCGACGGCGATCCGCCGGCCGACTGGGCCTCAGTGCCCTACGGCACCCCGCTGCCCAACATCGCCTGCCGCGTCGTCGGCGCCGACGGCACCGACCGCCCGGATTGGGTGACCGGGGAGCTGTGGGTCACCGGACGCGGCATCGCCTCCGGATACCGGGGGCGGCCCGACCTGACCGCTGAGAAGTTCGTCGAGCACGACGGCCGGATCTGGTATCGCACCGGCGATCTGGCCCGCTACCGGCCGGGCGGCATCCTGGAATTCGTCGGCCGCGCCGATCACCGGGTCAAGATCAGCGGGTACCGCATCGAACTCGGCGAGGTCGAAGCGGCGCTGCGACGGTTGGCGGGGGTCGCCGAGGCCGTGGTGGTCGCGCTGCCTGAGGCCGCGGGCCGCGAGGTGCTGGCGGCGGCGGTCCGGGTTGATGATCCGGCGGTCGACGTTGCCGGCCTGCGGGCCGGGTTGGCCGAAGCGCTGCCCGAGCACATGATCCCGCGGCAGCTGCAGGTGGTTTCGGCGATTCCTTACACGGTGGCCGGCAAGATCGACCGGCGCGCGGTGACGGCCGAGCTGGCCGCGGGATACGCCGCCGGCGACGGCTACCGGGAGCCGGAGGGTCCGTTGCAGCGCGCCCTGGCCGCGATCATCGCCGACGTGCTCGGTGCCGATCGGGTCGGTGCCGACGATGACTTCTTCGCGCTCGGCGGGGATTCGGTGCTGGCCACCGCCGCAGTGGCACGCATCCGCACCTGGCTGGATGCCCCCGGCGTGGTGGTCGCTGACATCTTCGCGACGCGGACAGTGGCGGGGCTGGCTTCGCGACTGGCCGCTGGTGAGACCGATCCGGACCGATTGGATGCGGTCGCGGAGGTTTATCTGGAAGTGGCGCAGTTGGATTCGGCGGAGGTGGCCGAGGCGCTAGCGGAGGTCGAGTGACCTCTTCGCCGCAACTCGGCTAGCAGGCACCACGGTCGTTCTGGCTAGCGATCAACCTGCGCATGGTTACTGTTCCCGGCGTTTTCACTGCACAGGGGAAAGGGGTCGTCAGTGTGACAGCGACTTGCAGATGGCAGCGAGGGATGTAACGAACCGCCCTATGCGCCAGCGAGTTCGAGCGACGATATCGTGCGGTGCTGGCTGGTCCGGGGATGACCGCTCTAGTTCGTTGA
>NZ_JCALEE010000008.1:0-149841 GCF_059813225.1 Mycobacterium sp. NGS16
GCCTCCGCCAACGACGCCGGCCCCGGCAAACCGTTATCGAACATGTGTTCGATTGTACACCGGTCCGCCGACGGCTGCATACCGCTCGACCGCCCTAGGCTTCCCCGCATGGACCAGCAGCTGCATTTCCTCACCATCGCCGCGACCGATCTCGGCGCCACCCGCCGCTTCTACGCTGCCTTGGGCTGGCGTCCGCGGCTGGATGTCGAGGGCGAGATCGTCTTCTATCAGAGCGCGCCCGGGCAGCTACTCGGCTTCTTCGATGCCGCCAAGTTCAACGAAGATCTGGCATTGCCCGGTGACCATTCGCGGGTCTCCGGAATCACTCTGGCGCACAACGTCGACAGTCCCCAGGAGGTGACGGCGCTGACCGAGGCGATGGCCGCCGCCGGCGGCACCGTCCTCAAAGCTCCGCAACCGGGCCGGTTCGGCGGTGTGTTCCACGCTCATGTCCGAGACCCCAACGGCCTGATCTGGGAGATCGCCCACAACCCGAATTGGCGAATCGAGCCGGATGGCACGGTACGGCTTGGCTGACGCCGTAGGGTGACGCGGGAAGGCGGTCGAAAGGAACGACACGACGATGCCCACTCTGCTGAGCATGGCGCTGGGCGCGGCACCGATCTTCGGTGGAGCCCTACTGACCGCGGCGGCGGGCCAGCTCAAGGGCCCAGATCTGCGCGGCCTGATCAAACAAGACCTCGACCTGCTCGACCGGATCCCGGCCGAACAGACCAAGCGGCGGGCCGAACTGCAACGCACCATCGACGAGCGGATTGACGACCTGGTCGCCGCGTCCGACCGGACCCGGGCGTTGCGCGCCGCGGCGCTGTCCTATCAGGGCAACTGGCGCGACGTGGTGCTGTTCGCCTGCTCGGTACTGTTCACCTACGTCTGGTGGCACATCAACCATGAGCGCGGCAACTGGCTGCCCATGTTCGTCGTGCTGGTCGTTGTCTGCGTTACGACCGCGGTCTACGCGTTGCGTGGGACGCTGCGCAGCCTGGCGCATAGCCGGCGGGGCCGCGCATGACGAAAATCGTGGAGATTCCCCGGCGGCACAACCCTTTTCCGACGGCCGGGGTGGTTCGCGACCGCAATGGTGTCCCGTGCTATCAGCAGCTGCCGGCCACTCTGCTCGACCTGCTGGCTGAGCAGGTCGAGCGCCGCCCCGACAGCGAGGCCGTGGTGGAGCTGGGAGCCGGTGCGCTGACCTACCGGCAGCTGTGGCAGCGGGCGGCGCGGGTGGCCGGCGGGCTGCGCGCCGAGGGGCTTGGGCGCGGCGACCGGGTCGGTGTGCGCTATCCCGCTGGGCTGCACTGGGTGCTGGCATTCTGGGGGACGCTGATGGCCGGCGGCATACCGGTGGCCGTCAACACCCGTTCGGCCGCACCGGAGGTCGACTTCGTGCTTGCCGACGCCGGAGTGCGGGTGGATCTCGCGCCCGGCACCGCGCTGCCCGACGGCCGGCCGTATGTGGTCGACGGGCTGGAGCCGCCCGACACTGCGGCGCTGTTCTACACCTCCGGCACCACCGGGCGTCCCAAGGGGGTGCCCACCACCCACGAGGCGTTTGTGACCAACGCCGAGAACATGATGCGCGCCATGGGGCAGTCCCGGCAGCTCGGTGAGGAGTTGCGCACCTTGATCTCGGTGCCGTTGTTCCACGTGACCGGCTGCAACTCGCAATTGCTGGTCGCCGCCTACACCGGCGGAGCGGCGGTGATCATGCCGGCGCTGAACCTCCCCGAACTGCTCACCACCGTGCCGGCACAAAAGATTTCGTCACTGATCACCGTTCCTGCGATCTACGCACTGCTGCTGCGGCACCCCGGCTTCGCCGGCGTCGACGTCTCCGGGGTGCGCTGGGTCGGTTACGGCGGCGCCCCGACGGCGCCGGCCCTGGTGCGTGCGCTGCGCGACGCGTTCGGCGCCGCAACGGTGTTCAACGGCTACGGCATGACCGAAACGGCGTCGCTGATGACGGTGCTGCCGGACTCCGATGCGGTCGCCCACGCGGACTCGGTGGGCTACGCGATTCCCTCCGGAGACATCGGTGTCGCCCCGCTCGGTGACGACCCGACCACCGGCGAGCTGGTGGTGCGCGGCGCGAACGTGATGCGCGGCTACTGGAATAGGCCCGATGCGACCGCCGCCACCATCATCGACGGGTGGCTGCACACCGGCGATGTGGTCCGCGTCGACGACGCCGGGCGGGTGCACATCATCGACCGGCTCAAAGACATCATCATCCGCGGCGGCGAAAACATCTCCAGTGTGGAGGTGGAGGCGGCGCTGCTGTCGGCGCCCGGGGTCGCCGACGCGTGCGTGCTGGCGGTGCCTGACGACGTGATGGGCGAGAAGGTCGGCGCGGTGCTCTACGGCGACGACGTCGATGTGGCCGCGGTGCTCGACCACTGCCGAAGTCAGCTCGCGGACTTCAAGGTGCCGCAGTACATCACCGTGGTCGCCGAGGAACTGCCGCGCACCGCCAGCGGCAAACTGCTCAAGACACAGTTGCGTGCGCAGGTGCAGTGGGGTGCCCCGTTACGGTGAGCACCGCCGATGCCTCACCGAAGACGGTGCTGATCGCCAACCGTGGCGAGATCGCGCTGCGGATCATCCGCACCGCAACCGACCTGAGCTACCACACGATTGCGGTCTATGCCGAAGATGACGCGGACAGCCCGCACGTGTACGCCGCTGACGAGGCCGTCGGCTTACCCGGCGCAGGTCCGTCGGCCTACCTCGATCAGGCCGCCGTCCTGGCCGCCGCCACCAAGACCGATGCTGACCTGATCCATCCAGGCTACGGATTCCTCTCGGAGAACGCCGAATTCGCCCGAACGGTTGCGGCAGCGGGCCGTACCTTCGTCGGGCCGGCCCCTGAACTGCTGGACATGTTCGGTGACAAGTCCGCCGCGCGCGGCGCCGCGGTCACCGCCGGGCTGCCGGTGCCGGCCGCCACCGACGGGGCGGTCGGCCCAGAACAGATCCATGAGTTCTTTCGCGCCCATCCGGGTGGCATCATGCTCAAAGCACTGGCCGGCGGCGGGGGCCGGGGCATACGCACGGTCCGCGCTGCCGACCAGCTCGACGACGCCTACCGTTGGTGCTCGGCCGAGGCCCGACTGGGGTTCGGCGCCGCGGCGGTGTTCGCCGAGGAACTCGTCGAGGGCGCTCGCCACATCGAGGTGCAGATCGTCGCCGACGGCGTGCGCGCCCTGGCGGTCGGTGATCGCGACTGCAGCATCCAGCGCCGCTACCAGAAGCTGATCGAGATCGCGCCGGCGCCGGGGCTTTCCGATCAGGTGCGTACCGCATTGCACGGCGCAGCGGCCCGACTGTGCGCAGCCGTCGGGTACCGGGGCCTGGCCACGGTGGAATTCCTGGTCACCGGTGACGATTTCGTCTTCCTCGAGGTCAACCCGCGCATTCAGGTGGAACACCCGATCACCGAGGTGGTCACCGGAATCGACCTGGTGGCGGCCGGATTCCAGATCGCCGAAGGCGCCGCACTCGACGACCTGGTTCTGCCGACCGAGGCACATGGGATCGCGGTCGAATGCCGAGTCAACACCGAAACGGTGGCCGCCGACGGCACGGTGCAACCCTGTGTCGGCACCTTGACGGCGTTCACCCCTCCGAGCGGGCCAGGCATCCGGGTCGACACCTACGCCCGGCCGGGCCTGACCATCGGGCCCCGCTACGATTCGCTGCTGGCCAAGGTGATCACCCACGTGTACGGCACCTCGCTGACCGCAGCGCTGCGCAAGGCGCGAACTGCGGTGGCGGAGTTGGCGATCGCCGGTGTCGGCACCAATGCCGGCCTGCTGGAGGCAGTGCTGTCCGACGCGGCGCTGGGGACCGGCGTGGTGACGACCGATTGGCTGGACCGCCGACTGCCTGCACTGGTGGGCGCCGCGGCGCCCAGGCAGGACGAACACCCGCCCCGCGCAACGCCTCTGAACCCGGGCGAACAGGTGCTGTACGCGCCGATGGCCGGCACCGTTGTCGAGGTGACGCCGGACGTGGTGCTGGAGGCGATGAAGATGCAACATGTGCTGACCGCACCCGGCGCGACGGTGCGCGCCCTGGTCGGCCCGGGGCAGGTCGTCGGCGCCGGAGACCCGGTGCTGGTGTTCGTTTCGGCCGGCGACGAGAGTACCGCCGGGCCCGGTGCGGGCCCGCAGCTGGATTCGCCACGCACCGACCTCGACGAGGTCGCCCACAGGCACCGGCTCGCCCGCGACGAAGGCCGTCCCGAGGTGGTCGCCAAACGCCACCGCCAGGGCCGCCGCACCGCCCGGGAGAACATCGCCGATCTGGTCGACCCCGGCAGCTTCGTCGAATACGGGGCGCTGGCGGTGGCGGCGCAGCGCAGCCGGCGCGCGGAGGAGGACCTGATCACCAACACGCCGGCCGACGGCCTGGTCGCCGGGTTGGCGACCATCGGTGCGGCGCCGGTGGCAGTGGCCTCCTATGACTACACCGTGCTGGCCGGCACCCAGGGCATGCGCAACCACGCCAAGACCGACCGGCTTTTCGAGGTGGCCGCCCGCCGACGACTTCCGGTGGTGCTGTTCGCCGAAGGGGGCGGCGGCCGGCCCGGTGACACCGATGTCGCCGGGATGGCCGGGCTGGACCTGATGACGTTTCGTGCGCTGGCCGCGCTCAACGGCCAGGTGCCGCTGGTGGCGATCGTCTCCGGCCGCTGCTTCGCTGGTAACGCGGCGCTGGCCGGGGTGTGCGACGTGATCATCGCGACCCCCGATGCCAACATCGGGATGGGCGGCCCGGCGATGATCGAAGGTGGCGGGCTGGGCGTCTACCGGCCCGAGGAGATCGGGCCGATCGAGGTGCAGCGCCGCAACGGGGTGGTTGCACTGGCGGCACGCGACGAGACCGAAGCGGTGACCCTGGCGAAGCGCTACCTGTCCTACTTTCGTCCCACGGTGACCGACTTCGCTGAGCCCGATCCGAGACTGGCGCGGCATGTGGTGCCGCAGAACCGGTTACGGGCCTACGACGTACGGGCAGCGATCGATGCGATCGTCGACGTCGGTTCGGTGCTGGAACTGCGACCGGATTACGGGATCGGGATAGTGACCGCCCTGGTGCGCGTGCACGGGGTCGCCTACGGATTGCTGGCCAACAACAGCCACCATCTCGGCGGCGCGATCGATGCGGAGGCGGCCGACAAGACCGCTGATTTCTTCGCGCTGTGTGAGGCGTTCCGGCTGCCGGTGGTGACGCTGTGCGACACGCCGGGATTCATGGTCGGTCCGGATGCCGAGCGGCAGGCCACCGTGCGCCGGTTCAGCCGGATGTTCATCGCCGGAGCCCGGTTGACCGTCCCGATGGGCATGATCGTGCTGCGCAAGGGCTACGGGCTGGGTGCGATGGCGATGGCGGGCGGTTCATTTCACGCCCCACAGTTCACCGTCGCGTGGCCGACCGGCGAGATCGGCGGTATGGGGTTGGAAGGAGCGGTGCGGCTCGGTTTCCGCAAAGAACTTGCGGATGCCGCCGACCCGGATCAGCGCCAACAGCTCTTCGATCAGCTGGTGGAGGCGGCCTACCGGCGCGGGCGGGCATTGAGCGCGGCGATGACCTTCGAACTCGACGATGTGATCGACCCAGCGCAATCGCGGGCCTGGATCGCCAGCCTGTCCGACGGGTAGCTGTCGGTGCCCTGCGCTACGTTGCGCGCATGGACACGGCCCTGTTGATCCTCCTGACCTCACTCGCGTTGCTGGCGGTGATCCTGCAGGTGGTAGTGCTGCTGCGTCCGAGTGGCGTGGCGATCTCACCGGAACAGCTCGCCGTGCTACGCGGCGACAGTGAACGCGTGGAGCGAACGCTGCGCGAAGAGCAACATGCCGGGCGGGCCGAACTTGCCCAGGCCTTCCACCAGTGGCAGACCACGTTGCACCGGTTCGGTGCGAACCTGGATCACCAGTTCAAGAGCCTGCAAAGCGACAACACCGCGCAGCTGGAGAAGATGCGCGCGACGGTGGACGAGAAGCTGCAGGCGACCCTGGAAACCCGGCTGGCCCAATCCTTCACACAGATCTCCGAACGCCTGGAAGCGGTGCAGCGGGGCCTCGGCGAGATGCAGACCCTGGCCACCGGCGTGGGCGACTTGAAGCGGGTGCTGACCAACGTCAAAGCCCGCGGCATCTTCGGCGAGACGCAACTGGCCGCGCTGCTGGCCGAGACGCTGACGCCCGAGCAGTACGCCACCAACGTCGTCACCGTCCCGGGATCGGTTGCGCGAGTGGAGTTCGCGATCCGGCTGCCCGGCGGAACCGGCGCCGGGGAGGTGCTGTTGCCGATCGACGCCAAGTTCCCGCGTGAGGATTTCGAGCGCCTGCTCGACGCGCAGGAGAATGCCGACATCGCGGGGGAGGCGGCCGCGCGGCAGGCCTTGATCCGGCGGATCGAAGCCGAAGCCGGCGACATCTGCGACAAGTACCTTGCGCCGCCGCACACCACCGACTTCGCAATCCTGTTCCTCGCCACCGAGAGCCTCTACGCCGAGGTCCTGCGCCAACCGGGGCTGTTCGAGCAGATCCAGGCCAAATACAACGTCACCCTCGCCGGGCCCACCACGTTGGCCGCGCTGCTCAACAGCCTGCGGATGGGCTTTCGCACCCTGGCGATCGAGCGGCGCAGCAGCGAAGTGTGGCAGGTGCTCGGCGCCGTCAAAACCGAGTTCGGCAAGTTCGCGGCCGTCCTGGAGAAGACCCGCAAGCAACTCGACACCGCCCGCAACACCATCGACTCCGCCGGCGTGCGAACCCGGGCCATCGAGCGCACGCTGCGCGGGGTGGAGTCACTGCCCGAACCGGAGGCCCAAGCCATGCTGGGCGAACTGGCCCACGGCGCCGAAGCAAGGGCTGAACTTGACGTCGGGTTCAGCTAGAATCCCTGAGATGGATTCCGTCCCGGCACGCCAGCTGCCGGCCACCGTGCGCGGGGCGCGGACCCGAGCCGCGCTGGTCGCGGCGGCCCGCAAGGTATTCGAGCGCGACGGCTACCTCGACGCCAAACTCACCGACATCACCAAGGCGGCCGGCTGCGCCACCGGGTCGTTCTACACCTACTTCGGGAACAAGGAAGAGATCTTCGCCGCCGTCCTCGAGCAGGCGCAGCAGGACATGATGCATCCGGGCATGGGCCGGGTGGCCGGCACCGACGATCCGTACGCGGTCCTGGAGGCGAGCAATCGCGCTTATTTGGAAGCCTATCGGCGCAACGCGAGGCTGATGGGTCTGCTTGAGCAGGTGGCCCAGGTGGATCCGAAGTTCCGTGCCTTCCGGGCGCAGCGCGCCGATGCGTTCGTCCACCGCAATGCCGCCGGCATCGCCGACCTGCAGGAGCGCGGGATCGCCACCGCCGACGTCGATCCGCTGCTGGCCTCGCGGGCGCTCTCGGGGATGGTCAGCCGGCTGGCGTACGGCATCTTCGTGCTCGAGGAGGCCACCGACAGCGCCGGCGCCGACTTCGACGCGCTGGTCACCACCGTCACCCGGCTCTGGGCGAATGCCCTGCAATTCCGCCCGAACACTAATTGAACATGAGACCGGATTCAACTAGGGTCACTGACGCTGCGAACGCCAAGAGCAAGGACTGCCCATGAAGGTTGCGGAACGGGTTGCCATCGTCACCGGCGGCGGAGGCGGCATCGGCGGCGCCTTGGCTGCAGCGCTCGCCAAGGCCGGGGCCAAGGTGGTGGTGGCCGACCTCGATGCCCAGGCCGCGACGGCGGTGGCCGACGCCATCAACGCCGAGCAGCCGGGCGCGGCGGTCGGTCATGGCGGCGACGTCGCCGACACCGAGGTGATCCGCGAGCTGATCGCGCTCGCCGAGCACCATTTCGGGCCGGTCGACATGTACTTCGCCAACGCCGGAATCACCGGCGCCCCCGGCCTGGAGGCTGGCGAAGCCGACTGGGACCAGGCCCTCGACGTCAATCTGCGGGCCCATATCCGCGCCGCGCAGCTGTTGGTGCCGGATTGGGTGCAGCGCGGCGAGGGGTATTTCGTGTCCACCGCGTCGGCGGCCGGTCTGCTCACTCAACTGGGCGGCGCCACGTATGCGGTCACCAAACACGCGGCCGTCGGATTCGCCGAATGGCTCAACATCACCTACGGCGACCAGGGAGTGCGGGTCAGCTGCCTGTGCCCGATGGGCGTCAACACCAAGCTGTTGTACGCCGGTGAGCAATCCGGTGACCCGCTGGGGGACCTGGCCACCCGGGCGGTCACCGCCGCCGGCGAGGTGCTCGAACCGGCGGCCGTCGCCGACGAGGTGCTGGCAGCCGTCGACGAGGAACGCTTCCTGATCCTGCCGCACCCAGCGGTACTGGAGATGTACCGGTTCAAGGGAACCGATTACGACCGCTGGTTGCGGGGCATGCGCCGCTACCAGCGCGGCCTGCTCAACACGTAAGCGTCCTAGGTGAGGAGCCTGCATGTCCCTGTTTGAAATGTCAGAGCGCGCAACGAAATACCGTTCCGATCTGCTGGAGTTCATGGAAAGCTGCGTCTACCCGGCCGAACCGGTCTACGAGCAGCAGATGGCCGAATCCGGCAACCCGCATTTTCAGCCCCCCATCCTGGAAGAGCTGAAAGCGCAGGCGCGCGAGCGCGGCCTGTGGAACCTGTTTCACCCGCACCCGGAATGGGGGCCGGGCCTGACCAACCTCGAATACGCGCCGCTGGCCGAGATCATGGGCCGCAGTCCACATCTGGCACCCGAAGCCTGCAACTGTAACGCTCCCGACACCGGCAATATGGAGGTCTTCACCCTCTTCGGCACCGACGAGCACAAGGAGAAGTACCTCAAGCCGCTGCTGGACGGCACCATCCGGTCGGCGTTCGTGATGACCGAACCGCAGGTGGCCAGCTCGGATGCCACCAACGTTCAGCTGGCCATGGTCAAACAGGGTGATGAATACATCCTCAACGGACGTAAGTGGTTCGCGTCCAACGCGTTACACGCCAACTGCAAGGTCATGATCGTGATGGGCAAGACCGACCCCAACACGGCGACCCATCGACAGCAGTCGATGATGGTGGTGCCCATCGACGCCCCGGGTGTCACCATCATGCGGGGCCTGCCGGTCTTCGGCTACCAGGACCGGGAGGGCCACGCCGAGATCGACTTCCATGACGTTCGGGTGCCGGCCAAAGACGTGCTCAAGGGCGAAGGCGAGGGGTTCGCGATCGCCCAGGCCCGGCTCGGACCGGGCCGCATCCACCACTGCATGCGGGCCATCGGCATGGCCGAGCGGGCACTGGAATTGCTGTGCAAGCGGGCCCAGTCCCGGGTGACGTTCGGCAAGCCGATCTCCGACAACGCCAACATCCGCGACTGGATCGCCGAGGCGCGCATCGACATCGAGATGATCCGCCTGCTCACCCTCAAAGCCGCCTATCTGATGGACACCGTGGGCAACAAGGCCGCACAGGTCGAGATCGCGGCGATCAAGGTCGCCGCACCCGACATCGCGCTGAAGATCGTCGACCGGGCCATCCAGGTGCACGGTGCCGGTGGCGTCACCGACGACTTCCCGCTGGCCGGCTTCTGGGCGCACCTGCGCACCCTGCGGCTCGCCGACGGCCCCGACGAGGTGCACAAGCGCGCCATCGCCCGCCAGGAACTTGCCAAGTACAAGGAGGCACGATGACCACACCGGACCTCACACGACGCACCGCGATCATCACCGGCGGATCCCGCGGTATCGGGCTGGCGATCGGCCAGCGCCTGGCCGCCGCCGGCGCCAACGTGGTTCTCACCTCACGCGATCAGGACAGCGCTGACGCCGCGGCGGCCCAGGTCAAGGGCAACGCGCTCGGTGTGGCCGCGCACGTCGCCGAAGACGATGCCGCCCAGCGGTGCATCGATCTGACCCTGGAGCGGTTCGGCAGCATCGACATCCTGGTCAACAACGCCGGCACCAATCCGGCGTTCGGACCCCTGATCGACCAGGACCACGCCCGGTTCGCCAAGATCTTCGACATCAACCTGTGGGGGCCGCTGCTGTGGACGTCGTGCGCGGTCAAGGCGTGGATGGGCGAGCACGGCGGCAGTGTGGTCAACACCGCCTCGATCGGCGGGATGAGTTTTTCACCGCTGATGGGCATGTACAACGCCACCAAGGCTGCGCTGATCCACGTCACCAAGCAACTGGCGCTGGAACTCTCGCCGGGGGTGCGGGTCAACGCCCTCTGCCCTGGCGTAGTGCGCACCAAGCTGGCCGAGGTGCTCTGGAAGGAACACGAGCAGGCTCTGTCGACGAAGATACCGCTGGGCCGGATCGGCGAGCCCGTCGACGTCGCCGACGCGGTCGCGTTCCTGGTCTCCGATGCCGCGAGCTGGATCACCGGGCAGACCCTGGTGATCGACGGTGGCCAAATCCTCGGAGAGGCAAGCGGGTTCCGGGTGGGCTTCGGTGGCTGATGTGCTCGGCATCGACCCGCCGATGGTCGCGCGCTGGATCGCGCAGTTGGGCATTCCGGTCACCCGCCCTTTGAAATTCGAGCGGATCGGAATCGGGCAGTCGAACCTGACCTACCTGGTCTCCGACGCGGCCGATCACCGCTGGGTGCTGCGCCGTCCGCCGCTGGGCAAGCTGCTGGCATCGGCCCACGACGTCGCCCGGGAGGCGCGGATCCTCTCGGCTTTAGAGGACACCGACGTGCCCACCCCGCGGGTCTACGGGCTGACGCGGGACGCGCAAGACACCCCGCTGCTGTTGATGGAGTTCGTCGACGGGGTGGTGGCCGACCGGATGTCGGTGGCTGAGTCGCTGACGCCGCAGCGGCGCCGGCAGATCGGGCTGTCAATGCCCAAGACCCTGGCCAAGATTCACGCCGTCGACATCACCGCCGTCGGCCTCGATGATCTGGCCAGCCACAAGCCGTACGCCCAGCGTCAGCTCAAGCGCTGGTCCGGGCAGTGGGAGAAATCCAAGACGCGGGAGCTGCCGGCGCTTGACGACCTGACCCGGCGGCTGATCGCGGCCGCGCCGCCACAGCAGGAACTCACCTTGGTGCACGGCGACTTTCACCTGCGCAACGTGATCACCTCACCGCGCAGCGGCGAGGTGGTCGCCGTGCTGGACTGGGAGCTGTCCACCCTCGGCGACCCGCTCGCCGACATGGGCAGCCTACTGGCGTACTGGCCGCAGCCGGGCGAGGAGGACATCGCCGGGGAGTTCGTCCTGAGCACCCTGGACGGCTTCCCCGACCGCGCCGAGTTGGCCCGGGTGTACCTGGAGCTGACCGGGCGCGACGCGGCGACACTGGCCTACTGGCATGCTCTGGGACTGTGGAAGGTCGCGATCATCGCCGAGGGGATCGTACGGCGGGTGCTGGACAACCCGGAGAACAAGGCCGCTGCGGGAACCCCGATCACGGCGTGGATCGACGCGCTGGTGGACAAGGCCCGCGAGGTAGCCGAGCAAGCGGGCATCTGATACCGGAGCCCGACCTGGTCGACGGGGTGCCGCGCGGCAGGATCGCGGTGGCGTCGCTGATCGGCACCACCATCGAGTTCTACGACTTCTACGTCTATGCCGCCGCGGCGGTCACCGTCTTCCCGCAGCTGTTCTTCCCGCCGGGAGACCCAGGCGCGGCGCTGCTGGCATCGTTGGCCACGTTCGGACTGGCATTCGTGGCCCGGCCGGTGGGCTCGATCCTGTTCGGCCACTTCGGTGATCGGCTCGGCCGAAAGACCACGCTGGTCGCCTCGCTGCTGGTGATGGGCGTGGCGACATTCACGATCGGGCTGCTGCCGACCTATCACCACATCGGCCTGGCGGCGCCGGTCTTGCTGGCCGTCTTGCGGTTCTGCCAAGGGCTGGCCCTCGGTGGTGAATGGAGCGGCGCGGCCTTGCTGGCCACCGAGACCGCCAAGCCGGGCCGGCGGGCCGCCGCGGGAATCTGGCCGCAGCTGGGCGCGCCGCTGGGGTTCCTGCTCGCCACCGCGATCTTCCTGGTCCTGCTGCGATGGCCGGAGCAGTTCCTCACCTGGGGGTGGCGGATTCCATTCCTGCTGAGCGCCGTGATGGTGGCCGTCGGGCTGTACGTTCGGGTACGGCTTACCGAGACCCCGGTCTTCGCGCAGGCCATTGAAACCGGCCAGCGCGTCGGCGCGCCGATCGCCGAAGTGATTCGCGGCAGCTGGCGGCAGCTGATCATCGGCACGCTGGTGATGGTGGCGACCTACACGCTGTTCTACACCGTGACCACCTGGACGCTGAGCTACGGCACCGCTCAGCGCGCGCCGGAGGGCGCTGGGCTGGGGTACAGCTACGCCGACTTCCTGGGACTGCAACTGGTTGCGGTGGCGTTCTTTGCGGCCGTACTACCGATGTCGGGAGCGCTGGCCGACCGATTCGGCCGGCGCCCGGTGCTGCTGGTTTTCACCGCCGCAATCATGGTGTACGGAACCACCTTCGGCGCCTTCTTGAAACCGAACACCTCGTCCGGCGCGATCCTGGCGTTCCTGATCGTCGGGATGACGTTGATGGGCTTGGCGTTCGGCCCGATGAGCGCGGTCCTGCCGGAGTTGTTTGCTACCAACGTCCGTTACACCGGC
This sequence comes from Mycobacterium sp. NGS16, assembly GCF_059813225.1. NCBI lineage: Bacteria > Bacillati > Actinomycetota > Actinomycetes > Mycobacteriales > Mycobacteriaceae > Mycobacterium > Mycobacterium sp. NGS16. The sequence goes on from NZ_JCALEE010000008.1 coordinate 12,613, forward strand.
TCCGGTGTCGCCTACAACGCGGCCAGCGTCCTGGGGGCGGCGGTGGCACCGTTCATCGCCACCTGGCTGGCCACCGAGCACGGCGTGCGCTGGGTGGGCGTCTACCTGTCGATTGCGGCCGGGTGCTCCTTCGTTGCGCTGTTGGTGATGCGCGAGACCCGCCACACCGCGCTCAATGGCGTCGGGATCGCCGACCACGTCGGTGACGCGCTGCATCCGGGCTGACCTGGCACTGATGTCAGCGGCGTGGCGCGCCGAACCAGCGGGTCAGCGCGGCCTTCAGCGCAGGCGGCTGGCCGGGGGCGAAACCATCGGTTGCCCAAGCGATATAGCCGTCCGGACGGATCAGCATCGCCGCCGCCGGGGGCGCGGGCATGGCAGCGGTGACAGCGTCGACGCGATCGGCCCACGGGAGGGCGACGGGCGCCGCGGCGCCGTGGACCAAGTCGAGCAGCACCGCGCGCCCCCGGTGCAACAGGTCGGCAACCCGGCGGCCGTCGTCGAAGGCGAGGTCGGGGACATGCCAGCCGGACAACCGGTGATCGTCTCCGACGTCGTAGCGGACATCGCTGCCGGCGAGCAGTTCGGCCAGATGCGCCGACACCTCTGGGATCGCGGTCAGCTCACCGAACAACTCGCGCAACGCGGCGACGTGCGGACCGGGCGACATCAGCGCGGTCTGGGCCATCGAGTGCATCATCACCCGCTGTCCCAGCGGCTGGCGCTCCGACTCATAGGTGTCCAGCAGTCCCTCGGGTGCCCAGCCGTTGATCTGGGCAGCCAACTTCCAGCCGAGGTTGACGGTGTCCTGCAACCCCAGATTCAGCCCCGGCCCGCCCATCGCGCTGTGGACATGAGCCGCGTCGCCGAGCAGCAACACCCGTCCGGCGCGGTAGCGCTCGGCCTGTCGGCTGTTCTGCCCGTCGATCCGGCGCAGCGCATGCGGGCCCGGACCCAGCGGTTCGCCCAACGCGATATCGACGCCGAGGATGCGCTGCAGGCTTTCCCGCAGTTCGGTGATCGTCATCGGGCCGCTGTCGGCCGCCGGGCCGAACTCCAGCGTGCCCAACAGTGCCCGGCCGGGCTCGAATTCACCGAATAGCACCATGCCGCGGTCGAACCTGTTGTGGCCATGGGAGATCCGGCCGACACCGGGTATCGCCAGACTGCGGTCTGCGGCGCGCAGGCTTTCCGGGATCTGCACGTGCGCCAGCCGGGCGACTGTCGGTGCCGTCGTACCCGGAAACGCGATACCGGCCGTCTTGCGCACGATGCTGCGGCCGCCATCGGCGCCCACCAGATACCCCGCCGCCACGTCGTAGTCGCCGTGCGCGGAGTTGACCGTGGCCACCACCGTGTCGTCCCGCGCGTCCAGACCGGTGAGCCGGTGGCCCCAGCGCACGGCCACGCCGAGCTCGCCGGCCCGCGCGGCCAGTAGCCGCACCAACTGCGGCTGGGCCACCGGCAGCACGTACATCGGATTGGCCCGCGCCTCGGTGAAGCTGAGCGACAGATCCAGTGTCATCCCGGAGAACATCCACGCCGGCACCGGCTGCGGCGGTCCCGCCATGCCGCTGAACCCGTTGTAGAGCCCCCGCAGGTCGAGTGTCCGAACCACTTGCCCGACAAGGCCGTTGGCCTTCGGCTCGGAGCTGGGCCCGGGCAACGCGTCGAGCACCACCGGCCGGACGCCGGCCAGCGCCAGTTCGCACGCCAGCATCAGCCCGTTGGGCCCGGCGCCCACGATGACGACGGCGGTGTGCGCGGCCATGCTCAGACCTGCCGATCGGCGGGCGGGGGCAGCCCGGCGGCGACGTCGGCGAACGCGGCGCGCAACAACCGCGGGTAGGCGACCGGTGGATCCGCCGTCACATAGCTGTCCATGGTGGCCTCGATGACCGCATGGATCACGGCGGCCGCCAGGCGCGGATAGCTGTCACGTTGCGCATCGGTACCGGTGCGTTCGGCGATCACCGCGGCGAAGTCGTCGAGCAGGGCGCGGGGGAAGGTGTTACGCAGGTCGCCGGTCGCGAGCATCTTGCGCAGTTCGGCAAGCGCAGCGCGATCCGGCGGGCTGTTCGCATCACCGGTTGAGGCGGCGAAGTCGTCGTGGACCGGCCCGACGACGGCTTCGGTGACCGATGTCCACAGCGGCTCGTCCGCCGGGCGCTCCCGCAGCAGCGCGACACTGCGGCGCAGCCGCTCGGTCTGCCGGTAGGCCAGGGCCTCGTACTTGGTGGAGAAATAATTGCTGAAGGTCCGCAGCGACACCCCGGCGAGATTCGCGATGTGCTCGCGGGTGACGTTCTCCCAACCCCGCTCCAGGGCCAGCTGCAGGGCAGCGTCGGAGAGAGCGCGACGGGTGTCGGCCTTCTTGCGCTCGCGCAGTCCCGGCATGCCGCCACCGTACCGAAATATTGCCCATCGGGCAAAAATGCCTTTAAGGCAAATAGTTGCCCGGTTCAGTCACGCAGCGCGGCGCCGAACACCCGCCGCAACGCCGCCCAGTGCCGGGCCGCCGCGTCGGCGTCGTACGGCGGGTTGTCGGGGACGGCGAAGCCGTGCTGGGCCGGATAGAACTCGACGGTGTGCTCGACACCGGCGGACGTCAGCGCCTCGTCGAGGATCGCGGCCTGCTTCTTGGTGAACGACCCGTCGTTCTCGGCGCCGGCGATGTAGATCGTGGCGCGCATCTTCTCGGCCAGCAGGTGCGGGCTGTCGGGTGCGTCGGTGACCAGGCCCCCGCCGTGGAACGACGCCGCCGCTGCCACCCGCTCGGGAACGCGTCCGGCCACGACCACCGAGATGCGCCCACCCATGCAGTACCCGCAGACCCCGAACTTCTCGCCGCGCACTTCGGGCCGGCCGGCCAGATAGTCGAAGAACGCCGCCGCGTCGGTCGCCGACCGGTCGAACGTGACGCTGCCCAGCATCGACATGAGCCGGCCCCGCTGCTTGGCGTCGCTGAAGGCCGTGGCCATGTCGAACGGCGCCCAGTCACCGTGCCGGTAGTACACATCTGGCAGCAGCACCGCGTAGCCCGAGCCGGCCAGCTCGGCGGCCATCTCGGCGAAGGTCTGCCGCACCCCGCCGGCGTCGGGATACATCACCACTCCGGGCCAGGGGCCGGGACCGTCGGGGGTGAACAGCTGCACCGGGCAACTGCCGTCGGGCGTAGTGATCGTGTCGCTGACGTGGGCCATGGGTTCCGTTCTAAGCTATCGACGTGCCGATTGCCACACCCTATGAGGATTTGTTGCGGCTGGTGCTCGAGCGCGGTACCCCCAAGGCCGACCGCACCGGCACCGGCACCCGCAGCCTGTTCGGCCACCAGCTGCGCTACGACCTGTCCGCCGGCTTCCCGCTGATCACCACCAAGAAGGTGCACGTCCGCTCGGTGGTCTACGAGCTGCTGTGGTTTCTGCGCGGCGACTCCAACATCGCCTGGCTGAACGAACACGGCGTCACCATCTGGGACGAATGGGCTTCGGCGACCGGCGATCTGGGGCCGGTGTACGGAGTGCAGTGGCGGTCCTGGCCGACCCCGACCGGCGAACACATCGATCAGATCGCGCGCGCGGTGGAGCTGTTGCGCACCGACCCGGATTCGCGGCGCATCATCGTCTCGGCGTGGAACGTCGGTGAGCTGGACAAGATGGCGCTGGCGCCGTGCCACGCCCTGTTCCAGTTCTACGTCGCCGACGGGCGACTGTCCTGTCAGCTGTATCAGCGCAGCGCCGACCTGTTCCTCGGGGTGCCGTTCAACATCGCCAGCTACGCGCTGCTCACCCACATGATGGCCGCGCAGGCCGGGCTGGACGTCGGGGAGTTCGTCTGGACCGGCGGGGACTGCCACATCTACGACAACCACCTCGAGCAGGTGCGCCAGCAACTGTCCCGCGACCCGCGCGCCTACCCGGAACTGATGTTGGCACAACGCGATTCGATCTTCGACTACACCTTCGACGACATCCGCATCCTCGGCTACGACCCGCACCCGGCGATCAAGGCGCCCGTGGCGGTATGAGCGCCCTCGCGTTGATCTGGGCGCAGTCCACCAGCGGAGTCATCGGCCGTGCCGGCGGCATCCCGTGGCGGCTGCCCGAGGACCAGGCGCGTTTCAAGGAACTCACGCTGGGGCACCGGGTGGTGATGGGCCGGCTGACCTGGGAATCACTGCCGGCCTCCGTGCGACCCCTGCCCGGGCGGACCAACGTGGTGATCTCCCGTGACCCCGACTACCGCGCCGACGGTGCCGAGGTGGTGGCGACGCTGGAGGCCGCCCTGACCGATGCGCAGACCTGGGTGATCGGCGGCGCGCAGATCTACGCGCTGGCGCTGCCGCTGGCCACCCGCTGCGAGGTGACCGAAGTCGAGATCGACCTGCCCCGCCAAGACGCGGATGCCGTCGCGCCGGTGCTCGACGAATCCTGGCGGGGCACCGCGGGGGCCTGGCTCACCAGCGACAGCGGCTTGCGGTACCGGTTTTACAGCTACCATCGCTGATGGTAACGCTGACCTCGGCGCAGGCACGCCGGATCGCCGTTGCCGCACAGGGTTTCGCGGCCGCCAAGCCGCGTGCCGCGATCACCCGGGCGCACCTGAAGCGGCTGATATCGCGCATTCAGGTGCTGCAGCTGGACTCGGTGTCGGTGGCGGTGCGTGCCCATTACGCCCCGGTGTTCAGCCGGCTGGGCCCCTATGACCGCAGTGTGCTGGACCGCGCCGCGTGGCAGCACAGCGCGCGGTCGCCGCGGCTGCTGGTCGAGTACTGGGCGCACGAGGCGGCGCTGATGGCCGTCGATGACTGGCCCCTGATGCGCTGGCGGATGCGGCAATACACCCACGGCCGGTGGGGCAACGTATCGCCCAATCCCGAGCTGGCCGACGCCATCGTCGCGGCGATCACCGAGCTGGGCCCGAGTACCGCCGGGCAGATCGAGGACCACCTGGCCGCCAAACCCACCCGCGGCAAGGGAACCTGGTGGAACCGCAGCGACACCAAGTGGGTGGCCGAGGCGCTGTTCGCCGCCGGGGTGCTGACCACCGCCACCCGGGTCGGCTTCACCCGGCACTACGACCTGGTGCACAACGTGCTGCCTCCGGACGTGCTGGGCCGCCAGGTCGACGATGACGAGGCGGTGCAGCAGCTGGTGCTGCGGGCAGCGACCGCGCTCGGGATCGGCACCGAGGCCGACCTGCGCGACTATTTCCGGCTCTCGGCCGGCCAGGCCAAGCCGGCGATCGCCAAGCTGGTGGCCGCCGGCGAACTGGAGCCGGTAGCGGTGGCCGGCTGGGATGCACCGGCCTACCTGCGTGCCGGACAGGCGATTCCGCGGGCCGACCGCGGCACCGCGCTGCTGTGCCCGTTCGACCCGTTGATCTTCTTCCGGCCGCGAGTGGCGCGGCTGTTCGACTTCCACTACCGGCTCGAGATCTATACCCCTGCGCCGCAACGCCGTTACGGCTACTACGTGTGGCCGTTGCTGCTCGACGGTGAACTGGTCGCCCGAGTGGACCTCAAGGCCGACCGGACCCGCGATGCCCTGCACGTCGTCGGGGCGTTCGCCGAAGACGGCCCGCCACCGGAGCGGGTGGCGAACGCGCTGCGCAGCGAGCTGGAGTCGATGGCGTCCTGGCTGGGTTTGAGCGATGTCAGCGTGGGGGAGCGCGGCGATCTGGTCGCCGAGCTGCGCCGCACCCGGCCGCGGCGATAAACCGCAGCACCGGCTCAGCGGTGCAGGCGCCGGCGGGCAGTTTCGGCGAATGTGGTGGCGTTTTCCCGCGCCGCGTGCACCCATTCGGTTCCGCGGTCGGCGGCGACTTCGGCCAGCTGTGAGCCCCGCTCACCGGCTGCCTCCAGTAACGGTCCGGCCTTCTCGCCGACCAGCTCGGCAAGTTCGCGGCCATGTTCGGCTCCGGACTGCAAGCCCGCGCTGACCTTTTCGCCGACCGTCTCGAGCACCGCATCACCGGAGGTCGTGGGTAGAGCCGTGGCCGCCCGTTCGTAAGCGTGCCGCGCGGCACGCCGGGCCCGCCAACCCAGCGAGGGCTTTCCTTCGGTGTCCGAGGCCGCGATCATCAGCCCACCGATGAGGCTGACGTCGGTCAAAAACGCTTGGCGCTGTTGGGCCCTGCGCTGCGGGTCGGGTTCTGTCCAGAACAGGTGGCCGCCTGCGCTGCCCGGAATGACCGTGCAGGCCAGCACCGCCGCCGCAACCCGCGGCATCCTGCCGCTGGCCAGCAAGAGACCGCCGCCGATCTGCACCAGCGCATTGGCTTTGGCGAACGTTTCAACGTCGGAGGGCACCTTGGCCGCCACCTCGTCCGGCAACTGCTTGAGTCCCTCGAACGCCGGGCGGGCGGTCTGGCCGGCTTGTTGCGGGCGACGCAAGGACTCCACCCCCTGACCGACAAACGCGGCCGCAAGCAGTGGACGGGCGATTCTGCGCATCAACACTTGGCCTCCTGGAGGAAGGCAAGCTGCCTGCGCGGTGTTGGCGAGCCGCAGCTCGCCGACACCGCCCCGCCAGGCCGATTACTGCTCGGCACGCTCGCGCGCCTCATCCGCGGCGGCCTTGGCGCGGGCCTTTTCGGCCTCGGCCTCTTTGGCCGCAACCTCGCGCTGCGCGTCGGCCTTGTCCTGCTGCGCTTGGCCTTCCCGCTTGAGCGAGTCGTCACCGGTCACCGTGCCGACGGCCTCCTTGGCCTTGCCCTTGACGCCTTCCACGACGCCTTTGATGCCGGCTTCGGGCCCACTGTCCTGGTCACTCATGCGTGCCTCTCTTCGATCGATCAACCCTGGACGGCCGCCCGGCGGCGGTGCGGGCGGCCCGCCCAGCAGGCGACCGGGGTGGCCGCCGATACGCCGGTATACCCAGTGCGCTTACAACGTAAACTTGCCGTGTCGCCCCGCCGGTCGCCCGGAAAACATTCGGCGTCAACGCGGTTGGGGTATGGCGTGCCGATACCGGCGGCACTGCCCGGATTTCGCTAATCTTGCCGATAACTGATCGGCGACGCTCTCAACTGGCGTGCAGATCCACAAACCTGGTCGGAAACACGGGATGTGATCGCGTGCGGGGTTCGGTTTCGTTGGGTTTCGTTGTCGTCGGCTGCGTGTTGGTCGCCGGATGCGGCAGCAGTGGGGGTGCGGCGAAGCCCACCACCAGCGCGCCGACGCCGACCACCACGACCGCCGCGATCGCGCCGGTCGCCGAAGGCGGCCTGCGGGCGTTGCTGCTGTACCCCGAGGAGATCGGTCCGATCATGGGCGCGACCGACATGAAAGCACACGCTCCCCACGACGTGCTGCCCGATGACAGCACGACGATGCAGCCCAGGGAATGCCTGGCGGTCGACGGCGTAGCGCAGGAACAGGTCTATGCGCGCAGCGGTTTCACTGCGGTGCGCGAGCAAACTGTCAGCGACGGCGAAGACAACGCCCACTTCGTCGACCAGGCGGTCGTGCTGTTTCCGACCGCCAAGCAAGCTGAAGCGTTTTTCGAGGTGTCGGCCAAGCAGTGGCCGGAATGTCGCGAGTACACCCACACCCAAAGTGGTTCGCAGTGGACCGCCGGGCGCATATCGAACGCCGACGGTGTGCTGAGCACCGTCGCGACCCAGCAGAACGCCGGTGACTCGGCGTGGCAGGCCTGCGGGCGGGCGCTGACGGTGGCCAACAACGTCGTCGTCGACGTCAACACCTGCAGCACCGACCCGAAGGACTCCGCGGTGGTCATCGCCCGGCAAATCGCCGCGAAAGTGCCGAAGGGCTGACGCCGGGCCGGTACGCCTTAAGGTGAGTGCCGTGGCCGAGACGGCGCCGCTGCGCGTGCAACTGATTGCCAAGACCGAGTTCATCCCGCCGCCGGACGTGCCGTGGAGCACCGACGCGGACGGCGGGCCGGCGCTGGTCGAGTTCGCCGGCCGCGCCTGCTACCAGAGCTGGTCCAAGCCCAACCCGAAAACCGCCACCAACGCCGCCTACCTGCAGCACATCATCGACGTCGGGCACTTCTCGGTGCTCGAGCATGCCAGCGTGAGCTTCTACATCACCGGAATCTCGCGGTCGGCCACCCACGAGCTGATCCGGCACCGGCATTTCTCGTTCTCCCAGCTCTCCCAGCGCTACGTCCCGGAACCGGACTCGCGGATCGTGGTGCCTCCCGGCATCGAGGACGACCCGGAGCTGCGGCAGATCCTGGCCGAGGCCGCCGACGCCAGCCGGGCGGCCTACACCGAGCTGTTGAGCCGGCTGGAAGCCAAGTTCGGCGCAGGTCAGGCGGGCGAAACGCTCGGAGCGCTGCGGCGCAAGCAGGCCCGGCAAGCCGCCCGCGCCGTGCTGCCCAACGCCACCGAGACCCGCATCGTGGTAACCGGCAACTACCGGGCGTGGCGGCATTTCGTGGCGATGCGCGCCAGCGAGCACGCCGACGTCGAGATCCGCCGGCTGGCCGTCGAATGCCTGCGGCAGCTCGTGGCCGTCGCCCCCGCCGCGTTCGGAGACTTCCAGATCACCGCCCTGGCCGACGGCACCGAAGTCGCGACCAGTCCGCTGGCGACCGAGGTCTGAGCACCTGCGCGGCGCCAGGTAATCTTGGGCCGTGAGCAGCAGCGGATTCGATGCCAAGGCGCAGTTCGGCACCGTTCTGACCGCAATGGTGACCCCGTTCGGTGCGGACGGCTCGGTGGACACCGACGCCGCGATACGCCTGGCGAACCGCCTCGTCGACGCCGGTTGCGACGGCCTGGTGCTCTCCGGGACCACCGGGGAGTCGCCGACCACCGCCGACTACGAGAAGCTCACCCTGCTGCGTGCCGTGGTCGAGGCGGTCGGTGACCGCGCCCGCATCATCGCAGGTGCCGGCAGCAACGACACCGAGCACAGTGTCCGGCTGGCCGAGGCCTGCGCCGGGGTCGGTGCGCACGGCCTGCTGGTGGTCACGCCGTATTACTCGAGGCCCTCGCAGGCCGGTCTGCTGGCGCACTTCACCGCCGTGGCCGATGCCAGCGCGCTGCCGGTGATGCTCTACGACATCCCGGCCCGTTCCGTGGTGCCGATCGCCCCGGACACCATCTTCGAGCTCGCGGAGCACCCGAACATCGTCGCGATCAAGGATGCCAAGGGTGATCTGCATGCCGCCGCCCAGATCATGGCCGAAACCGGGCTGGCCTACTACTCGGGCGATGACGCACTCAACCTGCCGTGGCTGGCGATGGGTGCCACCGGCTTCGTCAGCGTGATCTCGCACTTCGCAGCCGGCCAGCTGCGCGACATGCTGACCGCCTACCAAGCCGGCGACGTCGAGACCGCTCGCAAGATCAACGTCTCCATCGCGCCGTTGTCCAACGCGATGGCCCGCACCGGCGGGGTCACCTTCGTCAAGGCCGGCCTGCGGTTGCAGGGTTTCGACGCCGGCGACCCGCGGCTGCCCCAGGTGCCCGCCACCGCGGCCGAGGTCGACGACCTGGCCATCGACATGCGCACCGCGTCCGTTCTCGGGTGAGGTTCGGGTGAAGGAAGACCTCACCCCGCCGGGTCCGCTGACCCCCGGCGGGCTACGCGTCACGGCGCTGGGCGGTATCAGTGAAATCGGCCGCAACATGACCGTTTTCGAACATCAGGGCCGACTGCTGATCATCGACTGCGGGGTGTTGTTCCCGGGCCACGACGAGCCCGGTGTCGATCTGATCCTGCCGGATATCCGCCACATCCAGGACCGGCTCGACGACGTCGAGGCGCTGGTGCTGACCCACGCCCACGAGGACCACATCGGCGCCATCCCGTTCCTGCTCAAGCTGCGGGCCGACATCCCGGTGGTCGGCTCGAAGTTCACCTGCGCGCTGGTGGCCGCCAAGTGCCGCGAACACCGCATCAAGCCGGTCTTCGTCCAGGTCGCCGAAGGCCAGCGCAGCACGCATGGGGTGTTCGAATGCGAGTACTTCGCGGTCAACCACTCCATCCCCGATGCATTGGCGATCGCGGTGCACACCGGTGCCGGCACCGTGCTGCACACCGGCGACATCAAGCTCGACCAGCTGCCGCCGGACGGGCGGCCCACCGACCTGCCCGGCATGTCCCGGCTGGGCGATCAGGGCGTGGACCTGTTCCTGTGTGACTCGACCAATGCCGAGATTCCCGGCGTCGGGCCCAGCGAGAGCGAGGTCGGCCCCACCCTGCACCGGTTGATCCGGGGTGCCGAGGGACGGGTGATCGTGGCGTGCTTCGCCTCGAATGTGGACCGTGTGCAGCAGATCGTCGATGCCGCGGTGGCGCTGGGCCGCCGGGTGTCGTTCGTCGGCCGGTCGATGGTCCGCAACATGGGCATCGCCAAGGAGCTGGGCTTTTTGCGGGTCGCAGACTCCGACCTGGTCGATATCGGGGCGGCCGAGATGATGCCGCCGGAGAAGGTCGTGCTGGTCACCACCGGAACGCAGGGCGAGCCGCTGTCAGCCTTGTCGCGGATGTCGCGTGGGGAGCACCGTTCCATCACGCTGACCGCCGGTGATCTGGTGGTGCTCTCGTCGTCGCTGATCCCCGGCAACGAGGAGGCCGTCTACGGCGTGATGGACGCGCTGGCCAAGATCGGTGCCCGGGTGGTCACCAACGCCGCGGCCCGGGTCCACGTCTCCGGGCACGCCTACGCCGGCGAGCTGCTGTTCCTCTACAACGGGATCCGGCCCCGCAACGTGATGCCGGTGCACGGCACCTGGCGGATGCTGCGCGCCAACGCCGCGCTGGCCGCGCGCACCGGGGTGCCAGCGGAGTCGATCCTGTTGGCCGAGAACGGCGTCAGCGTGGATCTGGTCGCCGGGCAGGCCAGCATCGCCGGGGCGGTCCCGGTCGGCAAGATGTTCGTCGACGGCCTGGTGGACGGCGACGTCGGCGATGCGACGCTGGGGGAGCGGCTGATCCTGTCGAGCGGGTTCGTCGCGGTCACCGTGGTGGTGCGCCGCGGCACCGGCAAGGCCGTCGCGCCGCCGTATCTGCACTCCCGGGGCTTCTCCGAAGATCCCAAGGCGCTGGAACCGGCGGCCCGCAAGGTCGAGGCGGAACTGGAATCCCTTGCCGCCGAACGTGTTACCGACCCGACCAGGATCGCCCAGGCGGTGCGCCGCACGGTGGGCAAGTGGGTCGGCGAGGTCTACCGGCGGCAGCCGATGATCGTGCCGACCGTTATCGAGATCTGAGCTATCTCTTGTTGACGTAGCCGGCGTCCACCGGCAGCGTCACCCCGGTGATGTAGCGGGCGGCATCGGACACCAGCCAGAATGCGGCGTTGGCCACGTCCTCCGGTTGCAGCACCTGCACCGGCAACGCGTTGCCCATGTCCGGTCCGCCCTGGGTGTCCAGGCCGTCAAGCCACTTCCGGGTGAACTCGTTGTCGATCATCGGCGTCTGCACCCCGGCCGGATGCACTGAGTTGACCCTAATGCTATGTGGCGCAAGAAGGTTGGCGTATACCCGCATCAGTCCGACGATGCCGTGCTTGGCGGCGGCGTACCCCAGCGATCCGGCTGCCGGAGCGGCCAGACCGACCAGCCCGGCGACCGAGCTGACCAGCACGATCGACCCGCCGTCACCCTGGGCGATCATCGGCTTCACCGCCACATCGACGGTGTGGTAGATACCGGTGAGGTTGACGTCGATCACGTCCTGCCAGGCGTCCTCGCCGGCCATCGGAGCGATTCCGGCGTTGGCGATCACGAAATCGAGCCGCCCGAGTTCGTCGAGGCCGGCCTGCAAGGCGGTGCTCAGCGCGGCGCGATCGCGGACGTCGGCCACCCGGGCCACGATGCGCGCACCGGTCTCCTCGACCAGCTTGACCGTCTCCGCCAGATCCTCGGCGGTGGCCAGCGGATACGGCACGCTGGAGATCTGTTGGCACAGGTCGACCGCGATGATGTCGGCGCCCTCGGCGGCCAGCCGCAGGGCATGGGCCCGACCCTGGCCGCGGGCGGCGCCGGTGATGAACGCGACCTTGCCGGTCAGGGCTCCCATCACTGGGCCCGGAGCTGGCCCTTGGCCGGATCGCCGGCCGGCAGCGGCTGCAGCATCTTGATCTCCGGTGCCCCGGCCAGGTGCTCCTTGAGGTTGCCGAACAGCTCGGCGACCGCCGGAGCCGCCGAATGGGCCTGGAGCGCCTCGGCGTCCGCCCACTGCTCGATGAACACCAACGAGCCGTCGGCTTCGTGCACCGAGTACAGCTGACAGCCCGGCTCCTCGTGCACCTGGCCGACCGCTTTGGTGCAGATCTCGCGGGCGATATCCACCGATTCCGGCTTGACGGGGAAGGCGGCGACGACGACTACCGGCATGCAGGTCTCCTTAGACAGGCTTAGGTGTGGCCCTGCCACCGTACGCAGGCCCACTGTGACCGGTGCCACGCGGGTGACCACTGCACCGCCCGACCCGTGACCAGTGTGGCAGATGGTGCGAATGAGGGTATTGCGGTTAGGCTTGCGGCTATGGCTAGTAAGACGGCTAGTGGCACCGGGGCACGATCGGGAACGCGAACTAGCAGGTCAAAGGCTGGCTCGCGCGCCACTCGGCCGGCCCGCGCAGCGGCGGCACGGCGCAAACCGGCACCGCGCCGGCAACGCTCCGGGCTGGCCGGGGCGGGGCTGGCCTGCGGGAGGGCCGCCCGGGCGGGCTGGCTGATGGTCGCCAAGGCGGCCGGCGGTACCGCCCGGTCGGTCGGCCGCGCCCACGACATCGACCCGGGCCATCGCCGGGACGGCATCGCGCTGGCCCTGCTGGGCCTGGCCGTGGTGACCGCCGCCAGTTGCTGGCTGGACGCCGCGCGCCCGGTCGGGGCATGGGTCGACACCGGGCTGCGCACGGTGATCGGCGGGGCGGTGGTGCTGCTTCCGGTGCTGGCCGGCGTCGGCGCCGTTGCGTTGATGCGCACCGAACCCGACCCGGAGAACCGGCCCAGGCTGATCCTCGGATCGGCGATGGTCGCGCTGCCGATCCTGGGGCTGTGGCATCTGTGGTCCGGTTCCCCGCAGACCCCCGACGGCCGTCTGCACGGCGCCGGTTTCGTCGGATTCGTCATCGGCGGGCCGCTCGCCGACGGGCTGACCGCCTGGATCGCCGCGCCGCTGCTGTGCATCGGCGTGCTGTTCGGGGTGCTGCTGTTGACCGGAACGACGCTGCGCGAGGCCCCCGAGGCGCTGCGCGACCTGTTCACCGCGCGCGGCTACGAGGACGACTACTACGACGACGACGAAGACGACGACGGCTATGACTGCGCCGTCGAGGACGCCGGCTACGACGGCGCCGGCAACGACGACGCCGGTGACACCCCGGACTGGCAGTCGCGCACCCCGCTGGACAACTACCCGCTCGACGAGCCGCCCGCCGAGCCGGCGCCACCGGCCAAGCCCGCCCGCCGCAAGCAGCCCAAAGCGGCCAAACCCACCGACACCACTGTCGTCCTGGACCGGGTGGTGGAGGGTCCCTACACCCTGCCGCCGCTGAACCTGCTGATCGCCGGCGATCCACCGAAAACCCGCACCGCCGCCAACGATCAGATGACCGACGCGATCACCTCGGTGCTCACCCAGTTCAAGGTCGACGCCGCGGTCACCGGCTGCACCCGCGGCCCGACCGTCACCCGCTACGAGGTGGAGCTGGGACCCGGGGTCAAGGTCGAGAAGATCACCGCCCTGCAGCGCAACATCGCCTACGCGGTGGCCACCGAAAGTGTGCGGATGCTCGCACCGATCCCCGGTAAGTCCGCGGTGGGCATCGAGGTGCCCAATACCGACCGGGAGATGGTGCGGCTGGCCGACGTGCTGACCGCGCCGTCCACCCGCCGCGACCACCACCCGCTGGTGATCGGGCTGGGCAAGGACATCGAGGGCGACTTCATCAGCGCCAACCTGGCCAAGATGCCGCACCTGCTGGTGGCCGGCTCCACCGGCTCGGGCAAGTCCAGCTTCGTCAACTCGATGCTGGTGTCGCTGCTGGCGCGAGCCACCCCCGAAGAGGTCAGGATGATCCTGATCGACCCGAAGATGGTGGAACTCACACCGTACGAAGGTATTCCGCACCTGATCACCCCGATCATCACCTCGCCGAAGAAGGCGGCGGCCGCGCTGGCCTGGCTGGTCGAGGAGATGGAGCAGCGCTACCAGGACATGCAGGCCTCCCGGGTGCGGCACATCGACGTTTTCAACGAGAAGGTGCGTTCCGGGGAGATCACCGCGCCGTTGGGCAGCGAACGGGTCTACCGGCCCTACCCCTACATCCTCGCGATCGTCGACGAGCTCGCCGACCTGATGATGACCGCGCCGCGCGACGTCGAGGACGCCATCGTGCGGATCACCCAGAAGGCCCGCGCCGCAGGCATTCACCTGGTGCTGGCCACCCAGCGGCCCTCGGTGGACGTCGTCACCGGCCTGATCAAGACCAACGTGCCGTCCCGACTGGCGTTCGCCACCTCGTCGCTGACCGACTCGCGGGTGATCCTGGACCAGGCCGGCGCGGAGAAGCTGATCGGGATGGGCGACGGGCTGTTCCTGCCGATGGGCGCCAACAAGCCGATCCGGCTGCAGGGCGCGTTCATCACCGACGAGGAGATCCACGCCGTCGTCACCGCCTGCAAGGACCAGGCCGAACCCGAGTACACCGAGGGTGTCACCACCGCCAAGCCGAGCGGCGAACGCACTGATGTCGACCCCGACATCGGCGACGACATGGAGGTCTTCCTGCAGGCCGTCGAGCTGGTGGTGTCCAGCCAGTTCGGCTCGACCTCGATGCTGCAGCGCAAGTTGCGGGTCGGCTTCGCCAAGGCGGGCCGGCTGATGGACCTGATGGAGACCCGCAGCATCGTCGGCCCATCCGAGGGCTCCAAGGCCCGGCAGGTGCTGGTCAAGCCCGACGAGCTGGCCGCCACCTTGATGGCCATCCGCGGTGGCGGCGACCCGGATGATGGTGACGACGACTCCGACGCCGAGTTCTAGGCCGCCCACACGGTCGCCGAGCGGGTCCCACTCAGCGGCAGCCGGCCGGTGCAGACACCCCTAAGACACAGATCGGACACGGACCGGACACCAGCGGTTTTCGCGGACCGGGCCGGGCGCGTAATCTCGCCACGTGGATTGGGCACGCCTGTTTGCTTTCGATACCCCGCCGTCGGAGATCATCGTCCGCGGAACCGTCATCTATATCGCGATCTACGCGTTACTGCGGGTGGTATTGAAACGCGAGGCGGGCACCAACGGCATCACGGATCTGATCGTCGTGGTGCTGATCGCCGACGCCGCGCAGAACGGGATGGCGGGCGGCTACCGATCGATCAGCGACGGCATCCTGCTCGTCGGCGTGATCATCGGCTGGTCCTACCTGCTCAACTGGATGGCGCACCGCTGGCCCGGCGTGGCGAGGCTGCTGCGGCCCGGGCCGCTGCTGGTGGTTCACCACGGCGAATTCCTCTACGCCAATATGCGCAAAGAGATGATCACCGAGGAACAGGTTCGCGAGCAGGCCCGCAAACAGGGAATCGCCGACCTCGCCGTCGTGCGTGAGGGCCGGATGGAATCCGACGGGCAATTCAGCTTCCTCATCGGCTCGGCCCGCCGGGCAACCGGCGTCCTGGCCGATTAGAGAATCAGCAGCATCCGGGTGTTGCCCAGGGTGTTCGGCTTGACGTAGCTCAGGTCGAGGAATTCGGCTACCCCGACGTCGTAGGAGCGCTGCATCTCCTCGTACACCTCGGCGGTGACCGGCGTTCCGTCGATCTCGGTGAAGCCGTGCCGGGCGAAGAAGGCCGTTTCGAAGGTCAGCACGAACAACCGCTGCAACTGCAGGTCGCGGGCGACCTGCAACAGGCGGTCGACGAGCGCATGCCCGATTCCGCGGCCGGTCAAGGTCGGGTCCACCGCGATGGTGCGCACCTCACCGAGATCCGACCACAGCACGTGCAGGGCCCCGCAGCCCACTACGCCCCGCTCGGGGTCCTCGGCCACCCAGAACTCCTGCACCGCCTCGTAGAGCGTGACGAGGTTCTTCTCCAGCAGGATCTTGCCGGCGTAGATGTCGACGAGCTTCTTGATCGCCGGGACATCCGATGTCCGCGCGCGGCGGATCAGGGGCCGCTGGGCCGGATCAGCCGCGAGGTGCACAGATGCACAGTATCGGTTTCTCACTCCAGCCTGGGTAACCGATATTCTGTCTGCCGTGTCGGGGCAACCTCAAACCGGTCCGGCGGTGACGCGCGTCCCCGTGATCAATCTGGCCAACGCGCTGACCGTCATGCGGTTGTTGTTGGTCCCGGTCTTTCTGCTGGCGCTGTTCGCCCAGGACGGCCATGACGCCAACACCCGCATCGCGGCGTTCGTCATCTTCGCGGTGGCCATCGTCACCGACCGGCTCGACGGTGCCCTGGCCCGCAACTACGGAATGGTGACCGACTTCGGCACCCTGGCCGACCCGATTGCCGACAAGGCACTGATCGGTGCCGCGTTGATCGGGCTGTCGATGCTCGGCGACCTGTGGTGGTGGGTGACGGTGCTGGTGCTGGCCCGAGAGATCGGGATCACTGTGCTGCGGTTCGCGGTGCTGCACCGCGGGGTGATCCCGGCCAGCCGCGGCGGAAAACTCAAGACGCTGGTGCAGGCGGTCGGGATTGGGCTGCTGGTCCTGCCGCTGACCGGTCCCTGGCTGGTGACGGCCTGGGTGGTGATGGCCGCCGCTGTGGTGCTCACGGTGGTGACCGGCGTGGATTACGTGATGTCGGCGGTGGCTGATCTGAGGGAACCGGACCGGAGCTGACCGGCGGTTCAGCGGTTCAGCCAGGTTCGACGGAGCAGAGCCGATGAAACCGACGAGCCGGGAACCCGGATGAGGGTCGCGGCGTTGAGCTTGGTGACTGTCGGTGTTCCAGCTTGATCCGATTAAGGAGTGCACGATGACGACATTGCTGCGGGAATCGGTCGGCGAGGTGCTGCGCCAGGCCCGGACGGCGCAGGGGCGCACACTGCGCGAGGTGTCGGACGCGGCGCGGGTCAGCTTGGGGTACCTCTCGGAGGTCGAGCGGGGCCGCAAGGAAGCCTCCAGCGAGCTGCTCAATGCGATCTGCGCGGCATTGCGGATCCCGTTGTCGGCGGTGCTCTTCGATGCCGGCAACCGGGTGGCGCGCGCCGAGCGGGCCGAGCGCAACATCGGGGTCACCCACATCGACGCCAGCACCAAGGTGGTGATTCCACCGATCCGGGCGATGGCCTCGGCGTGACGTGTCGAAGCTCCACCCGAGCACAGTCGAACCGATAAATTAGCGGCATACCGCATCCGACCAACCAGACGGAGCTGACTGATGGCCAACCCGTTCGTCAAGGCGTGGAAGTACGTGATGGCGCTGTTCAACGCCAAAATCGACGAACACGCCGATCCGAAGGTGCAGATCCAGCAGGCGATCGAAGAGGCGCAGCGTCAGCACCAGGCACTCACCCAGCAGGCCGCCCAGGTGATCGGCAACCAGCGGCAGCTGGAGATGCGGCTCAACCGGCAGTTGGCCGACATCGAGAAGCTTCAGGTCAACGTGCGTCAGGCGCTCACCCTGGCCGACCAGGCCACCGCCTCAGGCGACACCGCCAAGGCGACCGAATACAACAACGCCGCAGAGGCGTTCGCAGCTCAGCTGGTCACCGCCGAACAGAGCGTCGAAGACCTCAAGACCCTGCACGACCAGGCGCTGTCCGCGGCGGTGCAGGCCAAGAAGGCCGTCGAGCAGAACGCGATGGTGTTGCAGCAGAAGATCGCCGAGCGCACCAAGCTGCTCAGCCAGCTCGAGCAGGCCAAGATGCAGGAGCAGGTCAGCGCGTCGCTGCGGTCGATGAGTGAGATCGCCGCACCCGGGACCACCCCCAGCCTCGACGAGGTGCGGGACAAGATCGAGCGGCGCTACGCCAACGCGATCGGTGCCGCCGAGCTGGCGCAGGGCACGGTGGCCGGCCGGATGCTCGAGGTGGAACAGGCCGGCGTGCAGATGGCCGGCCATTCCCGGTTGGAGCAGATCCGCGCCTCGATGCGCGGGGAGTCGCTGCCGACCGGCGGCACCGCCGCCGCACCGACCCCGCCCACTCCGGCGGCTCCGCAATCGGGTGCCAGCCCCACACCCGAGAATCCGCTGGACCGGTAGCCGATGGCCGTGCGAGTCGGAGGCCGTGCCCGGGGCGCCCTGCTGCAGCGCGCCGTCGACCGTGCCAGCGAGGCCGCCGACATCCTCGCCGACAAGCTGAGTGCGATCGCCGACCCGCGGGCCAGATTGCTCCGTAAGCGGCGATGGGCGCTGCGACTGGGGCTGTTCTTCGCGGCTGCCTGCGGGTTCTGGGTGCTGGTGACGGCCGTGCTGGCGTCATGGGCGACCCCGGTCTGGGTGCTGCTGATCACCGGGCTGATCGCCGCCGGCGCGGCCGCCCCGGCCACGCTGCTGTTACTGCGGTATCGCTGGTTGCGCGCGGTGCCGCTGCCGGCTGTCCGCACGGTCACCGCACGGCGCCTGCCGCCGCCCGGTTCGGCGGCGCGGCCGGCGATGTACGCGCTGGGCGCCTCCGAGCGCGGCATGGTGTCGCTGCTGGGCGTACTGGAGCGCGGTCGGCTGCTGCCTGACGATGAGATCGCCGAGCTGACCGCCGCCGTCAACGGGGCGGCGTCGGCGATGGCGGCCACCGCCGCCCAGGTGGTGTCGATGGAACGGGCTGTGCAGCACAGTGCGCAGTCCAGCGAATACCTGGTGCCGACGATCAACGCGTTCACCGCCCAGCTGAGTGCCGGCGTGCGGCAATACAACGAAATGGTCACCGCCGCAGCGCAACTGGTCGCCTCAGCCAACGACGGGTCGTCGACACCGTCGGGGGATCCGGTGAATTCGCCGATGTCCCAACAGCGGTACCGCGAGGAGCTGACCAACGCGACCGATCGCATGCTCGGTTGGGCGCAGGCCTTCGACGAACTCGCCGAGCTGCCCCGCGTCTAGATGTCGTCGCTGCGCTGATCGACTGATTCCGGCCGCGCGCCGTAGCGTTCGGCGTAAGACCGGTGGATGTGGGCGTCGCGCTCGCGTTTGCGTGCGTCGGCGAGCTCGGGGTCGAGGCCGTGCATCCGCAGCATGTGCTTGCGCCACACCTTGTTGAGCGCATGCGCGAACAGGATCACCATGAACCAGATCGGAAACGTCATGGTGACATGCGTCAGGAAGTCGGCCGGCAACAGCCAGAACGGGATCAGGATCAGCGTCGTCGGCACGACGGCGCGCAGGATCATCCGGACGGTGGCACCCGGGCCGGCCAGGTCGTTGCGGACCCAGTCCCGCAGCTCCGGCGGCAGTGGGCGCCCGTAGCAGTACCGGAGGTATTGGAGCGCGTTGGGGCGTCGGCGCGTGTTCACTACGTTCTACAGCGTCGGGCGTAGCGACGGGAAGACGGTCGCCGCGACCGCCCGCAGCGTCGCCTTGAACATATCGAGGAAGTCAAAGTAGTCGCGCCACAACGTGATACGTCCGTTGCGCACTTCGAACACCCCGCAGACCCAGAACTGCAGCCGCAGCGGACCAAAGGTCAGCGCATCGGTGCGCTCGGTGAGCACCGCGGAGCCGTCGGCGGCGATACGGTGGATCTTCACATCGAAGGCCGCCCGGCCGGCCATTCGGCGGAACACCCCGATGGTGGCGCTGCGCCCGTAAATGGTCGGCAGCCCGACGTTCTGATACACCACGTCCTCGGCGAGGGCCGCGGCCGCGGTGTCGAGATCATCGTCGGCAAGGGCGTCGAGGAACGTCTCGACTGTACGGATGTTGGCGGCCGTCTCGGTCTGCTGGACACTCGGTTCGGTCATGCCTGCCAGCCTAGGCCTGCGGGGCTGTGGCACGGTAGGCCGATGCGCATCGTGGTAGTCGCCGGACCCGATCCCGGCCACGCATTCCCGGCGATCGCGTTGTGCCGGCGCTTCCGCGCGGCCGGGGACACGCCGACGTTGCTGACCGGGGTGCAGTGGCTGGACACGGCGCGCGCCGCCGGAGTGGATGCCGCCGAGCTGCTCGGCCTGGATGCCACCGCCGCCGATGACGACACCGACGACGGGGCCAAGCTGCATCAGCGGGCGGCCCGCATGGCGCAGCAGAACCGCGAGCAGCTGCGGGCGCTGGCGCCGGACCTGCTGGTCTCCGACGTCATCACCGCCTGCGGGGGCATGGCCGCCGAACTGCTCGGCATCCCCTGGGTCGAACTCAGCCCGCACCCGCTCTACCTCCCGTCGAGGGGATTGCCACCGATCGGCAGCGGGCTGGCGCCCGGCCGGGGCGTGCGGGGCCGGGTGCGGGATGCGGTGATGCGGTCGCTGACCGCCCGGTCGGTGCGATCCGGTCTGCGGCAGCGCGCCGCGGCCCGGGCCGGCATCGGTCTGCCGGACCACGACCCCGGGCCGCTGCGGCGCCTGATCGCCACGTTGCCGGCGCTCGAGGTGCCCCGCCCGGACTGGCCTGCCGAGGCGGTCGTCGTCGGACCACTGCACTTCGAACCCACCGAGGAGCTGCTCGGGGTGCCCCCGGGTCCGGGCCCGCTGGTGGTGGTGGCGCCGTCCACGGCGGCGACCGGGACGGCCGGGCTGGCCGAGCTGGCGTTGCAGCACCTGGTGCCCGGCGACGGGCTGCCCGACGGCGCCCGGGTCGCGGTATCGCGGCTGAACGGCCCCGAGTTGACCCTGCCGCCGTGGGCCGTTGCCGGGCTGGGACGCCAGGACGACCTGTTGGCCCGCGCCGATCTGGTCATCTGCGGCGGCGGGCACGGCATGGTGGCCAAGTCGCTGCTGGCGGGGCTGCCGCTGGTGGTGGTGCCCGGCGGGGGCGACCAGTGGGAGATCGCCAACCGGGTGGTGCGCCAGGGCAGCGGGCGGCTGATCCGGCCGCTGAGCGCGGCGGCGCTGACCGAGGCGGTGAACGCCGTGCTGGCATCGCCGAGCTACCGCGACGCCGCGCGGCGGGCCGCCGAAGGGGCCGCCGACGTGGCCGACCCGGTGCGGGTGTGTCACGAGGCACTTTCGTGCGCTGAGTAGGTTGGGACGCGTGCGCCTGACCGAATTCCACGAGCGGGTCACGCTGCGCTTCGGGGCGGCCTACGGCGCCACGGTGCTGACCGATCACGTGCTGTCCGCGGTGGGCGGACGCACGGCCGCACAGGCGATCGAGGACGGGGTGGAGCCCCGCGACGTGTGGTGGGCGTTGTGCGCGGACTTCGACGTGCCGCGCGATCAGTGGTGAGCGTGATCGTGCGGGTGCACGATGCTGCGGACCAGGGCGACGGCCAGATCCGAGCAGACGGCGGCCAGCTCGGCGGGGGACTCGACAGGGTTGTCCAGCCAGGCTTCGATGATCTGGTTGACGCCGCCGACGATGAACAAGGCACCGCGGCGTAACTCCGCGGGCGGCGGAACTTCGCCGTCGAGGACGCCGGGAGCGTGCTCGACGACCGCATCGGTGATCAGGTCGAGGATGCGGGCGCGGTGCTCGCTCAGGCCGGGGACGCCGGACAGGTCGCTGGTGGCGATGCGGTGGATGTACGGGTCGGCGGCGATGAGGTCGAGGAAGGCGGTCAGCGCGGAGCGCAGTTTGTCGGTGAGCGTGCCCGGGTCGCCGACGCCGGCGGTGACCATCGCGTCGAGCAGCTGGTCGCGGACGTCGTCGGAGACCGCGAACAGCAGCGCGTCGCGGTTGGCGAATTGCTCGTAGAAGTAGCGCGGGATCAGCCCCGCGGCGCTGCAGACGCCGCGGACGGTGACCTCGCTGAGGCCGGATTCACCCCAGATCCGCCGGCCGGCGGCCAGTAGCTTGCCCCGGCGTTCGGCGCGGCGGTCGACCGCGCTGATGCCGCCGTAATCGCGCACCACTTCCGGGCGTTTCATTGACATCACCCTACCCGCGGCCTACGTTTGGAACACAGGTGTTATCCAAAGTTGCGCTGGAGGCTTACCCGATGAATTCGCCGATTCCCGCCCGACACCCGGCTGCCCCGGGGGCGGTTCCGTTCGGCATTCGGGTGCTTGCCGGTCTGCTCGGAGTTGCCAAACCGACCCCGCAGCGCTGGGACGAGATCGGTGCGGGGTTCAACGTCGGCGACGAGCCGATGCGACGGCTGGTCGACTGGATGTCGAGCACCACCGAGGCGCGGCCGCTGTTCGAACGGATCCTGGCCCACGGGCTGGCGTCGGTGCCCGACGCTCCGGAGCCGCTGCGGGAGTTCTTCGGCGAATTCGAGCCGATCCCGGACTGGGTCGATCTCGATCTGGTGCGCCGCGGGCAGCGGGCGTTGCGCCGCGGCGGGGCCGATGGCACCTACATCGCCCGGGACGTCTCGTTGCTGGGCGGTTACCGGTTCTCCTCGTTCAACAAGACCCTGCTGCGCACCGGCGTGCTGGAGAAGGGCTCGAACAAGCGGTTCGCCGAGACGCTGCAGTGGGCCCTGGACGTCACCGCCGAGGGCGGCCTGGAGCCCCTCGGCGTCGGCTACCAGGCCACCATCCGGGTCCGATTGATCCACGAGTACGTCCGGCGGCACGTGGCCGCGCTGCCGGACTGGCGCGGCGAGGAATGGGGCCTGCCGGTCAACCAGACCGACATGGCCGCCACCCTGGTGGGTGCGCTGATCGCGCCGCCGGCGGGCGGGCTCGGGATGGGGCTGGTGCTGCCCCCTGCCGAGCTTGACGCCATCGCCCACCTGACCCGCTACGTCGGCTGGCTGATGGGGGTGCACGACGAGTGGCTGCCTCGCGACTTCCGCGACGCCATCCGGGTGCTCTACCACACGCTCGGCGCACTGTCGGCGCCCGACGAATCCACGCCGCAGCTGGCGGTCCCGATGGCCGACGATCCCCTGCAGTGGCACTACCGCAGCATGAGCGGGGTGCGGCGTCGGATCGCCCGGGCGCAGCACCTGTCGGTGACCAGCGGCTTCCTGGGGCCGCGGGCGATGCGGGAACTGGGGCTGCCGGGATTCGTCCTGCCGTGGTACCCGGTATTGCGTCTGCCGGTGAACCTGGCCCGCAGTCTTGCGGCGCTGACCCTGCCCGGCGGGCTAGACCGCGCGGCGCTGCGTGGGCGCCGTGAGCAGGAGCAGTTCATGCGCACCATGATGGGCGCGCAGGACACCGCCATCGGGGCTTCGGCGCACGTGATGCAGGTGGCGTAACACTCCGCCTGGGATCGACACCCCGACACGCCGCGTGTCTGACTTGATTCGAACATCCGTTCGCCTACTGTGGAGAGAGTTCGCCGGGTTGTCGGACCCTGCTACTAGCGTCACGGCCAACCGACCGAGAACCGGTCAACCGAACACCGAACCACAGGAGAGACATCATGGCGCAAGCTCCCGATCGCGAAAAGGCACTCGAACTGGCGATGGCCCAGATCGACAAGAACTTCGGCAAAGGCTCGGTGATGCGCCTCGGCGACGAGGTGCGGCAACCGATCTCGGTCATCCCCACCGGATCGATCGCCCTGGATGTGGCGCTGGGCATCGGCGGCCTGCCCCGGGGCCGGGTCATCGAGATCTACGGCCCAGAGTCCTCCGGTAAGACCACGGTGGCGCTGCACGCGGTGGCCAATGCCCAGGCCGCCGGCGGGATCGCGGCGTTCATCGACGCCGAGCATGCGCTGGACCCCGAGTACGCCAAGAAGCTCGGCGTGGACACCGATTCGCTGCTGGTGTCCCAGCCCGACACCGGGGAACAGGCGCTGGAGATCGCCGACACGCTGATCCGTTCCGGTGCGCTGGACATCCTGGTCATCGACTCGGTGGCCGCCCTGGTGCCGCGCGCGGAGATCGAAGGCGAGATGGGGGACAGCCACGTCGGCCTGCAGGCTCGGCTGATGAGCCAGGCGCTGCGGAAGATGACTGGCGCGCTGAACAATTCGGGCACCACCGCGATCTTCATCAACCAGCTGCGGGAAAAGATCGGAGTG
Source organism: Mycobacterium sp. NGS16 (assembly GCF_059813225.1). Lineage (NCBI taxonomy): Bacteria > Bacillati > Actinomycetota > Actinomycetes > Mycobacteriales > Mycobacteriaceae > Mycobacterium > Mycobacterium sp. NGS16. The sequence goes on from NZ_JCALEE010000008.1 coordinate 36,573, forward strand.
ATGTTCGGGTGCATGAACTATTCCACCCGGGTGACCCTTGCCGACGGCAGTACCGAGAAGATCGGCAAGATCGTCAACAACAAGATGGACGTGGAGGTGTTGTCCTACGACCCCATCGCCGACCAGTTGGTGCCGCGCAAGATCGTGAACTGGTTCGACAACGGGCCTGCCGAGAAGTTCCTGCAGTTCACCGTCGAGAAGTCCGGCGGTAACGGCAAATCGCAGTTCGCCGCGACGCCCAACCACCTGATCCGCACCCCGGGCGGCTGGACCGAGGCCGGCGAACTGATCGCCGGCGACCGGGTCCTGGCTGCTGAACCGCACCTGCTCAGCGACCAGCAATTCCAGGTCGTCCTCGGTTCACTGATGGGTGATGGAAACCTCTCACCCAATCGGCGTGACCGAAACGGCGTCCGGTTCCGGTTGGGACACGGCGCCAAGCAGCTGGAATACCTGCAGTGGAAGACCGCGCTGATGGGCAACATCGGTCACTCAAAGCGGGAGAACGCTGCGGGTTCGCACTTCGTCGATTTCACTCCGCTTCCCGAACTGGGCGAACTGCAGCGCGCGGTGTACCTCGGGGATGGCAAGAAGTTCTTCTCCGAGGACTACCTCAAGGCACTCACCCCGTTGGCGCTGGCCATCTGGTACATGGATGATGGCTCATTCTCGCTGCGCTCCAAGGGATTGCAGGAACGTACCACCGGTGGTAGCGGACGGATCGAAATCTGCGTGGAGGCCATGTCGGAAGGCACCCGAACCCGGCTGTGCGACTACCTGCGCGACACTCACGGGCTGGATGTGCGGCTGCGGTTGTCCGGATCGGCCGGCAAGGCGGTGTTGGTGTTCTCCACCGCCGCCACGGCCAAGTTCCAGGAATTGGTGGCGCCCTACATGGCACCGTCGATGGAGTACAAGCTGTTGCCGCGGTTCCGCGGTCAAGGCACGTTGACGCCGCAGTTCGCCGAACCTACCCAGCATTTGGTGCCGGCTCGGGTGCTCGATGTCCATGTCAAGCCGCCGACTCGATCGATGCACCGTTTCGACATCGAGGTGGAAGGCAACCACAACTACTTCGTCGACGGAGTGATGGTGCACAATTCGCCTGAAACAACCACGGGCGGAAAGGCTTTGAAGTTCTACGCGTCAGTTCGCCTGGACGTCCGGCGGATCGAGACGCTCAAGGACGGCACCGACGCGGTCGGCAACCGCACCCGGGTCAAGGTGGTCAAGAACAAGGTCAGCCCGCCGTTCAAGCAGGCTGAGTTCGACATCCTCTACGGCCGCGGCATCAGCCGCGAGGGCTCGCTGATCGACATGGGCGTGGACCAGGGCTTCATCCGCAAGTCCGGCTCCTGGTTCACCTATGACGGTGAACAGCTCGGACAGGGCAAGGAGAACGCCCGAAACTACCTGCTGACCAACGTCGACGTGGCCAACGAGATCGAGAAGAAGATCAAAGAGAAGCTCGGCATCGGTGCCGTGCTGACCGATGGTTTGGCTGATGACGTCCTGCCCGCTCCCGTCGACTTCTGAGCCGGCCGAACCCAAGCGTGAGGAGCAGGCGAAGTCACTGTGCCTTCGCCTGCTCACCGCGCGGGCGCGCACCCGTGCCGAGCTCGCCGGGCAGCTGACCAAACGGGGCTACCCCGACGACGTCAGCACTCGGGTGCTCGACCGGCTGGCCAAAGCCGGCCTGATCGATGACGCTGATTTCGCCGAGCAGTGGGTGCGCTCCCGGCGCGAACACGCGGGCAAGGGCAAAAAGGTGCTGGCTGCCGAACTGCGCACCAAGGGCGTCGCCGAAGATGTCATCGCTGGGGCACTGGCCGATATCGACGCCGGCGCCGAGCGCGTGCGGGCGGAACAGCTGGTGGTTGGCAAACTCCGTCGCGAGACCCTCGGCGAGGATGACGTGCGCGTCACCCGGCGGCTGGTGGCGATGCTGGCCCGCCGCGGCTACAGCCCGTCGATGGCCTACGACGTGGTGCGTGACGCACTGGCCGCCGAACGGGAGCGCCGGCGGGTCTGAAGGCTCAGACCTCGTCGACCTCGTCGGCCCCGTCCCGGTCGGTGAAGACCTCCTTGGTCCGCTCGACGGCGTGCGTGGCGATCTCCATGGAGTCCTGGACGATCGCACTGACCCCGCCGGAGACGTCGCCGCGGATGATGTCGCCGGCGTCCTCGACGATGTCGGAGGCCTTCTCGACGGCGTGCGTGGCGATGTCACGGACGGCGTTGAACGCGTCCTTGGGGGTGAGAGCCATCAGAGTCTCCTGTCGCTAGCTGTTGAGTCCGACTCTAGACGCCCAACCACGCCCGCGCAGGGCCTAAACGACCTGCGCTCCCGGGGCGCCCTCCGGCTCGATCGTTGCCGGCTCCAACGGGTTGTGCCGCGAACGGCGCAGCCGGCGCTCCAACCCGATGGCGCCGGCTGACAATGCCAGATTTCCGGTGATCATCAGCGCCGCGATCACCAGCAGCGCGGGCAGGTAATTGCTGTACTGGGAGCCGACCACCGTGCCCTGGCGCACCATTTCCACGAACGTGATCTGGTAGCCGATCGCGGTGTCCTTGAGCGCCACCACCAGTTGTGAGACCAGGACCGGCAGCATGGTGGTGACGGCCTGGGGCAGCAGCACCAGCCGCATCGAACGGCCCCAGCTCAGGCCTAGCGCGGCGGCCGCCTCGGATTGCCCGCCGGGCAGGGCGTTGACTCCGGCGCGCACGATCTCGGCGATGACCGCGCCGTTGTAGAGCGTCAGGCCGGTGACCACTGCGGCCAGGGCGATCTGCTGCGGCGGGAACGCGCCCAGGACGCCGTAGACGAAGTAGGCGAAGATCATCATGATCAGCACCGGGATCGCCCGGAAGAACTCCACCACCACCGCGCAGCTCCAGCGGACCGGCCACACCCGCGACAGTCGGCCGACACCGAGGCTGACACCCAGAATCAGCGCCAGCCCGATCGACCAGGCCGCCGCGGTCAGCGTGCCCACCACCCCGGGCAGCACATAGGTCCGCCACAGGTCGGCGGTGAGAAACGGCGTCCACTTCTCCGCGGCCAGCTGGCCCTTGGCGGCCAGCCGCGAATACACCACCCACCCCAGCAGTCCCGCGGCCAGCACCGTGACCACCGACATGGCGCGGTGACGGGCGCGGGCGCGCGGTCCCGGTGCGTCGAACAGCACCGTGGCCCGGTCCGCCGACCTCATCGCGTCACCGCCCAGCGCCGGCCCAGGTACCCGAACAGCAGACCTAGCGGCAGGGTCAGCACGACGAAACCGGCCGCGAAGATGGCGCCCACCTCGATCAGTGCCGCGGTGTTCTCGGTCATCGACTTCATCAGCAGCGCGGCTTCGGCTACCCCGATCGCCGACGCCAGCGTGGTGTTCTTCGTCAATGCGATCAGCACCGACCCCAGCGGGATGATCACTGCCCGAAACGCCTGGGGTAACAATATAATTCGCAAATTCTGGCCGAAGCTCAGCCCGAGTGACCGGGCGGCCTCGGCCTGCCCGATTCCGACGGTGTTGACGCCGGAACGCACCGCCTCGCACACGAACGACGCGGTGTACACGCTCAGTCCGAGCACCGCGAGCCGAAAATTGCTGTCGTCGATCGACGTCGGCGAGCGCGGGTCGGTCAGCGTCACACCCAGTGTCTGGGCCAGCCCGAACGAGCACAGCAGCAACAGCAGCGTCAGCGGGGTGTTGCGCACCAGGTGGACGTAACCGGCGCCGAGCCACCGCAGCGCCGGAACCGGAGCCAGCCGCATCGCGGCCAGCCCGGTGCCCAGGAACAGGGCCACGACCCCGGACAACACCGCCAACTCGACGGTGACGGTGAACGCCGCGAGGATCTGGTCGCGATACTCGGCGAACATCATCGCTGGATCGGCGGGGGATCGGGCACCGCGAATCCGGCAGGGCCGAAGTTGTCGACGAACGCCGCGCGCCAGGATCCGTCGCGTTCCATCTGTTCGAGTGCGTCGTTGATCCGCTGTCGCAGGCTGTCGTTGCCCTTGCGCACCCCGATCCCGTACTTCTCCTCCGAGAACCGTCCGCCGACCAGCTTGAAAGCCCCGGGGCTTTGGGCGGCATACCCGGCCAGGATCACGTCATCGGTGGTCACCGCGTCGATGGCGTTGTTGCGCAGGGCCTCCACGCAGGCGGAGTAGGTGTCATAGCGCTGCAGCTGCACGCCCGGGTAGCGGTCTTTGATCCGTTGGGCTGGAGTCGATCCGGACACCGAACACAGCTTCTTGTGACGCTGCAGTGACGCCGTGCCGGTGATGTCGGTGTTGTCGGCCCGCACCAGCAGGGACTGCCCGGCCAGCAGGTAGGGGCCGGCGAAGTCGACCTTTGCCCGCCGCGCGTCGGTGATTGAGTAGGTGGCCACCACGTAGTCGACCTGCCCGTTGCGCAGCAGCATCTCGCGTTGGCCGGATGGCGCTTCGATCCAGGCGATGCGCGCGGGCGGGTAACCCAGCCGGCCCGCGACGTAGCGGGCCACGTCGACGTCGAACCCGCCGAGCGTGCCGTCGGGTCTTTTGACGCTCAGCCCGGGTTGATCGAACTTCACACCGATGGTGATCTTGCCGCTGTCGTGGGCGGTGCAGGCCCCCGCCAACGACCCCACCGCCAACACCGCACCCAGCCGTGTCAGCACACCCAGCAGCCGCCTAACGCGCATCAGTGGTCGAGGACCCGGGCGAGAAAGTCCTTGGCCCGGGCGGACTTCGGGTCGGAAAAGAACTCCGCCGGCGGAGCGTCTTCGACGATCGCGCCGTCGGCCATGAACACCACCCGATCGGCGGCGCGGCGGGCGAAACCCATCTCGTGGGTCACCACCACCATGGTCATGCCGTCGTCGGCCAGCGTGCTCATCACCGCGAGCACCTCGCTGATCATCTCCGGGTCCAGGGCACTGGTCGGCTCGTCGAACAGCATCACCTTGGGGTTCATCGCCAGCGCGCGGGCGATCGCCACCCGCTGCTGCTGCCCGCCAGACAGCTGGGCGGGGTGTTTACCGGCCTGGTCGGCGACCCCGACCCGCTCCAGCAGTGCCATTGCCCGGCGCTGGGCCTGCGCCCGCGGGGTCTTGTGCACCTTCATCGGTGCCAGTGTGACGTTGTCGAGGATGGTCTTGTGCGGAAACAGGTTGAACGCCTGGAACACCATGCCGACCTGGGCGCGCAACCGGGCCAGCGGCGCGCCCTCGGCCGGCAGCGGCTGGCCGTCGATGGTGATGCTGCCCGAGTCGACGGTTTCGAGTCGGTTGATGGTGCGGCACAAGGTGGATTTTCCCGAGCCGGACGGGCCGAGGATGGCCACCACCTCGCCGCGGGCGACGTCGAGATTGATGTCGGAGAGCACATGCAGGCCGCCGAAGTATTTGTTGACGTCCCGGATGGCGATCATGGGCGGCCCGCCGCTGGTCATGGCACCCGACCCTACCGATGAGCGCGCCGCCGGTCTTCGCAATCCGATCGATCTGGGCATCGGCGGCCGCCGTACCATAGTCCGGGTGAGTTCGCCGGTGATTTCCGAACAGGTGCGCACCTATGAGGTGCGTACCTACGGCTGTCAGATGAATGTTCACGACTCCGAACGCATCGCCGGCATGTTGGAACAGGCCGGTTACCGCCGCGCCGCCGCGGGTGCCGACGCGGACCTGGTGGTGTTCAACACCTGCGCGGTGCGCGAGAACGCCGACAACAAGCTGTACGGCAACTTGAGCCACCTGGCGCCGAACAAGCGTGCCAACCCGGACATGCAGATCGCGGTGGGGGGCTGCCTGGCCCAGAAAGACAAGGACGGCGTGCTGAGCCGGGCGCCGTGGGTCGACGTTGTGTTCGGCACCCATAACCTGGGCTCGCTGCCGGTGCTGCTGGAGCGGGCCCGGCACAACCGCAGCGCCCAGGTCGAGATCGTCGAATCGCTGCGGGAGTTCCCGTCGTCGCTGCCGGCTGCGCGGGAATCGGCCTACGCGGCCTGGGTTTCCATCTCCGTGGGCTGCAACAACACCTGCACGTTCTGCATCGTGCCGTCGCTGCGGGGCCGCGAGGTGGACCGCAGCCCCGAGGACATTCTCGCCGAAGTCGCCGCGCTGGCCGATCAAGGCGTGCTCGAGGTGACGCTGCTGGGCCAGAACGTCAACGCCTACGGGGTCTCGTTCGCCGACCCGGCGCTGCCGCGCGACCGCGGCGCGTTCGCAGCGCTGTTGCGGGCCTGCGGGGACATCGAGGGCCTGGAGCGGGTCCGGTTCACCTCCCCGCACCCGGCGGAGTTCACCGACGACGTCATCGAGGCGATGGCCCAGACGCCGAACGTGTGTCCGACGCTGCACATGCCGCTGCAATCCGGTTCGGACTCCGTGCTGCGGGCGATGCGCCGCTCCTACCGGGCCGAACGCTACCTGGGCATCCTCGACCGGGTCCGCGCGGCGATCCCGGACGCGGCGATCACCACCGACCTGATCGTCGGGTTTCCCGGCGAGACCGAGCGCGACTTCGAGGACACCCTGGAGGTGGTGGCCGCGGCCCGCTTCGCCGCCGCCTTCACCTTCCAGTACTCCAAGCGTCCTGGCACTCCGGCCGCCGAGCTGCCGGATCAGCTGCCCAAAGAAGTGGTCCAACAACGCTATGAGCGGCTGATCGACCTGCAGGAGCGGATCTCCCTGGAAGAGAACACCGCGCAGATCGGCCGCACCGTCGAGGTGCTCGTCGCGGTCGGGGAGGGGCGCAAGGACGCGCAGACGGCGCGGTTGAGCGGTCGCGCCCGCGATGGCCGGTTGGTGCACTTCGCCCCGGGCGATGCGCAGGTACGTCCCGGCGACGTGGTGGCCACGACGGTGACCGGCGCGGCGCCGCACCACCTGCTGGCCGACGGGCCGCTGCACAGCCACCGGCGCACCCGGGCCGGCGACATCGCGGCCGGCCCCCCACCCGGCGTGGGGCTGGGCATGCCGAAGATGCCGGGGGCGGCGCGGTGAGCGGCCCGGCCGACACTCCCGGGTCGCAGGGCGACTTCGAGGCCTACCGGGCCGATATCGAAGCCGCCGAGCGGCGGGTGGCCAGCGAAATCGACCCCGGTGGTAGGGGTTTGGTCGTCGCGATCGGCGTGTTCGTGTTGCTGGCATCGTTTCTGGCGCCGCACACCGGAGCGGTGCGGGGCTGGGATGTGCTGTTCGCCACCAACGGCGCCGACGAAGCCCTGGTGACGCTGCCGTCGCGGCTGTTCATGTGGCTGGCGCTGGTGTTCGGGGTTGGGTTCTCGATGCTGGCCCTGCTGACCCGCCGCTGGGCGGTGGCCTGGGTGGCGCTGGCCGGTTCGGCGGTGGCCAGTGTGGCTGGGCTGCTGGCGGTGTGGTCGCGCCAGACCGTGGTGCAAGGCCATCCGGGTCCCGGGATCGGCCTGATCCTGGCCTGGATCACGGTGATCGTCCTGACGTTTCATTGGGCCCGGCTGGTGTGGTCGCGCACCGCGCTGCAGTTGGCCGCCGAAGAGCAGCGCCGCCGCAGCACCGCCCAGCGTCAGGCCCGGGGCCTGCTGGAGGACCTCAGGCGCCCGGAGGACCAGCCGCCGGGCGAGTAGCCGCCGGCGCGTCGCGGCCGTCGCGGCTGCCCCGATAGGCCTGGGCCCGCAGGTCGGCGAGCCATCGGGGACGCAGGCACACCCCGGGCGCAGTGTTCACAATCGGGTCGAACGACACGTCCTCGTCGTGATCGAGGCCGGTGAGCACCAGGTGGGCCAGCGGGCGAAATCCCGCCGTGCCGTGGGCCTGCTCGAGTTCGAAGCAGACCCGGTCCTTCGCGATCTGATCGCGGACGCTGCCCAGCGCCAGCCCGAAGCCCGGGACCGGCGTGGTCAGCCGTGCCCGGAGCCACCAGAGGCTATCCCGGTAGCCCAACGGCATGAGCGTCGTCATGCTCAGACCCGCCCACGACGCCACCGGCCGCAGCCCCACCGCCCGGCCCAGCACCCCGGAGCCCGCCGAGACCAGCAGGATGTCCCAGGAGCCGTGGCGGGCTGCCGGCACCCGCAGCGCCAACCCGACGGCGTCGGGCAACGCCCCCGGGGTGCCCGCGCCTTTGGAGATCCGAGCGACGACCGCCGACGACGCCACGGGCAGGCCCTCGTCGGCGGGGGCGATCCGCTCGAGAAAGCCGGTTGCCAACACCCCGGCCGGATGGAACAGCCGACGGCCCCGCGCGGCGGCGCCCCAGCGAAACACCGGCGCGGCCGGGGCCATCAGCGCCGCGGCACGTCGCCGCGCCACGCGCCGGTCTCCACGGGCACGTTCTCGATGAAGTCCTTGAACCGCTTGAGGTCCGCGTGGACACGGTGGTCGAGGATGTTCAGCTTGTCGGCGACGTTCTCCACGACGCCATCCGGGTCGATGTCCATCTGGGTGGTCACCCGGGTGGTGTCCTCGTCGATCTTGTGGAAGGTGACCACACCACCGTGGCGGGGCCCGTTGTCGGATCGCCAGGCCACCCGCTCTTCGGGATGCTGTTCGGTGATCGTCGCATCGAACTCCCGGGTCGCGGGCCCGACCTTGATCGTCCAGTGCAGGTGCGTGTCGTCGCGCTGCTCTATGCGCTCAACGCCCTCCATGAACAACGGGAACGACTCGAACTGGGTCCATTGGTTGTAGACCGTCTGGATCGGTCGCTTGACGTCGAGTGCTGCAGTGATATTGCTGGCCATGAATACCCCCAGTGAGATTGGTCCTTGTCACTGTGGGGTTAGCCCGGCGCACCCGAGCGCCAAACATGCCCGGCTCAGCGCCGGTTGAGCGCCTGTTCGGCGGCCTCGGCCCACTGCCGCCACTGCTCGGCGCTGGCGGCGGCCTCGGCGGCCTCCTTCGTCCGGCCGGCGGCCTCCGCCTTTTGTGCCTGACGTTCGAATTGCTCAGCGCGAGTACGGAATTGGGCGGCGCGGGCCTCGGCCTCCGGGTCCACCCCGGACGCGTCGGCGGCGGCGCCGGCGTCCCGCACCTTCTTCTCCACTGTCCGCAGTCGCCGCTCCAGCTCGGCGGCGCGCTCCCGGGGGACCTTGCCGATGGCGTCCCACTTGGTGACGATCGACCGCAGCGCAGCGCGCGCGGCATTCTGGTTGGCCGGGTCGATGCGCTCCGCCTCGGCCAGCAGCGCCTCCTTGGCCGTGGCGTTGGCTACCAGCTCGGCGTCGCGTTCGGCGTGGGCGGCGTTGCGCGCGCCGAAGAACGTGTCTTGGGCGGCCTTGAACCGCTGCCACAGCGCCTCATCGACATCCTTGCTGGCCCGCCCGGCCGCTTTCCAGGTGTTGAGCAGCTCCCGGAACGCGGCACTGGTGGCCGCCCAGTCGGTGGAGCCGGCCAGCTCCTCAGCGCGCTTGCACAACCGTTCCTTCTCCTCGCGCGCCCCGGCTCGGCCGCGGTCGAGGTCGGCGAAGTGCGACCCGCGTCGCCGGTTGAATGCGTCCCGGGCCGCCGCGTAGCGCTTCCACAAGGCGTCGTCGGTCTTGCGGTCCAGCCCGGTGATCGTGCGCCACTCCTCGAGGATGGCTCGCAGCCGATCGCCGGCGACTTTCCACTGCGTGGAGTTCGCGGCCAGCTCCTCGGCCTCGGCGGCCAGCGCCTCCTTGCGGGCGGTCGCGGCGGCTCGTTGCTCGTCCCGCTGCGCCCGGTTGGCGGCGGCGACGGCGTCGGCGCGCTCGCTGACCGCGGCGATGCGGGCCGCCAGGGCATCGATGTCGCCGAGCACATTTGCCGTCGGCAATGACTCGGCCAGCGCGGTCGCCGAGGCCTTGATCTTGCGGGCGTCGCCGCTTCCCGAGGCCAGGCGCTCCTCGAGCAGGGTGATTTCGGTGCTCAAATCGTCGAACCGCCGGCCGAAGTGCGCGAACGCGGCCTCGGGGTCGCCGGCCTGCCAGGAGCCGATCTGTCGCTCGCCGGCCGAGGTAACGAGCCATACCGTGCCGTCAGCGTCGACCCGTCCGAAGCGGTGCGGATCGCCGGTCGGCGGGGCGGCGACCACCGGGCCAGGCCGGGCGCCCGGTTTGGGACCGGGACGCGGCCCCGGGCGGGGGCCCGGGCGTGGAGCGGGGGCGGACGAACCGCTGTCGATGGTCATCGCTGTCGTCACCTCACCCTTCGCGGTAGACCCGCGCATCTGCCGCGCACCGCGGCGCCTTCGATCTGCCTAGAAGTATCCAAGCGTATTCAAGCAGTTACCCGCCATGCTGCACCGCCAACTCGGCGGTTCAGCGAGGCTCGACGGAGGAGAGCCGACGCTGGGAGCGCCGTGTGGGCCGGGCGGTTCAGCGAGGCTCGACGGAGGAGAGCCGACGCTGGGAGCGCCGTGTGGGCCGGGCGGTTCAGCGAAGCTCGACGGAGGAAAGCCGACGCTGGGAGCGCCGTGTGGGCCGGGCGGTTCAGCGAGGCTCGACGCAGGAGAGCCGACGCTGGGTAGCCTGTGCGATCGCGGTCGGTGTCATCTCCGGGACCGCCGACTTGGGGAGGCCGCCAGTGGCGAAAGAGACCGTCGTCGTCTTGCTCGCGCTCGGTGCGGCGCTTTTCGTCGCGATCAGTGACGTGATCCACCAGCGCAGCGCGCACCGGGTCGCCGACGAGTCGATCGGCCACCTCGGGCTGTTCGCCCGGTTGCTGGCCGACCGGCGCTGGTGGCTGGGCAGCCTGGTGGCCGCAGCGGGTTTCGTCCTGCAGGCTGTCGCGCTCGGCCTGGGTTCGGTGCTGCTGGTGGAGTCGCTGCTGGTGACGTCGTTGCTGTTCGCGCTGCCGATCAGCGCCCGGCAGACCGGGCGGCGGCTGGGCCGGTCGGTCTGGGTGTGGGCGGCGCTGCTGGTCGCCGCCGAGACGGTGATCATCACCGTCGGTCATCCCACGGCGGGGCAGGCCCGGGCCTCGTTCGACACCTGGTTCTGGGTGATCGCCGCCCTGGGGCCGGCGGTGGTGCTGTGCGTGGCCGGAGCACGCGTCGCGACGGGGCGGGTGGAGGCAGTGCTGCTCGCGGCGGCGTCGGCCATGTCCTGGGGCGTCGTCGCCGTGCTGACCAAGGGCGTCGTCGAGTTGCTCGGCCACGGGCTGCGACCGCTGCTCGCCTCGCCGGAGCTGTATGCGTGGGCGGCGCTCGCGGTAGCCGGTACCGTGTTCCAGCAGTCGTCGTTTCGCGCCGGGGCACTGACCGCCTCCTTGCCGACGATGACGGTGCTGGAGCCGACAGTGGCTGCGGCGCTGGGAGTGGTGCTGCTCGGTGAGGTGGTACGGCCCGGCCCGGGCGGCGGGTTCTTGCTGACCGTGGCGCTGGTGGTGCTGGTCGTCGCGGTCGCGGTGCTGTCGCGTGGTGAAGCGGTCGTGGACGACGATCCCGCCGTCGGGGCGGCCTAGCGTCGCCCGGTTGCCACCCGGCCGGCGGTATTCTTGCGCGATCGTAGGGAGGGACCATGTCCACAGGGAATGTCATCGCGGCGCTGCTCGCGCTGTGCGCCGCGCTGGCGTCCGCGATCGGCGACGTGATCCGCCAGCGGTCCGCCCAGGAGATCACCGATCAACAGGTCGGGCATCTGCAGCTGTTCTGGTTGTCGCTGCGCGACCTGCGCTGGTGGGGCGGCGGCGCCGCCGCGGTGGCCAATTACGCGCTGCAAGCGGTGGCGTTGGCGGTGGGCTCGGTGATGCTGGTGACCGGGCTGCAGGTGACCGCGCTGCTGTTCGCCCTGCCGCTCTACGCCTGGCTGACCCATCGCCGGGTGAGCAACTGGGAGTGGATGTGGGCCGTGCTGCTGGCCGCGGCGCTGGCGGTGGTGGTGGTCGTCGGCGACCCGACCGAGGGCAAACAGCATGCGCCGGCGGCCACCTGGATCGTGACGTCGGTGGTGGTGGCCGCGGTGCTGGTGGGCTGCACGCTGGCCGCCCGGATCTATCGGGGCCGGCCGGCGGCGGCGGTGCTGCTGGCGGTGGTGGCCGGCACCTCGCTGGCGGTGTTCGCGCTGCTGACCAAGGTCCTCGTCGAGGTGCTCAAGGCCGACGGTTTCGCCGCGGTGCTGCGGGCGCCGGCGCTGGTGCCGTGGCTGGCCGCGACGCTGGCCGGGATGATCTTCCAACAGTCGGCGTTTCGGGCCGGGGCGCTGACCGCGTCGATGCCGACGATGATCGTGGCCAAACCGCTGGTGGCCACCGCGCTGGGCGTGCTGCTGCTCAACGAGCACATCCAGGCCGGCGGCGCCGAGGACGTCGCGGTGCTCATCGGGGCGGCGCTGATCATCATCTCCACGGCGGCGCTGGCCCGCGGTGAGGCCGCCACCATCGTCGCCGACGCCGGAGGCGCCGACCTGGCGCCGGTGACGGCTCCGACGAGCCACTAACTTTGGTGCCGTGCTGGGCGGACTAGCGATCATCCCGTCGGCGCCGCTGCTGGTGCCCGAACTGGCCGGTAGCGCTCCCGAGGCGGCCGAGCTGCGGGCCGCGGCCCTGGCCGCCGCCGAATCGCTGCCGGCGCGCTGGGTGGCGGTGGGTGCCGGAGCCGACGGAGTATTCGGGCCCGACGCTGCCGGCAGCTTCGCGGGATTCGGCGCCGACGTGCCGGTGCGGCTGTCACCGGCCGCCGACCGGCCCACCGATCTGCCGCTGTGCGCCCTGGTCGCCGGGTGGGTGCGCGGGCGGCTCCGGCCGGAGGCCGCGATCGTGGTGCACGCCTACACCGAGCCGGCGGCGGCGCTGGCCGCCGGCCGTCGGCTGCGCGCCGAGATCGAGCAGTCACCCGAGCCGATCGGGGTGCTGGTGCTCGCCGACGGCGCCACCACCTTGACCCCGGCGGCACCGGGCGGGCATCACCCGGCCGACGTCGATCTCCAGCGGGCCCTCGACGACGCCCTGGCCGGCGGCGACGTCGCCGCACTGGCCGCCTTGCCGCCGCAGATCGTCGGGCGGGCGGCATTCGCGGCGCTGGCGGGGCTGGCGGCGACCCCGCCGCGCGCGGTCACCCAGCTCTACCGCGACGCCCCCTACGGGGTCGGCTACTTCGTCGGGAGCTGGCAGCCGTGAGGCCGATCGCGGTCGTCGGGCCGACCGGCACCGGCAAGTCGCAGCTCGCGCTGGAGCTCGCCGAAGCGCTGGGCGAATCGGGGAAATCGGCGGAGATCGTCAATGCCGACGCCATGCAGCTCTACCGCGGCATGGACATCGGCACCGCCAAGCTGCCGCCCAGCCAGCGCTGCGGCATCCCGCACCACCAGCTCGACGTCCTCGACGTCACCGCGACCGCGACCGTGGCCCGCTACCAGCAGGCCGCGGCCGCCGACGTCGAGGCGATCGCGGGGCGTGGCGCGGTACCGATCATCGTCGGCGGGTCGATGCTCTACCTGCAGGCCCTGCTCGACGACTGGTCCTTTCCGGCCACCGATCCGGCGGTGCGGGCCCGCTACGAGCAGCGGCTGGCCGACGTCGGGGTGGCCGCGCTGCACGCCGAACTGGCGGTGGCCGACCCGGCCGCCGCGGCGGCGATCCTGCCCACCGACGGCCGGCGCATCGTGCGGGCGCTGGAGGTGGTCGAGCTGACCGGTCGCCCGTTCGCCGCCTCCGCGCCCAGCATCGGCGATCCGCGCTGGGACACCGTCATCATCGGATTGGACTGCGACACCGCCGTTCTTGATGAACGGCTGGCCGCTCGCACCGAGACCATGTTCGCCCAGGGGCTGGTAGCCGAGGTGCAGACCCTGCTGGCGGCTGGGTTGCGCGACGGGGTCACCGCGGCCCGGGCGCTGGGCTACGCCCAGGTGATCGCCGCGCTCGATGCGGGCGGCGGCGAGGCCGATCTGGCGGCGGCGCGCGAGCAGACCTTCATCGGTACCCGCCGCTACGTGCGCCGGCAGCGGTCCTGGTTCCGCCGCGATCACCGCATCACCTGGTTGGACGGTGCGGCCGACGGCCTGCTCGACGCGGCACTGGCCGCGTGGCGGCACGTATCCTGAGCACATGCTTTTCGCCAAGGGTCACGGCACCCAGAACGACTTCGTTGTGTTGCCGGACCTGGGCGCGGAACTGAATCTGACGGCTGCCGCGGTGGCCGCCGTCTGCGACCGGCGCCGCGGGCTGGGCGCCGACGGCCTGTTGCGGGTCACCACCGCCGGCGCCGCGGCGAGCGCCGGTGTGCTCGACCAGCTGCCCGAAGGGGTGGCGGCCGAAGACTGGTTCATGGACTACCGCAACGCTGACGGATCGGTGGCCGAGATGTGCGGCAACGGGGTCCGGGTGTTCGCCCACTACCTGCGGGCCGCCGGCCTGGAATCGGCCGACGCGTTCGTCGTGGGGTCGCTGGCCGGGCCGCGTCCGGTGACCGTGCACCACGCAGACGACGTTCGGGCCGAGGTCACCGTCGACATGGGCAAACCTAACCGGCTCGGCAGCGGGGGGCCGGCGTTCGACGCCGTGGTCGGGGGGCGGCGGTTCGCCGGGCTGGGTGTCGACGTCGGCAACCCGCACCTGGCGTGTGTGGATCCGGCACTGTCGGTCGCGGAGCTGGCCGCGCTGGACGTCGCCGGCCCGGTGTCGTTCGACGCCGCCCAGTTTCCCGACGGGGTGAACGTGGAGATCGTGACCGCGGCGCGTGACGGCGCGGTGGCGATGCGGGTGCATGAGCGCGGGGTGGGGGAGACCCGGTCCTGCGGCACCGGCACGGTGGCCGCAGCGGTGGCCGCGTTGGCTCACGCCGGCGCCTCGACCGGCACCCTGCGCGTCGACATCCCGGGTGGCCAGGTCGCCGTGACCGTCACCGAGGCCACCAGCTACCTGCGTGGCCCGTCGGAACTGGTGGCGCGCGGTGACATCGCACCGGCGTGGTGGGCGGCGCAGTGAGCTATCCGGAGATCCCCAGCACCGGTGAGCTCGCCCTCGACGACCGTTCGGCGCTGCGCCGGGTCGCGGGGCTGTCCACCGAACTCGCCGACGTCTCCGAGGTCGAGTACCGCCAACTGCGCCTGGAGCGGGTGGTGCTGGTCGGCGTGTGGACCGAGGGCAGCGCCGCCGAGGCCGACGCCAGCATGGTGGAGCTGGCGGCGCTGGCCGAAACCGCCGGCTCGGAGGTGCTTGAAGGGCTGATCCAGCGTCGGGACCGGCCCGACCCGTCGACCTATATCGGCTCCGGGAAAGCCGTCGAGTTGCGTGAGGTGGTGCTGGCCACCGGTGCCGACACCGTCATCTGCGATGGCGAGCTGTCCCCGGCGCAGCTGACTGCGCTGGAAAAGGCGGTCAAAGTCAAGGTGATCGACCGCACCGCGCTGATCCTGGACATCTTCGCCCAGCACGCCACCAGCGCCGAAGGCAAGGCCCAGGTGGCGCTGGCGCAGATGCAGTACATGCTGCCGCGGCTGCGCGGCTGGGGTGAGTCGATGTCGCGGCAGGCCGGCGGCCGGGCCGGCGGCAGCGGCGGCGGGGTGGGGTTGCGCGGCCCCGGCGAGACCAAAATCGAAACCGACCGCCG
Source organism: Mycobacterium sp. NGS16 (assembly GCF_059813225.1). Taxonomy (NCBI): domain Bacteria; kingdom Bacillati; phylum Actinomycetota; class Actinomycetes; order Mycobacteriales; family Mycobacteriaceae; genus Mycobacterium; species Mycobacterium sp. NGS16. The sequence continues at coordinate 52,054 of NZ_JCALEE010000008.1, forward strand.
CCGGATCCGGGAGCGGATGGCCAAGCTGCGCCGCGAGATCAAGGCGATGAAGCAGGTGCGCGACACCCAACGCAGCCGCCGCCTGCACAGCGACGTCCCGTCGGTGGCGATCGTGGGCTACACCAACGCCGGCAAGTCCAGTCTGCTCAACGCGCTGACCGGCGCCGGGGTGCTGGTTCAAGACGCGCTGTTCGCCACGCTCGAACCCACCACGCGCCGTGGGTATTTCGAGGACGACCGCCCGTTCGTGCTGACCGACACCGTTGGTTTCGTGCGGCATCTGCCAACCCAATTGGTGGAGGCGTTCCGTTCCACGCTGGAGGAAGTCGCCGACGCCGATCTACTGGTGCATGTGGTCGACGGCGCCGACCCCACCCCACTGGCTCAGATCAGCGCGGTCCGCCAGGTGGTCTCCGAGGTGATCGCCGAGCGCGACGGTACACCGGCACCGGAACTGCTGGTGGTCAACAAGATCGACGCCGCCGGGGATCTGGCGTTGGCCCAGCTGCGCCGCGCGCTGCCGGAGGCGGTCTTCGTCTCGGCGCGCACCGGTGACGGTATCGACGCGCTGCGCCACCGGATGGCACAGCTGGTGGCGCCGGTCGACACCGCCGTAGACGTGGTCATCCCTTACCGCCGTGGCGATTTGGTGGCGCGGGTGCACGAGCAGGGCAGAGTTCAGCACACCGAGCACAGTGAGGGCGGTACCCGGATCCGCGCGCGGGTCCCGGCCGCGCTGGCGGCCAGCCTGGCCGAATTCGCCCAGTCGTAGCGTCGCTCCCGGCGTGTGATCGGTCACAAGCGTTCGGGCTGCGCGGGCCGGTGCGCTAGGCTGACGATCAACGCTGGCATCACATGACGCCGGCACGTCGTGGAACGCTTACTCACCGCCGACATCTCGGTGAACGGTGCGATCAGAGCACAAGGTCTTCTCGCGGCGATCGATTTTGCCCACCGGCAATCTCGCCACTTTGCGCCGCCAACGGCTCGACCTCGTCGTCACGGCTGGCTGCGCACCCGATGCCGGAAAGGCACCGCCCTCATGACCTCCTCTTTCGCCGACCTCGGCGTGCCCGCACCCGTTGTCGCGGCGCTGGCCGACAACGCAATCACCGCGCCGTTTCCCATTCAGATCCGCACCCTGCCCGATGCTCTGGCCGGCCGGGATGTGTTGGGCCGTGGCAAGACAGGCAGCGGCAAGACGCTGGCGTTCTCAATTCCGTTGGTAGCCAGGCTGGCCGGGGTCAAACGGGGCCCGAGCCGGCCGTCGGGCCTGGTGCTCGCGCCCACCCGCGAGCTGGCCACCCAGATCGCTGCAACCGTGAAACCCCTTGCGGCGGCTTACGGCTTGAAGGTCACCACCATTTTCGGCGGAGTGTCGCAGTCTCGGCAGGAGAGCGCACTGCGCGGCGGTGTCGACATCGTGGTGGCCTGCCCCGGGCGTCTCGAAGACCTGATGAAGCAGCGGCTGCTCAGTCTGGACGCGGTGCAGATCACCGTGCTCGACGAAGCCGACCACATGGCCGACCTCGGGTTCCTGCCCGGCGTCACCCGGATCCTGGCCGCTACGCCGGACACCGGTCAGCGGCTGCTGTTCTCGGCGACGCTGGACAACGGGGTGGACAAACTGGTGCGGCGCTTTCTGCACGACCCGGTGTCGCATTCGGTCGATGATGGCCGGGACGCGCCTCCAGCGGCCATGACCCATCACGTGTTTCACGTCGCCGGGGCGCAGGACAAGAAGGACGTGGTGCACCGCTTGGCATCTGGTACCGGCCGCCGAATCCTGTTCATGCGCACCAAACATCAGGCCCGCAAGCTGGCCAGACAACTGACCGAGGCCGGGATCCCGTCCGTCGACCTGCACGGCAACCTGTCTCAGCCCGCGCGTGACCGCAACCTGGCCGCGTTCAGCACCGGAGCGGCTCGGGTACTGGTGGCCACCGACATCGCTGCCCGCGGTGTGCACGTCGACGAGGTGGCGCTGGTCGTCCATGTCGACCCGCCGGCCGAGCACAAGGCCTACCTGCACCGCTCGGGGCGCACGGCGCGCGCCGGCAGCGCCGGCGACGTGGTCACCGTGGTGTTGCCCGAGCAGCGCAAGGACACCCAGGTGCTGCTGCGCCGGGCCGGGATCACCGTGGCCCCGCAACAGGTCAGTGTCGACTCGATGCCGGTGCAGACCCTCGTCGGCGAACTCGCCCCGCTGGAGCTGCCCGCCCCCAAGGCGGCGGCGCCGGTACGCCCTGCTGCGCCGAAGGCGCAGGGCCGGGGATCGGGTAACGGCCGGCGGCGGCGCGGCGCGGCGGTGGGGGCGTCCCCGCGTCCCGCACGCCGCGGCGGCCCGCGCCGCACCGGAGCGGACGCCCGGTAATAGGCGCTGGCGCGGCGGCCGACCGGACCGCCGGACCTCCCAACCATCCGGTTGGTCTATTGTCGTCGGAAAGATTCCGTCGATCCCGGAGGTCAGGCGATGAGCGCCGCAGTCAAGTACCAGCGAACCCTGTTCGAGCCTGAGCACGAGCTGTTCCGGGAGTCCTACCGGGCATTTTTGGACCGCCACGTCGCGCCCTACCACGAGGAGTGGGAGAAGGCCAAGATCGTCGACCGCGGCGTCTGGCTCGAAGCCGGCAAGCAGGGCTTTCTGGGCATGGCGGTGCCCGAGGAGTACGGCGGCGGGGGCAACCCGGACTTCCGCTACAACACGATCATCACCGAGGAGACCACCGCCGGTCGCTACAGCGGTCTGGGCTTCGGGCTGCACAACGACGTCTGTGCCCCCTACCTGCTGGAACTGTGCAACGAGGAGCAGAAGCAGCGCTGGCTGCCCAAGTTCTGCACCGGTGAACTGATCACCGCGATCGCGATGACCGAGCCCGGAACCGGCAGTGACCTGCAGGGCATCAAGACCCGGGCGGTCAGAGAGGGCGACCACTACGTCCTCAACGGCTCCAAGACGTTCATCACCAACGGCATCCACTCCGACCTGGTGATCGTGGTGGCCCAGACCGACCCCGACAAGGGCGCGCAGGGATTCAGCCTGTTGGTGGTGGAACGCGGCATGGCGGGCTTCGAACGCGGCCGCCACCTGGACAAGGTCGGCCTGGACGCCCAGGACACTGCCGAACTGTCGTTCACCGACGTGCACGTGCCGGTCGAGAACCTGCTGGGCCAAGAGGGCATGGGCTTCATCTACCTGATGCAGAACCTGCCGCAGGAACGGATCTCGATCGCGATCATGGCCGCCGCGGCGATGGAGGCCACCCTTGAGCAGACCATCACCTACACCCGGGAGCGCAAGGCGTTCGGCAAGCCGATCGGCAGTTTCCAGAACAGCCGGTTCCTGCTGGCGGAGCTGGCGACCGAGGCCACCGTGGTGCGGATGATGGTCGACGAGTTCGTCCGGCTGCACCTGGACAAGCAGCTGACGGTGGAGCAGGCAGCGATGGCCAAGTGGTACTCCACCGAGAAGCAGGTCCATCTGATCGACCGCTGCCTGCAGTTGCACGGCGGCTACGGTTACATGCGCGAATACCCGATCGCCCGGGCCTACCTGGATTCCCGGGTGCAGACCATCTACGGCGGCACCACGGAGATCATGAAGGAGATCATCGGTCGCAGCCTGGGCGTCTAGTTCCCGGCGACCGAGGCGCTGAGCTGCGTGTTCAGCGCCATCCGGCGCGGCGTTGCGGCACGTCGCTTCCGCATCGATTCGGCATCGGCTGGGTATCTGTTTCCGCAATATCGATGACTTCGCTTCGCAATACGGGCCGATTGCGGGAAAGTTTATGCCGGAAACGTTTGGGTCGATTGCGGTGCCTGGGAGGGCTTGGTGACTAGTCGGAAAGATCGGTTCGGCAAGACGGCGGTGCGCATGGCGCTCGGCCTCGCGGCGACGGTCACCGTGCTGTTGTCGGTACAGACCGCGGCGGCCACGCCCGACAGTGACGCCCACGACGCCATCACCGCGGCATGGCAGGCGGCCGGCGGCGACGGTTCACCCCTGGGACCGCCCAAGGGCGACGTACACCCGGCCGGAGTGGGATTCGCCCAGGATTTCGCCGGCGGGACGATGTTCTTCACCCCCGAAACCGGCGCCAAGGCGCTCTACGGCGCGATCCTCGACAAGTACGAGTCGATGGGCGGGGCAGCCACCGGCGACCTCGGGTTTCCCAACATCGACGAGGTGCCGGGGCTGGTCCCGGGTAGCCGGGTGGCGATCTTCTCCGGCCCCGACAACCCGGTGATCTTCTGGACGCCCGAACACGGCGCCCACGTGGTGCGCGGCCCGATCAACGCCGGCTGGGACAAACTGGGCAGCTCCACCGGCCCGCTGGGGGTGCCGGTCGAGGACGAGAACTACGACGGTGCGGTCGTGAGCCAGAAGTTCAGCGCCGGCGCGCTGTCGTTCGACGGTGCGACCAAGACGTTCACCACCGTGCCGCCGGAGCTGGCGGCGCAGCTGGCCGATCTGCAGGTTCAGCTCGACCCGACCGCGGCCATCGACCAGGCCTGGCGCACCGCCGGCGGCCCCTCGGGTGCACTCGGGGCCAAGCAGGGTGACCAGTATCCGATCGGCAGCGACGGCGTAGGCCAGGATTTCGCCCGCGGCAAGGTCTACTTCTCCCCGGCTACCGGCGCGAACGCGCTGGAAGGCGACGTGCTGGCCAAGTACGAGTCGCTCGGTGGGCCGGCCGGCAGCGATCTGGGCTTCCCGATCACCAGCACGGCTGACGGCTCCATCGCCGGCAGCAAGTTCAACGCTTTTGCCGCCGACGACGACCCGGTGATCTTCTTCAGCCCGGACAACGGCGCCTTCGTGGTGCGCAGCGCGATGAAGGTCGCGTGGGACAAGCTTGACGGAGCGTCGGGAAAGCTGGGTGCCCCGGTGGGCGACCAGACCGTCGACGGCGACCTGGTCTCGCAGAAGTTCACCGGCGGGACGGTCTCTTGGAACCAGGCCACCAACACCTTCAGCACCGAACCGGCCGAGCTGGCGCAGGCGCTGTCGGGCCTGCAGATTCCCGGGATGAACCTGCCCAACGCCAGCACGTCCACCGCGCCCGGTGTCAGCAAGGAGACGCACTGGAACTGGTTGTGGGTGCTCATCCCGGTGGCGGTGCTCGTGGTGCTCGGGGCGCTGGCCGGCGCGGCGATGTGGTGGCAGCGGCGCCGTCCGGCGCCGGAGCCCGGGCGCGCACCGGTCGCCGTACCCGCCCCGGTCAGCGACGACTACGACGACGATGACGAGCAGTGGGCCCACCACGAGCAGCAGGATCACGAAGGCACGGTGCGGCTGCCGAGCCGCTACGGCGGCTCGTCGTTCGGTGCGGCACCCGAGGCGGAGACGCCGGGGATGCCGGATGCACCCTGGCTGCATTACGGCGAATCCGACGCGGGGGAGGACGTCGACGACGAAGACGAGGCGGACACCGCGCCGACCCGGGTGGTCAGCGAGGAGGAGCTGGGCACCGGGCGACACGCGGTGGGCCACGCGGCTTCCGGCGCGGAATCGCGGGGGTTCGGGTCTGGGGCGCAGTCGCGCACGTTCGGCTCCGGCCAGCGCAGCTACGGCGTCGAGGAGTCGGCTCATCCGGTGATGCACCTGCCGCTGGACGACCCCTACCAGCAGCCGGAGGGCTATCCGATCAAGGCGAACATCGGTTCGGGGCTGTACTACACGCCGCAGAACGCCCTGTATGACGACACGCTCGCCGAGATCTGGTTCGCCACCGAGGATGCGGCCCGGCTGAACGGCTTCACCAAGGCCCGCTGATCAGCGCAGCGGCAACGTGTTTCGTTCGCCGGTCGGGCGCGGCCCGAAGATCCGTCGCTGATCTTCGGTGATCGCGACGTCGTCGATGCTGGACTCGCGGCGGCTCATCCGGCCGTCGTCGGCGAACTCCCACAGTTCGTTGCCGTAGCTGCGCCACCACTGACCGTCGGCGTCACGGCTCTCGTACTGGTAGCGCACCGCGATCCGGTTGCCGTGGTAGCACCACAGCTCCTTGCGCAGGGCGTAATCGCGTTCGCGTGCCCACTTGCGTCGCAGGAAGGCCACGATCTCGGCGCGCCCGGTGATGAACTCGTCACGGTTACGCCATACCGAGTCGTCGGTGTAGGCCAGCGCCACCCGGTCGGGATCCCGGGTGTTCCAGGCGTCCTCGGCGGCAGCGACCTTACGTCGCGCCGAATCCTCGTCGAAAGGCGGACAGGGGCCGAACATGGTGACCTCCTTGCTGATAGCTCACGGCGTCAACCGCGCGACAGCCTGCGCGGCCGGAATGATGTCGTGGATGCGATGGATCGTCTCTCCGGCGTAGAGCGCCGACCGTTCGACGACGGCCGGGTCCATGCCGGCCAGCGGCAGCGCCGGGGTGTACAGCGGTACCGCCACCCGCTGCAGGGCAAGCATCGCGTCCTGGGCGCCCACCGGCATCAGCCGGCTCAGCGGCGCACCGGCCCGATTGAATGCCCGCACCGCCGGCGGGCCGAGTTCGCTTCGGGCACACCAGCGTTCGGTGAGCGCGTTCGGCACCACCCGGTGCGCCAGTGGCCAGCCCATGCCGAACAACATGGTGCGGATGGTGCGTTGGGCGGCCAGCACCTTCTGCTTGTAGCCGGGGTGTGCACACGACTCCTCGGTGAGCAGAAAGCGCGTCCCGGCAACTGCGCCGGCGGCCCCGGCGGCCAGCAGCGCCCGGACATCGTCGGCGTCGGCGACCCCGCCGGCCGCTAGCACCGGTGCGCCGTCCGCGGCCTGAAGGACCTCCGGCAGCGTCACCTCCAGTGGCCGGTCGGCCACCAGGTGCCCGCCGGCCTCGACGCCCTGGGCCACCAGTCCGCTCGCGCCGGCGGCCAGCGCCCGGCGGGCCTGCGCGGCGTCACCCGCGGTGCACAGCACCGGGATTCGTGCGGTCCGCAGCGCTGCAATCCAGCGTGCGGGCGCGCCGTCGTGGAACACCACCAGGGCGGCACCGGCCGTGATGCAGGCGTCGATGTGGGCGCGGCGGGCGAACGGGACCAGCAGATTGGCCGCGACCGGCCGGCCGCCAGCCAGCGTCACGGCACGATGCAGCTCTGCGGCGAAGCGGCGCGGAGCGCTCAGCCCGACCGTGCCCAGCGCGCCGGCCGCCGAGACCGCGCCGGCCAACTCCGCTCCGGCCACACCGCCGCCCATCCCGGCCTGCATGACCGGGGCGCTCAATCCCAGCGACTCCAGCAGGTTCATCGGTGCCGGCCAACCGGAGCCCGGACGGTGACGCAGCACCGCCGCTCGCAGGGGGTCAGCGCCGCGCGCTGCGGCAGCTCGCCGGCGCCTTCCAGCATGCCCTGGATCAGCTGCAGATTGAGCCCGCACACTTCTTGGGTGTACTGGCGTGCCAGTTGCTCGAACGGGCAGTTGCGCAGCTCGATGTCCCCGTCGCCGTTGACCGCCGGCTCGTAACCGCACTCGCAGAGCGCTTCGAAGACGCCCTGGCCGGTTGCCCCGGCCCGCCCGGCGCGACGGGCCGCCGCCGAGATCTCCGCGCGTACGGTGCCGGCGTCATCCGCCACCAGGGCGGTGACCAGCAGCTCGGCCAGCAAGCGATAGTTGCGCGGCGGCACGCTTACCGACAGCTCGTCGCGGGTGCGTGCGTAGCGTTTGGCCGGGCGCCCGGCGCCGGGCCCGGATCGGCCGGCGGGCCGGGCGTAACTCACCGCCAAGATCCCCACCTCAGCCAGTTTGTCGAGGTGGTAGGCCGCCAGGGTGCGGCTGATGCCCGCCGCGGCCGCGGCGTCTTCGCGAGCCACCGGTTCATCCGACGAGGCGACGTACTGGTAGAGCCGCTGCCGCACCGGATCGTCCAGCGCGCTCAACCCGGCTAGCGGATCCAGGCCGCCGCGGGGAGGGGTGCTCATCGTCCCAATGTAACACCAAAAAATATTGACAAATAGGGTTGCGTGCCGCCACGCTAAGGCCCAACGCGGACAAATCGATGGGGGAGAGTGCGATGTCGGTAGCCGTCTACGCGGACCTGCGGCTGGTCGATCGGCCGGTGCCGGACCTCGATGCCGCCGAACAGGCCGCCGCGGCGTTTCTGCAGGCGCTGGGCGTCTCCACCACCGAGGCGGGGCTTGCGGACACCCCCCGCCGGATGGCGCGAGCCTATGCCGAGATGTTCACTCCGAAGCCGTTCGAGGCCACCACCTTTCCCAACGACGAGGATTACGACGAGCTGGTGCTGGTCCGTGACATCCCGTTCCGGTCGATCTGCGAACACCATCTGTTGCCGTTCACCGGAAGCGCCTGTGTCGGTTACCTGCCCGGTGACCGCATCCTCGGCCTGTCCAAGCTGGCCCGGGTGGTCGACTACTTCGCGTGCCGGCCGCAGGTGCAGGAACGTCTCACCAAACAGGTGGCCGACTGGCTCACCGACCACCTGCAGCCACGTGCCGTCGGGGTGGTGATCCGCGCCGAGCACACCTGCATGACGTTGCGTGGGGTACACGCCACCGGCTCGACCACGGTGACTTCGACGCTGCTGGGCACGCTGCGCACCGATGCCCGCTCCCGGCAGGAGTTCTTCTCGCTGGTCGGAATCGGCGGATAGCCGACGGGCCCGCGGTTCAGACCTTGCGGATGACGGTGACGACCTTGCCCAGCACGACCGCGTCGTTACCCGGAATGGGGTCGAAAACAGGATTGTGCGGCATCAGCCACACCTGACCGCCGGCCCGTTTGAAGGTCTTGACGGTGGCTTCCCCGTCGATCATCGCGGCGACGATGTCGCCGTTGTCGGCGACGTTCTGCTGACGCACCACCACCCAGTCGCCATCGCAGATCGCGGCGTCGACCATCGACTCGCCGACCACCTTGAGCAGGAACAGCTCTCCGTCTCCCACCAGTTCGCGGGGGAGGGGGAAGACATCTTCGACCGCTTCCTCGGCCAGGATCGGCCCGCCGGCGGCGATCCGGCCGAGCACCGGGACGAAGGTGGGTTCGGGCAGCGCGTCGGAACCGGCGAAGTCGGTCCGGGGCGCCGCGTCTGAGGGCCCGGCCGATTCCTCGGGGCCGCGGACGTCGACGGCGCGGGGCCGGTTGGGGTCGCGCCGCAGATAGCCCTTGCGCTCCAGTGTGCGTAGCTGGTGGGCGACCGAGGAAGTCGAGGTCAGCCCGACGGCGTCCCCGATCTCCCGGATGCTCGGGGGATAGCCCCGCTCGTTCACCGAGGCGCGGATGACGTCGAGGATGGTGCGCTGCCGGGCGGTCAGCGGTGAATCGGGCACAGCTGCAGGTCCCGGGGCCGCCGTCTTGCTGCTATCGCTCATGAAGGCGAATGTAGTCGCATCGCCGCAATTAATCAAACATGTGTTCGAGGTATGTCGCGCGAGCGTTCGAACGCGGCCGAGACTTGTCGGTGGGCACCGCTAGCCTATTCGACAACGAATCGATCACATGTTCGGACATCGAACATACAATCGATTATGATTCGAACAGTCGAGCGAATACCGGTCGCCGACGCCGAGTGAGGGAGAACCGCACATGATGCTCATCGACACGATCGCCCCGACGTTCGAACCGGCCCGGCCCGAGCGGGTCCGGGCGCATCGCGTTGCCGGGACGTCCGGCCGCGCCCACCCGGTCCAGACCCGTCCCGTGCGCCTCGCCCGGTCGCGCCCGGGCGGGGCGCCGCTGCGGCACCACGGCGCCGGGGTGCTGATGTCGCGCACGGCGCACCGCCCACGGCCGGTCAAGCCCATCACTCCGGTGACCACAGTGGTGCTGGCGCTGATCGCAGCGGGGATCACGGTCTGGCTGGGGCTCATCGCCCAGTTCGGTGCGGCGATGGCCGGCGGCGGCGCCCCCGCGGTGCCCGAACGGCTGGGCGTGGTGCGGGTGCAAAGCGGCGAGAGCCTGCAGCGCCTGGCGGCCCGGGTCGCGCCCGATGCGCCGACCGCGCAGGTCGTCGACCGGATCCGCGAACTCAACAGTCTGGAATCGGCGGCGGTGGACGCCGGCCAGCCGCTGATCGCGCCGATCGGCTGACCGTTGATGCCCGGCCGGCCGCGGCCTGCGGCTACTGCGGCGCGCCGCCCGGCACCCGCGCAGGTACGCTCACAGTTGTCCCAGTGGTCCGGATCGCCTCAGCGCGTGCGGGTGTCCGGCTCTCGGCACGGCGAAGGAGCGGCCATGCATTGCCCGTTTTGTCGCCATCCAGACTCCCGGGTGGTGGATTCCCGCGAAACCGACGAAGGTCAGGCCATTCGCCGCCGCCGGTCCTGCCCGGAATGCGGTCGTCGCTTCTCCACCGTGGAGACCGCGGTGCTGGCCGTGGTGAAACGCAGCGGCGTCACCGAGCCGTTCAGCCGGGAGAAGGTCATCAGCGGGGTGCGCCGGGCCTGCCAGGGCCGCCATGTCGACGATGACGCGCTCAACCTGTTGGCCCAGCAGGTCGAAGACGCGGTGCGCGCGGCGGGCTCACCGGAGATTCCCAGCCACGAGGTGGGTTTGGCGATTCTGGGCCCGCTGCGCGAACTCGACGAAGTGGCCTACCTGCGATTCGCCTCGGTCTACCGGTCCTTCTCGTCGGCGGCCGACTTCGAGCGGGAGATCGAGGCGCTGCGCGAACACCGGCAGGTGCCCAGCACCGGTTGAGGCTCGCGGCGCCATGCCGCACTACGCTGGCCCCATGGCACCCGACCTGCACCCGAATCTTGTGGAGCTGGCACCGCTGCTGGGCACTTGGTCTGGCCGGGGCTCGGGGGTGTATCCCACGATCACGTCGTTCGACTACCTCGAAGAGGTGGTGTTCTCCCACGTCGGCAAACCGTTTCTGGTCTACGGCCAGAAGACGAAGTCGGCCGCCGACGGTCTGCCACTGCACGCCGAGACCGGATACCTACGGGTGCCGCAGCCCGGCCGGATCGAATGGGTGCTGGCCCACCCCAGCGGTATCACCGAGATCGAGGTGGGCAGCTATGCGGTGACCGCCGACGGCATCGAACTCGAGATGTCGGCGCCGACGATCGGGCTGGCGCCGACCGCCAAAGAGGTGACAGCGCTGCGCCGCCACTACCGCCTCGCCGGCGACGAGCTGTCCTACACCTTGGACATGGGCGCGGTCGGCCAACCGGCGCAGAACCATCTCACCGCTGCGCTGCGACGAACGAGATAGGCCGGCCGTCACGGCGTGTCGTCGTCGCCCCGGTCCTTCTTCGCCTCCTGGGCTAAGAACCGTTCGAACTCGGCCCCGAGTTCATCGGCGCTGGGCAGATCCTCGTCGCGGGCCAGCAACGAGCGGTTCTCCTGCGCGGCGATGAACGCGTCGTACTGGCGTTCCAGTGCCGCCACCACCTGCGCCACTTCGGCGCTCGCCTCGACCTGTTCATCGATCTTGGCCCGGATATCGGCCGCGGCTGCACTGAGTTCGGCCAGCGGCAACTGCAGGGAGCCGGTCTGGGCCGCCTGCCGCAGCAGCGCCTCGGCCGCCTCGGGGTAGTCGGTTTGTGACACGTAGTGCGGCACGTGCACGGTGAACCCGACCACCTCGTGGCCGTGCTGGGCCATCCGGTACTCCAACAGGTTGGAGGCGCTGCCCGGCACCTGGACCTCGGCGATCCACGGGGTGAAATCGGTGATCAGCTCGCGGTTGTTGGAGTGCGCGGTCAGCGTCACCGGCCGGGTGTGCGGAACCGCCATCGGGATGGTGCCCAACCCGATGGTCCGCCGAACCCCGAGCCGCTCGGCCAACAGCCGCACAGCGGTGATGAAACGCTCCCACTTGAGATCCGGCTCCATGCCGGCCAACAGCAGAAACGGTGTCCCCGCGGTGTCCCGCAGGGCATAGAGGCTCAACTCCGGCTCGGCATAGTGGGTGAAGTGGTCGGTCTTGAACGTCATCACCGGTCGCCGCGACCGGTAGTCGAGCAAGTCGTCGATCGCAAACGATGCCACCAGCTCACTGTCGAGGGTGGCCTTGAGGTGGCTGGCGGCCAACCGGATCGCGTGCCCGGCGTCGGAGAAGCCCTCCAACGCGTGGATCAGGACCGGACCCGCGCCGTCGGGCGACGTCACCTGGGGCGCCGGGACCTCCAGCTCGTACATGCCGCCTTGCTCGGCCTGGTAGTGCCGGCGCCGGTCGGGACCGGTGTCCGGATGCTCGGCCATTACCTTCGCCTCCTCATTCCTGCAGATCTCGGTGCGGGTCGCACCGCCTAGTTTCCCTCACGTCGGGCCCGCACCGGAAAACGGTGCGGGCATGCGATCGAAAACACCCGGGTGCGCCGACCGCATTCCCCGGTGGGGTTCCCGTTCGCTCAGCGATGAAATCCCGGTCGCCGGGCCCGCGGGGTCGGCTCACAGTTGCCGATTCGTCCACAAAGCGGCCGCGTACCCGGCGCGGGCGCGCCCCGATGACGGTGGGTGTCGTCAACGTTGCTGCCATGACGACCAAGCAACCGGAATTCACCCTGAATCGCCCGGGAGCGCTGATTGCGGCGCTGCCGGCCATCCTCGGCTTCGTGCCGGAGAAATCTCTGATCCTGGTCTCGGTCGACGGCGGCGAGCTGGGGGCGGTGCTGCGGGTCGACCTCTGCGACGAACTCGCCGACACCGTCGGTCATCTCGCCGACGTCGCCGCGGCCGCCGCCCCGGCAGCGGCGATCGCGGTGATCGTCGACGCCGCCGGCGCGCGCTGCCCGGTCTGCAACGACCAGCATCGCCGGCTGGTCGATGCCCTGTCGCTGGAGTTGTCGCGCAACGACATTGCGCTGCTCAGCGCGCATGTGGTGGACCGGGTGGCGCGCGGGGGCCGGTGGCGCTGTGTCGACGGCTGCGGCGCGGGCGGCCCGGTCGAAGACCCGGCGGCGTCTCCGCTGGCCGCAGCCGCGGTGCTGGAGGGCAGGCGGCTGTATCCGCGCCGGGCGGACCTGCAGGCGGTGATCGCCCCCGACACCGCGTGCCTTGTCGCGGTGGCAGCCGTGATCGACGACCAAGCCGCAGACCGGGCGGCCGCGGTCGCTGCCGACGGTCAGCGCCGGGCCCGCCGCGACGTCGAAGCGATGCTGCAGGCCGTGGCCGCGTTGGCCGCCGGTCGCGAGCCAACCGAGGTGGAACTGGCGCGGCTTGGATGCTCGCTGACCGACGTTTTGGTCCGCGATACCTTGTGCGCATTGGCAATCGGCGAACACGCCAGCGACGCGGAGATGTTGTGGTCGATCTTGGCGCGCGCGCTGCCTGGTCCGTGGCGGGCCGACGCGCTGGTGCTGCTGGCGTTCAGCGCCTATGCGCGGGGGGACGGGCCGCTGGCCGGAGTGTCGCTGGAGGCCGCGTTGCGCTGCGTGCCGGATCACCGGATGGCGGGCCTGCTCGACACGGCGCTGCAGTCGGGATTGCGTCCGGACCGGATCCGCGGGCTGGCCGACACCGGATTTCGGCTGGCGGCACAGCTCGGCGTGCGGCTCCCGCAGCGGCAGGGCCTCGGCCGGCGCGCCGGCTGAGAGCAACCGGTCAGACCTTCTGAACCTTGACGGCGTGCGCCATCTCGTAGGGCAGGCTGACGTCGGTATGGCCGGGCATCACGATGGTCACGCCGTCGTCGGCGTCGGCCTCGACGGTGACCCGTGCGTTGGGCACCACACCGGCCTCCTTCAGCCGGGTGATCAAGTCGATGTCGCCTTGCACATGTTCGGTGAGCTGGCGCACCACCACCGCCACCGGCGAGCCGGCCGGCAACTCGGTCAACCGCACCAGGTCGGCCTCCCAAGGGCCGGAGTCCGCGCCGAAACCGAGATCCAGCAACCCGGGGATCGGGTTGCCGAACGGCGAGGTGGTGGGGTTGTCCAGCACCTGGACCAGCCGACGCTCGACCTCCTCGCTCATCACGTGCTCCCACCGGCAGGCCTCGGCGTGCACGTCTTCCAGCGGCAGCCCGATGATGTCGACGAGCAGTCGCTCGGCCAGCCGGTGCTTGCGCATCACCGACACGGCCAGCGCACGGCCCTTCTCGGTCAGTTCGAGGTGACGGTCACCGGCCACCCGCAGCAGCCCATCGCGCTCCATGCGGGACACCGTCTGGCTGACGGTCGGACCGCTTTGTTCCAGCCGCTCGGCTATCCGGGCACGCAGGGGGGTGACACCCTCTTCCTCAAGGTCGTAGATCGTCCTGAGGTACATCTCGGTGGTATCAACCAACTCATTCATTCCGCACCTTCCGTCGCAGCTGAGTCTACTTCGGCGGGCCTGCGCCCGGTGAGCCAGCGACGCCGATGGGACCCAGCTGACAGACGCGTCCGCCGGGCCGCCGCAACGGCGCGGCGGCCCGGCGGAGCAAGGTCAGCTGGCGTAGGAACGCAACCGGTCGGCGCGTTCGCCGTGCCGCAGCTTGGCCATCACCTCGCGCTCGATCTGGCGGACCCGCTCGCGGGACAGGCCGAACAGCTTGCCGATCTGATCCAGCGTGCGCGGCTGCCCGTCGTCGAGGCCGAACCGCAGCCGGATCACCTGGTGCTCACGTTCGTCCAGGGTTGCCAGCACGCTGCGGATGTCGGTGTGCAGCAGCTCGGAGATCACCGCGTTCTCCGCGGACATCGCCTCGGAGTCCTCGATGAAGTCGCCCAGCGGCGCCTCCTCGTCGGAGCCGACCGGCATATCCAGGCTCACCGGGTCGCGGCTGTGCTCCAGCAGGTCGTTGATCTTCTCCGCCGGGATACCGGATTCGGCGGCCAGCTCCTCATCGGTGGCCTCGCGCCCGAGCTGCTGATGCATCTCGCGCTTGATCCGTGCCAGCTTGTTGACCTGTTCGACCAGGTGCACCGGCAGCCGGATGGTGCGGCTCTGATCGGCCATGCCACGGGTGATGGCCTGGCGGATCCACCACGTCGCGTAGGTGGAGAACTTGAAACCTTTTGCGTAGTCGAACTTCTCCATCGCGCGGATCAACCCGAGGTTGCCTTCCTGGATCAGGTCCAGCAGCGGCATCCCGCGGCCGGTGTAGCGCTTGGCCAGTGAGACCACCAGGCGCAGGTTGGCTTCGAGCAGATGCCGGCGGGCGGCCTCGCCGTCACGGACCACCGCGGCCAGCTCGCGCTTGCGCTTCTCGCCGAAGCGCTTGCGGGTTTCGAGCAGGTGCTGCGCGTAAAGCCCGGCCTCGATGCGTTTGGCGAGCTCCACCTCGTCGGCGGCATTGAGCAGTGCGGTCTTGCCGATACCATTGAGGTACACCCGCACCAAATCCGCGGCTGGACTCTGCGCGTCCAGATCGCCGTCGATCCGACTGATGGTGGCATCTGCCTTTGCCATTACGGCCTCCCGTTGATCGGCTTCAGCTGTCACAAGTGACAACGTCCAACACGGGTGCAGAGTTCCCGCCCGATCGGTTTTCCACACCACTTGACGTGCGGGAATACACCGATGACTTTGAGAATGTGTTAAGAACCGGTACCGTGCGGCGGCTCGTCGGCGGCGCCGCCGCCCGGCCGGCCCGGCTCGGGACCCGGCTCGCAGGTCGCTGATCCGGGCTGGGTCTGCGGAGGCCACGGACGCTCCAGCGCGCGGCGCGAGGCGGTAGGGAACAGCGGGGTATGGGTCGGTGCGGCGTCGTAGCGGCGCGGCTCATCGGCGCTGCGCGGTGGGCGGTCATTGGCGATCAGCACCGCCATCCACGGCAGCGGTATCGACGCGAGCAGGATCAGCAGTGAGATCAAGCCGTTGTGCCAGGCTCCGTAGGCGATCGCGGCCAGGATCAACGCCGGCACCCGGAACGCCATCAGCGTCAGGTACTTGCGTACCCGTTCACGGTGCTGCTGTTCGTAGGACGGGGCGGCCGCGGTGATGAGCACCGGCCGACCGTCGTCGTCGAAACCCAGCTCGGGGCCGTGCTTCATCACTCCACTGTCCCACACCGAGCGGGGTCGCGGCAGGTGGGGTTTTAAGATCCGTTGCGTTCTGGGCACAATGGGCAGATGGGCACACAGACCGACACCCTCGAGCGCACCGATGCCGAGGAACGCGTCGATGACGGGACCGGCGGCGACACCCCGAAGTACTTCCACTACGTCAAGAAGGACAAGATCGCCGAGAGCGCGGTCATGGGCACGCACGTGGTGGCCCTGTGCGGGGAGGTGTTCCCGGTGACCAAGGCGGCGAAGCCGGGATCGCCGGTCTGCCCGGACTGCAAGCGGATCTACGCGACCCTCAAGAAGGGCTGACCGGGTCGTCGTCGCCGGCGTCGGTTCGCGCCGTCCGGGACAGCACCCAGTTGCGGAGCTGACGCAGGTGGGTCGGCTGCGCCGGCCACTCCTCCTGAACGGCGGCGTTGAGTTCCGCGCCCAGCATGATGGCGAAGCCGAGCAGAAACGCGAACAGCAGGAAGGCGATCGGCGTTGCCAGCGCTCCGTAGGTGTAGCCGGTGCTGGTGATGTAGCGCAGGTAGACCCGCAGACCCAGGGTGGCAACGACGAACACGGTGGTGGCCAGCACCGCACCGATCACCAGCCGGTGTGAGGGCAGGGGCTTGGGCAGCGATACCCGGTAGAGCACCGTCACCGCCACCAGCAGCCCCAACACCAAGGTCGGGTAGTAGCCGAACCGCAGCAGATCCGTCCACCGGTCGGGAAGGTGTTCGGCCACCGCGTGCGGGCCCAGCGCGGCGAACGGGGCCGCGGCGACGGCGATGACCAGCATCGCCACGTACAGCCCCAGCGCGAAGAACCGTTGGCGCACTGGGTGGCGCAGCGGGGTCTGATCGTGGGCCTCGACGACCGAGTCGACGAACGCCGAGATCGCCGAGGACCCGGCCCACAGCGAAATCACGAAACCCAGGGAAACCACCTCCCCGCGTGCGTTGGAGACGATGTCGCGCACGGTCGGTTCGATGATCTCCACCACCACATTCTTCGAGAAGAAGCTGCTGGCCATGCCGATCAGCCGGTTCTGGATGGTTGCCAGCGTGTCCGGGCCGAACAAAGGTGCCACATACGACAGGCTGCCCAGCATCCCGAGCAGCAGCGGTGGCAGCGACAGCACCGACCAGAAGCCCGCCTGCGCGGACTCGGCGAAGATGGAGTCGTCCCAGCTCTTGGCCAAGGTGCGGCGGGCGATGCGCAGCAGGTGATGTCGGGAAGGTTTGGGAATCTGGTCCATCATGACCAGCCCAGCATTCCTGACGAGTGGTGCTACTGCACACTTCCCGCCGGCGGGCGTGTTGCGCGCGGGTTGCGGTTACGCCTCGTCCGGAGTGCTGACCTGCAGCACGGCGGCCAGTTCGATCAGCTTGGCTTCGTGCTCATTGGCGTGATGCTGGCAGAACAGCAGCTCGGCTCCGGAGGGCAGCGTGGCGCGTACGCGGGCGGCCGCACCGCACCGGTCGCATCGATCAGCCCGAGTCAGTTCGGGACTGGTCAGAGTCGCGTTCATGGGCTCCTCCGTTTCTCGCGGGTCTGTCAAGTGTGTCAGACGCCTGGGCGTTCGGCGTTGTTCCTGGCTTCGGCTGTGTCGTGTCTCACCCTTGCCCGGCGCTAAGGCAGGATCGGAGGCGATGACGTATGCCGGTGTCCTCGTTCACCTGTGCGGCGCCGCCGAATGGGCGGGCGCGCAGGCGTCGGGTGCGTTGTGCCCGGAGTCGTTGGACACGGTGGGCTTCGTGCACCTGTCGACGCCGCAGCAGGTGCACCTGCCCGCCAACCGGCTCTATCGGGGCCGCACGGATCTGGTGTTGCTGCAGGTGGATCCGGCCAAAGTGGGCGCGCCGGTGCGTTGGGAGCCGGGCGTACCGGGCGATCCGGAGGCGATGTTGTTCCCGCACCTGTACGGCCCGTTGCCCGTTGGCGCGGTGATCGATGTCACGGAGTATCGGCCGGGCCCGGACGGGGTGTTCGCCGCGGCCGATTGAGGTTGATCGGGGTGGTCGGTTTGGCCGCGGACGCCCGGGTGAGTTCGCTACGGGCGAACGTGGTTTGCGCCTTGCTGATCAAAACGGCGGGCACTCGCGGCCACGCGGCGGCCACAGCGTTGATCGCGTCGAGCACCGCAGGATTCAGATCGGCCTCCGGCGGCACCCGGTGGCCGTGAGTCGCGGCGCGCTTCAGCAGTGTGGCGAACGTCTGGGACGACGCGTCATCCGTCGGCATGCTGGGCGATCCTACGCCGCGGCACCGCCATCGGCGCCTCAGACAGCGCGGGCTTCGACGATGGCCAGCGGGCTTGTGGTGGGGATCACGCGCTGCAGCTCGAATCCTGCCTGGGACAGCAGCTCGGCGTACTCCCGCCGGGTGCGTTCGTATCCGCCGGCGGCAACCAGCATCTCCAGGTCGAGCACCAGGCCGAGGTGGGCGGGAGCGCCTTCGGGCAACACCATCTCGAACAGCAGCACCTTGCCGCCGGGCGCGATGGCGGCCCGCACGTTGCGCAGAATCTGCAGCGACTTCTCGTCGTCCCAGTCGTGGATGACGGTCTTGAGCAGATAGGTGTCACCGCCGGCGGGCACCGACTCGAAGAATGACCCGCCCTGGACGTCGCAGCGCGCGGCCACCTCGCCGGCGACCGTGGCGCCGGCGACCACCGCCGGCAGGTCGAACAGCACGCCGCGAGCTTCGGGCGTCTGACGCAACACCGCGGCCAATAGTGCCCCGTGGCCGCCACCCACATCCACGATCAGCTTGCTGGTGCTGAAATCGTATGCGGGGACCGCGCTTTCGATCGCCACCGCGGACGCCCCGGTCATCGCGTCATTGAAGACCTGCGCCAGCTCGGGGTCGGTGTCCAGGTACTCGAAGATGGGCATTCCGCGCACCTTGTCGACGGCGGTCTGCCCGGTGCGCACGGAGTGCTCGAGGTTCGACCAGTGTTCCCGGTGGGCCGGGTGGCCGATGAGTGCGATCATCGGGGCCACACCGGCCGGATTGTTCGACACCAGGGCCCGTCCGGTGCGGGTCAGCGCGAACCGGCCGTCGTGGCGCAGCTTGAGCACCGACTGGCTGGCCAATGCGCGCAGCAGCCGGTAGGTGGCTGCCGGATCGCTGCCGACCTTTCGGGCGACCTCGTCGGCCGTGAGCGGGCCGGAGGAGAGCGCATCGGGGATGCCCACCTGCACCGCGGCATACAGTGCTTGGGCCACCCATGCACCGAAGCCGAGCTCGAGGGCCGCGACGGAGGCGGGCACAGTGGCCTGGCGCAGGCGCTGCAGACCACCACGGAATGCGTTGACGGCATTGAGGACTATCGCCGGCGGTGTTTTGGCCATCGGGGGTGCGCGCTAGTCGAGGTAGTCGCGCAGGACCTGAGAGCGGCTGGGGTGCCGCAACTTCGACATCGTCTTGGATTCGATCTGACGGATGCGTTCACGGGTGACGCCGTAGACCTGGCCGATCTCGTCGAGGGTGCGCGGCTGACCGTCGGTGAGCCCGAACCGCAGCCGCACTACGCCGGCTTCGCGCTCGGAGAGCGTCTCGAGCACCGACTGCAGCTGGTCTTGGAGCAGGGTGAACGAGACGGCATCCACGGCTACGACAGCCTCGGAGTCCTCGATGAAGTCGCCGAGCTGGGAGTCGCCTTCGTCGCCGATGGTCTGGTCCAGCGAGATCGGCTCGCGGGCGTACTGCTGGATCTCCAGCACCTTCTCCGGGGTGATGTCCATCTCCCGGGCGAGTTCCTCAGGCGTGGGCTCGCGGCCCAGGTCCTGCAGCAGCTCGCGCTGGATGCGGCCGAGCTTGTTGATCACCTCGACCATGTGCACCGGGATGCGGATGGTGCGGGCCTGATCGGCCATGGCGCGGGTGATGGCCTGGCGGATCCACCAGGTGGCGTAGGTGGAGAACTTGTAGCCCTTGGTGTAGTCGAACTTCTCGACCGCGCGGATCAGGCCCAGGTTGCCTTCCTGGATCAGGTCCAAAAACGCCATGCCGCGGCCGGTGTAACGCTTGGCCAGTGAGACCACCAGCCGCAGGTTCGCCTCCAGCAGGTGGTTCTTGGCCCGGTCGCCGTCCCGGCAGATCCACGCCATGTCGCGCCGGTAGGCGACGGCCAGCTTCTCGCCTTTCTCGGCGTGCTCGGCCATCTTCTGGGTGGCGAACAGACCGGCCTCGATCCGCTTGGCCAGCTCGACTTCCTCTTCGGCGTTGAGCAGCGCCACCTTGCCGATCTGCTTGAGGTAGGCGCGTACCGAGTCGGCCGAGGCGGTGAGCTCGGCGTCCTTGCGGGCCTGGCGCAGCGCTTCGGACTCCTCTTCGTCCCAGACGAAATCGCCTGAGGCCTTGTCCTTCTCGGAGGGTTCGGCGATTTCGTCGTCATCGTCGGCGTCGTCGGTGGCCGGCTCCGCGGTCGCCGACGCCTCGTCGCCGTCGGCATCCGCCTCGGCGTCGTCCTCCAGTTCGTCCAGGCTCAGGTCGGCGTCGTCGATGTCGTCGTCACCGGGTTCGCCGTCGAGTTCGGCGTCGGTGTCCAGATCCTCGGCCGCGAGGTCGAGGTCGGCGTTCTTGGCGCCCTTGGCGGCGGTGGCCTTCTTGGCCGGGCCCCGGGTCGACCGGGTCTTGGGCTTGGTGTCGCCGTCGTCGTTCTTGGCGGCGGAGCTCTTGGTCGCCGGGCGCGCCGTCGACTTGGCGGCCTTCTTGGCCGGGGCGGCCTTCGTCGCGGTGCGCTTGGCCGGACTCTTGGTGGCGGCCTGGGCAGTCGACTTGGCGGCGGCTTTGGCGGGTGCCTTGGCGGCACTCCGCTTCTTCGGCTCCTCAGTCGCCGGCTTTGCCTTGCTCGCTGCCACGTCCACCCCTTCGGTCGGACTGACTTTCGGTTCGCAGGGCCGTGCGCAACCGAAAGTGTCGGGTTATGTCGAATGTCGGCTCTATATCAGTTGGGTGATCAACTGGGATAGTCGCCGCTATCGGTTAGGCGGCCGCCGCCGACCATTGTAACGACAGCCGGCGGGGACAATCGCTGAGCGGGCGGAATTCACCGGGTGACGTCGGTGGCCGACGCCATCGCGGCCCCGACGATTCCCGCGGTGTTCTGCAGGGTCGCGGCGACCACCGGAGTCCGGTTGCCCAGCAGCGGCACCCACTGGTCGGCTTTGCGACTGATGCCGCCGCCGACGATGATCAGGTCCGGACAGAGCGCGTTCTCGATGGCCACCAACACCTTGGTCACCTGCTTGGACCACTTCGTCATGCTCCAGTTCTTGCGCTCCTTGACCGAGGCGGCGGCCCGGTGCTCGGCTTCCTTGCCGTCCACGTCGATATGTCCGAGTTCGGTGTTGGGCAGCAGCTTTCCGTTGTGGATCACCGCCGAGCCGATCCCGGTCCCGAATGTGAGCAACACAACCACGCCGGTGTTGTCTTTGCCTGCCCCGAAGCGCTCTTCGGCCAGGCCGGCGGCGTCGGCGTCGTTGAGGATGACCACGGGTTGGCCGTCGAGTGCGGCCGCGATCGCCGCTTGGGCGTTGACTCCGATCCAGGACTTGTCGACGTTGGCGGCGGTCTGCACCACACCGTCGATCACCACACCGGGATAGGTGACGCCCAGCGGGCCGGTCCAGCCGAAGTGCCGGACCACCGCGGCGACGGTCTCGGCGACCGCCGCGGGAGTGGCGGGGCTCGGCGTGGGCAGCTTGTAGCGTTCGCCGACCAGCGCGCCGGTCGCGAGATCGACGACACCGCCCTTGATGCCGCTGCCGCCGACGTCGACGCCGAACGCCGGCTGTAGCGGTCCGGTGCCGGCGGTTGCGGCCGCGGGCGCGCCGGTCGGGACAGCGGTCGAGTCAGTGCCGGTCATGCATCTCCTCTGCCGGGTCGGTGGTCAGCAGGTGCCGGAATGGATCTTGGTCAGCAGCGTCGGGTCCGGTAGTCCGGTGGCGTCGGGACGCAAGCCTGCCAGCGCCGCTTCGATGTCGTCGCTGTGGGCCAGGCTGACGAAGTCGCTTCCGACCGCCAGGTCGACGGAGTCATCGGGGCGGTCGTCGCGAAACAACTCGGTGCACGGGGCGACCAGCCACAGGGCCGCCGCGGCGGCCTGGCCTGCCTCGCCGAAGCGGATCTGGCCCTGGCAGTCCAGCCGGCCGTTGGCGTAGACCGGGTCGTTGGCGGCGGTCGGCTGGGCGAAGCCGTCATCGCGCAGGGCGTCGGCGACGTCGGCGGCCTGCCCGGCCCGGCCGCTGGCGTTGAGGACCCGAGCCTTGATGTCGGCCAGTTTGGCCGGGGTGGTGGTGATCATCGCGGCGCGCGGGACCTGGGTGCCGAGCCGCGGCTGGTCGGGCTCGGTGGGCGCCGGCGGGGCGTTGCACACCGCGACCTCGTGGACGTCGGCCGGCCGGGTCAGCGCGACCGTCCACGCCACCGCGGTCAACAACGCCAGCGCGGCCAGGGCATAGGCGGCGGGTCGATAGTTGCGCCGACGGAACGGCAGACCGTGCTTGTCGAATTCGCTGCCGGAAGTGATTTGCGCGACCACGTACGCACTCTAGAGGGCGCGCGCGCGAGCGATCACCGTGGTCAGGAATATAATGTGATGCAAATCACAGTTGATCTGAGCGCGTTCCGGGCACGAATCATTTGGTGGATGCGTTCGACGCTGGTACAAAGCTCGCGCAGGGTTACAGGGGACTGAGGGGAGAAGACGATGGCTACCGACTACGACGCCCCGCGGCGCACCGAGACCGACGACGTTTCCGAGGACTCACTCGAGGAGCTCAAGGCCCGGCGGAACGAAGCGCAATCCGCCGTGGTCGACGTCGACGAATCCGAGTCCGCCGAGTCCTTCGAGCTGCCCGGCGCAGACCTGTCGGGCGAGGAACTGTCGGTGCGGGTCGTTCCCAAGCAAGCCGACGAATTCACCTGTTCGAGCTGCTTTCTGGTTCAGCACCGCAGCCGTTTGGCCAGCGAGAAGAACGGCGTGATGATCTGCACCGACTGCGCGGCCTGACCCGGACCGTCCCTCAACCCTGTAGCGCTGCCAACACCCGCTGTGGCTGACGGCAGCTGATCAGCCAGTACGGCGTCGGGTCATCGGGATCGTCGAGGACGACCAGCAGCATAGGTCCCACCCAGCCGCGATGCACCACATACGCTGCCGGATCGAGCTGGCGGCCCAGCGCCGCCGACTTGGCCGACGCAGGAACCTCGGCGGCGCGGGCGATCACGCTGGCCGGCAGGTGCGCCTCGCCGACCCAGAGCTCGGTCCGGCCGCCGGTTTCGGTGACCCGCACCTGGATGCGTCCCAGCCACAGCAGGGCGGCCACGGTGATCGCGAAGAAGACGGCGAACGGCACCCAGCCCGGCAGGCTGCGCAGGCCCAGCCGGACCTCGTAGGCCATGAGCCCGTTGCCCAGGAACCCCAGCGGCCACCACCACCACGGCACCCACAGCTGCTCGCGGTACCGCACGGTTTGCGGTGCCCGGTGGTTCAGGCGCGATTCCGACATCCGGCTAAGAGTAGTCTTGCGCCTCGTGTCGCCCAGTCTCGCGGTTGTTCGCCTGGATCCTGATCTGCCCCTGCCGAGTCGTGCTCATGCCGGCGACGCCGGCGTCGACCTCTACAGCGCGGTCGATGTCGAGCTGGGCCCGGGCCAGCGCGCCCTGGTGCCCACCGGTATCGCGGTGGCGATTCCGTTCGGCATGGTCGGCTTGGTGCACCCGCGGTCGGGTTTGGCTGCACGGGTAGGGCTTTCGATCGTCAACAGTCCGGGAACGATCGACGCCGGCTACCGCGGCGAGGTTAAGGTGGCATTGATCAACCTGGACCCGGCGACACCGATCGAGATCCATCGGGGAGACCGGATCGCTCAGCTGGTGGTGCAGCGGGTGGAGCTGCCCGAACTGGTCGAGGTGACGTCGTTCGACGAGGCCGGGCTGGCGGGAACCAGCCGCGGCGGCGACGGACACGGCTCGTCGGGCGGGCATGCGAGTTTGTGACAGGCAAGTGACGAAGATGGGCGGCTGTGATGGCATTCGGTAGGGGCAAGCGCAAGACCGGCGCCGACGAGCCGACGCGCGCCGAGCCGGAACCCCAGGAGCTGGAGAACCTGCAGGACGTGGACGGGGACTCTGACGAGGAGCTCGTGGGCCCGTTCGACATCGACGATTTCGACGACCCGGCGGCCGCGGCGACGGCCCGTCTGGACCTGGGTTCGGTGCTGGTGCCGATGCCCGCGGGCGCCCAGGTTCAGGTCGAGCTGAGCGAGGCCGGCGTGCCCAGCGCGGTGTGGCTGGTGACGGCCAACGGGCGGTTCAACATCGCCGCCTATGCCGCCCCCAAGTCGGCGGGGCTGTGGCGCGAGGTGGCCACCGAGCTGGCCGACGCGCTGCGCCGGGACTCGGCGAATGTCAGCATCATCGACGGCCCGTGGGGCCGGGAGGTGGTCGGATCGGCGACCGGCGCGGTCCGGTTCATCGGCGTCGACGGCTACCGCTGGATGGTGCGCTGCGTGGTCAACGGCCCGCACGAGTCGATGGACGCGCTCACCGAGCAGGCACGGGAAGCCTTGGCGGACACCGTGGTCCGGCGCGGCGACACCCCGTTGCCGGTGCGCACCCCGTTGCCGGTGCGACTGCCCGAGCCGATGGCCGAGCAGTTGCGGGCCGCCGCGGCGCAGCAGGCCGCGATGGCCGCCCAGCAGGCCGCCGGACAGCAGCCCCCCGGCGGTGACGTGCCGCCTACGCCGGCTGCGCGCCGCAGCGTGGAAGGCTCCGCGATGCAGCAGTTGCGCACCATCACCGGCGGCTAGCGCAGCTGGGCCGCCGCATCCAGCCTGGCGGCTCGCCGCTAAATGGCGTCGCCCAGCGCCGTCAGGCACGCGGTGCCCAACGCGGCCGGGTCGGCACCGATCTGCTCCAGCGTCACCGTGCACAGCGCCGCCCGCGGGGCGGCGGCCACCCATTCGGCGGCCGTCTGCAACGGATGCACCGGGTCGTCGACGGCCGCGGTCACTCCCAGGGGCGCCGCCAGGGCGGCCAACTCGGCGCACGACGGCGCCACGTAGGCCGCGGCCTGCTCCAGGGCGTCGGGCAGCTGCGGCCACTGGGCGGTCCACGAGCGGGTCAGCTCGTCGGCGAGCCAGGCCGGGCTGGTCGCCCGCATCTGGGCCACCACCGCCGGCAGCCCCTCGCGGCGCAGCTGCTCGGCGCTGTAGCGGGCGGCGTGGGCGGCCGGGGCGGTATCGGGGGCGCCCGTCCACGCGGGCAGTGCGGCCAGCACCGCGATCACCTGGCCGGGATGTTGCAGCGCCCACGCGGTGCCCACCGCCGCGCCGATCGACACACCGCCGACGATGACCGGCCCGGACCGGGCCGCGGCGTCCAGCGCCGCAAGATAGCCCTCGATCAGGTGTGCCGGTCGCGGGCGGTGTGCGACCAATTCGGCCCCCACCTGCTGTAACGGGGCGCCAAACGCCCGGCGGACGTAGTCGTCGTCGGATCCGGTTCCCGGCAGCAATACGGCGGTGACGCCATGCAGATCGAATGCCACCCGTTGATCGTGCCCGGTGTTGCAAACCGCCTCGTAGGCCGGTCGTGTGGCATTAGGTAATCAACAGGTCTACCGTAGCGGGCGCACACAATTGAGGGAGAGGGCAATGGCAGCGCCGAAGGGGTACCTGCGCCGGCTGACTCGGCGATTGACGGAAGATCCTGAGTTGCGCGATGTCGAGGAGTTGTCCGATGAGGCGCTCAACACCGGCGCCCAGCGCGCCATCGACTGCGAGCGTGGTCAAGAGGTCACCATGGTCGGAGTGCTGCGCAGCGTGGAAGCCAACGCCAAGGGCTGCGTGGGCGGGGTCCGCGCTGAGCTGTTCGACGGCACCGACACGGTGACGCTGGTGTGGCTGGGGCAGCGCCGCATTCCCGGGATCGATTCGGGCCGCACCCTGCGGGTGCACGGCCGGGTCGGGAAACTGGAAAGCGGCTGCAAGGCCATCTACAACCCGCACTACGAAATCCAGCAGTGATCGCACCGACCTCCCAGGGGCCGCAGCGGCTGCTGGACCAGATCGGCGGGGTGGCCGGGCTGATCTACTCGTCACTGCCGATCGTGGTGTTCGTGCCCACCTCCAGCGTCTTCGGCCTGCGGATCGCCGTGGTGGCGGCGCTGGGAGTGGCCGCGGCGGTGCTGGTGTGGCGGCTGATCCGCCGGGACTCCACCCAGCCGGCGGTCTCCGGATTCTTCGGGGTGGCCGTCTGCGCACTGATCGCCTATCTGATGGGCGACTCCAAGGGGTATTTCCTGCTGGGCATCTGGACCTCGCTGGTGTGGGCGGTGGTGTTCGCGGCATCGATGCTGATCCGCCGCCCGGTGGTCGGCTACATCTGGAGTTGGGCCAGCGGACAGAGCCTGGCCTGGCGCGAGCTGCGGGCGGCGATCTACGCCTACGACATCGCCACACTGACCTGGGTGCTGGTGTTCGGTTCCCGCTTCGCGGTGCAGCGGCTGCTCTACAACGCCGACGAAACCGGCTGGCTGGGGGTGGCGCGCATCGCCATGGGCTGGCCGCTGACCGCGCTGGCCGCACTGGTGACCTACCTGGCCGTCAAATACGTGCAGCGGGCGCTGGACCGGCGACCCGAGCCCGCCGCAGACGACCGCGAAGCCCGCTCAGTGCGCCGGTAGCACCAGCTCGCGCAGTTCGGTCTCCACCCCGGCGGACGCGACGAACAGCAGCTCGTCGCCGCCCTCGAGCGGCTCGTCGTCCTGCGGCACGATCACCCGCGTCCCCCGCAGAATCGTCACCAGTGCAGCGTCGCGGGGCAGCGACAGCTTGCGCACCGGCTTGCCGCCCCACGGGGTGTCGTCGGGCAGGGTGATCTCCAGCAGGTTGGCCTGGCCCTTGCGGAACTCGATGAGCCGCACCAGATCCCCGACCGCCACGGCTTCTTCGACCAGGGAGGCCAGCATGCGTGGCGTGGACACCGCCACGTCCACCCCCCAGGCGTCGGTGAACAGCCATTCGTTGCGGGGGTCGTTCACCCGGGCCACCACCCGGGGCACCGCGAACTCCGTCTTGGCCAGCAGCGACAGCACCACATTGGCCTTGTCGTCGCCCGTGGCGGCGATGACGACGTCGAAGTCCTCCAGGTGCACCGACTCCAGCAGGCTCAGCTCGCAGGCGTCACCTAGGTGCCACTGCGCATCGGCGATGTCCTCGACATCGATATGGTCGGGATTGCGCTCGATCAGCGTCACCTGGTGGTCGCTGTCGAGCAGCTCCCGGGCGATCGACCGGCCGACGGCCCCGGCCCCGGCTACGGCGACCTTCATTGCAGGTCCTCGCTCGGCGGCAGGGCGGCGATCGCGATCGCCTCGGCGACCCGGCCGGACACCGCGACAATGTAGACCTGGTCGCTGGCCTGAATGACCGTCTTGGGCTCGGGCAGGATGCCGGTGCCGAACCGGATCAAGAACGCCACCCGGGCGTTGACGGCGGCCTCGAGGTCGGTGACGGGGCGACCGATCCAGTCCTCGTGCAGCACGACCTCGGCGACGGCGACGGTGCCGGTCGGGTCACGCCACTTGGTGGTCTCGCTTTCGCGGGTCAGGGCGTCGAGCAGGCGATCGGTGGTCCAGGGCACCGTGGCGATGGTGGGAATGCCGAGGCGCTCATAAACCGCGGCCCGCTTGGCGTCATAGATACGGGCGACCACCCGCGCCACGCCGAACGTCTCGCGGGCCAGCCGCGCGGCGATGATGTTGGAGTTGTCCCCCGAGGACACCGCGGCGAACGCCCCGGCCTCCTCGATGCCGGCGCGCAGCAGCACGTCGCGGTCGAAGCCCATGCCCAGCACCCGTTCGCCGTTGAACTCCGGGCTGAGCCGGTTGAACGCGGTGGTGTCACGGTCGATGATGGCGACCTCGTGACCGATCCGGGACAGCCCGTCGGCCACCGAGGCACCCACTCGGCCGCATCCCATCACAACTACCCGCACCTGCACGGTCCTTTCGGCTGGTTTCGGCTGGCTATCGCCTGCAGTAGTGCCCGTATTCGGTGAACGCTACCGCCAGGGCCGGCCTGGCTTACCCTTGGCTCTCGTGTCGAAGATTTCCACCGCTGCCCGCCGGCTGCTTCTGGGCCGGCCGTTCCGCAGCGATCGGCTCAGCCACACGCTGCTGCCCAAGCGCGTTGCGCTGCCGGTGTTCGCCTCCGACGCGCTGTCCTCGGTGGCCTACGGACCCGAAGAGGTCTTCCTGGTGTTGTCGGTGGCGGGCATCGCGGCCTACCGGCTAACGCCGTGGGTCGGCCTGGCAGTGGCGTTCGTGTTCATCACCGTGGTGGCCTCCTACCGCCAGAATGTGCACGCCTACCCTTCCGGCGGCGGCGACTACGAAGTGGTCACCACCAACCTGGGTGCCACCGCGGGCCTGACCGTGGCCAGCGCACTGATGGTGGATTACGTTCTGACCGTTGCTGTTTCGATCTCGTCAGGGATCGCCAACATCGGATCGGCGATTCCGTTCATCGCCGATCACAAAGTCGCGTTCGCGGTGGGCACCGTCGTGGTGGTGGCCGCGGTCAATCTGCGCGGCATCCGCGAATCCGGTACCGCATTCGCCTTCCCGACGTATGCGTTCATGATCGGCGTCTTTGCGATGCTGGGCTGGGGGCTGTTCCAGATCTTCGTGCTGGACCATCCGCTGCAGGCTGAATCGGCGGCGTTCAAGATCCACTCGGCGCACGGCGAGGTGGTCGGTGTGGCCCTGGTGTTCCTAGTGGCCAAATCGTTCTCGTCGGGATGCGCCGCACTGACCGGTGTGGAGGCGATCAGCAACGGGGTGCCGGCGTTCCGCAAACCCAAGTCACGCAATGCGGCCACCACCTTGCTGATGCTGGGGGTTATCGCGGTGACGCTGATGATGGGCATCATCGTGCTGGCCCGTCAGACCGGGGTGAAGATCGCCGCGCGCCCGCACGAACAGCTGATCGGGGCGCCGGCGGATTACGACCAGAAGACCCTGTTGGCCCAGCTGGCCGAGACGGTGTTCCGCGGTTTTCCGCCCGGTTTGTGGATCATCGCCGGTGTGACCGCGTTGATCCTGGCGCTGGCCGCCAACACCGCGTTCAACGGCTTTCCGGTGCTGGGCTCGATCCTGGCCCAGGACCGCTATCTGCCGCGTCAGCTGCACACCCGCGGTGACCGGCTGGCGTTCTCCAACGGCATCGTGTTCCTGGCGGTGGTGGC
Source organism: Mycobacterium sp. NGS16 (assembly GCF_059813225.1). Lineage (NCBI taxonomy): Bacteria > Bacillati > Actinomycetota > Actinomycetes > Mycobacteriales > Mycobacteriaceae > Mycobacterium > Mycobacterium sp. NGS16. The sequence continues at coordinate 81,184 of NZ_JCALEE010000008.1, forward strand.
CATCGCCTTCATCGTGGCGTTCGGCGCCGAGGTCACCGCGCTGATCCAGCTCTACATCGTCGGGGTGTTCGTCTCCTTCACGTTGAGCCAGATCGGCATGGTCCGGCACTGGAACCGGTTGCTGCGCACCGAAACCGACCGTGCGGCCCGGGTCAAGATGATGCGCTCCCGGGTGGTCAACACCATCGGCTTCGTCGCCACCGGAACGGTGTTGATCGTCGTCATCGTGACGAAGTTCGTCGCCGGCGCCTGGATTGCGATCGTGGCGATGTCGGTGCTGTTCGTCGTGATGAAGATGATCCGCCGGCACTACGACACGGTCAGCCAGGAGCTGGCCGAGCAGTCCGCCGCCCTGGACGACCAGGCGGTGCTGCCCAGCCGCAACCACGCCCTGGTGCTGGTGTCCAAGCTGCACCTTCCCACCCGCCGGGCGCTGGCCTACGCCCGGGCGACCCGCCCGGACAACCTGGAGGCGATCACCGTCAACGTCGATGACACCGAGACCCGCGCCCTGGTCCGCGAGTGGGAGGACAGCGACATCACCGTGCCGCTCAAGGTGATCGCCTCGCCCTACCGCGAGGTCACCCGCCCGGTGCTGGAGTACGTCAGGCGCATCAGCAAAGAGTCGCCGCGCACCGTGGTGACCGTCTACATCCCCGAATATGTGGTGGGCCACTGGTGGGAACAGCTGCTGCACAACCAAAGTGCGTTGCGGCTCAAGACCCGGCTGCTGTTCATGCCGCAGGTGATGGTGACCTCGGTGCCCTGGCAGCTGAACTCCTCGGAACGGCGCAAGGTGCTGGCGCCGCATCACGCTCCCGGCGACACACGGCGGGGTTTTCTCGAGTGATCGGTGACGAGCTGACCCTGGTCGCCGGGGCGCCCGCCAATGGCGGCAGTTGTGTGGCCCGCCAGGACGGCCGAGTGGTGTTCGTGCGTTACGCGCTGCCCGGCGAACGGGTGCGGGCGCGGATCACCGCCGAGCGCGGTTCGTATTGGCACGCCGAGACCGTCGAGGTACTCGAACCGGCGGACGGCCGGGTCGCCCCGCTGTGCCCGATCGCCGGCGTCGACGGTGCCGGTTGCTGCGACCTGGCGTTCGCCGATCCGGCCGTGGCGCGTGCGCTCAAGGGCGCGGTGGTGTCCAACCAGCTGGCCCGGCTCGGCGGCCATGACTGGGAGGGTTCTGCCGAACCGGTCGGAGACGACGGCCCGGCCGGCTGGCGCACCCGGGTCCGGCTGGACGTCGGTGCCGACGGGCGGGCCGGATTTCACCGCTATCACAGTGATGAGCTGGTCACCGACCTGCGCTGCGGCCAGCTGCCCGCCGGGATGACCACCGGCCTGGCCGAGCAGAGCTGGCAGCCCGGTGACCACCTCCATGTGGTGGCCGACGACGACGGCGTTCGGCACGTGGTGAGCACCGGCCACAACCACCGCCCGCAGGTGCGTGAGGGCGACTACCACGCCACCCAGTGGGTCGGCCGCCGGCGTTGGCGGATCCCGGTGACCGCGTTCTGGCAGGCGCACCGGCAGGCGGCCGCGCACTACAGCGCGCTGATCACCGACTGGGCTGCACCGGAGGCGGGCATGACCGCCTGGGATCTCTACGGCGGCGCCGGAATCTTCGCCGCGGCACTGGCGCAGGCGGTGGGCGAGTCGGGCCGGGTGATCAGCGTCGACACCTCCCGGGCGGCCACCGGCGCCGCGCGGGCCGCGTTGGCCGATCTGTCGCAGGTATCGGTGCGCACCGACTCGGTGCGGCGGGTGTTGAGCGCTGCGTCCTCCGGCGCCGACGTGGCGGTGCTGGACCCGCCGCGCACCGGTGCCGGTCGGCAGGTGATCGAGGCGCTGGCCGCCGCCGGTGTACCGCGTATTGTGCACATCGGTTGCGAGGCAGCGTCTTTCGCGCGCGACATCGGCCTGTACCGCGCCCAGGGGTATACCGTGGAGCGGATCCGGGTATTCGACGCGTTCCCGCTCACCCACCACGTGGAGTGCGTGGCGCTGCTGACCCGCTGACTGCTGGCCGGCGATCGCGGTGCGCGGTGAGCGGGGCCGTCGACCACCGTCCCCGAAAGTGGAGCGCGAGGCCCCGCGGCAAAGAAGTCAGCCGAACACGAAGTAGCGCAACCACAGATACAGCGCCGCGCACGCGACCGAGACCGCGGTGACCACGATGCCTTTGCGGGTGAACTCCCAGAACGTGATCGGATTGCCTGCGCGGCGGGCGATCCCGAGCATCACCACGTTGGCGCTGGCCCCGACCGCGGTCAGGTTGCCGCCGAAGTCGGCGCCGAGCGCCAGCGCCCACCACAGGGCGTCCGGGTGCAGGTCGTTGGGGAGTGTGGTGCTCAGTTCGGCCACGATCGGCGTCATGGTGGCGACATACGGGATGTTGTCGATGATCCCGGACACCGGCGCGGAGACACCCAGGATGCCCATCGTGGTCAACACCGCGTTGCCCCCGGTGAGGTCGGCGGCCGCCTTGGCCAGAGTGGCGATCGCACCGGTGTCCACCAGCGCACCGACCATCACGAACAAGCCGGCGAAGAACAGCAGCGTCTCCCACTCGACGCCGGAAAGGTAGTCCGAGCGCTCCAGGCCGGAGATCACGATCAACACACCGGCGCCGAGCAAGGCCACCACCGACGGCTCCAGGTGCAGCGCGGAATGACCCATGAACGCGGCGAACACCGCGGTCAGCACCAGGCCGCACTTGATCAGCAGGCCGCGGTCGCGGATCGCCTCGCGCTCCTCCAGCGCCATCACGTCGGCGACCCGGTCGGGATCCACGGTGAACGAGCCGGGAAACAACCGGGGCAGCATGATGATCAACGCGGCCGTGACGATGACGACGATCGGCGCCAGGTGCACCAGGAAGGCGTTGAACGACAATCCCGCTCGGCTGGCGATGATGATGTTGGGCGGGTCACCGACCAGGGTGGCGGCACCGCCGATGTTCGAGGAGAACACCTCGGCCATCAGAAACGACGTCGGGCTGATCTCGAGCCGGTCACAGACCAGCAAGGTGACCGGGGCGATCAGCAGCACCGTGGTGACGTTGTCCAGCAGCGCCGACGCGACAGCGGTCACCAGCACCAGCAGGATCATGATCCGCAGCGGCGATCCCTTGGCGCGCTTGGCCGCCCAGATCGCGACATACTCGAACACGCCGGTCTGGCGCAGCACGCTGACGATGATCATCATGCCCAGCAGCAGGAAGATGACGTCCCAGTCGATCCCGGTCTGGCGGGAGTAGAAGATATCGTCCGATGAGATGACCGGCAGGATGACCACGGCCGCCGCACCGGTCAGCGCGACCAGCGTCTTGTTGACCCGGTCAGCGGCGATGAACGCATAGGCGGTCAGGAAGACCGCGACCGCCAGAAACGTCACCCGATCAGACTTCGAGGGCTGCGGCCAGCAACCGCGACGCGGTGATCACGCCGAGCAGTTTACCGTCCTTGACGACGGCGATCAGGGGGCTCCGCAGCCGAGCCATGGTCGAGGCGACCTCGATCAGGGTCTCCGCGGCGCCGGCGGTCGGCAATTCGTAGAGGTGTTCAGGCAGTACATCGCGCACTTTTTTGCCGCGCAGCTTCTCAGCGGCCCGGTCGGCCACGGTCTCGCTGAGCACACCGGCCAGGGACGGATCGTCCTGGATGTAGCCCGGCACGATGAAACGCACCACCTGCGAAGCCGGCAGCACCGCATACGGCCGTCCGGTCTGATCGGTCACCACGATGCCGGGCAGGCGGTGCTCGGCCAGCAGCCGGGCCGCGTCGAGCGCGTCTGAGTCGATGGCCACCACCGGGTACTCCTCGGCGATCTCCTCGGCATGCATACCCATGACCATACGGTGGGGTTTCGTTCTCGTGCGTAGACTGACCGGATGCTTGATGGGATCCGCGGCCCCGCCGATCTGCAGCACCTCTCGCAGGCACAGCTGACCGATCTGGCGGCGGAGATCCGGGAGTTCCTCATCCACAAAGTCGCCGCCACCGGGGGACACCTGGGGCCCAATCTGGGCGTGGTGGAGCTGACTCTGGCGCTGCACCGGGTATTCGACTCCCCGCATGACCCGATCATCTTCGACACCGGCCATCAGGCCTACGTGCACAAAATGCTGACCGGCCGCAACCGCGACTTCGACACCCTGCGCAAAAAGGGCGGGCTGTCCGGTTATCCGTCGCGGGCCGAGAGCGAGCATGACTGGGTGGAGTCCAGCCACGCCAGCTCGGCGCTGTCGTACGCCGACGGGCTGGCCAAAGCCTTCGAGCTGACCGGGCACCGCAACCGGCACGTGGTGGCCGTCGTCGGCGACGGCGCCCTGACCGGCGGTATGTGCTGGGAGGCACTCAACAACATCGCCGCCGGCAACCGGCCGGTGGTGATCGTCGTCAACGACAACGGCCGCAGTTACGCGCCGACCATCGGCGGTTTCGCCGATCACCTGGCCGCGCTGCGGCTACAGCCCGTCTACGAGCGGCTGCTGGAGCGGGGCCGCGCGGCGGTGCGCGGGGTGCCGGTGGTCGGCGAGATCGGCTACCAGATCATTCACAGCGTCAAGGCCGGGCTCAAGGACGCGCTGGCCCCGCAGGCGCTCTTCACCGACCTCGGCCTGAAGTACCTCGGCCCGATCGACGGCCACGACGAGGCCGCGGTGGAGTCCGCGCTGCGCCGCGCCCGCGGCTTCGGGGGGCCGGTCATCGTGCATGTGGTCACCCGCAAGGGCAAGGGCTACAGCCACGCCGAGAATGATGAGGCCGAGCAGATGCACGCCTGTGGTGTGATCGACCCGCTCACCGGGTCGGCCACCGAGACCGCCGGGCGCGGCTGGACGGCGGTGTTCTCCGACGCGCTCATCGAGTACGGCGCCAAACGCCGCGACGTCGTCGCGATCACCGCCGCGATGCCCGGTCCCACGGGCCTGGCCGCGTTCGGGCAGCGGTACCCGGACCGGATGTTCGACGTCGGGATCGCCGAGCAGCATGCGGTCACCTCGGCGGCCGGGCTGGCGATGGGCGGCCTGCACCCGGTGGTGGCGGTCTACTCGACGTTCCTCAACCGCGCGTTCGACCAGGTGCTGATGGACGCCGCGCTGCACAAGCTGCCGGTCACCCTGGTGCTGGACCGCTCCGGGATCACCGGCCCCGACGGCGCCAGCCACAACGGCATGTGGGATCTGTCGATCCTGGGCATCGTGCCGGGTATGCGGGTGGCCGCGCCCCGCGACGGCTTCCGGCTGCGCGAAGAACTCGGTGAGGCGCTGGACGTCGGTGACGGTCCCACGGCGTTGCGGTTCCCCAAAGGTGATGTGGGCGAGGACATCCCCGCGATCGAGCGGCGCTGCGGAGTGGATGTGCTCGCGGTGCCGGCGGACGGGCTGACCCCCGATGTGCTGCTGGTCGCCGTCGGCGCGTTCGCGCCGATGGCGTTGGCGGTGGCCGACCGGCTGCACAACCAGGGCATCGGCGTGACCGTGATCGACCCGCGCTGGGTGTTGCCGGTGCCGCAGGTGATCGCCGAGCTGGCGACTGCCCACAAGCTGGTGGTGACATGCGAGGACAACGGTGTCGCCGGCGGCGTCGGCTCGGCGGTGTCGGCGGCGCTGCGGCGCGCCGAGATCGACGTGCCCTGTCGTGATGTCGGTGTGCCGCAACGCTTCTACGACCACGCCTCCCGCGGCGAGCTGCTGGCCGAGGTCGGCCTGACCGCCCAGGACGTGGCCCGCCAGATCACCGGCTGGGTGGCGGCGATGGGCAGTGCCAACTGCGTCGAGGAGGTCAGCGAGCACCTGGACTAGCCGGGGGGTATCACCTTGTCGAACACCCAGGTGAACACGAACGTGTAGACGAGGAAGAACGCCAGCAGCCCGACTTCGAGTCCGAACGCCTCCAGCAGCGACACGCGCAGAATCGCGGCCACGATCGGCAACAACACCACAACCAGCCCGCCTTCGAAGCCGATGGCGTGCGCGATCCGGCGCCGCAGTGTGCGGGCGGGCGAGTCCTGGCGCCGCTCCCAGAGCTCGAAGATGGTGTTCCACAGGTAGTTCCACACCACCGCAACGGTGGATGCCGTCACCGCCATGACCCCGGAACTGCCGCCACCGAAGCCCAGAACGACCAGTCCCAGGGCGGTGAGCACGATAGCGATCAGCTCGTAGCTGATCACGTAGATGATCCGGCGAACAACTGGTGACACAAGGTTCTCCAGATCAGGTGTCGGCGGTGATGCCGAGGGCGGCAGCCAGCAAGGGCACCGTGAGCTCGCGTTGCCAGGGCCGGGCGCCGCCGGCGGTTAGGAACTGCTCGATCGCCGTCGCGGGCTGCGGTGTTGCCGGATCCCAGTCCCAGCACAATCGGCGCAGCAGATCAGGGGAGAGCAGGTTCTCGGTGGGCACCGTCACCTGCTCGGACAGCCCGCTCAGGGCGGCGCGGGCCGCCTCCAGCCGGGCGGCCGCCTCGGGTTTGCGGCGCGACCAGCGCGACGGCGGCGGCGGCCCGTTGGCGGGTTCGGCGGACTCCGGCGGCTCGGGGTTGTCGCGGGCGGCGGCCAGTGCGGCCAGCCAGGTGGGCGCACTGCGGCGCTGCTTGGGTCCGCCGAACACCGGCAGGGCGACCAGTTCTTCGACCGTGGTGGGGTTGGCGATGGCGGCGGCGACGATCGCCGAGTCGGGCAGGATCCGCCCGGGGGCGATATCGCGGCGCGCCGCGATCTTGTCGCGCACTGTCCACAGTTCCCGGACGGCGGCCAGGCCGCGACGGTCGCGCACCTTGTGGATGCCCGAGGTGCGCCGCCAGCGGTCCCGGCGGGTCGACGTGGCGAAATCCGTGACCCGCAGATGATTGAATTCCTGTGCGGCCCACTCGGTTTTACCCTGACGGGCCAGTACATCGGCGACAGCCCCGCGCAGTTCGATCAGCACCTCGACGTCGAGCGCCGCATAGTTGAGCCACTCGGCGGGCAGCGGACGCTTGGACCAGTCGGCGGCACCGTGGCCCTTGGCCAGGCCCAGCCCCAGCAGGCGCTGCACCATCGCGGCCAGGTTGACCCGCTCGAAGCCGGCCAGCCGCCCGGCCAGCTCGGTGTCGTAGAGCGCTTTGGGCCACATGCCGACCTCGGCCAGGCAGGCCAGATCCTGGTCGGCGGCATGCAGGATCCACTCGTCGTCGTCGAGCACCTCGGCGACCGGACGCAGCAGGGCCGCCGGGTCCTCACCGGCGCCGACCGGATCCAGCAGCACGGTGCCGGCACCGGCGCGCCGGATCTGGATGAGGTAGGCGCGGTTGGAGTAGCGGAAGCCCGACGCCCGCTCGGCGTCCACCGCGAACGGGCCGTGGCCGCGCGCCAACAGATCGGCGGCGGCGCCGATCTGCGTGCGCGTGACCGACACCTCCGGGACCCCGTCGGCGGGATACGGCAGGGGAGTCGGCTCGGGCTCGTCGGGGGCCGGTTCGGTACTCGGTTCAGACATCTCAGACGCGGGTTCGAGAGCTCAGGTCGGTGATCCCGACCGGCGGCAGGCCCGCAGCATGTTCGAGGACTTCGCAGAACGCCTGGACGTGGGCCCCCAATTCCGGGGTGGTCGCGGTCCAGGACGCGCGCAGCTCCAATTGGTGTCCGCGCGGCGGGCCGGAGATGTCGCCGTAGCGCACCGACGTGGTCGCGGTGACGGTCCCACCCAGCGCGGTGACGTGCTCGGTACGGGAACCCAGCGCCTCGACCAGCCAACTCCACGCGACCTCGGGCAGCAGCGGGTCGATCGCCTCCTGCGGATCCAAGTCGGCCTGAATGAACGCCACCAGCCGCATGGTGCCGTCCCAGGCGTCGGTGCCGTCCGGGTCGTAGAGCAGGATCAGCCGGCCGAACGCGTCGCCGTCGGAGTCCTCCGGGACGAAGTCGGTCTCGGGATGCTTGACCTCGGCGCCCAGCGCATAGCTGTAGGGCGCCAGCCGCTGCGGCGGCCGGATCGGGCCCAACTCGATCTCCGACCGCACCGTCGCGGCGTGCATGGTTGCCACCGCTTCGCGGAATGGGGCAGGCTCGGCTGATGTCACGGGTGCCGCTCCTTAACTCATCGCTGTGCCCCGCGTCGCCAGCGGCCGGCCCCCGGGTGCTCTTGCGCACCGCTGCGACGCGGGTCGCCGAATCTCACGCTAACCCCCGGCGCCGGTCCGCGCAGACAGGCGCGCCGAATCGGCGCCGTTCGGCCCGGGTAACCCGGTCGTGGCAGCATTGACCCCGATGAGTGCCCGTCGTGAGCTGCCCGAGTCGTCCTTTTTGGCCGCCGCTGCCGGCCGGCAACCCGCCCGGGTGCCGGTCTGGTTCATGCGGCAGGCCGGCCGGTCGCTGCCGGAATACCGAGCACTGCGCGCCCAGCACAGCATGCTGGCCGCCTGCTTCGATCCGGAGCTGGTCTGCGAGATCACCTTGCAGCCGGTGCGCCGCCACGGCGTGGACGCGGCGATCCTGTTCTCCGACATCGTGGTGCCGCTGCGGGGCGCCGGGGTGGACCTGGACATCGTGCCCGACGTCGGGCCGGTGATCGCCGACCCGGTACGCACCGCGGCCGACATCGCCGCCCTGCGCCCGCTGGACCCCGAGCGGGTGACGGCCGTCGCCGAAGCGGTGTCGCTGCTGGTGGGCGCGCTCGGCGACGTGCCGCTGATCGGTTTCGCCGGAGCGCCGTTCACGCTGGCGTCCTACCTGGTCGAGGGGGGACCAAGCCGGACCCATGCCCGCACCAAGGCGATGATGCTGGCCGAGCCGGGCAGCTGGCACGCGCTCATGACCCGGCTCACCGATCTGACCATCGCGTTTCTGACCGTGCAGCTCGACCACGGGGTGGACGCCATCCAACTGTTCGACTCGTGGGCCGGCACGCTGAGCGTGGCCGACTACCGCAGCTTCGTGCTGCCGCACAGCGCCCGGGTGTTCGCCACGCTGGCCGGCGCCGGCGTGCCGATGACCCATTTCGGGGTGCAGACCGCCGAGCTGCTGGGCGCCATGGCCGAAGCGATACGGCCGGCCCCCGCCGCTGTGGTGGGGGTGGACTGGCGGACCCGCCTGACCGATGCCGCCGCCCGGGTCGGTGCCGGCATCGCCTTGCAGGGCAACCTGGATCCGGCGGTGCTGTTGGCCGGCTGGCCGGTGACCGAACGCGCGGCCCGCGCCGTCGTCGCGGACGGCCGTGCCGCGGTGGCCGCCGGAGCGTCCGGGCATGTGTTCAACCTCGGGCACGGCGTGCTGCCGGAGTCGGACCCCGGCGTGCTCACCGAGCTGGTGTCGCTGGTCCATTCATTGTGACCACGTCGTATTGCGTTGTCGGAGGCGGTATCTCCGGTCTGGCCGCCGCCTATCGACTGCGCGCGACGCTCGGTGACGCGGTCGACATCACGGTGTTCGATCCGGCCGACCGGCTCGGCGGCGTGCTGCGCACCGAGACGATGGGCGGTATCGCCGTGGATGTGGGCGCGGAGGCGTTCATCGCGCGCCGGCCTGAGGTGCCCGCCCTGCTGGCCGAGCTGGGGCTGGCCGATCGCGAACGCACCACCACCGGGGTGCGGCCGCTGCTCTACCGCCGCCGGAAGCTGCATCCGTTGCCGCCGGGGACGCTCAGCGGAATCCCGTCCTCGCCGGGGTCGATGGCCGGGCTGGTCGACGAGGAGACCATCGCCCGCATCGCCGCCGAACCCACCCGCCCGCTGACGTTCGAACCCGGCAGCGATCCGACGCTGGGCACACTGGTGGCCGACCGGTTCGGCGAGCAGGTAGTGGCCTGCTCGGTGGACCCGCTGATCGGCGGCGTCTACGCCGGGTCGGCGGCGACGGTCGGGCTGCGCTCAGCGGTTCCGGGCCTGGCTGCCGCGCTGGACGACGGCGCCCCCAGCCTCACCGCGGCGGTGTTGCGGGCATTACCGACGACCACCGGCATACCGGTGTTCGGGGCGATCGCCGGCGGGTATCAGGTGCTGATCGACGCCCTGGTGCGCCGCAGCAGGCTGCGCTGGGTGCAGGCGGCGGTGACGCAGATCGACCCGGCCGGAGATGCGTGGCTGTTGCGGGACGCCGCCGGCGGCTACCACCGCGCCGACCGGCTGGTGATGGCGGTGCCCGCCCACGTGCTGGCCCGGCTGGCCACCGGGTTCGCCCCGCGTACTGCGGCGGCGGCCAGCCAGATCACCCATGCCTCGTCGGTGGTGGTGGCGCTGGCGGTGCCCGCCGGTGCGGGGTTCCCGGACAACTCCGGGGTACTGGTCGCGACCGGGGAACGGCTGAACGCCAAGGCGATCACCTTGACCTCACGCAAGTGGGACAGCTGGGGGTATGGCGGCAAGGTCGAAGTGCTGCGGTTGTCGTTCGGCCGGTTCGGTGACTCCCGCACCCGGGCCTCCGACCCGGAGCTGGTGGCGTGGGCGGTGGCCGACCTCGAGACCGTCTTCGGCGCAGTGGTGGACCCGCTGGACGTACGGGTCCAGCGTTGGCCTGCGGCGATGCCGCAATATCGTTCCGGGCACGCCGGCCTGATCGCCGCGCTGCGCGCCGGACTGCCCCCCACGGTGGCGGTCGCGGGCAACTACCTCGACGGCATCGGGGTGCCGGCCTGCGTCGCGGCGGCCGATCGTGCGGTGGCGGCCGTGACCAGCGCCACCCCGGCGCGCTAGAGCACTTTGCGGCGCGTCGTGGCAGCATATGGGCCATGGCGCACCTCGACTACGACAAGCTGAATTCCACCATCCGCTACGTGATGTTCTCGGTGTTCTCGGTTCGTCCCGGGGTGCTCGACGACGGCCCCGCCACCCGTGACGAGGTCGCCGACCAGGCTGCCACCTTCCTCAAGCAGCAGGAGGAGCGCGGCGTGGTGATCCGCGGCGTCTACGACGTCGCAGGCCTGCGCGCCGACGCCGACTTCATGATCTGGAGCCACGCCGAGCGGGTGGAGGACCTGCAGGCCACCTACGCCGGCTTCCGGCGCACCGCGCTGGGGCGGGCCTGCGAACCGGTGTGGAGCAGCGTCGCGTTGCACCGGCCGGCCGAGTTCAACCGCAGTCACGTCCCGGCGTTCATCGCCGGTGAACCGGCAGGCGCCTACGTCTGCGTGTACCCCTTCGTGCGGTCGCTCGAGTGGTATGTCCTACCCGAAGAGGACCGCCGCCGGATGCTGGCCGAGCACGGTATGGCGGCCCGGGAGTACAAGGATGTGCGGGCCAACACGGTGCCCGCGTTCGCGCTCGGGGATTACGAGTGGATTCTGGCGTTCGAGGCGCCCGAACTCGACCGGATCGTCGACCTGATGCGCGACCTGCGCAACACCGAGGCCCGGTTGCACGCCCGGGAGGAAACCCCGTTCTTCACCGGCCCCCGGGTCGAGGTCGAGCAGTTGGTGGCGTCGCTGCCGTAGCGGTCGTCGAGGCTGTTGTTGGTGTGGGAGAGAGCGAGTGGTGGCCACGGTAACTGTCCCCCGCAAGCGGGAGGTGTCCCCAGGCTCGGCGCTCAGGACGCGATGCGTTCGTCAGGACGACGCCGGGACCAGCCGCAGGCAGATTGAGTTGATGCAGTAGCGCTGGTCGGTCGGGGTGGGGTAGCCCTCGCCTTCGAACACGTGGCCCAGGTGGCTGTGGCAGGCCGCGCACAACACCTCGGTGCGACGCATCCCCAGCGAGTCATCCGGACGCAAGATCACCGCATCGGAATCCGCCGGGTCGAAGAACGACGGCCACCCGCAGTGCGACGGGAATTTCTCTGTGCTGCGGAACAATTCGGCGCCGCACGCCCGGCACTCGTAGACACCCTCGGTGGTGGTGTCGGTGTATTCGCCGGTGTTCGGCGGCTCGGTGCCGCCGCGGCGCAGCACCGCGAACTCCTCGGGGGTGAGTTTTTGGCGCCACTCGTCGTCGGTGAGGGTCACCTTGGGAGAGGTCATGCTTCCACGCTAGCCCGCTTCGGCTCGGCCGTCAGCCACGCCGGATCGATCCCGTCGTCGAGGCGGCCTTCCTGCCGGGCGTCGAGGTAGCGGTAGCACAGCACCGTGCAGATGACGATCAGCAGCAGCGACCAGCCGTAGGTGATCTTGAGGTAGTCCAGTGGCCGCCCGATGTTCATCCACCGGAAGATCAGCCACTTGTCCAGGGTCATGAACCCGTAGACGCCCAGCCAGGCCGGCCAGTTGCGCAGCACCGAGTTGGGCAGCACCACGGTCATCAGGAACGGGAACAGCACGATCGAGTAGTAGCCCTGGCCGAGCGACAGCACCAGGAACGACCACGTCAGCAGCACGCCGGAGGAGGTCAGCAGCCAGAACCGGGGGTCGCGGGTGCGGTAGTAGCGGTAGAGCAGCCACAGGCTCACTGCCGCGATCGCGGTGAACAACACCCGCATGAACAGGATCAAACCCGAGGGCAGGCCGAAGAAGACGCCGTTGCCCAGGATCGAGGAGTTGAAGTAGTCGCGGGTACCCATGATGTAGGGAACCGTGTGGGTGAAGTAGCTGGTCGGATCGCTGGCCAGCGGAAACGCGGCCAGGTTGAACAACACCGGGACCGTGATCGCCCCCACGAACGGGCGCCACTGCCGGCTCAGCAGCGGCAGCAACAGCAGCGGCGCCAGCACCGGCTTGACCACCAGGGTCAGCCCGATCGCGACACCGGCCCACCACTGGCGGCTCGGCCGGCCGTCCAGCACCCAGCGCAGGTAGAGCACCTCGGCCAGCAGGATGACGCCGTTGATGTTGGTGAACACCAATGTGCTGGACACGCTCTCGGTCAAAAACATCGCCGCCAGCAGCGCCGGGGCCGCCACCGAGGTCAGTCCGAATCCGAACATCCGCAGCAGGAGGTAGGCCGCGATCAGGATCGCGATCGTGTTGGTGGCGATGAAGGTGTACCGCGACAGCGTCTCGGGCAGATACCCGAACGGCGACATCAGCAGCGTGCCGCCGGGGGAGTACAGGTAGTGCGGGTCGACGTAGTCGAAGTGCTCGTTGTAGATGTCCAAGCCGTGCCGGAAGTTGAGCACCGCCCGGTAGACCGGCTTGAAGTCATCGGTGATGTTGCCGTTCAGCGGCAGGATCACCGCGCGGTGAATCAACGACATGATGGCCACCGGCCACAGCACCGAACGCAGCACGGTCGCGGTGCTCGGTGCGCTGGTGGGTGGCCGAAATGCGGCCAGCAGGGCGGTGCCTGCCCGGTTTGCAAGGGAGTCGGCTGCCGTCACCAGCGCACCGTACACCGAACGGGTGCGCCAGCCCCAGCTCAGGCCGGGCAGTAGACGTCGGTGTCGGGCAGCTTGCCGCTGTCGAGGTAACTGATCAGCGGCGGCAGGGTGCACGAGGAGTACACGGTGGCGCCGTGCCCGATGCCCTGCCACATCACCCGCTTGCTGGCTGCGCCGGCGTTGATGACGGCCGCGGCGGTGGCCGCCACGCCCTCTTCTCCGACGATCGGGTCGTTTTGTACCCCGAACAGCAGCACGTCGATGGTGAGGTCTTTCGGCGGCTCCGGGGTGGCGCTGCTGGGCCAGCTCAGGCACTGCGCCATGTCGAGGGCGCCGACGGCGCCGAACTGCGGGTACTCCTTGCCCCAGGCCACCACCAGCTCCCGGACCCGGTCGGGGGTAGGCCGGTTGAGTGCGTCGGCGCAGGAGTTGATGAAGTGGCCGTCGCCGCCGACGATGCCCTGGGCGCGGTTGATCAGGTTGTTCAACAGATTGGGGTCACCGGTATGCGCGCTCGCCAGCGCCCGGGCCAATTCGTTGGTGCTGTTGACGCGGTCGCCGAGCGGATAGCCCAGGGCCGTGACGATGGCATGGGTCACCGCCGCCACCGAGGCGCCGCCCGGGCCGTGCCCGGACCGGGCGGAGTCCAGCACCGCGTCGACGACGCCCTTCGGGTCGGGGGCCAGGGCGCAGTTGACCGCGACACACTGCGCGGCGAACGCGTCGAAGGCCGCCTCTTGGCCCTTGATCCGCTGTTCGGCGGCGGCTTCGGCGGCCACCCCGAGCGGGATGGGGGAGTCCAGCGCCAGCCGGGCCACCTTGCCGGGATGGGATCCGGCGTAGGCCAGGGCGACCTGGGCTCCATTGCCGACCCCGATGAGCGCCAGCGCCGGCACATCCCAGATGCTGCGCAACCGTTCCAGGTCAGTAGCGGCGTGGGTGTTGTCGTAAGCGGACTCCCCGGGGGAGATGGAATCGGTGCAGTCGGTGGTGGCGGTCATCGCCACGGTGCCCAAGTTAGCCACCGGGTCGTCGCCGGGGGCGAACTGCGCCAGGTTCCACATCGCGTCGCGGTCACTGCGCTCGCGACAGTCCACCGGGCTCGACATCCCGGTGCCGCGCCGGTCCACGGCGACCACCGGGTGGCCGTTGAGCACGTCGGCACCGCCGCGGGCCAGCCAGGTCGGTAACTGCAGCGACGACGGCAGGTCCCAGCCGGTGGTGAAGACCACCGGCCCGGCGTCGGCGGGGGTCTGTACCGACCGGGCCCGCACCACACCGATGCTGATCGCCGAGGAGCCGCCGCCGAGCGGGTCGACGTCGGCGTCATAGCTGGCGCAGTCCAACCGCACCCCGGGGGTGGCGGGCACCGCGGCGTCGTTGAACACCCGTGCCGTGCAGTCATGCCAGGGCAGGTCGTTCTTGGGGACCTCGACCGCCGGTGGGCCGGCCTTGTCGGAGGTGGTCTCGGGCTGCCCCTGTGGCCCGGCGCCGGAGTCGGTGGCAAAGCGTGGGTTCGCGGCCAGCCCGGGCGCGCAGCCGGACAGCGCGAGAGCCACCGGCAGGGCGGCCGCGAGCGCGAACCTGGCAAGACTCATGCCTGTCACCTTATAGGCGGGCGCTTGTGACGTAGCGGCCGTAGAGGTAGCCGGATTCGTCGGTCAGCAGATGCGCGCAGTGCATCCGGGTGGCCACCTCGCCGGGGCCGGTGGCGATGCGGCGGGCCAGCCCCCCGACCAGGAAGGGGGCGACGGTCAGGCATAGCTCGTCGAGAAGATCGCGTTCGATCAGCGCGCCCAGCAGCATCGGGCCGCCCTCGGTGAGCACCCGATACTGCCCACGGGCGGCCAACGCGGACAGGATCGTTGCCTCATCGACCCGGTCCGGGTCACCGGCCGAGCAGTCCAGCACCTCCGCGCGCCCGGCCAGCCGTCGCCGCGTGTCGTCGGCCACCGCCGCGCTGGTCAACACCAACGGCGGCAGCTCGGTGTCGGTGAAGACCCGCAGGTCGCGATCCAGCTGCCCGGACCCGGTGACGATCGCCAGCCTGGGCACCTCGGACTGTCCGCGGTCGCGCCGGCGCAGACGCTCGGCGACGTTGAGCCGGGCGCCGCCGTAGTTCTCCACCCGGACCGTGCCCGCGCCGACCAGCACGACGTCGGCCAGCGCCCGCAGCAACATGAACAGGGTCCGGTCACCGGGACTGCCCAGCCCGCCGGACTTGCCGTCCATGGTGGCGCCGCCGTCGATGCTGCCGATGAAATTGGCCCGCACCCAGATGCGCGGCTGCTCGGGTTCGGGGTAGGCGTACAGCCGGGCCAGCTCGGCATCGTCGACGGGCCGCGCCGAGTCCAGCCGGGTGAAACCCGGGTCTGCGCTGAGGTCGGACATGGCCACGATTGCACCATGTGGCTACAGTTCCTGCGTGCCTAATCCCGCCGTCGACGGAATCGACCACCTGGTGGACCGGCATCCGGCCGTCTCACCGGAGCGGTTGATCGCGCAGCTCACGCCGCCGCCGACCTTCGCCGGGGCCAGCTTCGCCAGCTACCGGCCCGACCCGGCCGAGCCCACCCAGGCCGCGGCCGTGGTGGCCTGCACCGCGTTCTGCGCCCAGGCACTGGAGCGGCGGGCCGGGCGGCGCCGACTGTTCGGTAAGCGCGAAGTGCTGCCGGGGGTCGGGCTCTACCTCGACGGCGGATTCGGTGTCGGCAAGACCCACCTGCTGGCGTCGGTCTACCGCCAGATCACCGAGACCACCGAGGGGGCGCAGCCGCATCGCACGGCGTTCGCGACGTTCATGGAACTCACCCAGCTGGCCGGGGTGTTCGGGTTCACCGAGTGCATCGAGTTGCTCGGCGACTACACGGTGGTCTGCATCGATGAGTTCGAACTCGACGACCCGGGCAACACCACCCTGGTATCGCGGCTGCTGTCCGAGCTGGTGGCGCGCGGGGTCTCGATTGCCGCCACGTCGAACACCCTGCCCGAGCAGCTCGGAGAGGGGCGCTTCGCCGTGCAGGATTTTCTGCGCGAGATCCACGCTCTGGCAAGCATTTTCACTCCGGTACGGGTCGACGGCCCGGACTATCGGCATCGGGACCTGCCCCCGGCGCCGGAACCGCCGACGGACCAGCAGGTCGTGCAGCGCGCTGCGGCGCTGCCCGGTTCCACGTTGGACGACTTCGACGCGCTGTGCGCGCATCTGGCCACCATGCACCCGTCGCGGTATCTGACCCTGATCGAAGGTGTCACCGGAGTCTTTCTCACCGGCGCGCATCCCATCGACGATCAGAACGTGGCGCTGCGCCTGGTGGCGCTGACCGACCGGCTCTACGATGCCGGCACCCCGGTGGTGGCCTCCGGGGCGAAGCTGGACGACATTTTCAGTGCCGAGATGCTGGCCGGCGGCTACCGCAAGAAATACCTGCGGGCCACCTCCCGGCTGCTGGCGTTGAGCACCGGCGGTTAGCGAGGCTCCACGGAGGAGAGCCGAAGCTGGGCCGCCGTATCTAGCCCGGCGGTTAGCTCACAAATTCCACTGCGCCAGGCGCAGCCCGGTGTTGCGGGACAACATCACCACGTGGGTGACCAGGCCCCGGTAGACATCCCAGTAGACCCCGCCGCTGACGGTCGAGCCCTGCGGGGCGTTGGTCAATACCGCGTCCAGGGCGGTCGGGTCATCGGTGTGCTTGGACACGTAGGCATCGCCGCCGGGCGTGACACCGTCGAAGGTGGTCGAGGCCGCCATGATGTAGGGGTTGGGCACCGAGACCGGGTGGATCGTGATGTTCGCCCGCCACGGACCGCCCTGGGCGCGCCAGCGCGGCGTGCCGTTCTGGCCCCAGCCCGGCGGGATCTCGCTGGGCACCACGTCATGCACGGTCACATCGGCGACGATCGGGCCGAAGGCCTCGTCGGCGTACTGGATGCGCAGCGTGTCACCGAGACGGCCGATGGGCGCCTCCGGCGTGGTCGTGGGCGTGGCGTGTCCGGGGGCCGGGGCCACCACGGCCAACGCGGTGACGACGGAGGTGACGAGGGCCAGAATCCAGCGATGCATCATGTCCTTCTTCAGTTGCTTGTGGGCATGATGGCACATCACCGTTACCGGTGCACCAGCCTTGCTCGCGACGGTCAGTTCCCGGCGGTGGACCCGCCGGCCGTCGTGTTGGCGGCGATCGACTCCAGGGCATGCGCCAGGTCGGTTTCGACCCGTTCCCGGTCCACGCCGGCGCGGTGCAGCGGCCCGGTGTCGTCTTCGGCTTCCAGCAGGGCCAGCAGCAGGTGCTCGGTGCCGATGTAGTTGTGCCCGAGGCGAAGTGCGGTGCGGAACGTCAGCTCCAGGGCCTTGCGGGCCGGGCCGCTGAACGGAATCAACGCGGGCGGTTCACCCTCGCCGGGCGGCAGCGTGACGGCGGCCGCGACGGCGCCGGGGTCGATGTGCTGTGCGGTGAGCAAAGCGGTGGCCAGCGCGTCGGGATCCTGCAGCAGGCCCAGCACCAGGTGCTCCGCGGTGATCTCGGCGTTGCGCGCCCGGTGGGCGGCGTTCTGGGCCGCCACCACCGCATTGCGGGCCCGTGGCGTGAAACGCGCGAAGCCCTGTTCGGCGTCGAGGGTGGCAGCCTCGGGGCGCGGGACGAACCGCTTCTGCGCGGCCTGCTTGCTGACACCCATGCACTTGCCGATCTCCGTCCACGACGCGCCGGAACGGCGGGCCTGGTCGACGAAGTGCCCGATCAGGTGATCGGCGACCTCGCCGAGGTGCTCGGCGGCCAGCACCGCGTCGGTCAACTGCTCCAGGGGATTGTCGTGCACGCCGGTGATGGCGTTGATCAGGTCGTCGAGGCGGACGGATGGGGTGAGCGGAGTCGGATCGGCCATGCCGTCAACTGTAGGTTGACGATGGCGCGACGTCAACCGTTGGTTGACCACCTGAACGGTTCGGCTACGACAGCGACCATTCGCCGAAGTCGTAGGCGAACCCCGACGACGGCGCGTACTTGACCTTCGTCGGGGTGACGCCGTGCGGCAGCGCAAACACCACGCAGCCGATCGCCGATTCGCCCGGGGCGAGATGGAACACACCGGATTCGAAGTTGGTGCATTCGCTGACGTTGTTCAGATCCGCGGTGTAGCGCTGGCCGTCGGAACCGAACACCGAGACGTTGATGTTGACGTCGCCGTCGATGTCTGTTGTTCCGGGATCGGCGATCTTGAGCCGTGTCGCGATGTAGGTGGCGCCCGGGTCACCGCCGGCGGGGGTGACGGTCGCGGGGTTGATGACCCCTTCCAACGTGACGGAGATGGTGCTGCCGTCGGCGCGGGTCAGCGTCAGCGTGTCGCCGATATGCCCGGTGGCTTTCGGTGCGGCCGAGCTGGTTTCGGTCGTGCTGGGGGTCTCGGTCGACGTCGGCGCCTTCGGCGATTCGGTGCGGGTCGTACACGCCGACGACGCACCGGCGGACAGCAGGGCCAATACCGACAGGACGACAACCGGTCTCATAGGGTCCACCTTTCGCTACCTTGCCAGCCTACGGGGGCGCTGCTGCCGATTGTGCTGCCCAGGCTCTGGGAATAGCAGCAGATCCGATTGCAACCGCAGGGCGTTCGAGCACCGAACCCAGCTGGTCCAGCACGGCCGTGACTGATAGGGAGAGCGGTTTTTTCTCGAACCAGAATTGTGTGCCGCACGACGACGAGTGTTTTCTGCGACGGAGCCGCCCTGCGGAGGTCAGGACTGCTCGCCAGGAGCGGCCGGCGGACGCCACGACACAACTGTGGCGAATTGCCTACTATTCGTGGACCTCCGGACCCACTATCCCCATCTGGCACGGGTCTGGAACGCGCCGGGTTGTTTGGCCATGAACTGCAGGTCAAACCTGGTGCGCGGTACTGGGATTGAACCAGCGACCTCTTCCGTGTCAGGGAAGCGCTCTCCCGCTGAGCTAACCGCGCTTAGAGCCAAGGAACGGAGGTGGAGACGGGAATCGAACCCGTGTGCACGGCTTTGCAGGCCGTTGCCTCACCACTCGGCCACTCCACCGCAAGGGGTTGATGCCACTTGACACCCTCGAGCGGATGACGGGATTCGAACCCGCGACCCTCACCTTGGCAAGGTGATGCGCTACCAACTGCGCTACATCCGCGTGCCACGAGCGAGATCGTCGCCCGTCGCGAAGCAGAACATTAGTCCAATGATGTGAGACAACACAACTTGGCCTGTCAGCTCGGCGAGTCGGGCGAAAATCGGCCTGCGCGTTGGGGCGCCGGGGACCGGGCGTGCTAGTGTTCGTCCTCGTTCATCCGGTCTCGTAGCTCAGGGGGAGAGCGTCCGCCTCACACGCGGAAGGTCGCTGGTTCGATCCCAGCCGGGACCACAAGGAAACCACCTCACGGCAGGTGGTTTTTCTGTTTCAGGCGACCCACCCCGGCCGGGATCTGACACGTCAAGGCCCGGGTCGCGAATCGAACGTCGTTTCTGGCGGTGCGGTATGCGTTCGCCGGAGCGACCGGATTGGGATCGCTCGGCCCACTGCCAACCTGGATCACCGGGCCGCCGCGACAGATCTCGCCGGCCCGGATCACTCGCACTGCGCAGGTCTCAGGCGATCATCGGGTCGATCGCCGACCGGGGCACCAGCACATGTACGGCCCCGGCCGAGGCGGGCAACAACACGCCCTGGTCGAAAAAGAAAATCACCCCGTCGTTGACCACCGCGAAATTCTGGTAGTTGGCCGGGTCGTACAGCGCGGCTTGCGCGAACGGCAACGGTGGTGGCGCCGTGGTGGACGTGGTCGTCGTCGACTGTTCCGGTTGTGCGGGCGACGGTGCCAACTGCTGCTGCAGCTCCGCCTGGACGATCGGGGCGACGGTCTTCAGCGGATCGTCCACCTGCCACAACGGCGCATGTTCTTTGTCGTCCGGGGCGGCCGCGTAGGTGATCGCCTTGCGGTAGGTCTGGTCCCAGTTGAACGCCTTGTACGTGGTCTGGGGCTGGGCCCCGCCGACGTTCTGGTTCACCGTGAACACCACCGCTTGGGTGCCGCGCGGGGGAATCGACGAGCCGTATTCCGTCGGCTTGATGCTCAACTCGTCCGGCGTGCTGCGAGGCGCGCCGGACTTGGCCGCGTTGAGGAACGCCTCGCGGGTCTGGGCGACGTACTCGGCGACCGGCTTCTGGTCGGGGTAGTTCAGCGGAATGCTGATGTCGACGCGGTAGCCGGGTTCGGAGAGCTGGATCTCACAGGTGCGGCCGGTATTGCCACCTTGGAGCTCGGCGCAGTAATCCTTCGGGGCCGCCACAGCCACGGGCACGCAACCGAACATGGCGCCAACCGTCACGACCACGGCCACGCTGAAAGACCGCATGGGTGAGACCTCCTAGCAAAGGCGGCACCGCGCCGCGACCAAAGATTAGCGTGCGGCCACCCCTACTACGGCTGACGAAGGGCTACACCATCTCCGGCACGTTCAAGTGCGCGATCGCCAGGTCGAACTCGGCGACCTCGAGCACCTCGGCGCCGGCGTCGTTGACGGCTTTGGCCCAGATCGCCTGCTCCCCGCTGCGGCTGGCCACCATCGCCGCGCGGTCGTCGAAGCTGATCGAAGACACCGCCCGCCCCGAGGGCCGGTCCACCAGCAAAGTGGTGCTGCAGAAGCCGTCGAGGTCGGCCATCTCGGGCATCAGCGCCAGCTTGTAGGTGTCGATCATCCGCTCGCACCGGGCCGGATCGGTCCGCAGCCAGGTGACCCGCACGCCGGCGTGGCGGCGGGACCGGTGATCACGGCGTGCCGCGGCGATCTCCCAACGGGTGATCTCGGCGGTGGCGTGGAAGATCTCCCTGGCGCGGTCGCACAGCTGCTGGGCGCTGTCCTCGCTGCCCCGCAGGGTGTCCTCGTCCAGCCATGAGGAGGTGATGATGCACCGGCCGGCGTCGCGGTCGACCAGCATGGACATTCCCGCGCAGCCGTCCTGGTCGGCCAGGGTCGGCATCACCACACTGCGGACATGGGTGATCCCCTCATCAAGGAAGGAAGGATGGGCGTGAATGGTGGTTGCGCGCGCGAACATGACGGCCTCCGGGTGATCGGTGGCGACGCCCCGGCGGCGCCGCCGGTCCCCCTCCACCATGCTCCGCCGACGGCGCGGCGACAACCCCTAGTCGGCGACTTCTTGAACGGCCTCGGCCTCGTGCTGATGCTGCGCTTCCAGCTCGGCGATCTGCGCACCGATGCGCCCCCGCAGCGCGATGGTGCCGATGACACCAGCGAGCACCGCGACCAGCAACGCGACCCAGGAGAACCGGGACAACCAGTGCTCAGCGGCCATCCCGGCGTAGTACACCAGGGCGGTGGTGCCGCCGGCCCAGCAGATCGCGCCGGTCACATTGGCGACAAGGAAATGTGAGTAGCGCATCTTCAACGCCCCGGCCAGCGGCCCGGCCAGGATGCGCAGCAGCGCGATGAACCGGCCGAAGAACACCGCACTGGTGCCCCAGCGGGCGAACAACCGTTCCGCGTAGGCGACGTGGCCGGGACCGAAGTGGCTGGGGAACCGCCGGCCCAGACGATCGAAGAGCGGCATGCCGAAGCGCCGCCCGATCGAATATCCGATCGAGTCGCCGATCACCGCGCCGACCACGGCCGCCACCGCGACCCCGGCCGGGTCCACCGCCAGGTCGTGGCGCGACGACAGCAGCGCGGCTCCGACCAGCATGACTTCGCCGGGCAACGGGATGCCCAGGCTCTCGATCCCGATCACCCCGCCGACGAGCAAATAGACCGCCAGGGGCGGGATCGACTGCAGTAGGACATCCACCGACATGCGGCCAAGCATGCCTGACGCTGACCGGATGCGCCTGCCCGCACCGTCGGCGGGCCAATATGCGTCACCTTGTAGCGTTATCCGGGCGCATGCGGTGGTCGGATCGAGGAGCGGCAGTGGAATTCAACCTCGCCCAGGTGTTCTCGGCGGTGGCCTCGGCCATCCCGGACCGCGATTGCGTGGTCTTCGGCGACCGGCGGTTCACCTATGCCCAGATCGACGACCGCACCCGCCGGTTGGCCCGGGCACTGCACGAGCGGGGCCTGGGCGCGCGCCGGGAGCGCTCCGAGCTGGCCCCCCACGACTCCGGTCAGAGCCATCTTGCGCTGTATCTGGCCAACGGCAACGAATACCTGGAAGGCATGCTGGGCGCCTACCAGGCCCGCGTCGCCCCGTTCAACGTCAACTACCGATACGTGGCCGACGAGCTGGTCTACCTGCTGGCCGACGCCTCCGCCGAGGCGATCATGTACCACGCGCGCTTTGCCCCCACCCTGGCCGAAGCGCTGCAGCACGCCGGCGACCGGCTGCCGGCGATGCTGCTGATCCACGTCGACGACGACTCCGGCAACGCACCGCTGCCCGGCGCGCTGCACTATGAGGAGTTGCTGGCGAGCACCTCCGGTGAACCGCTGAACCTGCCGCTGTCCCCGGACGACCTGTACCTGCTCTACACCGGCGGCACCACCGGCATGCCCAAGGGCGTGCTGTGGCGCCAGCACGACATCTTCATCAACGCGATGGGCGGCCGGGAGTTCGGCACCGGCACCGTTCCCACCAGCCTGGCGGAGATCGTCGAACGTACCCGCGCCGGCGGCCCGGGTTCGATGACCGTGGCGCCGCTGATGCACGGCGCCGCCCAGTGGGCTGCGTTCATCACGGTGCTGGGCGGGCGCCCGTTCGTGATGTCGGCGACCACCGACCGGTTCGACCCGGCGGCGACCTGGGAACTGGCGGCCAGGGAGCGCGTCGTTTCGCTGTCGATCGTCGGCGACGCCTTCGCCCGCCCGCTCGCCGGCGCCTTGAAAAGCGCCGCGGCCGGAGATTACGACCTGTCGGGCCTGTTCGTGCTGGCCAGCGGTGGTGCTCCGCTGACCGTCCCGCTCAAGCAACGGATCTTGGACCTGTTGCCGCACCTGTCGATCCTGGACGCCGGCGGCTCCTCGGAGACCGGCGCGCAGATGGGTCAGACCACCAGCCGCGGCCAGGCCTCCACCGGCCGCTTCACCCCGAACCCGGGCGCGGTCGTGGTCAGTGAGGACATGACCCGCATCCTGCGGCCCGGCGACGACGAGATCGGCTGGCTGGCCCAGCAGGGCTATGTGCCGCTGGGATACCTGGGCGACCCGGAGAAGAGCGCACGCACCTTCCCGGTCATCGAAGGCATCCGGCATTCGGTCCCCGGTGATCGGGCCCGCTGGGATGCCGACGGCGGCATCGAGTTGCTCGGGCGCGACTCGGTGACGATCAACTCCGGCGGCGAGAAGATCTTCGCCGAGGAGGTCGAGGCCGCGGTCGCCCACCATCCCGCCGTCTACGACGTCGTCGTGGTGGGCCGGCCCAGCCCGCGGTGGGGCCACGAGGTCGTCGCCGTGGTGCAACTGGCCGACGGCGCCGAGGCCGACGCCGAGGACATCGTCACCGAGGCGGCCCGCTACATCGCGCGCTACAAGCTGCCCAAGGACGTGGTGTTCTGCGAGCGGGTGCAGCGCTCGCCCTCCGGCAAGGCCGACTACCGCTGGGCCAAGGCGCAGGCGACCGCGGCGCAAACGGTCTGAGCGGCACCGTGCGCACCGCGGCGCCGCGGCCGATCGCCCGCCGTACGTCGGCGAGGTAGCCATCCAGTCATGCTGGGGCACAACGGGTTTCGTCGCCCCCAGCGGATCGCGACCAGCAGGCGGCGATGGGCGGATGCCGCCCCCCGCCATTTAGGTCCGCCCTTCTAGTTTCTACAAAATTCCTTGTGTAAACTTCACGCCCATGGCATATGTGATCGGGAAGCCGTGCGTTGACGTGATGGACCGGGCCTGCGTCGAGGAGTGCCCCGTCGACTGCATCTACGAAGGCGGGCGAGCCCTCTACATCCATCCTGATGAATGTGTGGACTGCGGAGCCTGCGAGCCGGTATGCCCGGTCGAGGCCATCTACTACGAGGATGACCTCCCGGACGAGCTGCAACCCCACCTGGCCGACAACGCGGAGTTCTTCACCGAGGCGCTGCCCGGGCGCGACGAAGCGCTCGGCTCGCCCGGCGGCGCGGCCAAGGTCGGAGCGCTCGGCGTCGACACCCCGCTGGTGGCCAGTTACCCGCCCCAGGGGGAGTGAGCGACATCGCCAAACCGGCCGGGCCACCTGGAGGACGTCGTCTTGACGTGCTTCGGCTGGTGCAGGCCGCAGACGAGCCGCTGAGCATCGCGCAGATCGCCGACGAGTTGGGAGTCCACCCCAACACCGTGCGGTTCCACCTGGACACCCTGGTCGAAGAAGGCCGCGTCGAACACACCGAACCCGACCACAAGGGCCGGGGCCGTCCGGCGCTGATGTTCCGGGCGATCCGGCAGATGGACCGGGGCGGCACCCGTCGCTTCCGGCTGCTCGCCGAGATCCTCGCCATCGGCCTGGCCGCCGACTCCGACCCCAGCGGCAAGGCGCTGGCGGCCGGCCGGGCGTGGGGGCAGCGACTGCGCCCGCTGAACCGCCCGACCGAGTCGGTCGACGCCGACGAGTCGACCGGCCACCTCGTCGACATGCTCGACGAGTTGGGATTCCAACCCGAACACCTCGAACCCGATGCCGCCGGCGACAAGCAGCTCGGCCTGCGCCACTGCCCGTTCCTCGAGCTGGCTGAGAGCTCGACGGAGGTGGTCTGCCCGATCCACCTCGGCCTGATGCAAGGTGCGCTGGAAGCCTGGGATGCACCGGTCACCGTCGACCGCCTCGACTCGTTCGCCAAGCCCGATCTGTGTGTGGCGCACTTGAAGTCGGTGAACGTGGACGAGCCCACGCCGCTGCGCCTGGAAGGATCTGCCGGGTGAGCGCCGCCTGCGGCGTCGCGACCGCCGCGACCTTTCTCTGGCTGGGCATGGTGATCGCGATCTCGTTCATGGAAGCACCGCTGAAGTTCCGGGCGCCCAACGCGACGATCCCGGTCTGCCTCGGGATCGGCCGGTTGGTGTTTCGGGCCCTCAATGCCGCCGAGTTCGTGCTCGCCGCGGCGATCGCGGTGACGTTTGCGATCGAGCGCCCCAGCACCGCGGTCGTCGTGGCGTTCGGGGTCGTGGTGGTCATGTTGTTCGCCCAGATGCTGGCGGTGCGGCCGCGTTTGAGCCGCCGCGCCGATCAGGTGCTGTCCGGACTGGATGCGCCCCGTTCCCGTGCGCACTACGCCTACGTCGGCTTGGAGCTGATCAAGGTTGCCGCTCTGGTGCCGCTGGGCATTCTGTTGCTGTCCCGCTGAGTCCGACCCCGACACCGACCCGACGAGTGAGAAGGACTACCGATGGAATCGACCTCCCTGACCACGTTGGCCGACGAGAAGCTGGCCGAGGCCCGGCAACACCACAGCGGGCGCGCGGCGCACACCGTCTACGGGGGCTCGGTACACCACCTGCGTCAGACGCTGGTCGCGCTGCAGGCCGGTCAGTCGCTGGCCGAACACGACAGCCCGGGGGAGTCGACCCTGCAGGTGCTGCGCGGCCGGGTGCGGTTGACCGCCGGCGACGACGCCTGGGAAGGCGCGGCCGGGGAGATCGTCACCCTGCCGCGTACCCGTCACGCGCTGGAGTCCCTGGAGGACGCGGTGGTGCTGCTGACGGTCACCAAGAGCGCCTCGCACTGAGCGTGCCCGCCGCCGGACTCTGCACGCCCTGGTCACTGCGGGCCGGGCTGCGGGTGCCCATCGTCAACGCCCCGATGGGCGGGGTGGCAGGTGGCCGGCTGGCCGCCGCGGTCACCGCGGCGGGCGGGCTGGGCATGATCGGGATGGGCAGCACCGCCACGGCGGCGGCGCTGGCCACCGAGCTGGCCCTGGCCGGACCGGCGAAATTCGGAATCGGCTTGGTGGACTGGGTGATCCGCGAACAGCCCGACCTGCTCGACGCCGCCCTGGCCGCCCGCCCGGTGCTGCTCTCGGTGAGCTTCGGCGACGACTTGTCCTGGGTGGCGCGCGCCCACGCGGCCGGCATCCTCGCCGTCACACAGGTCTATGACGTCGAGACCGCCCGCCGTGCGGCCGACGCCGGACTGGACCTGCTGGTGGCCCGCGGCGCCGAAGGCGGCGGACACGGAGAGACCCGGCTTGCCACCCTGCCGCTGCTCGACGCCGTGCTGGACGCCGTGACGCTGCCGGTGTTGGCCGCCGGGGGGATCGCCTCGGCGCGCAGCCTGGCCGCGGTGCTGGCGGCCGGCGCCGCCGGCGCCTGGCTGGGCACCTGCCTGTCGGCCTGTCCGGAGGCGCTGACCGGCGACGGCGCCCGGCGCGCCCTGATCGCGGCGGCCGGCACCGACACCATCACCACCCGGGTGTTCGACGTCGGCCAGCGGCTGGATTGGCCGGCGCGGTTCCCGTCGCGGGTGTTGCGCAACGAGTTCGCCGATCGCTGGGCGGGCCGGGAGGACGCCCTGGCTGGCGATCGGGACGCCGGTGCGGAACTGGCGGCCGGGATCGCCGCCGAAGATCAGCGCATCGCGCCGGTCGATGCGGGCCAGGGCGTGGGGATGCTGCGCGACAGCCGTCCGGTGGCGGTGGTGCTCGACGAGCTGTGCGCCGGGGCGCAGCAGCTGCTGGCGCGCTGGGGCTAGCCCGCATCCGCGGCGGCGCTCAGCACGACGCAGCACCGGGACGGGTCTGGGCAGAGCCGGGTCTGCGGGCAGTGCGGTGCCAGCGCATCGCTGACGCCGCCGATCAACGCCAGGTTCATCGTGCAGGCCAGCTCCGTCTGGGCCTGGGCCAGCGTGTGGAAGGGACAGTTGGCCAAGAAGATCTCGCCGTCATCCGCGCGCGGTTCATAGCCGTGTTCGCCGAGCACGTCGACGGCCAGTTCCAGTGCGGCCGGCGCATTGCTCGGTGCCCGCCCCGCGGTCGCCGTGTCGCCGAGTTCACGCCCGTAGTCGCGGGCCAGGGTGCACAGCACCTCGATCGCCGGCCTGCCGGTGCGGGCGGATTCGGCGATCGCATCGGCCATCAACCGGCCCGCCAGCTCGTACTCCCGCGGCGGCAAGCTGACCGCGATCTGTTCCGGTGAGCGGCGGTAGCGCTTGGAGGGGCGGCCCGCGCCGGGACCGGAGCGGCCGGTCAGCCGCGCATAGTCGCTCTGCAACAGGCCGTCGGCCTCCAGCCGGTCCAGATGGAACTTGGCCTGGTGGCGGGCGATACCGGTCGCGGCCGCCGCCTCGTCGCGGCTGACCGGGGCGGGCTGGGCGGCGACGAATCGGTACAACGTGCGGCGGACCGGATCGGCGAGTGCGCCGATTCCCGTCACGTCGCGGTCGCGGTTGGCCATGGTTCGCCGAACTTCTATCGGATGAAACTCTTGACGTTAGATTCTAGTCCGTTCTAACGTACGAAATATACGCCGTTAGAACTGAGGAGGGCGTCATGAGTGCCACCGGTCATGCGAGTTCACCTGCCGTTTCAGAGCGGTTGAAGGATCCGTTGTTCGAGGCGTTCTTCGTGCTGCGGACCTTGTTCACGGTCGCTCCGATCCTGTTCGGTCTGGACAAATTCTTCAACCTGCTGCCGCACGTCCCCGGCGGCGCGGGCCCGAGTCACTGGGACAAGTACCTGGCGGCCTGGATCAACGACATCCTGCCCGGCAACGGCGACCAGGCGATGTACCTGATCGGTGCCATCGAGATCGTCGCCGGTGTCCTGGTCGCCGTCGCGCCGCGGATCGGCGCCTGGGTGGTGGCGGCCTGGCTGGCCGGCATCATCGTCGACCTGCTCACCTTGTCCGGCTATTACGACGTCGCGCTGCGCGACTTCGGTCTGCTGGTCTCCGCAGTGGTGCTGGCCCGCCTGGCTCAGGCCGTGCACATCCGCCAGCTGACGTGACGGCGCCTGCTCACACCGCTCGCAGGTAGCGCCTGGCGATGAGGCGCTGCGCCACCGACACCACCGGCCCGCCCGCTTTGATCCACCACTTGGCGGGCCGGGAAAACGCCCGTACCTGCGCGTAGACGGTGTCCTCGGCCGGGTCGTAGCGCACCGCGAAGAACTCCTCGCCGGATTCGGGATGTCCCGGCAGCGTGCCGTAGGCGAAGCCGCGCCGGTCGGGCTCGTCGATGACGTAGACGACCCGGCATGGCGCGGACAGAAACCCCATCCGCACCACCACGGTGGTGCCCACCGCGGCGACGTCGCTGTCCGCCCGCACACCCAGGCCGGCCCCGCGTTGCATGCCCCAGCGCAGCACCGCCGCGCCGGCCTCCTCGAAGCGCTGCCGGCCGCGGCCGATCGGGGCGGTGTGCTCCAGGTGCTGATATCCCTGCGGCAGTGCTCCCGCGGTGGCGCCCACCTCGGCGTAGGTCAGCGGTAGGTCACGCAGCTTGCTCACATCCACCGGCCCACCCTCCCAGGCGGTTGACTCTGCGTCCAGGGCGCCAAAGTGCGGGCAGCATGCGCCCTGGACGCAGAGTCAACGTTAAATGGGACGGGTGCACGCGACCCATGCCGGCGGCGGTTTCAACCCGCCCGAGCCGACCCAGAAGGGCGGGCCGGACTACGGCCGGTTCCTGGAGACCATGCGTACCCTGCAAGACCAGGCCCGCGGCGTCGACGCCCCCGACGAGGTGATCACCAAAGCCGCCGACGCGCTGCAGGAAGTCTGCGACCTGTTGGCGCCGTTCGGCAGCGACGAGTGGTCGTCGCCGTCGGGTCGCCGGTTGGATCTGCCCATGCGTGGCAACCTGCTTCCGGTACCGATGAAGCTGAAGAAGGGCGACGACGGCCGGCTGCGTGGCTGGGCCCGGTTCCGGCGGTTCCACTTGGGGCGCAACGGTGCTGCGCACGGCGGTGCCATCGGGCTGCTGTTCGACTCGGTGCTGGGCACCGCGTCATGGCTGCTGACCGGCGGGCCTTACCAACGCACCGCCTACCTGCACGTCAACTACCGCCGCATCGTCCCGATCGACAAAGAGCTGCAGGTCGAGGCGTGGGTCAGCCGGACCGAGGGCCGCAAGATCTTCGTCGAGACCACCTTGTGCGACGGCGACACGTTGCTGGCCGACGGCGAGGCGTTGTTCGTGGTGCTCAAACCCGGCCAGCCATGAGCTCGCAACGGATCGTCTTCGACGAGATGGACACCGGGCCGGAGCACTTCGCCGCGCGGCTCCCGTTGGCGGGCGAGCTGATCCGGTTCCTGCCCGGTGACGATCGGTCCGACTACTGCCTGGAACGCAGATGCGCCCGACGATGCGCGATCTGTGGGTGAACGTCGCCTACGTCATCGACTCGGCCCAGATCCGGGAACACCGGGTGGACTTCGACAAGAACTACCCGGCGGCGATCGCGCGGATCAACCTGGTTGAACCGTAGCGGTCATCGTCGCGGCCGGTGACCTTTGCTCGACCTGGGGCGATCAGCGATGCCCGCCCCGATAGCATGGTCGCGACCCGTTCGATCGTCCGACAGCCCCACTGGAGACCAGCCCATGAGCGTGCCCGCCATCCCCGTCCCGGCAAACCCGATTCGGGTGGCTGCCGGGACGACCGCGGCCGACGCGGTGCGCGCGGCGGGCCTGCCCAGCCGCGGGGCGCCGAACGCCATCGTGGTGGTGCGCGACGCGCAGGGCAAGCTGCGGGACCTGAGCTGGATTCCCGACACCGACACCGAAGCGACCCCGGTGCCGGCCGACACCGAGGAAGGCCGCAGCGTCATCCGCCACTCGTGTGCGCACGTGCTGGCCCAGGCGGTGCAGGACCTGTTCCCGGCCGCCAAGCTCGGCATCGGCCCGCCGATCACCGACGGGTTCTACTACGACTTCGACGTACCCGAGGCCTTCACCCCGGAGGACCTGGAGAAGCTCGAGAAGCGGATGAAGGCCATCATCAAAGACGGCCAGCTGTTTTCCCGGCGGGTTTATGAGTCCAAAGAGGCCGCCCGCGCCGAACTGGCCGGCGAGCCCTACAAGCTGGAACTCGTCGACGACAAGTCGGGCGACAGCGACATCATGGAGGTCGGCGGCGACGAGCTCACCGCTTACGACAACCTCAATCCCCGTACCCGGGAACGGGTTTGGGGTGATCTGTGTCGCGGCCCGCACATCCCGACCACCCGGTTCATCCCGGCGTTCAAACTCACCCGCTCTTCGGCGGCCTACTGGCGTGGCGACCAGAACAACGCCAGCCTGCAACGCGTCTACGGCACCGCGTGGGAGTCTCAGGAGGCGCTGGACCGCCACCTCGAACTGATCGAGGAAGCTCAGCGCCGCGACCACCGCAAGCTGGGCGTGGAACTGGACCTGTTCAGCTTCCCCGACGAAATCGGTTCGGGCCTGCCCGTTTTCCACCCCAAGGGCGGGATCATCCGCCGGGAGCTCGAGGACTACTCGCGGCGCAAGCACATCGAGGCCGGCTACCAGTTCGTCAACACCCCGCACATCACCAAGTCGGCGCTGTACGAAACCTCCGGTCACCTGCAGTGGTATTCCGACGGCATGTACCCGCCGATGCACATCGATGCGGAGTTCGCCGAGGACGGCACCGTGCGCAAACCCGGCCAGGACTACTACCTCAAGCCGATGAACTGCCCCATGCACCACCTGATCTTCCGCTCGCGGGGGCGTTCCTACCGTGAACTTCCGTTGCGGCTCTTCGAATTCGGCAGCGTGTATCGCTACGAACGCTCCGGCGTGGTGCACGGCCTGACCCGGGTTCGCGGCATGACCCAGGACGACGCGCACATCTACTGCACCCGGGAAACCATGCGCGACGAGCTGGCCTCGTTGCTGCGCTTCGTGCTCGACCTGCTCGCCGACTACGGGCTGGACGACTACTACCTGGAACTGTCCACCAAGGACCCGGAGAAATACGTCGGCTCCGACGAGGTGTGGGAGGAGGCCACCGAGACGCTGCGCGAGGTTGCCGAGGCGTCCGGGCTGACCCTGGTGCCCGACCCGGGCGGTGCGGCGTTCTACGGGCCGAAGATCTCGGTGCAGGTCAAAGACGCGCTGGGCCGCAGCTGGCAGATGTCGACCATTCAGCTCGACTTCAACATGCCCGACCGCTTCGAGCTGGAATACACCGCGGCCGACGGCACCCGGCAGCGCCCGGTGCTCATCCACCGGGCCTTGTTCGGCTCGATCGAACGCTTCTTCGGGGTGTTGACCGAGCACTACGCCGGGGCGTTCCCGGCCTGGCTCGCGCCGGTGCAGGTGGTCGGCATCCCGGTCGCCGACCAACACGTGCCCTACTTGGAAGACGTTGCCGCGCAACTGCGCAGCCACGGCGTGCGGGTCGAGGTGGACGCCAGTGACGACCGGATGCCCAAGAAGATCGTCAACCACACCAACGCCCACGTGCCGTTCATGCTGCTGGCCGGCGACCGCGACGTCGAGGCCGGCGCCGTCAGCTTCCGGTTTGCCGACCGCACCCAGATCAACGGCGTGCCGCGCGACGAAGCGGTCGCGGCGATCGCCGGCTGGATCGCCGCCCGCGACAACACCGCACCGACCGCCGACACGCTGAAGGTGGGCGGCGCGAAGTGACCGGCGACGAGGACGGCGAGCAGGGGATCGTCGATACCGGAGTCGGCGAACCCGACCGGCTCGAACGACTGTGGACGCCCTATCGGATGACCTATCTGGCCGAGGCGCCGCTCAAGCGGGCGGCGTCGGGGTCGGCGCGGTCCACCCAGCCGTTCACCGACATCCCCACGCTGTCCGACGAGGACGGGCTGGTGGTGGCGCGCGGGGAATTCGTCTACGCGGTGCTCAACCTCTACCCCTACAACCCGGGCCACCTGATGGTGGTGCCCTACCGGCGGTTCTCGGAGTTCGAGGACCTCACCGAATCCGAGGGCGTCGAGTTGATGGCCTTCATCCAGAAGTCCATTCGGGTCATCAAGGCGGTGTCGCGCCCGCACGGGTTCAACGTCGGCCTGAACCTGGGCGAGTCGGCCGGCGGGTCGCTCGCCGAGCATCTGCACGTGCACGTCGTGCCGCGCTGGGGCGGTGACGCGAACTTCATCACCATCGTCGGCGGCTCCAAAGTGATCCCGCAGTTGCTGCGCGACACTCGCCGGCTGCTCGCCGACGAGTGGACCAGACAGCAATGAGCAGGCTGCCTTTCCTGTCCCGGGCGGCGTTCGCGCGCGTCACCACGCCGGTGGCGCGGGCCTTCCTGCGGGCCGGCCTCACCGCCGACATCGTCACCATCCTGGGCACCGCCGGTGCGGTGCTGGCGGCGCTGACCCTGTTCCCGACCGGTCAGCTGTTCGCCGGCACCCTGGTGGTCTGGTTCTTCGTGCACTTCGACATGCTCGACGGGGCGATGGCGCGAGAAAGCGGCGGCGGCAGCGCCTTCGGTGCGGTACTGGACGCAACCTGCGACCGGATCAGCGACGGAGCGGTGTTCTGCGGGCTGGCCTGGTGGGCGGCGTTCGGCCTGCACAGCGCCCCGCTGGTGGTCGCGACGTTGATCTGCCTGGTGACGTCGCAGGTGATCTCCTACATCAAGGCCCGCGCCGAAGCCAGCGGCCTGCGCGGCGACGGCGGCTACATCGAACGTCCGGAACGGCTGATCATCGTGCTGGTGGGCGCCGGCCTGTCGGATCTGCCGATCTATCCGCTGCCGTGGGCGCTGCACCTGGCGATGTGGCTGCTGGCGGTGGCCAGCCTGATCACCTGCGCCCAGCGTCTGCACACCGTGCGGATCTCCCCGGGAGCGGTGGAACCGTTGCGGGACGCCGACGGCGAGGGAACGGCCGGACCGTGACCATCTTGCCGAGCGGTCTGCGAGTACCCGGACTCAGCCAGCTGGATGCCTGGGCCACCGACGCCGGGTTCGCGGCGGGCTGGATGCTGGTGCGCGCCCTGCCGGAGTTCGTCGCCCGCAACGCCTTCGACGCCGGGGCCTGGTACGCATCCCGGGGCGGGGGACCCGAGCAGCTGCGCAAGAACCTGGCCCGCGTGCTGGGGGTGGACCCGGCGCAGGTGCCGTCGGCGCTGATCCGGGCTTCGCTGGCGTCGTATGCCCGCTACTGGCGCGAGGCGTTCCGGCTGCCCACCATGGACCACGCCGAATTGGCCGGCCGGCTGCACGATTCGGTGCTGGGCCAGGAGTACCTGGAGGCCGCCTTGGGGGCCGGCCGGGGCGCGGTGCTGGCGTTGCCGCACAGCGGCAACTGGGATATGGCCGGGGTGTGGCTGGCGCAGACCCACGGCGGGTTCACCACCGTCGCCGAGCGGCTCAAACCCGAGTCGCTGTACCGGCGCTTCGTCGACTTCCGGGAATCTCTGGGCTTCGAAGTGCTGCCGTTGTCCGGCGGGGAACGCCCCCCGTTCGATGTGCTGGCCGAGCGACTGGCCGTCAACGGGCTGGTCTGCTTGATGGCCGATCGGGACCTGACCCGAAACGGGGTGGCGGTCGACTTCTTCGGGGAGTCCACCCGGATGCCGGCCGGCTCGGCCAAACTCGCGATCGAAACGGGTGCGGCGCTGCTGCCGGTGCACTGCTGGTTCGACGGCGCCGGCTGGGGTATCCGGATCTATCCGCGGCTGGACTGCTCCAGCGGTGAGGTCGGTGTGATCACCCAGGCGCTGGCCGACAGGTTCGCCGAGGGCATCGCCGCCTACCCGGAGGACTGGCACATGATGCAGCCGCAGTGGGTGGCCGATCTCCCCGAATCTCGACGGGCGCGCCTGGGGGAGCGCTGATGCGGATCGGCATGGTCTGCCCCTACTCGTTCGACGTGCCCGGCGGGGTGCAGGCTCACGTGCTGCAGCTGGCCGAGGTGATGCGCGCCCGCGGGCATGAGGTCAGTGTGCTGGCGCCGGCCTCGCCGCATGTGGCGCTGCCGGACTACGTCGTCTCCGCCGGCAAGGCCGTCGCGATTCCCTACAACGGGTCGGTGGCCCGGCTGCAGTTCAGCCCGGCCGCGCATCGCAAGGTCAAGAAATGGCTCCTGCACGGTGAATTCGATGTGCTGCACCTGCACGAGCCGAACGCCCCCAGCCTGTCGATGCTGGCGCTGAATGTGGCCGAGGGCCCGATCGTGGCCACCTTCCACACGTCGACCACCAAATCGCTGACGCTGAGCGTGGCCCAGGGCTTACTGCGGCCGATGCACGAAAAGATCATCGGCCGCATCGCCGTCTCGGACCTGGCCCGGCGCTGGCAGATGGAGGCGCTGGGATCCGACGCAGTCGAGATCCCCAACGGGGTCGATGTGGCGGCCTTCGCCACGGCGCCGCCGTTGCCCGGTTATCCGCGGGCCGGCCGTACGGTGTTGTTTCTCGGCCGTTACGACGAACCCCGCAAGGGAATGGCGGTGCTGCTGGGGGCGCTGCCGGCGCTGGTCGAGAAGTTCGCCGATCTGCAGGTGTTGATCGTCGGCCGCGGTGATGAAGCCGAATTGCGCAGCAACGCAGGCGCATTGGCCGGCCATCTGCGATTGCTGGGCCAAGTCGACGATGCCGAGAAGGCGTCGGCGCTGCGCAGCGCCGACGTCTACTGCGCGCCCAACACCGGCGGGGAGAGCTTCGGCATCGTGCTTGCCGAGGCGATGGCGGCCGGCGCCGCGGTGGTGGCCAGCGACCTGGACGCCTTCCGCCGGGTGTTGCGCGACGGGCAGGCCGGCCGGCTGGTGCCGGTCGATGACCCCGCGGCCCTGGCCGCCGCCCTGATCGAGGTGCTCGGCGACGAGGCGCTGCGGGCGTCCTATGTGGCGGCCGGCCGTGAGGCGGTACGCCGCTACGACTGGTCGGTGGTGGCCGACCAGATCATCCGGGTCTACGAGACGGTCGCCGGCGTCGGCCGCAAGGTCTCGGTGGGCGACTGATGGGCCCGACGATCGCCGGCACCGTGCTGGTGCTGGTCACCGTGGCGGTGCTGGCTGCCGCGGTCGGCTGGGCATACCAGACCGCCAACCGGCTCAACCGGCTGCACGTGCGCTGCGATCTGTCCTGGCAGGCGCTGGACGGAGCGCTGGCGCGGCGTGCCGTGGTGGCCCGGGCCGTCGCGATCGAGGCCTACGGCGACGCGGTGGCCGGACGGCGGCTGGCTGCGCTGGCCGATGTCGCCGAGCGGGCGTCCCGCGACATGCGTGAGACGGCCGAGAACGCACTGTCGGCCGAACTGGCCATGGTCGACGCCGCCTCGTTGCCGCCGGCGATGGTCGCCGAATTGGCCGATGCCGAAGCCCGGGTGCTGCTGGCCCGCCGATTCCACAACGACGCGGTCCGTGACACGGTCGCCCTGCGCGAGCGCCCGTTGGTACGGGCGTTACATCTGGGCGGAACCGCGCCGATGCCAACCTATTTCGAGATCCTCGAACGGGCGGGCATGGTTGCACACGGCGATCACGGCGTGCTTGCTCCGCGCGTCTCGGCGCGGGTGGTGCTGCTCGACGAGACGGGATCGGTGCTGCTGCTGCGCGGTCGCGACCCGGCCCTGCCGGATGACGCCGAGCACCCGGCGCCGCGCTGGTGGTTCACCGTCGGTGGGCAGGTGCTCCCCGATGAGCCGCTGGCCGAGGCGGCGGCCCGGGAACTGGCCGAGGAGACCGGCCTCAACGTCGACCCCGGCGAGCTGGTCGGGCCGATCTGGCGCCGCGATGCCGTCTTCGAGTTCAACGGCGAACGGCTTGATAGCCAGGAGTTCTTCTTCGCCTACCGCACTGGCCGGTTCGAGCCGTCCGGGACCGGTCGGACCGGGCTGGAGCAGCGCTACCTGCATGGCCACCGCTGGTGCGATGCCACCGCGATCGCCGAGCTGGCCGCCGCCGGCGAGAAGGTCTATCCGCTGCAGCTGGGTGAGCGGCTCGCCGAGGCGGCCCGGTTGGCCGACGGCGCCGGCGCGACTCCGGACCTCCGTCGGATCAGCTGACTGCCCGGGTGCGGGAAAAACCCCGTCGCGGCGGGGGGACCCGTTTAGCCTGAACGGGTGAATCCCAAGCCATCCCACCGCGCAGTTCAGGTACCGTCCGTCGGCGCGGCACTGTCCCTGGTCGATGTCGACACCCGCGCACCCGCGCCCAATCAGGTCCGGATCGCCGTGGCGGCCTGCGGTGTCTGCGGCACCGATCAGGGCATCGTCAATGGCGGCTTTCCCGGCCTGAGCTGGCCGTTGACGCCCGGGCACGAAATCGCCGGCACCATCGCCGAACTCGGAGCGCAGGTGACGGGCTGGTCGGTGGGCGACCGGGTGGCGGTGGGCTGGTTCGGCGGGCACTGCAACCACTGCATCCCTTGCCGCAAGGGCGATTTCATTCATTGCGCCAACGGGCAGGTGCCCAGCTGGCACTACCCGGGCGGGTACGCCGAGTCGGTGACCGTGCCGGCCAATGCACTGGCGCGTATCCCCGATGAACTGTCCTTCGCCGAGGCGGCGCCGATGGGGTGTGCCGGGGTGACCACCTACCATGCGCTGCGGTCGACGAGGGCACGCGCCGGGGACCGGGTCGCGGTGCTCGGCCTGGGCGGTCTGGGGCACCTGGGTGTGCAGTTCGCCGCCGCCATGGGATTCGAGACGATCGCGATCGCGCGCGGAGCCGCCCGCGCCGATGACGCCCGGGCCCTGGGCGCCCACCACTACATCGACTCGACCGCCGGCGATGTCGGCCAGGCGATGCAGGCGCTCGGGGGTGCGGCGGTGGTGCTGGCCACCGCGGCCAACTCCCAGGCGATGGCCGCCACGGTTGGCGGGCTCGAGCCGCGCGGGGAGCTCGTTGTCATCGGGGTCACCCCCGACGCGCTGCCGATCGCCCCGGCGCAGTTGATCGGCCCGGGACTCAGCGTCATCGGCCACCCGTCGGGCACCGCCCGCGACGTGGAGGAGACCATGGCCTTCGCGGTGCTGTCGGGGGTGCGGGCCCGTATCGAAGAGCGGCCGTTGGCCCAGGCCGCGGAGGCCTACGCCGCCATGACGGAGGGCCGGGCACGCTATCGCATGGTCTTGACTATGTGATTCCTTCCGGCGAGCAGTTCCCGAACGCCTCTGACCTCAGCCCGATATGGGGCTTTGGGACTGCTCGCGCTCAAGCAACGTCCGCGTCGTAGTCCCAGCGCGTGGGTGGCTTCATCCCCGGAGGCATCCACCCGATGAACATGTGGCCGGCCGGGTGGGCGCTGCGTGTCGGCATGACGCCCAACATCTCCCGAACCTCGTTGAGCGGCCGGTCCAGCAGCTCTTCATACGGGGCCGCCATCAGGTTATCGGCGCGCTGACCGCGGCGGACGGCTTCCCGGAAGTAACGGATCTTGCGCCGCGGCGAGGCCGGGATGAGGGGTCCGAGCAGCCCGAGGGTCAGCGCCTTCAGGGCACCGGAGGGCTCCATCTGCCCGCAGTGGAATCCCAGGTTGCCGAACTCGCCGCCGATGTCCGGGCCGTAGCCGCCCAGGGTGTGGAACATGTCGTGCAGGGCGGTGCCGCGCCGCATCATGTAGAAGAAGTCGTCGTCCCAGCCGCGACGCTCGGCGACCGGCCGGATCACGGTGTCGACGTCGAAGACGCCGGCATCGAGCCGGTTGGTGCGCAGAAACGACCGGTAGGCGTGGCCCAGCGATCCCACCGGGAGGGAGGCCAGATAGTCGTCGTCGCCGAGCAGCGCCAACAGATCCGGCTTCTCGGCGAACAGCCGCCGACCGTTGGGATGTGCCCGCAACTGGTGGTAGCTGCGGGCCAGGATCGGGGCCGCCAGGCCCACGATCAGCTCGAAGGCCGACCCGCCGTTCTTGCCGGGGTTGGTCAGCAGCCGCCAGGAGCCGAACACGGCCGGCCAATCCCGGTGCTCGGGTACGCCGGTGAACGCTGCAGCCATGCGACGATCCCTTCATCGGATACGCAAGCGAAGGCACTACGGAGTGCACCACGTCCAATAATAGACATATGGACGCACATGTCCATATATTCCGGAGACTGCAATGACGGCACGCCGCCGCGGCCGGCCGCCCGGCGGCGGCAACCCGCCTGAGCACGCCCGGGAATTGTTGCTCGACGCTGCGGAGCGTTCGTTTGCCCAGCGTGGCTACCGGACCTCGACCATGCAGGTCATCGCCCGCGAAGCCGGCTACACCCGGGCGGTGATCTACCGCCACTTCGCCACCCGCGATGAGCTGCTCGACGCGTTGGTGGTGCGGGTGGCGGTGCGCAAGATGGCCGAGATCGCCACCCGGGTTCAGGCCACCGACGACCCCGGTGGTTCGGTGAGGCTCGACGGAGGAGAGGCGACGCCGGGACCGTCGTATGACCCCGGCGTCCTGGTGACCGAGTCGCTGGTGATCGTGGCCACCGAGGTCGGCCAGGACCCGCTGCTGCGGGTGATCTCCGAGCACACCGACGAGGGCAACGTCGCCGCCCTGATCGCCCGGTCGGCGACGCTGGGCGAGGTGCTCGCCGGGCAGTTCGAAATCGGATTCCAGCAGGCGGGGACCTTCCTGCGCGCCGGCCTTCGCCCCGGTGACGCCGCCCATTTCGTGCTGTCGGTGGCCCTCGGCTTGTTGCTGCGGCTGATTCCCGGCGTCGACGACCCCGACCAGGTCCGCCGATACGTGCGGGTTTTCGTGCTACCGGCGTTGGTCGCCGCTCCGCCGCCGCCGGGGCCGGTCTTCGCGCCGCTGGACTAACGAGGGAGAAAATCGGCTGGCGGGCGCCCACTACACTGGGCGAGTATCACGAGCGAGGAGAAGCATTCAGTGGACAGCGCGGCGCAGAACGGCTCGGCACCCGGCGGGCAGACCGGAACGGCGCGGGTCAAGCGCGGCATGGCCGAGATGCTCAAGGGCGGCGTCATCATGGACGTCGTCACCCCCGAGCAGGCCCGCATCGCCGAGGGCGCCGGCGCCGTCGCGGTGATGGCGCTGGAGCGGGTGCCGGCCGACATCCGTGCCCAGGGCGGGGTATCGCGGATGAGCGACCCGGACATGATCGAATCCATCATCGCCGCGGTGACCATCCCGGTGATGGCCAAGGCACGCATCGGGCACTTCGTCGAAGCGCAGATCCTGCAGAGCCTCGGGGTGGACTACATCGACGAGTCGGAGGTGCTCACCCCGGCCGACTACAGCCACCACATCGACAAGTGGCGTTTCACCGTCCCGTTCGTGTGCGGGGCGACCAATCTGGGCGAGGCGCTGCGCCGCATCACCGAGGGCGCGGCGATGATCCGCTCCAAGGGTGAGGCCGGAACCGGAGACGTCTCCAATGCCACCACCCACATGCGTGCCATCGGCGGCGAGATCCGCCGGCTCACGTCGCTCTCCGAAGACGAATTGTTCGTCGCGGCAAAGGAACTGCAGGCCCCCTACGAACTGGTCGCCGAAGTCGCCAAGGCCGGCAAGCTGCCGGTGACGCTGTTCACCGCCGGCGGCATCGCCACGCCCGCCGATGCGGCGATGATGATGCAGCTCGGCGCCGAAGGCGTGTTCGTCGGCTCCGGCATCTTCAAGTCCGGTGATCCGGCCGCCCGGGCGGCCGCCATCGTCAAAGCCACCACCTTCCACGACGACCCGGACGTGCTGGCCCGGGTCTCGCGCGGGCTGGGCGAAGCGATGGTCGGCATCAACGTCGAGGACATCGCAGCGCCGCACCGGTTGGCCGAGCGCGGCTGGTAGAAAACCTCTGTGGCGATCGAAGAGATCCTCGATCTCGAACAACTCGAGGTCAACATCTACCGCGGAAGCGTGTTCAGTCCGCTCTCCGCTGACCACCAGCGCACCTTCGGCGGGCACGTCGCCGGTCAGGCGCTGGTATCGGCGGTCCGCACCGTGGACCCGCGTTTTCAGGTCCACTCGCTGCACGGCTACTTCCTGCGCCCCGGCGACGCCCGGGCGCCCACGGTGTTCATCGTCGAGCGGGTGCGCGACGGCGGTTCCTTCTGCACCCGGCGGGTCAACGCGGTGCAGCATGGCGAAACCATCTTCAACATGTCGGCGTCGTTTCAGACCGCGCAGCAAGGCATTACCCACCAGGACTTGATGCCCGACGCACCCGATCCCAAGGATCTGCCCGACATTGCCAGCATGAAGGCCTTCGACGACGCGGGCTTCAAGGCGTTCGCCGAGTGGGATCTGCGCAAGGTGCCCCGCGCGCAGCTACCGCACATTCCGGGCAAAGTCGCCGAGCAGCAGGTGTGGTTCCGCCATCGCGACCGGCTACCCGACGATCCGGTGCTGCACATCTGCGCGCTGGCCTACATGAGCGACCTGACCCTGCTGGGCACCTCCTGGTCGATTCACCCGGCCGAGCGTGACCACCTGCAGGTGGCGTCGCTGGACCACGCGATGTGGTTCATGCGCCCCTTCCGGGCCGACGAATGGCTGCTCTATGACCAGTCCTCGCCGTCGGCGGGTGCCGGCCGGGCCCTGACTCAGGGCAAGATCTACAACCGAGCCGGAGACATGGTGGCCGCCGTCATGCAGGAGGGGCTGACCCGCTTCCCGTCCGGATATCAGCCGACCGAGCAGTGAGCGGCCCGCAGGTCGGTGTGCTCGCGCTGCAGGGCGACGTCCGCGAACACCTGGCCGCCCTGCGTGCCGTCGGCGCCGAGGCGGTGCCGGTGCGTCGTCGCGCGGAACTCGACGCCGTCGATGCCCTGCTGATTCCCGGGGGCGAGTCGACCACCATGAGTCACCTGCTGCGCGAGCTGGAGCTGATCGATCCGCTGCGAGCCCGGCTGGCCGACGGGATGCCGGCCTACGGGTCCTGCGCGGGCATGATCCTGCTGGCCGCCGAGATCGTCGATGC
The DNA here is from genome assembly GCF_059813225.1 of Mycobacterium sp. NGS16. NCBI lineage: Bacteria > Bacillati > Actinomycetota > Actinomycetes > Mycobacteriales > Mycobacteriaceae > Mycobacterium > Mycobacterium sp. NGS16. The sequence continues at coordinate 122,136 of NZ_JCALEE010000008.1, forward strand.
CGGCGCGCAGGGGCGCGCCGCCATCCCGTTGTCGGGGATCGATATGACGGTGCGGCGCAACGCTTTCGGTCGGCAGGTCGATTCCTTCGAAGGTGACGTGGCGTTCACCGGCCTAAAGGATCCGGTGCATGCGGTATTCATCCGGGCGCCCTGGGTGGAGCGGGTCGGGCCCGGGGTGCAGGTGCTGGCGGAGGCTGCCGGGCATCCGGTTGCGGTGCGCCACGGCGCGGTGCTAGCTACCTCGTTTCACCCGGAGGTGACCGGCGATCGCCGGATCCACCGGTTGTTCGTCGACATCGTCAACGAACACCGTTGAGTGCCTGACCGGCAGGCCGTTTCTGCGCGCCCGCCAGCGGGTATCTCGCCCGCCATGACCGCCGGAGCCGACCGCCAACAGCGCCTGTCGTACCGCATCGACACGCTGAACCGGACCGATCCCCAGTTTCGGGCCGCGGCGCCCTCGCCGGCGATCACCGACGCCGCCCACCGACCGGGGCTACGGCTCTGGGAAGTCATCGACACCTATCTGCGTGGCTACGCCGATCGCCCGGCGCTGGGCCAACGGGCGCGGGAAGTCACCCGCAGTGAAGCCAGCGGCCGCAACACCACCACACTGCTGGCCGGCTTCGACACCATCAGCTACCGGCAGCTCGGTGACCGGGTCGCCGCCCTGGCCACGGCGTGGCGGTCGGTGGTGCCCGGATTCGGCCCCGGCGACCGGGTGGCGGTGCTGGGGTTCACCAGCGTCGGCTACGCGGTGATCACGCTGGCGTGCGCGCGCTCGGGCGCGGTGTTCGTGCCGCTGCAAACCAGCTCGACCGCCGCCCAGTTGGCGCCCATCGTCGCCGAGACCGAGCCGCACATCTTCGCCACCAGCGTCGAATCGCTGGACACCGCCGTCGACGTGGTGCTCGGGTCACCGTCGATCCGGCGGCTGGTGGTGTTCGACTACAACGCCGCCGACGACGACCAGCGTGCGCGTTTCCAGGCCGGCACCGCCCGGCTGGTCGCGGCCGGGCGGGCCCTGGACGTGGTGCCGCTGTCCGACGAGCTAGAGAGCGGCAGCACTCTGGCGCCGGCCCCGCCCTTCATCCCGGCCGCCGGGGACAACCCGCTGGCGACCCTGATCTACACCTCCGGCAGCACCGGCACCCCCAAGGGCGCCATGTACACCACCGACATGATGACCAGCATCTGGCAGCGGCCCCGCGGCCCGTCGGTGGATGTGGGCCAGCCGATCCCGGCGATCCACCTGCAGTACATGCCGCTGTCGCACGTGTTCGGTCTGGAGTGGTTGATCGCCACACTGGCCGCCGGCGGCACCGGCTACTTCGCCGCCAAAAGCGACATGTCCACCCTGTTCGACGACATCACGCTGGTACGCCCCACCGGGCTGAACCTGGTTCCGCGGGTGTGCGACATGATCTACCGGCGCTACCGCAAAGAGCTAGATCAGCGGCCTACCGGTGGGCGCGGCGCGGATGAGCTGGCCACCGAGGTGAAAACCGAACTGCGCGAAGAGTTTCTGGGCGGGCGGGTGATCTCGGCGATGTGCGGCAGCGCGCCGCTGTCGAAGACGGTGCACGCCTTCATGGAATCCATGCTCGACATCGCCGTCAGCGACGGTTACGGCTCCACCGAGACCGGCGGCGGCATCATGCGCAACGGGATCATCAAACGCCCGCCGGTGACCGACTACAAGCTGGTCGATGTGCCCGAACTGGAATACTTCACCACCGACCGGCCGTATCCGCGTGGTGAGCTCTACCTCAAGTCGGAGCTGCTGATTCCGGGCTATTACCGCCATCCCGAACTGACCGCGCAGATCTTCGACGAGGACGGCTACTACAAGACCGGCGACATCATGGCCGAGATCGGCCCCGATCACCTGGTCTATCTGGACCGCAGCAACAACGTCATCAAGCTCTCGCAGGGCGAGTTCGTGGCGGTGTCGCGACTGGAGGCCACCTACTCCACCAGCCCCTATATCCGGCAGATCTTCCTGTACGGGTCCAGTGAGCAGCCCTTTCTGCTCGCGGTGATCGTGCCGAACGCCGACGCCGTCGGTGACGGTGACGCGCGCGCGCTGATCGCCGGGTCGCTGCAGCAGATCGCCGCCGACGCCGAGCTGAACGCCTATGAGGTACCGCGGGATTTCCTGCTCGAAACGAATCCGTTCACCCGCGACAACGGGCTGCTGTCGGGAGTCGGCAAATTGCTGCGGCCGGCGCTGACCGCACGCTACAGCGAGCAGCTCAACGCCCTTTACGACCAACTCGCGGCCGGCCAGGACGACCAGCTCGAGCGGCTGCGGGCCGAAGCCGGCGAGCGGCCGACGATCGATACCGTGCGCCGCGCCGCGGCCGCTACCCTGGGACTGCCCGCCGATGACGCGTCATTCGATGCAGACGCCAAATTCATTGACCTGGGCGGCGATTCGCTTTCGGCGTTTTCCTTCGCCACCCTGCTGGAGGGAATCTTCGCCATCGACGTGCCGGTGCAGACCATCGTCAGCCCTACCGCGACACTGGCCGCAATCGCTGGATACGTTGACGGGCAACGCGATTCGGCCCACGGCAGCCGGCCGACGTTCGCCTCGGTGCACGGCCGGGGTGCCACCGTGGCCCGGGCGGCGGACTTGAGCCTGGACAAACTCATCGACGCCGCAACGCTGGCCGCCGCGCCCGGCCTGGCCGCAGCGGCGGGTGAGGCCAACACGGTGCTGCTCACCGGCGCCAACGGGTACCTCGGGCGCTTCTTGTGCCTGGAGTGGCTGCAACGGCTGGCGCCGCGCGGCGGCACGCTGATCTGCATCGTGCGTGGCGCCGACCCGGACGCGGCCCGGCAACGCATCGAGGCGGCCATCGACACCGGCGACGCCGAGTTGTGCGACCACTTCCGCGCCCTGGCCGATCAGCACCTGGAAGTGCTGGCCGGGGATCTGGCAGCGGAGAATCTGGGCCTGGACACCGCTACCTGGGCCCGGCTGGCGGGCTCGGTGGATCAGATCGTGCACGCCGCGGCCATGGTCAACCACGTCCTGCCGTATAGCCAGCTGTTCGGTCCCAATGTGGTCGGCACCGGCGAGATCGTCAAACTGGCCCTGAGCACCCGACTCAAGCCGGTCACCTACCTGTCCACGGTCGCGGTGACCGCGCTGCCCGACGGCAGTTTCGTCGGCGAGGACATCGACGTGCGGCAGGCCAGCCCGGCGCGGTCGCTGGACAGCTCCTACGCCGGCGGGTACGCCACCAGCAAGTGGGCCGGGGAGGTGCTGCTGGCCGAGGCGCACGACGTGTGCGGGTTGGGTGTGGCGGTGTTCCGGTCGGACATGATCCTGGCGCACAGTCGCTTTTCCGGGCAGCTCAACGTGACCGACATGTTCACCCGGCTGATGTTGAGCCTGCTGGTCACCGGAATCGCCCCGCGATCGTTCTATCAGCTTGACGCCGCCGGTAACCGGCAGCGGGCCCACTACGACGGGCTGCCCGCCGATTTCACCGCCGAGGCGATCACCACCCTCGGCGAGCGCAGCACCGCTGGGTTCCACACCTACAACGTGCTCAACACCTACGACGACGGCATCTCGCTGGACACGTTCGTCGACTGGCTGATCGCCGACGGCCAGCCGATCGAGCGGATCGACGACTACGCCGATTGGCTGGCCCGGTTCGAAACCGCGATGCAGGCGCTGCCGGAGCACGAGCGCAAGAATTCGGTGCTGCCGCTGCTGGACGCCTACGCCCACCCGGAGCCGGTGTCGGGCCGGCACGCGCCCGCCGGGAAGTTTCGCGCCGCGGTGCAACAGGCCCAGATCGGCGAGTCCCGCGATGTGCCGCACCTGTCTGAGGCGCTGATCCTCAAGTACGTCGCCGACCTGCGCCACCTCGGGCTGCTGGGGGTGCACGCGTAGACTCATCAGGCTGACTTTGCGAGCGAGAAGAAGAGGTAGTGCATGAGCGGCCATTCCAAGTGGGCCACCACCAAGCACAAGAAGGCCGTCATCGACGCACGCCGCGGCAAGAACTTCGCCCGGTTGATCAAAAACATCGAGGTCGCAGCCCGCGTCGGTGGCGGGGACCCGTCGGGCAATCCGACGTTGTATGACGCCATCCAGAAGGCCAAGAAGAACTCGGTGCCCAACGACAACATCGAGCGGGCCCGCAAGCGCGGTGCCGGTGAAGAAGCCGGTGGTGCGGACTACCAGACCATCACCTACGAGGGCTACGGGCCCAACGGGGTGGCGGTGCTCATCGAGTGTCTGACCGACAACCGCAACCGGGCCGCGTCCGAGGTGCGGGTGGCGATGACCCGCAACGGCGGGCAGATGGCCGACCCCGGCTCGGTCGCCTACCTGTTCAGCCGCAAGGGGACGGTCACCCTGGACAAGAACGGGCTGACCGAGGACGACGTGCTGATGGCGGTGCTCGATGCCGGTGCCGAGGACGTCAACGACCTGGGGGAGAGCTTCGAGGTGATCTCCGAGCCGGGCGATCTGGTGGCGGTGCGCACCGCGCTGGTCGATGCCGGCATCGACTATGAGTCGGCCGAGGCGAGCTTCCAGCCGTCGGTCAGCGTTCCGGTCGACGTCGAGGGCGCCCGCAAGGTGTTCAAGCTGGTCGAAGCGCTCGAAGACAGCGACGACGTGCAGAACGTGTGGACCAACGTGGACCTGTCCGACGAGGTGCTGGCCGCGCTCGAGTCCGAGTAGCGCCTGCGCCCCCGCGTGTCCTGCCGGGCGGTGTCGGCTCCAACCGCTAGTGTTCGAACAGGTGTTCACTAGGGTAGGGAGCGTGTGGTGCGGGTGATGGGCGTCGACCCCGGGCTGACCCGCTGCGGGTTGTCGGTCGTGGAGGGCGGCCGCGGGCGCCAGGTCACCGCGCTGGACGTCGATGTGGTGCGCACCCCGGCCGACCAGTCCCTGCCGCAGCGGCTGCTGACCATCAGCGACACCGCCGAGCACTGGCTGGACACCCACCGGCCCGACGTCCTCGCCGTCGAGCGGGTGTTCTCCCAGCAGAACGTCTCCACCGTGATGGGCACCGCCCAGGCCGGCGGGGTGATCGCGCTGCAGGCCGCCCGGCGCGGCATCGAGGTGCATTTCCATACCCCCAGCGAGGTCAAGGCCGCGGTCACCGGCAACGGTTCGGCCGACAAGGCGCAGGTGACGGCGATGGTCACCAGAATCCTTGGGTTGCAACAGAAACCGACCCCCGCTGATGCGGCAGACGCGCTGGCGCTGGCGATCTGCCACTGCTGGCGGGCCCCGATGATCGCCCGGATGGCGGCCGCCGAGGCGTTGGCCGCCGAGCAGCGGCGCCGCTACACCGCCAAGCTCAAGGCGGCCCGGGCATGACCGCCGGCGACGATGCAGAGCGGAGCTTGCGGAGCGATGAGGAGGAGCGGCGCAGATGACCGCCGGCGACGATGCAGAGCGGAGCTTGCGGAGCGATGAGGAGGAGCGGCGCAGATGATCGCCTCGGTACGCGGTGAGGTCATCGACATCGCCCTCGACCACGTGGTGCTCGAGGCGGCCGGCGTCGGCTACAAGCTGATGGCCACCCCGGCGACGCTGTCGACGCTGCGCCGCGGCAGCGAAACCCGGTTGGTCACCGCGATGATCGTGCGCGAGGACTCGATGACGCTGTACGGCTTTCCCGACGCTGACGCGCGCGATCTGTTCCTGACGCTGATCGGGGTGTCGGGAATCGGTCCCAAGATCGCGCTGGCCGCGCTGGCGGTCTACGACGCGGCCGCGCTGCGCCGGGTGCTCGCCGACTCCGATGTCACCGCGCTGACCCGGGTCCCCGGGATCGGCAAGCGCGGGGCCGAGCGCCTGGTGCTGGAACTGCGCGACAAGATCGGTCCGGTGGCGGCGTCCGAGGGTACCGTCGTCAACGGTCACGCAGTACGCGCGCCGGTCATCGAAGCCCTTGTCGGCCTTGGCTTTGCCGCCAAGCAGGCCGAGGAGGCCACCGACAAGGTGCTGGCCGAGAATCCGGACGCCGGCACCTCCGACGCGCTGCGGACGGCGTTGAGCCGGCTGGGGAAGACCAAGTGAGCGACCCCGGCGAGGCCGCCCCGCGCGAGGTGTCCCCGGCGCTGACGGTCGGGGAGGGCGATATCGACGCCGGGCTGCGTCCGCGCAGCCTGGCCGAGTTCATCGGTCAGCCCCGGGTGCGCGAGCAGCTGCAACTGGTGATCGAGGGCGCCAAAAACCGTGGCGGCACACCGGATCACATCCTGCTGTCCGGTCCGCCCGGCCTCGGCAAGACCTCGCTGGCGATGATCATCGCCAGCGAGCTGGGCAGCTCGCTGCGGGTGACCTCGGGGCCGGCGCTGGAACGCGCCGGAGACCTGGCGGCGATGCTGTCGAATCTGGTCGAGCACGACGTGCTGTTCATCGACGAGATCCACCGCATCGCCCGGCCCGCCGAGGAGATGCTCTACCTGGCGATGGAGGACTTCCGGGTCGACGTCGTGGTCGGTAAAGGTCCCGGCGCGACATCGATTCCGCTGGAAGTGGCGCCGTTCACCCTGGTCGGTGCGACCACGCGCTCGGGTGCGCTGACCGGCCCGCTGCGGGACCGGTTCGGTTTCACCGCGCACATGGACTTCTACGAGCCGACCGAGCTGCAGCGGGTGCTGGCCCGATCCGCGAAGATCCTCGGGATCGAGCTCGGCGCTGAGGCCGCTGCCGAGGTGGCGCGGCGGTCCCGGGGCACCCCGCGCATCGCCAACCGGCTACTGCGCCGGGTGCGCGACTACGCCGAGGTGCGCGCCGACGGGGTGATCACTCCCGACGTGGCCAAGGCGGCGCTGGCCGTCTACGACGTCGACGAACTGGGCCTGGACCGCCTCGACCGGGCGGTGCTGTCGGCGTTGACCCGAAGTTTCGGCGGCGGCCCGGTCGGGGTGTCCACCCTGGCGGTGGCGGTCGGGGAGGAAGCGGCCACCGTCGAGGAGGTCTGCGAGCCGTTCCTGGTGCGCGCCGGGATGATCGCCCGCACTCCGCGGGGCCGGGTCGCCACCCCGGCGGCCTGGACGCATCTGGGCATGGTGCCGCCGGCCGGGGCCGGGGGACTGGGACAACAGGGGCTATTCGAGTAGCCGCTACAGCTTGGCCAACTCACCGGCCAGCACATCCAGCCCCTCGGAGAGCAGCTCGTCGCTGATGGTCAACGGCGGCAGCAGCCGCAACACGTTGCCGAACGTGCCGCAGGTCAACACGATCACGCCGGCCCGATGACACGCGGCGGCCAGGGCTTTGGTCAGCGCCGGGTCCGGCTCGGCACCGTCGGGCCGCACCAGCTCGACGGCGATCATGGCGCCGCGGCCGCGGACGTCGCCGATGCGGTGGTCGTCGGCCTGCAGCCGGCCCAGTCGCTCGAACACCAACCGCTCGATCTGGCGGGCCCGCCCGACCAGATCCTCGGCCTGCACGGTGGCGAACGCGCCCAGCGCTGCCGCGCAGGCCACCGGGTTGCCGCCGAACGTTCCGCCCAGGCCGCTGACCTGTGGGGCGTCCATGATCTCGGCGCGACCGGTGACCGCCGACAGCGGCAGGCCCCCGCCGATGCCCTTAGCGGTGCAGATCAGATCGGGCTCGATCGGTTCGTGCTCGCAGGCGAACATCGCCCCCGTACGCGCGAAGCCGGTCTGCACCTCATCGGCGATGAACACCACGTCGTTGTCGCGGCACCACGCCAGCAGCGCGGGCAGAAAACCCGGCGCGGGGACGATGAACCCGCCCTCGCCCTGGATCGGTTCGATGACCAGCGCGGCCAGGTTCTCGGCGCCGATCTGGTTCTCCAGGACACCGATAGTGCGCTCGGCGGCTCGCTCGCCGTCGCTGCCCAACTCCTTGTCGATCAGCCCGTCCCGGTAGGGATAGGACGTCGGCGCGCGGTAGACGTCGGGGGTGAACGGCCCGAATCCGCTCTTGTAGGGCATCGACTTGGCCGTCAGTGCCAACGTCAGGTTGGTACGGCCGTGATAGCCGTGATCGAACGCCACCACCGCGGATTTGCGGGTGTAGGCCCGGGCGATCTTGACGGCGTTCTCCAGAGCTTCGGCACCGGAGTTGAGCAGCACCGAGCGCTTCTCGTAGCGGCCGGGAGTGAGTCGGTTCAGCGCTTCGGCGACGGCCACATACCCCTCATACGGCGTCACCATGAAGCAGGTGTGGGTGAACTGTCCGACCTGCTCGCGCACCCCGTCGACCACCCGCGGTGCGGCGTTGCCGACGGTCGTCACCGCGATGCCCGAACCCAGATCGATCAGCCGGTTGCCGTCGACGTCCTCCACGATGCCCCCGGCGGCGCGCGCCGCGTAGACCGGCATGGTGCTGGCCACCCCACGTGCCACGGCCGCCGCGCGACGCTGCGCCAGCCGCGCCGAGCCAGGTCCGGGGATCTCGGTGGCCAGGTGACGGCTCTGCGGCAGCGGCGGCACGGTTCACACCTGGCCGAGGGGCCGGCAGACGTTGCCGAAGGGGTTCCACCATTGCCCGGGCGGGCAGTCCAACGGTGTCGGTCCCTGGCCCAGCGGCATGCAGGTGTTGGTGCTCGGCTCCCAATACTGACCGCCCGGGCAGTCCAGCGGCGTCGGTCCTTGCCCGAGGGGCATGCAGGTGTTGGTGCTCGGCTCCCAGTACTGCCCGCCCGGGCAGTTCAGCGGCTCCGCCGACCCGATGGCGGGCATGGCGATTGCGCCCACCGCCAGGGGAGCTGCCGCCAGCGCGACGGCAGTAGCCAGACCACATGCAATGCTTCTCATCGGCCCACCTTCTCTTGAGAATCTGCCCCCGGATTCCCCCACAGCCTAAGCGGCCGACAGCGGTACCGGCGTCCACTCGCGCCACACAATGGCACACTGTTGTCATCACAGCGGCCCGTCATACCCGGCCCGGTGCCGAAGACCAAGAAACGAACAACTCGAAAGATCGATTGCTGTCATGAACCAAATGGTTGCCTTCCTGCCGCTGCTCATCGTGATGGGCGCGTTCATGTTCTTCGCCTCGCGGCGGCAGAAACGCGCGATGCAAGCCACCATCGACCTGCACGAGTCGCTGCGGGTGGGCGACCGGGTCCACACCACCTCCGGATTGCAGGGGACCATCACCCGGATCACCGATGACGACGTCGACCTCGAGATCGCCGATGGCGTGGTGACCACCTGGATGAAGCTGGCGATTCGGGACAAGATCGAGCCGGCGGACGTCACCGCCGAGGCCGCGGTCGAGCAGGCCGCCGAAGGCGCCTGAGCGCCGACGCGCGGAACGCCTGCCCAACGACCGAGCTTGCCGGCCGGGCACGTACCCTTTGCGGGTGCAGTCGAACTGATCGTCGCGAGCGGACCCGGCGCGGACCAGCCCCGACGATCGCCAGAGCGCATCGTGCAATGAGCGAAGGAGACTCAACAACGTGGCATCGCCTTCGGCGCCGGTGCACCCTGCCCGCAATATGGCGGTGTTCCTGGCTTTGCTCATCGGTGTCTACCTGCTGGTGTTCCTGACCGGGAACAAGCTGGCCGAACCCAAGCTCGGCATCGACTTGCAGGGCGGCACCCGTGTGACGCTCACCGCCCGCACCCCGGACGGCTCCGCCCCGACCCGGGACGCGCTCAACCAAGCGCAACAGATCATCAGTGCCCGGGTCAACGGCCTGGGGGTGTCCGGGTCCGAGGTCATCATCGATGGCAACAACCTGGTCATCACGGTGCCCGGCAGTGACGGCAACGAAGCGCGCACCCTGGGACAGACGGCCCGGCTCTACATCCGGCCGGTGATCAGCGGGGTGTCGGTGGAGGAAGCCAAGCAGGCCGGCGGCGGCCAGATGCCTGGCCTTCCCGGCGGGCCCGGGCGGCCCGGCCTGCCGCCGGGCGTTCCCGGAGTTCCAGGCGGAGTCCCCGGTGTTCCCGGTGGAATTCCCGGCATGCCCGGGGGAGTGCCCGGTGTCCCGGGCGGAAACCCCGGCGTGCCCGGCTCGCCGGCCACCGGCGGCCAGTCCGGTTCGGGTGAACAGGGCCTGCCGGGAGGGGCCGGCGGTGAAGGCTCCTTCGGTGGAAGCGGCGAGTCGCTTCCGCAGCAGCCCCTGATGCCACCGGCGCAGCCCAGGCCCTATCCCCAGGAGCCGACCCCGTCGCCGGGCACCACCTCCGACAGCCCCGGCCCGGAGAAAACCACCGAAACCACCGCTCCGGGCAGCCCGCAGATCCCGGCCCACCAGCCGGGGGAGGCGCCGAACCCCGGGGCGCAGCTGCCGGGCATGCCCCCCATTCCTGGTCAGCCGGGCCAACCGCAGGGTCTGGCGGCGCGCATCGCCGCCGAAAAGCGACTGCGGCAAAGCGACAACAAGGTGGTGCAGGCACTGGCCCTGCAGATCCAGGCCAACCGGTGCGACAAGGAAGACATCCTGGCCGGCAACGACGACCCGGACCTTCCGCTGGTGACCTGCTCGCAGGACCATCAGACCGCATACCTGCTGGCGCCGTCGATCATCAGCGGAGACCAGATCGCCGACGCCAGCTCGGGCATGGACCAGCGCAGCGGCGCCAACATCGTCCAGGTGCAGTTCAAGAGCGCCGCGGCCGACATCTGGGCTGACTACACCGCCGCCCACATCGGCACCCAGACCGCGTTCACGTTGGACTCGCAGGTGGTCAGCGCGCCGCAGATCCAGGAGGCGATCCCCGGCGGACGCACCCAGATCACCGGCGGCTCACCAGGTTTCACCCAGGACCAGGCGCGGCAGCTGGCCAACGTCTTGAAGTATGGGTCGTTGCCGCTGTCGTTTGAGGCCTCGGAGGCCGAAACCGTTTCGGCCACACTGGGAATGACCTCATTGCAGGCGGGTCTGATCGCCGGTGCGATCGGCCTGGCGCTGGTGCTGGTCTACTCCCTGCTCTACTACCGGGTGCTCGGGGTGCTGACCGCGTTGTCGCTGGTGCTTGCCGGGGCGATGGTGTACGCGATCCTGGTGCTGTTGGGCAGATACATCAACTACACGCTCGACCTGGCCGGTATTGCCGGTCTGATCATCGGTATCGGCACCACCGCCGACTCGTTCGTGGTGTTCTTCGAACGCATCAAGGACGAGATCCGGGAAGGCCGTTCATTCCGCTCGGCGGTGCCGCGCGGGTGGACGCGGGCGCGCAAGACGATCGTGTCCGGCAACGCGGTGACGTTCTTGGCCGCAGCGGTGCTGTACTTCTTGGCGGTCGGCCAGGTGAAGGGCTTCGCGTTCACGCTGGGGCTGACCACGATCCTGGACCTGGTGGTGGTGTTCCTGGTGACCTGGCCGCTGGTGTACCTGGCGTCCAAGTCGCCGACGCTGGCCAAGCCGGCCTACAACGGCCTCGGCGCGGTGCAGCAGGTCGCCCGCGAACGGCGCGCGGTGGCCAGGGCGGGTAGCAGACCGGGCGGCAGATCCGGAGCCAAAACGGGCGCGCGGGTGACCGCCCAGTCGACGGGACAGGGATAGCCAGATGGCCAAACCGAGCACCAAGCGCGCGACGAAGTCCGCGACCAACGACACCGACGCGGTCGAACTCACCGAGACCCGCGCCGTCGAGGAGACGGCCCGTAAAACCCCCGGCACGCCGCGGCCGCCGAAGCACAGCTTCTTGTCGCGCCTGTACACCGGCACCGGCGCGTTCGAGGTCATCGGCAAGCGGCGGATGTGGTACGTGGTCAGCGGCGCGATGGTCGCGATCGCGATCGCCAGCATCCTGCTCCGCGGCTTCACCTTCGGTATCGACTTCGCCGGCGGCACCAAGGTGTCGTTCCCGCGGGGCGACACCAGCGTCACCCAGGTCGAAGAGGTCTTCCGCAGCAGCGTGGGCAACAGCCCCGAATCGGTCGTGGTGGTCGGCAACGGTTCGTCGGCGACCGTGCAGATCCGCGCCGAGACGCTCACCAACGAGCAGACCGAGAAGCTGCGGGACGCGCTGTTCGAGGCCTTCCAGCCCGTCGGGCCCGACGGCCAGCCCAGCCGGCAGGCGATCAGCGACTCGGCGGTGTCGGAGACCTGGGGCGCCCAGATCACCCAGAAGGCCGTGATCGCGCTGGTGGTGTTCCTGCTGTTGGCGTCGCTGTACATCACGGTGCGCTACGAGTGGTACATGACCCTGGCGGCGATGATCTCCATGGTCTTCGACGTCGCCGTCACCGCCGGGGTGTATTCACTGGTCGGCTTCGAGGTCACCCCGGCCACCGTGATCGGGCTGCTGACCATCCTCGGGTTCTCTATCTATGACACCGTCATCGTGTTCGACAAGGTCGAGGAGAACACCCACGACTTCGAGCACAAGAACAAGCGCACCTACGCCGAAGAGGCCAACCTGGCGGTCAACCAGACCTTCATGCGCTCGATCAACACCAGCTTGATCTCGGCGCTGCCGATCATCTCGCTGATGGTGGTCGCGGTGTGGCTGCTGGGCGTGGGCACCCTGCAGGACCTCGCGCTGGTGCAGTTGGTCGGGGTCATCGTCGGCACCTATTCGTCGATCTACCTGGCCACACCGCTGCTGGTCACCCTGCGGGAGCGCACCGAGCTGGTGCAAAACCACACCCGCCGGGTGATGCGGCGCCGCCAGGCCGCGACCGGTGTCAAGTCGGCACCGGCGCCCGTGGACGGCCCAGAGGACACCGCCGAGATCGAGGACGAGGACGAGGCGACCGCGGTCGCGGCCACCCCCGCCCCGGCACCGGCCGCCCCGGCGCCGGGCGCCAAGCCGGTACGACCCACCAGCCGGCGCAGCCAGCGTCCGAGCGGCAAGCCGGGCGCCGGACGGTAACGGACGATGGCGGCCCGCTGTCGGCCTGCGGCGGCCCTGCTGGTGGCGGTCGCCACCGCGCTGGGTGCCTGGTCGGTGTCGGCGTGCACCAGCGCCACCGTCGACCAGATCGACTACGCCGTCGACGGCGGCCTGCCCACCTACAACACCACCTCGGTGGCCGGTGCCGCCTCGGCGGCGCCGCAGGCGTTCTCCCGCACCCTGACCGGGTTCGGCTACCACGGACCCGAAGGCCAGATCGTCACCGACCACGACTTCGGCAGCATCTCGGTGGTGGGACGCGCCCCGCTGGTGCTGGACTACCAGATCGCCGACGCGGCGGTCTATTCCGATGGCAAGCCGGTCACCTGCGACGACCTGGTGCTGGCCTGGGCGGCTCAGTCCGGGCGGTTCGGCGGCTTCGACGCCGCCAGCCGGGCCGGCTACCTCGACATCGAGCACATTGATTGCCAGCCCGGCGCCAAGAAGGCCCGGGTGTCGTTCTTCCCCGACCGCAACATCGTCGACTACGAGGAGCTGTTCACCGCGACGTCGATGATGCCGTCGCACATCCTCAGCGACAAGCTCGGCTTCAACGTCACCGAGGCCGTCCAGGGCCGGCTGGGACCGGTCGAGGAGGTCATGGGCAAGGTTGCCGCGGCCTGGAACACCACCTGGCAGCTCGACCACAATGTCGACCTGCGCAACTTCCCGTCGTCGGGGCCCTACAAAATCGACGCGGTGCTCGACGGCGGCGCCGTGGTGTTGGTCGCCAACGACCTGTGGTGGGGCGCCAAGCCGGTCACCAAACGGATCACGGTGTGGCCGCAGGGCGCCGACATCGCCGATCGGGTCAACAAACGCGTGGTGGAGGTCGTCGACGTGGCGACCGGGTCGGCGGGATCCCTGATCACCCCGGACGACTATCAGAGCAGCGACACCCCGTCCGGCGGTATCGAGCAGCTGATCTTCGCCCCGTCCGGGCCGCTGTCGGAGACGCCGGCGCGCCGGGCCGTGGCGCTGTGCACCCCCCGCGATGTGATCGCTCGGGACGCGGGCGTGCCGATCGTCAACTCGCGCCTGAACACCGCCATCGATGATGCGTTCGACCAAGCCGAGAACGTGCCCGAGGCCCAGCAGTTCGCGCACGCCGATCCGCGCGCGGCCCGCGACGCCCTCGCCGGCAAACCGCTGACGGTGCGGATCGGCTACCGCGCACCCAACACCCGGCTGGCCGCCGTCGTCGGGGCGATCGGCGGATCGTGCGCGGCGGCCGGTATCACCGTCACCGAGGTGGCATCGGAGAGCATCGGGCCGCAGGCACTGCGGGAGGGGCAGATCGACGTCCTGCTGGCGAGCACCGGGGGGTCGACCGGCAGCGGCTCGACCGGGTCGTCGGTGATGGACGCCTACGAGCTGTTCAGCGGCAACGGCAACAACCTGTCCGGCTACCACAACGACCAGATCGACGGCATCATCTCCGCGCTGGCGGTCACCGCCGATCCGGCCGAGCTGGTGCGGCTGCTGGCCGAGAGCGCCCCGGTGCTGTGGGCCGACATGCCGACCCTGCCGCTGTACCGTCAACAGCGCACCCTGCTGTCGTCGAAGAAGACGTACGGCGTGGCCGCCAACCCCACCCGCTGGGGCGCCGGCTGGAACATGGACCGCTGGTCCCTGGAAGGGTGACGCAATAGTGAGCCCGGCCGACGATGAGGTCGCCGAGATCGTCGCCGCGTTGACCCGCGAGGTGGCCGACTTCCCCGCGCCGGGAATCGCGTTCAAAGACCTGACCCCGGTGTTCGCCGACGCGGCCGGGTTGGCCGCGGTCACCGACGCGCTGGCCCGGATCGCAGCCGGGGCCGACGTGGTGGCCGGCATCGACGCGCGCGGATTCCTGCTGGCCGGGGCGGTCGCCGCCCGGCTCGGGGTGGGTGCGCTGGCAGTCCGCAAGGGCGGCAAACTGCCGCCACCGGTGCTCTCGGAGTCCTACCAGCTCGAATACGGCCACGCCGTGCTGGAGATCCCGGCCGACGGCATCGCGTTGGCCGGCCGGCGGGTGGTGATCCTCGATGACGTGCTGGCCACCGGCGGCACGCTGGCCGCCACCCGGCGGCTCTTGGAGCGCGCCGGAGCCGAGGTCGTAGCGGCGGCGGTGGTGCTGGAGCTGGCCGAGATGGGTGGACGCGCCGCGGTGGCGCCGTTACAGCTGGTGAGCCTGCGCCTGCTCTAGCCGATATCCTCGTCATCGGAGGTGAGCACAGTGGGCTCTGATCAAAGCTCAATCGGGAGCTCTGAGGCCGAGCGGCGCGACGCTGCCGGCGGCCAGCCGGTGGCCGTCTTCCAGCCGCCGGCCCAGGACTCGCCCACCGAGCGCACCGACCTGCTCAAGGTGCCCACCAGTGCCTCCCGGCGGGTGCGGGCCCGCATCGCCCGCCGGATCACCGCCCAGCGCGGCGCGCTGAGCCCGGTGCTGGAGCCGCTGGTCGCGGTGCACCGGCAGTTCTACCCGAAGGCGAACCTGGCGTTGCTGCAACGCGCCTACGAGGTCGCCGAACAGCGCCACGCCACCCAGCTGCGGCACTCCGGGGATCCCTACATCACCCATCCGCTGGCGGTGGCGACCATCCTGGCGGAGCTGGGCATGGACACCACCACGCTCGTGGCCGCGCTGTTGCACGACACCGTCGAGGACACCGGCTACACGCTGGAGGCGCTCGGCGGCGAGTTCGGCGACGAGGTCGCGCATCTGGTCGACGGGGTGACCAAGCTGGACAAGGTGGTGCTGGGCACCGCGGCCGAAGCCGAGACCATCCGCAAGATGGTGATCGCGATGGCGCGCGACCCGCGGGTGCTGGTGATCAAGGTCGCCGACCGACTGCACAACATGCGCACCATCCGCTTCCTGCCGCCGGAGAAGCAGGCTCGCAAGGCCCGGGAGACGCTGGAAGTCATTGCGCCGCTGGCGCATCGACTGGGCATGGCCACCGTCAAATGGGAGCTCGAGGATCTGTCGTTTGCGATCCTGCACCCGAAGAAGTACCAGGAGATCGTCCGGCTGGTCGCCGACCGGGCGCCGTCGCGGGACACCTACCTGGCCAAGGTGCGCACCGAGATCGTTAACACGCTGGCGAAGTCCAAGATCGCCGCGACCGTCGAGGGCCGGCCCAAGCACTACTGGTCGATCTATCAGAAGATGATCGTGCGGGGCCGCGACTTCGACGACATCTACGACCTGGTGGGCCTGCGGATCCTGTGCGACGAGATCCGGGACTGCTACGCCGCGGTCGGCGTGGTGCACTCGTTGTGGCAGCCGATGGCCGGGCGCTTCAAGGACTACATCGCCCAGCCGCGCTACGGGGTCTACCAGTCGTTGCACACCACGGTGATCGGCCCGGAGGGCAAGCCGCTGGAGATCCAGATCCGCACCCGCGAGATGCACCGCACCGCCGAATACGGCATCGCCGCGCATTGGCGCTACAAGGAAGCCAAGGGCCGCAACGGGGTTCCGCACCCCAACGCCGCCGCCGAGATCGACGACATGGCCTGGATGCGTCAGCTGCTGGACTGGCAGCGGGAGGCCGCCGATCCCGGCGAATTCCTCGAGTCGCTGCGCTATGACCTGGCCGTCAAGGAGATCTTCGTCTTCACCCCCAAGGGCGACGTGATCACGCTGCCCAACGGTTCGACCCCCGTCGACTTCGCCTACGCCGTACACACCGAAGTCGGCCACCGCTGCATCGGCGCCCGCGTCAACGGCCGGCTGGTGGCGCTGGAACGCAAGCTGGAAAACGGCGAAGTGGTCGAGGTTTTCACCTCCAAGGCGCAGAACGCCGGGCCGTCACGGGACTGGCAGCAGTTCGTGGTGTCGCCGCGGGCCAAGGCCAAAATCCGGCAGTGGTTCGCCAAGGAGCGTCGCGAGGAGGCGCTGGAGTCCGGTAAGGACGCGATCGCCCGCGAGGTGCGTCGGGTGGGTCTGCCGCTGCAGCGGCTGGTCAATGGCGAGTCGATGGCCGCGGTGGCCCGCGAGCTGCACTACAGCGACGTCTCCGCCCTCTACACCGCGGTCGGTGAGAACCACATCTCGGCGCACCACGCGGTGCAGCGGCTGGTGGCCCAGCTCGGTGGGGTGGACCAGGCCCAGGATGATCTAGCGGAGCTGGCGACTCCGCTGACCATGCCGCGCCGGCAGCGGTCCGACGACGTCGGCGTCGCGGTGCCCGGCGCGCCCGGTGTGCTGACCAAGCTGGCCAAGTGCTGCACCCCGGTGCCCGGCGACGAGATCATGGGCTTCGTCACCCGTGGCGGCGGGGTGAGCGTGCACCGCACCGACTGCACCAACGCCGACTCACTGCGCCAGCAGGCCGAGCGGATCATCGAGGTCAAGTGGGCGCCATCGCCGTCGTCGGTGTTCCTGGTGGCCATTCAGGTCGAGGCGCTGGACCGGCACCGGCTGTTGTCGGATGTGACCAAGGTGCTCGCCGACGAGAAGGTCAACATCTTGTCGGCCTCGGTCACCACGTCACGCGACCGGGTCGCAATCAGCCGGTTCACCTTCGAGATGGGCGACCCGAAGCATCTCGGGCACCTGCTCAACGTGGTCCGCAACGTCGAGGGCGTCTACGACGTCTACCGGGTGACGTCCGCGGCCTGAGGCGTCCTAGTCGGCGCGCACCGACTTGACGGTCACCGTGGTAACGGGCGGGCCGTCGGTGCCGCCGCCCTGCACGCCGCCCGCGGCGATCTTGTCCAGGGTGGCCAGCCCGTCGTCCTGGATCCGGCCGAACACCGTGTACTGCGGCGGCAGCATCGAATCCCGGTACACCAGGAAGAACTGGCTGCCGTTGGTGCCGGGGCCGGCGTTGGCCATCGCCAGGGTGCCGCGCGGGTAGGTCACCGGCTGCCCGGCCGCGGGGTCGTTCGGCGCGTACTGGTCGGTGGGGTATTCGTTGGCGAACTGATATCCCGGACCGCCGGTGCCGTCACCGGCCGGGTCGCCGCACTGCAGCACGCTGAGCATCGGCGAGGTCGTCAACCGGTGGCATTGGGTGCCGGCGAAGAAGTCCTTGGCGCCCAGGCTGATGAAACTGTTGACGGTGCAGGGGGATTGGGCGTTGTTGAGCATCAAGCCGATCGGTCCCTGGTCGGTCATCATCGACACGCTGACCTCGGCCGGCTCGGTCGGGACCTTGCCGGAGCGCGGCGGCTCGACCGGCTTGCTGGCCGGGCGCGCCGACTTGGGGTACTGGCAGTTGGCGCCGAGGGTGGGTGAGGCGGTGAACTTCGGCAGCTGGCCGGGTTCGCCCGGCGACGCCTCGGAGGAGTCAGCGGCGTCGGTGGTCTCCGACGTCGAGGAGGCGCTGACGCTGCCCGAATCGCCGTCGCCGCGCAGCACCACGAACACCACGCCGGCCACCAGCAGCACGGCCACCACCGCGCCGGCGATCATCAGGATCTGGCGCTGCTTGCGGGCCGCCTCGGCGCGCTGCGCCACCTGCTCATCGAGCTTGCGCTTGGCCTGGGCGCGCCGTTCTTCGTTCGTGGACACCGCCGGATTACCTCCCTGGCTCGCGGGTGAGTCGGCTCTACAGTCTGCCAAAGTCTCACCAGCACCGCCCGCGTCCATGCCGCAACGGCGCGCAATGGGAAACTGGTGCACGTGTTGGTCACCGGATTCCCCGCCGGGATGCTGGCGTGCAACTGCTACGTGCTGGCGCAGCGGCAAGGCGCCGACGCGATCATCGTCGACCCCGGCCAGCGGGCGATGACCCGGCTGCGCCACATCCTCGACGAGAATCGGCTGACGCCGTCGGCGGTGCTGCTCACCCATGGCCACATCGACCACATCTGGTCGGCGCAGAAGGTCTCCGACACCTATGGCTGCCCCACCTACATCCACCCCGAGGACCGATTCATGCTCACCGACCCGCTGCGCTCGCTCGGTACGCTGCCGGGCCAGGCGCTGTTCGGCGCGTTGAGCAAGGTGATGTTCTCCGAGCCCAAGCAGCTGGTCCAGCTGGACCGCGACGGGGACAAGATCGGCCTGGGCGACACCACCGTCACCGTCGATTTCACTCCCGGGCATACCCGCGGCTCGGTGGTCTTTCGGGTCGAGGGCGACGCAGCCGAGGTGGTGTTCAGCGGGGACACCCTGTTCCAGAATTCGGTCGGGCGCACCGATCTGCCCGGGGGCAGTGGCCGTGACCTGCTCACCTCGATCGTGGACAAGCTGCTGTGCCTCGACGATGCGACCGTGGTGCTGCCCGGCCACGGGCCCAAGACCACCATCGGCGCCGAGCGCCGGTTCAACCCGTTCCTAGAAGGGCTCAGTGCGTGAGCACGTTTGCCGCACCCAAAGGGGTGCCCGATTACGTTCCGCCGGCCTCGGCCGGTTTCGTCGCGGTGCGCGACGGGTTGTTGGCGACCGCCCGCCGCGCCGGCTACGGCGACATCGAGTTGCCGATCTTCGAGGACACCGCGTTGTTCGCGCGCGGGGTGGGGGAGTCCACCGATGTGGTGTCCAAGGAGATGTACACCTTCGCCGACCGCGGCGACCGTTCGGTGACGCTGCGCCCCGAGGGCACGGCCGGGGTGGTGCGGGCGGTGATCGAGCACGGGCTGGACCGCGGCCAGCTGCCGGTCAAACTCTGTTACTCGGGGCCGTTCTTCCGCTACGAGCGTCCCCAGGCCGGCCGGTACCGGCAGCTGCAGCAGGTCGGGGTGGAGGCGATCGGGGTCGACGATCCGGCGCTGGACGCCGAGGTGATCGCGGTCGCCGATGCCGGGTTCCGCTCGCTGGGCCTGGACGGCTTCCGGCTGGAGATCACCTCGCTGGGCGACGACACCTGCCGGCCGGCGTACCGGGAGCTGTTGCAGCAGTTCCTGTTCGGGCTCGACCTCGACGAGGAGACCCGCCGGCGCGCGCAGCTCAACCCGCTGCGGGTGCTCGACGACAAACGCCCGCAGGTGCGGGAGATGACCGCCGACGCGCCGGTGATGCTCGATCACCTCTCGACGGGCGCCAAGGCACATTTCGAGACCGTGCTGGCGCACCTGGAGGCGCTGGGCGTGCCCTATGTGGTCAACCCGCGGATGGTGCGCGGCCTGGACTACTACACCAAGACCACCTTCGAATTCGTGCACGACGGGTTGGGCGCGCAGTCCGGGATCGGCGGCGGCGGCCGCTACGACGGGCTGATGCGCCAGCTCGGAGGCCAAGACTTGTCGGGGATCGGTTTCGGGCTGGGCGTGGACCGCACCCTGCTGGCGCTGGCCGCCGAGGGCAAGGCGGTGGGGCAGAGCACCCGCTGCGACGTGTTCGGGGTGGGGCTTTCCGAGGCGGCCAAACTGCGGTTGGCGGTGCTGGCCGGCCGGTTGCGGGCCGCCGGCGTGCGGGTGGACCTGGCCTACGGCGATCGCGGGCTCAAGGGCGCGATGCGCGCCGCCGACCGCTCCGGCGCGGTGATCGCGCTGGTCGCCGGTGACCGCGACCTGGAGGCCGGCACCATCGGCATGAAGAACCTGGCCACCGGGGAGCAGGTCGACGTGCCGGTCGACAACGTGGTGGACGAGGTCCTGCGCCGAATGTCGCCTTGATGCACGGTTATCCACAGAAAGCGTGACATAAGCCGACTCTCGGAAGCGGGATGGCGGCCTGAGGCGTCACTGTGACCCCGTGAGGGAATCGGGGTGGCCGTTCGTCGGCACCGAAGCGCTGGCATCGGGCTACGCCACCAGGCGGACGTTGCGCAGCCGGCACCAGATGATCTACCGCAACGTCTACCTGCCGAACGGCGAGGAGCTCACCCCCGTCACCCGCGCGGTGGCCGGTTGGCTGTGGTCGGGCCGAACCGCTACGGTGGCCGGGCTCTCTGCCGCGGCGTTGCATGGGTCGCGGTGGTTGGATGCCCGGCTGCCCGCGGAACTCAACCGGGTCGCCGCCGCTGAAGCCGACGGGATCGTCATACGCCGAGAGCGGTTGGGCGCCGATGAAACATGCTTGGTCCAGGGCATACCGACCACCACGGTCGCGCGCACCGCGTTTGACATCGGGCGTCGGAAACCGTTGACGACCGCCGTCATTCGTCTCGATGCCCTGGCCAATGCCACCGGGCTCAGGTCGGGGGAGATCGCCCTGGTGTGCGAAAGCCATGGCGGGGCTCGTGGCGTGGTGCAGTTGCGGCGCGCGATGGCGTTGATGGACGGGGGCGCGGAATCTCCGCAGGAAACCCGGACACGGCTGCTGCTCGTTCGCGGTGGGCTGCCACCGCCCACTACCCAGATTCTGGTCCGCGACGAATTCGGACGTCCGTTCGCCCGCATCGACATGGGCTGGCCCGAATATCGGGTCGGCGTGGAGTTCGACGGGGCACAACATTGGACTGACCCGCGGCAGCGGACCGCCGATATCGACCGCTATGCGGGGTTGGCCGCGCGCGGCTGGGTGATCGTGCGGGTCAGCAGCGGTCTGCTCCGGGATCGGCCTGGGGTGGTGCTCGCACGGGTGCGCGCTGCGCTGCGGGCGGCCGGTTACACCGCGCCGAGTGTCGACGTGTTGCACGCTCAACGGCTCGGAGCGTGACAAAACTCGACGCTCGCCGGCCCTCCGGTAGCGTTGCGCGGTATGACGACCATGCGAAACCTGACAGCCGGGCTCGGAACGGCGGTGCTGTTGGCAGCCGCCGGACTTGTGGCCAGCCAGGCGACGGCAGTGGCGGATCCAGAGCCCACGGCGCCGTCCACGGCCGAAACCCCGGCTGAAACGCCGTCGGCAGCCCCGGCCGAAAGCCCGACGGAGCCGTCGGCCGAGGCGCCTAAGAAGGGCGCCACCGGCGGTCACGAGGTCACCTACACCATCACCGCCACCAGCGACCTGACCGGCAACATCTCCTACATCAAGACCGATCCGCCGAGCATGGCGGCCTACAACGCCCGCTCCTCGGAGTACCTCGAGACCGTCCGCGTGCCGATCAGCGGGGGACAGCCGCTGGTCTACACCACCACGTTGGCTGACCCGAACCAGTGGGCGCTGGTCACCGCCAGTGGGGGCTTGAGGATCAACCCCGAGTTTCACTGTGAGATCACCGTCGACGGCGAAGTGGTGGTGTCCCAGCAGGGCGGCAGCGGCGTGACCTGCTCGACGCGCCCCTGGTAGCTCAGTCGGCGAACACGTACACCCAAGCCTGTGCCCCGGAACGCAGCGGCACCGAGATCCGCCGGTAGGCGTCGACTTCGTAGTCGTCGGCGGCGGCCAGCTCGGCGGTGCTGATGGCGAACACCGTGCCGTCAACATGGGCGTCGGGTGCCTGAGACGGGCGCAGGATCGGATGCCGGTCGCTGCCGCTGACGGCCACCACCTCCGGGTCGGTGATCGTCACGAAGTCGAGCTCATAGCCGATGATCGCGTCGGTGCGGCCGTCGAGTTCGCGTCCGAAGATGCTGCGCTGCACCTCGGGCTGGCGCAGCGTGCCGTAGGAGAACAGCAGTTCGGTGCTCACCGCGCGGTGCCGGCTTCGTCCGCGGCGACGACGACGACCTCGGCCGGTTCGCTGCCCACCGTGCGCAGACGGTGGCTGATCGAGGCGTCGAAGTAGGCGCTGTCGCCGGCCGTCAGGGTCCAGGTCGCATCGCCGAACTCCAATTCCACGGTTCCACTGTGCACGAAGACGAACTCCTGTCCGCCGTGTACCGGATGGCCGTCGTGGGTGGCGCGCCCGGTGGGACGAACCACGAACGGAGACATCGACTTTCCCAGCATTCCCGAGGCCATCGCCCGGTAGCGTTGCCGGTCGGTGCTGCGGTCGGCGGCGCGGTCCACGGCGATCTTGTCCTCGTCACCGCGCTCGGAGAACAATTGCGCCACATCGACATCCAGGGCCTGGGCCACCTTGATGGCCGTCGCGATCGACGGTGTGCTGCGGCTGCGTTCGATCTTGGACAGATAGCTCTTGGTCAGCCCGGTCCGCTCGGCGAGGCCCTCGAGAGTCAACCCCCGCTGCTTGCGGACGGTGCGCAACAGTGCCGTCATGAAGCCATGATGACATACGATGATGACACAAAGTGTCCTATCAGGTAGCGTAGTGTCATAGCCGTCCGCATCGAGGAGCTGCCATGGGTACCACCTTCGACGATTCCAAATCCGAGCTGATGCAGCGCGCCGAGCGCCGGTTCGCCGAGAACTTCGGCCAAGACGGCTGGTCCACCCGCCAGAAATTGGCGCTGACCTGCCGGGCGCTGTTCGACCGCGGCCACGACTCGGGCCTGGCCGGGCAGATCACCGCCCGCGCCGAGGCGCCCGGCACCTACTACACCCAGCGCCTCGGCCTGGGCTTCGACGAGATCACCGACGCCAACCTGCTTCTTGTCGACGAAGATCTCAACGTCCTCGACGGTGAAGGAATGGCCAACCCCGCCAACCGATTCCACAGCTGGATCTACCGGGCACGCCCCGACGTGCAGTGCATCGTGCACACCCATCCGTTTCACGTGGCCGCGCTGTCGATGCTGGAGACCCCGCTGGTGGTCTCGCACATGGACACCACGCCGCTGTATGACGACTGTGCGTTCCTGCCGAGCTGGCCGGGAGTACCGGTCGGCAACGAGGAGGGCGAGATCATCTCGGCGGCCCTCGGCGACAAGAAGGCGATCCTGTTGGCGCACCACGGTCAGATCGTGGCCGGAGCCAGCGTGGAGGAAGCCTGTTCACTGGCGGTGCTGATCGAGCGCGCCGCCGCGCTGCAGCTGGCCGCCATGGCCGCCGGGACCATCAAGGAACTCCCCGAAACGCTGGCCCGCGAAGCCCACGACTGGACCCTGCTACCCAAGCGCAGCGCCGCCAATTTCGCCTACTACGCGCGCCGCGCACTGGCGGCTCACCCCGACGCAATCACCCGCTAGACGATCACCCAGAGATAAGGAGCATCCCGTGGCAGCACCGTTGCACGGCGTCATCGGCTACCCGGTAACGCCTTTCAACGACGGCGGTATCGACACCGCGGTCTTGACCACCGTCATCGGCCGTCTCGTCGACGCCGGCGTGCACGCCATCGCCCCGCTGGGCAGCACCGGTGAACTCGCCTATCTCAGCGAACGCGAGTTCGACACATGCGTCGACGCGTCGGTCGCGGCGGTCGCCGGACGGCTGCCGGTGCTGGTCGGCGTGTCGGACCTGACCACCGCGACGACGGTGCGCCGCGCCCGCTACGCCGCGCAGGCCGGCGCCGACGCGGTGATGATCGCCCCGGTGTCGTACTGGACGCTGTCCGAGCGGGAGATCACCGCCCACTATGCGGCGGTGTCCGAGGCCGTCGACATCGACATCGTCGCTTACAACAACCCGGCTACCTCCGGCGTGGACATGAGCCCGGAGCTGTTGGTGGGCATGTTCGAGCGCATCGAGCACGTCACCATGGTCAAGGAGTCCACCGGGGACCTGACCCGGATGTTGCGCATCGCCAAGCTGTCCGACGGGCGCCTGCCCTTCTTCAACGGGAGCAACCCGCTGGTGCTCGACGCGCTGCGCGCCGGGGCCGCCGGCTGGTGCACCGCGGCGCCCAACCTGCGGCCGACGGCGTGCCTGGACCTCTACACCGCGGTCACCACAGGCGAGCTGGACACCGCCCAGGCGCTCTACGACGACTTGAAGCCGCTGCTGGAGTTCATCGTCGCCGGCGGGCTGGCCACCACGGTCAAGGCCGGTTTGGAGTTGCTCGGCGTGCCGGCCGGTCCGCCGCGGCGCCCGCTGCTGCCGCTCGACGATGCGGGCCGCGCCGAACTGCGCAGGTTGCTGGCGCTTTAACCCAGGTCTGCGGCGGCGAAGGTGTCGCACTGATTGGGGTCACCGGTCTGGTAGCCGACGGTGAACCAGTGCTGGCGCTGCGCCGACGCGCCGTGGGTCCAGGACTCCGGGTTGACCCGGCCGGTGGCCGCCTGCTGGATGCGGTCATCGCCCACCGACGACGCCGCCGACAGCGCATCGCGGATGTCCTGGTCGGTCAACGGCTTGAGGAACGGCACGCCGGTGCTCTGCTGCTTGGTCACCGACGCGTAATGCGCCCACACCCCGGCGTAGCAGTCGGCCTGCA
This sequence comes from Mycobacterium sp. NGS16, assembly GCF_059813225.1. NCBI lineage: Bacteria > Bacillati > Actinomycetota > Actinomycetes > Mycobacteriales > Mycobacteriaceae > Mycobacterium > Mycobacterium sp. NGS16. The sequence continues at coordinate 146,993 of NZ_JCALEE010000008.1, forward strand.
GTTCGGTGCGCACTCCGGCGCCGGTCGCGCCCTGCGCGCCGTGCTGGGCCCGCCCGAGAACGCCGCGCAGGTTCTGCACGTGGTGGCCGAACTCGTGGGCCACCACATACTCCTGCGCCAGCGGCCCGCTGCTGGAGCCGAACTGGTCGACGAGGACCTGGAAGAAGTCGGTGTCGAAGTAGGCGGTCTGGTCGACGGGGCAGTAGAACGGCCCGACGGCACTGCTGGCGACCCCGCAGCCGGTGCTGGTCTGCCCGCTGAACAGCTGCACCTGTGGGCGGCGGTAGCCGCGGAACAGCTCCGACCACACCGCGTCGACCGAATTGGCGGTGGCCACCACCCGGCACTGCACGTACTTATTGGCATCCGCGCCGGTGCGGCACTTGCTGAGATCGAAGCCCGGCGCCGTGTACTGCCCGCGGTCCACCGGCTGCTGGCTGAGCACATCGCCGGGATCGGCCCCCAGCAGCAGCGCCAGCACCATGATCACCAGCCCGGCGACCCCACCGCCGATCGCGATCCCGCGACCGGCCCCGCCCGATGAGGTGGTGCTGGTATCGATCTGCATGCCTTCGTTGAAGGTCATCGCACGCTCCGTCGGATCATCCGTAGGTTCACTGGTGGCCGGCTGACCGTTTGCGGGCTGGCGAGCCGACCCTAGCTTCGCACAACCGAACCGGTCGCCTGGGCCGGTTGCAGGCGGTTGACCCGGACAAATCCGGGGCACGTGGCTAAGTGAAGACAGCGTTGTCTGACCAGTTCCCAAACCTTTACTGAATGTTTGTCGCCGTGCTGTACCACGTGCTGGTACCGGTGTTACGTTCTGCTTCCGGCTGCAGTGGGACCACACCCGCAACGGCCGCCACAGCTATCTGGAGAGGTTGCCCGATCGTGAACACGCCGGCTCATCCCGTAGCGCCAGGACGGCGCCGCGCGGGCTTGAGCTGTCGGTCGCATCGGCAACCAAAGCTTTATCAGACCGTTATTACACGGGTCGGCTAGAGTGACGTGCGTCAACTGCTGACACAGACTTCGATCGCGTAACACCACATCGCTTCAGGTTCCAGGAGGAAAGATGTCATTCGTAACCGCTCAGCCGGAGGTTCTGACGGCGGCTGCGGGCAGCTTGTCGGGAATCGGTGACTCTATGACCGCGGGAATGGCCGCCGCGGCCGCGCCCACCACCGGTGTGGTGCCCCCTGCCGCCGACATGGTGTCGGCGATGACTGCTGCTCAGTTCGCCACCCACGCACAGCTGTTCCAGCAGGTCAGTGCCCAGGCTGCGGCGGTTCACCAGCAGATCGTGGCCACTTTGAGCGGGAACTCCAACGCCTACGCCCTCACCGAGGCTGCCAACGCCGCTGCGGCCGGCTGAGTCGGGGCGCGTCGATGAGCTTCAGTATGTTCCCGCCGGAGATCAACTCCGGCTTGATATATACCGGGCCGGGTTCGGAGTCGCTGCTTGCGGCGGCGACAGCCTGGACGAACCTGGCAGCCGAACTCTCGACGTCGGCGACGGCCACCCAGTCGGTGGTGACCAACCTGGGGTCGACGTGGACCGGGATGGGTTCGGCGGCGGCGACGTCTGCGGTTGCGCCCTATGTGGCCTGGCTGGAGCAGGCGTCGGCGAACGCCACCCAGAACGCGGCATTGGCCACCCAGGCGGCCGCACTGTTCGAGGCGGCCAGGTCCGCATCGGTTCCGCCGCCGGTGATCGCGGCGAACCGGGCGATGCTGCTGGCATTGATCTCGACCAACTTCTTCGGGCAGAACACCCCCGCGATCGCAGCGACCGAGGCGCAGTACGAGGCGATGTGGGCGCAGGACGGCGCCGCGATGGACACCTACAACGCGTCGGCCCAGGCCAACAACAATCTGATGCAGGTCCAGTCCTCGCCGCCGAACTCGGCGCAGGCGACGCAGGCCGGGCCGGCCGAGGGCGGCCCGCTGCCCGGCGACCCCTCCGGCGGTAACACAGGCACCGGCGGCTACAACCTCGGCACCGTCGGCGGGCTGCTCGATGCGGCCGGTATCGACCAGGCGACGGCCGAGGCGCTGGGTATCCCCGGAAAGGTTCTTGACACCTCGATCAACTCGCTGACCTCGCCACTGACGATGGGCACGTCGTTCGGCATGATGGCGATGCGCATGCTGATGATGCTGCCGCAGCTCGCCCGCTTGGGCGCGATCGGCGGAACGAGCGCTCTGGCCGGACAGACCGCCGGAGCCAGCGGCGCGGGAACCCTGATGACCCAGATCGGCGACTTCGTCAACGACAAGCTGCAGGGCGCGGTCGGCGTGCTGGCCGGCCATTTCACGTCGGCCACCAACGCGATCTCCGCCAAGCTCGGCCAGGCCGCCTCGATGGGCGCGCTGAAGGTGCCGCAGGCCTGGTCGATGGCTGCCGACGGCATGGTCCGTGCCGCCCCGGTGCTGCCGTCCACCACAGTCAGCGCGCCCATTCAGACCATGTCGGCGTCGTCGGGTCTGCCCGGTGGCCCGTTCGGCAACGCGCTGATGGGCGCGATGGCCGGACGCGGTCTCGGAGCGGTCGCCGCCAAGGCCCCCAAAGTTATGCCCCGTTCGCCGGCCGGCGGGTAACGGAAGGGGCCTGAACAGACGTGTCCGCCGGGCCGCCGCCCGGCACCACAACGAATTCCGAGCAAGAAGGAGAAATTTTCATGGCAACACGTTTTATGACCGATCCGGACGCGATGCGGGCGATGGCGGGGCGTTTTGATGTGCACGCCCAGACGGTCGAGGATGAGGCCCGGCGGATGTGGGCGTCGTCGACCAACATCTCCGGTGCGGGCTGGGGTGGTCTGGCCGAGCGGACCTCGATGGACACC
>NZ_JCALEE010000009.1:0-146177 GCF_059813225.1 Mycobacterium sp. NGS16
CCCGGCGATCCGGCCCCCCGGCCGGCACTGCATTCATCTCGCTCAACTCAACCTCCCCGAAAGCTGCGCGAGCAGCTCGTCATCTGTCACACAGACCGAGCGGAAGCATCCAGTCGGTCGAACCCGTCCCGCTGGTAGATCTCTACGCAGCTGGAGCGCCGGATCTTGCCGCTGGTCGTGATCGGGATGGCACCCTGTGGCACCAGAACCAGATCGCCGACCGCCAGACCGTGCGCTTTCGACAACGCGGCCGTGACCTTCCGCCTCACCTCGTTCAGCCTGTCAGCGACCTCCTCATCCGAGCCCCCCTTGTTCTTGAACTCGGCGATCGTAACAAGCTCTTCCGACCGGCTGTTCGGGATGGACACCGCGGCGACACGCCCACCGGTGATTTCTTGGACGGTGGCCTCGATGTCGTCCGGGTAGTGGTTCTTCCCGTCGACGATCAGCAGGTCCTTGATCCGGCCGACAATGTAGAGCTCGCCGTCGGAGACCACCCCGAGGTCGCCGGTCTTGAGCCAAGGCCCCTGAGGCGTGCCCGGCGACGGGTTGACCAGTTTGCCACTGAAGGTCGCCTCGGTGGCCTGCTGGTTGTGCCAGTAGCCCGCGGCGACGTTGGGGCCGTACGCCCAGATCTCGCCGACCTTGCCCTCCGGGTTCTCCGTCTGGGTGTCCGGGTCCACGATGCGCACCGTGCAGGCGCGGGGCACCCCGCAGCTGACCAGCTCGACGCCGCCCTCGGGGCCGCTCGGCTCGGCGGTGCCGTTCGCGAGCTTGGTGTAGTCGAAGCGCGGGGTCGGCGGCGGGCTGCCGGGGGTGTTCGAGGTCAGGTAGACCGTGGCCTCGGCCAGCCCGTAGCCGGGCCGCAGCGCCGCCGGGTTGAGGTTGAACTTGGCGAACCGGTCGACGAGCCGCCGCAGCGTGGCCGCGTGCACCCGCTCGGCGCCGAAGGCGAAGGTGTGGACGCGGCTCAGGTCGAGGCCTTCCATGTCCTCGTCGGAGGTGCGCCGGACAGCCAGCTCATAGGCGAAGTTGGGTCCACCGGTGTAGGCATTGGGGTAGCTGGCCACCAGCTGCATCCAGCGGGCCGGTTTGGCCAGGAAGGCCATCGGGCTGAAGATCACCGCCTGATGGCCGCCCACCAGCGGGAAGATGATGCCGCACATCAGGCCCAGGTCGTGGTAGAAGGGCAGCCAGGCCACCAGCGTGGTGTCGTCGGGCACCTTCTTTCCGACGTTCTCGAACGTGTCGGCGATCATCTGCCGCATGTTCTCGATCGCGTTGTGGTGCCCCACCATGACGCCGGCGGGAGTCCGGGTCGAGCCGGAGGTGTACTGCAGGAACGCCACCTTGGTGTGTGCGGTGGCGGTGGGCGCCACCGCCGGCGGGGAGTCGAGGTCCAGCGCGTCCACCTCGATCACCACCGGCGGTGTGCCGCCGAGGTCACTGATCGAGCTCGCGATGTCGCCGACGGCGGCCGACGTGGTCAGGATCGCCGCCGGGGAGCAGTCGCGCAGCGCTGCCGACACCCGCTCGTCGTGCACACCGAACATCGGTACCGGCAGCGGAACGGCGATCATCCCCGCCTCCAGCGCGCCGTAGAACCCGACGATGTACTCCATGCTCTGCGGGGCCAACAGCGCCACCCGGTCGCCCGGGGAGGCGCAGGTCGCCAGTTCGGCCGCCACCACCTGGGCGCGGTTGCGCAGCTGCGACCAGGTCACGGTCTCGCGGTATCCGGCCGGGTCGACGTCGAAGTCGATGAAGGTGTAGGCAGGCGCATCCGGTTTTTCCCGGGCCCGCTCCGCCAACAAGCTCGGAATGTGCGATTGAGTGGCCGGCATAGCGATGTTTTCTCCTTGTGCTGTCAGGTCCGCGGACCTCACCTGCTGAGTACTTCGTCCCCGTCGAAAGTCGTCAGGCGTCTGGTCCGGACTGACGGTTCGCTGCGCGGTGGTCCTGCACAGCGGAGGTATGCAATTGGATTAGCGACATTTGGGATGTGTCCCATGCGAGGCCGGGTCCGGTGGGCACGTTGCCCGACCTGCTCAGCCGAGAACTTCAGCCTTAACCGGGGCCGGTCGCCCGCCATGCCGGTCAAAGGTGAGGGCGGGTACAGCCGGGCGCCGAGATCGCGCGGCCGATGCGGCCGGTGCGGGTGATTCGACCATCGACACGGGTACCCCTTCTGGATGTGGAACCAACGCAAAAACTCCTTGGACCCCGACATCCCAGGTGTTTCCCTCCCGCGGAGGTTACCACGTAGGCGCTGTTGACAAGGAATTTATGGGTGTCCATACAGTGCTGACGCAGTAGACCCGGCATCGTAGCGCAGAAAACACGTCCAGCACCAGCGGTCACACCGGCACCAACAGGTACCTCACAGGATGGCTGCCGGGGTGCCGGTGTCATCACCGGCAATAGACCGCGAGTTTCTCCTCGATGGCGCCGACGAGCTCCGGCAGGTGATCGTTGAGGTAGAAGTGGTGCCCGGGCTCGGTGAACGTCCGGACGCTGAACTCGCCGGTGGTGCGCTCGGCCCAGGGAGCGACCTTGTCGGCGGTGGCGACGTCGTCCTGGTCGCCGTGGAAGGCCACGATCGGGCAGGACACCCGGGCCTCGGGCGGGCAGTCGTAGTTCGCGATGGCTTTCAGCCCACGCAGCGTCGGCAGGATCTTCGCCGCGAATTCCTCGTTCTCCAGAAACTCCGGATTGACTCCGGTCATCTGGCTGACCGCCTCGAGCAGTCCGCGATCGGAGTCGCCGATGTTGTCGTACCCCGCTCGCCCCGGTGCGCCCGCGGCGGACACGAACAGCGCCGCGATCGCCTTGCCCTCGGCCTCGAACCGGCGGGCCACCTCGAAGGCCAGCAGGGCGCCCATACTGTGCCCGAAGAAGGCGGCCGGTCCGCCGGTCGGCGAGGGCAGCTTCTCGCAGACCCGGTCGGCGAGATCCTCGATGCTGGTGAACGCACCAAGGTCATGGTTGCCGCCCTTGCCCGGGTACTGCACACCGATGCGTTTGACATCGGTGGCGAACGCCTTGGAGAACGGAACGTAGTACTGCGGCGATCCGCCGGCGTGCGGGAAGATGTAGAGCTTCGGCGTACGGTCTGTCACTCGGGACACCCTAACGGGTGCACCGGCTACCCGATTGCGGCATCCCGCTCGGCGAACGGTGCCCCGAGCCGCGGCACGGTGCTGATTCCGTGCCGGCGGCCGCGGGCGACACCCCGCCGGATCAGTGCGGCCGTCCCGACGAAACCGGCATGGTCGAGCGCCACGAACGGGGTCAGCAGCCGGTTGTGCACGAATCCGAACGCCAGCCCCGACGCCGGGTCGGCCCAGCCCACCGAGCCGCCCAGCCCGACGTGGCCGAAGCCCGGCAGCACCTGGCCGAACGGAACACCGTGATAGCCGAGGTGAAACGCCAGCGGAACGCCGACGGTGCGGTCCAGCTCCAGGGTGTGCCGACCGGTCAGGCCGTCCACCAATCGGCGGGACAGGAACTGGGTGCCGTCGATCCGCCCGCCGTTGGCCAGTGCGCCGTAGAGGCGGGCCAATCCTCGCGCGGTCGCGACGCCGTTGATGGAGGCGGCCTCGGTGTCCAGGAAGGGGATGTCGCCGCGCACCGTGCCCATCACGCCGGGGAAGTAGAACGCGCCGAGTCCCCCGTACGGCAGCAGCGCGGCAGCCTTGGGCACCAGGAAATCCACCACCGGGTTCTGCCGGTTGCGTTGCGGCATGATGATCTCCGCGGCAACGGTCGGCGCACCGGCCGGTGGCCGGCCCAGGTGCAGGCCATCGGTGTCCAGCGGGGCGGCCAGCTCGGCGCGGAACAAGTCCCGCATGCCGACGCCGGTGACGGCCCGGGCCAGCCCGGAGAGCAGCCAGCCGTAGGTCAACGCGTGGTAGGCGGGCTTGCCGAACTCGCGGCCAGGTGCCGCGGCAGCCATCCGCGCTTCCATCGCCAGGTGGTCCAGCAGGTCCGCTCTGCTGGCGCCGTGCAGGTGAGTCAGCCCGACCCGGTGGCCCAGCAGCTGCCGGACGGTGATCGCGGCCTTTCCGTTCGCGCCGAACTCCGGCCAGTACTGCGCCACCGGGACGTCGTAGTCGATCAGACCCCGGTCGACCAGCCGGTGGATGACCGTCGACGCCGCACCCTTGGTCGCCGAGAACACCATGGCGCCGGTGTCGGCCGACCACGGCACCCGGCCCGCCCGGTCCGACCATCCGGTCCACACGTCGACGACGGGCCGGCCGTCCAGGTACACCGCCAGCGCCCCACCGCCGTAGCGGCGGCCGGGGAACATCGCCGCGAAGGCGCGCACCGCGCAGCCGAAGTTCGGGTCTGCCGCGCCGTGCACGTTCGCCGGAAGCGCCGTCTGGCGCGGGTCGGGATGCTGCCTCATGATTGGCAATCTACCTCGCGACCGGCGCAGATAAGTCGAGTTATCCGGCGCGTCGGCGGTTAGGCGGCTAATGCCAGATGGCGGCGAGGATTCGCTGGGCGGCCAGCGCGGGGGTCAGCTCACCGCGCAGCACCTGCTGTTCGACGTCGGTGCGCACCTCGCGCACCGACGCGTCCGCCAACGCCCGCTCCAGCACCGCATCGGCCACCAACTGCCGGGTCCAGTCCACCTGCTGGGCGCGCCTCCTGGCATCGAACTCGCCGGCGTCGATCAGCGTCTGGCGATGCCGCTCGACGGTGTCCCAGAATTCCGCCAGCCCGGTGCCTTCGATCGCGCTCATCGTCAAAACCGGGGGGCGCCAAAGGGTTTCACGCGGATAAATGAGCCGGATCGCGGCCGACAGCTCTCGTGCGGCCATCCGCGCCTCGGGCAGGTGTTCGCCGTCGGCCTTGTTGACCACCACGACGTCGGCCAGCTCCAGCACGCCCTTTTTGATGCCCTGCAACTGATCGCCGGTGCGGGCCAGGGTCAAGAAAACGAAGGTGTCGACCATGCCGGCCACCGTCACCTCGGACTGGCCGACGCCGACGGTTTCGATCAGGATCACATCGAAGCCGGCGGCCTCCAGCAGCACCACGGTCTCCCGGGTGGCCTTGGCGACCCCGCCCAGGGTGCCCGACGTCGGTGAAGGACGGATGTAGGCGTCCGGGTGCGCGGCCAGCCGCTGCATCCGGGTCTTGTCGCCCAGGATCGAACCGCCGGTACGCGTCGACGACGGGTCCACCGCCAGCACCGCCACCCGGTGCCCGTGCTCGATGAGGTGCATCCCGAGCGCCTCGATGGTGGTCGACTTGCCGACCCCGGGCACGCCGGTGATGCCTACCCGGCGGGCACCGCCGGCGGCCGGCAACAGCGCCAGCAGCAGTTCCTGGGCCTGCTGGCGGTGGTCGGCGCGGGTGGACTCGACCAGGGTGATGGCCCGCGGCAGCACCGAGCGATCACCGGACCGCACCGCTGCCGCCAACGCCGCGACGGTGTCGCCCATGCTGGCGGCCATCTATTTCGGGTCGGCGACCGGTCCGCCCGGCTCGCCGAGCTCGTAGCCACACCGCGACGCGAGCGTGTGCAGCAGGCCCACCGCGGCGTCGGCGATCACCGTGCCCGGCGGGAAGATCGCGGTCGCCCCCGCGGCATAGAGCTCGTCGAAATCGCCGGGCGGGATGACCCCACCGACGACGATCATGATGTCGGGCCGGCCCGCCTCGGCCAGCGCGTCGCGCAGCGCCGGCACCAAGGTCAGGTGACCGGCGGCCAGTGAGGACACCCCGACCACGTGCACGTCGTTGTCGGCGGCCTGCCGGGCGACCTCGTCGGGGGTGGAGAACAGCGCGCCGACGTCGACGTCGAAACCGATATCGGCGAACGCGGTGGCGATCACCTTCTGGCCCCGGTCGTGCCCGTCTTGACCCATCTTGGCGATCAGGATCCGGGGCCGGCGGCCGTCGGCTTCGGCGAACTTCTCCACCAGGGCGGTTGCGCTAGAGATGTTGCTGCCCTTCCCGACTTCGTCACGGTAGACGCCAGCGATGGTACGGATCTCGGCCTGGTGGCGCCCGTAGACCTTCTCCAGGGCGTCGGAGATCTCCCCGAGCGTGGCCTTGGCCCGGGCGGCGTTGATGGCCAGCGCCAGCAGGTTGTTGCCCAGCCCGTCCTCCCCCGCCGTCCCGGTACTACCGGCCGCCCGGGTCAGCTCGGCCAGCGCTGCCTGGCAGGCCGCCTCGTCGCGCTCGGCGCGCAGCTTCTCGAGTTTGGCCAGCTGTTCGGCACGCACCCGGCTGTTTTCGACCTTGAGCACCTCGATCTCGGTGTCCTCGGCGACCTGGTACTTGTTGACGCCGATCAGCGGCTGGCGCCCGGAGTCGATCCGGGCCTGGGTGCGGGCAGCGGCCTCCTCGATGCGCAACTTGGGGATGCCGTCGCTGATGGCTTGGGCCATCCCGCCGTGCTGGGCCACTTCCTCGATGTGGGCGCGGGCGCGCTGCGCCAGCTGGTGGGTCAGCCACTCCACGTAATAGGAGCCGCCCCAGGGGTCGATCGGCCGGGTGGTGCCCGACTCCTGCTGCAGCAGCAGCTGGGTGTTGCGGGCGATGCGGGCGGAGAAGTCGGTGGGCAGCGCCAGCGCCTCGTCGAGGGCGTTGGTGTGCAGCGACTGGGTGTGGCCCTGGGTGGCGGCCATCGCCTCGATGCAGGTGCGAGCCACGTTGTTGTACACGTCCTGGGCGGTCAGCGACCATCCGGAGGTCTGCGAATGTGTGCGCAGCGACAGCGATTTGGCATTCTTCGGGTTGAACTGCGCGACCAGCTCACTCCACAGCAGCCGGCCCGCACGCAGCTTGGCGACCTCCATGAAGAAGTTCATCCCGATGCCCCAGAAGAACGACAGCCGGGGCGCGAACTTGTCGATGTCCAAACCGGCGTCCAGGCCGGCCTTGATGTAGTCCACCCCGTCGGCCAGCGTGTAGGCCAGCTCCAGATCCGCGGTGGCACCGGCTTCTTGGATGTGGTAGCCCGAGATCGAGATCGAGTTGAACTTGGGCATTTTGGCGCTGGTGTAGCCGAAGATGTCGGAGATGATCCGCATCGACGGCTTGGGCGGATAGATGTAGGTGTTGCGGACCATGAACTCTTTGAGGATGTCGTTCTGGATGGTGCCGGCCAGCTTCTCCGGCGGCACCCCCTGTTCCTCGGCGGCCACCACGTACAGCGCCAGGATCGGCAGCACCGCGCCGTTCATGGTCATCGACACGCTGACCGCGCTCAGGTCGATGCCGTCGAACAGCTGTCGCATGTCGAGGATGGAATCGATTGCCACCCCGGCCATTCCGACGTCGCCCTGCACTCGCGGGTGGTCGGAGTCGTAGCCGCGGTGGGTGGCCAGGTCGAACGCCACCGACAACCCCTTCTGCCCGGCGGCGAGGTTGCGCCGGTAGAACGCGTTGGAGTCCGCGGCCGTGGAGAACCCGGCGTACTGGCGGATCGTCCAGGGCTGGTTGACGTACATCGTCGGGTAGGGCCCGCGGACGAAGGGTGCTTCGCCGGGGAAGCTGTCCAGCGGGTAGCCGTCGGCGACCGCGGCGGCCCGGTCGGCGGCGGTGTACACCGGCTTGACGGCGATACCTTCCGGGGTGTGCCACTGGAGTTGCTCGGGGGTGTAGCCGTGCGCAGCCGCAGCGGCCGCGACGTGCGCGGCGACGGCGCCCTCGGTCACCGGATCGGTGCGGCGATCGCCGTGTAGCGCAACGTCGGCGAAGCTGCCGATGGTGCCGGGTGAGGTGCTGGTGGTCATGGCGCTCAAGCCCCCAATCGGGTCAGTAAGTCCGACAATGCCTGCACCGCATCGATTTTCATGGTCAGGTAGTCGTCCGGCTGTGGATCGGTGTCGGGGTTGCCGGCCAGGGCCTTCGCCGGGCCGGCCAGGTAGACCCTGCTGACTCCGGCGGCACGGGCCGCGGCGATGACCCCGGCGGCCTCGGCTGCGTAGCGCGCGTCGCTCCCGCACAGCACCGCCACCGTCAAGCCGGCCTCGGCGACCGCGGCTGCCACACCGGCAGCGTCCACCGGCCCCGGGTTGATCGCCTCGATACCGCCGGAGGCCAACAGGTTGGCGGCGAACGTCGTCCGGATGTTGTGTTCGGCCATCGGGCCCAACGGCAATAGCAGCACCTGCGGCCGGGCGCCGGTGGCGGCCAGGTGGGCGTCGGAGCGGTCGCGCAGGGCCTCGAACTGCGCCGCATAGCGCCGCAATCCCGGGGGGCCGTCCGCGGCCGCCGACGGCGGCAACGGCGGCTCAGCCAGATTCGGGTACTCGTTGACGCCGGTGATGGCGCTGCGCCGGTGCGCGATGTCGTCGGCGCGCGCAGCGGCGACGGTCGCGATCCGCTCGGCGAGGTGGTCCCGCGCGGCCTCGAAACCGCCTAGTGCTGCATGCTTTTCGAGCTCCTGGAACAGCCGCCACGCCTGCTGCGCCAGTTGCTCGGTGAGGTCTTCGACGAACCACGATCCGCCGGCCGGGTCCAGCACCTGGCCCAGGTGCGACTCCTCCAGCAACAACAGCTGGGTGTTACGCGCGATGCGCCGGGAGAAGGTGGGCGAGGCCCCCGGCTGACCGCCGGGAATCGCGACGTCGAACGGCCACACCATCACGGTGTCGGCGCCACCCACCCCGGCTCCGAACGCGGCGAGCGTGGTGCGCAGCATGTTCACCCACGGGTCGCGTTGGGTCATCATCGCCCGTGAGGTCTCGGCGTGGACGATCGCGGCGCCGGACTCCGGCGCCCCGGCCACCTCGGCCACCCGCGCCCACAGCCGGCGCGCCGCCCGGATCTTGGCGATGGTCATGAACTGGTCGTCGTCGGCGGCGAGCCGGAAGCTGATCTGGCGGGCCGCGTCGGCGACCGACAGTCCGGCGTCGGTGAGCACCCGCAGGTAGGCCACCGCGGCGGCCAGCACGCCGGCCAGCTCCTCGATCGCACCGGCGCCCAGGTTGTGCAACACCGGGCCGTTGACCGCGATCGCCCGCACGCCGCGCTGACCGGCGGCGCGCGTCGCCGCCGCGATCACCTCGTCGATCGTCGGGGCCGGCCGAGCTGCCAGCGGCGCGGTGAGTGGATCGGCACCTAGATCCACCGACAGATTGGCCCGGTCGTTCGGGTCGAGGCCGTCGATCAGCGCCAGCATCGCCTCAGCGGCGGTGGCGTAATCGCCGGTCCCCGCTCCATCGAGGAGCACCGGGACCAGTCCCAGATAGACGTCGTCGAAGGCTCGCCGCAGCTCGCCGGCCGGCACTCCGCCGGGGCTTTGCGGTGGTCCCAGCGTCGCCTGTCCTTCGTCGAGCCTCGCTGAACCACCGGGCCTATGCGGTGGTCCCAGCTTCGCCTCTCCTTCGTCGAGCCTCGCTGAACCACCGGGCCTATGCGGTGGTCCCAGCTTCGCCTCTCCTTCGTCGAGCCTCGCTGAACCACCGTCGCCGACCCGCAGCACCAGCGCACTGACCCCTTCGGTCAGCGCACCCAGGATGGCGCCGTTGGTGTCGGCGGCCGACACCAAACCGTTGGCCGGGAAGACCTCGGCGACCTTCCAGCCGCTGTTGACGTCGCGCAGGGCGTCGGCGCCGCGCACGTAGGGCCAGCTGCCCGGCAGCGGCGGCTCCGGCAGCGCGTCGAAAGCGGTGTAGAGCGCGCGGATCGTGAAATCGCCCGCCACCGGGGTGTCCAACAGCCGCTCGGGCTCACCGCCGGTCTCGGAGTCGATATCGGCGGGCTCGCGGCGCGAACTCTTGGCCAGCACCCCGGCCACCGCGGCGCGCCAGCGGGCGCGGGCCTGCTCCAGGCCGGCGGGTTCGGCGGACACGTCGATTGACACCGGCGGCTCCTGTGGTTACTCATGAGTAGCAGTTGGATCGCTACCCGACACGTGTTCACCAGGCTAAATGATGCCGATCGGCGGGTGCGGCCGAGGTGCGCCGAGCGCAGAAACGCCCACGGTGCGACGCATGGTGTTAACCATCGGCCCGTACCCTTGAGCCTCGTGAAGTCCGCCGCGACCGGAATCCCGCAGGCGCTGCGCAGCGCATGGCCGGCGCTGGTGGCCACCGCTCGCCAAGTCGCGGTGTGGCGGTTGGCTTTGACCACCGCGGTGATCGTGGCCGTGGTCGCGGTGGCGCTGCTGGTTCCGGTACCCACCGCCGTGCAGTTGCGCGACTGGGCGCAGACGCTCGGCCCGTGGTTTCCGCTGGCCTTTCTGGCCGCGCACACCGTGGTCACCGTGTTCCCGTTTCCCCGGACCGCGTTCACCCTGGCCGCCGGCCTGCTGTTCGGGCCGTGGCTTGGTGTCGTCCTGGCGGTGGCGGCCAGCGCGCTCAGCGCCGTGGCGGTGCTGGTCCTGATGCGGGTATTCGGCTGGCAGCTGAGCCGGGTGGTGCGCCATCCGCGGATGCACTCCCTCGATGCCCGGCTGCGGCAGCGCGGCTGGCCGGCGGTGGTGTCGCTGCGGCTGATTCCGGCCATCCCGTTCTCGGTGATCAACTACGCGGCCGGCGCGTCGGCGGTGCGGCTGCTGCCCTATACGGTGGCCACCCTGATCGGCTTGCTGCCGGGCACCGCCGCGGTGGTGGTGCTCGGCGACGCCCTCACCGGCGATGTGAGTCCGCTGCTGTTCGCGGTGTCGGCGTGCACCGCCGCGGTCGGGGTGGCGCTGCTGATCTACGAGGTGCGCACCCACCGTCGGCATCCGGGCGCGACAGCGGCCGCGGTGCCCGCTGAACCCGCCGAACCGGCGGTGACCTGCTGACTATGTCCGTCCTCGTCGACACCGCCAGCCGCCTACTGCGGTCGCGGTGGCTGGTGCGGGCGCCGATCTGGCTGTATCGGGCACGCCTCGGCGGGCTGCTCGGTGGGCGGCTGCTGATGCTCGAACACGTCGGCCGCAAGAGCGGCGCCCGCCGCCACGTCGTGCTGGAAGTCGTGGAGCACCCGCAGGCCCACCGCTACATCGTCGCGTCGGGTTTCGGCGACCGCGCCCAATGGTTCCGCAACATCACCGCCAATCCCCGGGTGCGGGTCTACGCGGGCAGCCGCCGACCCGCACCGGCCACCGCCCGGGTGCTCGGCCAACATGAGGCCGACCGGGTGCTGGGCGACTACATCCAGCGCCATCCCCGCACCTGGGAACGGTTCAGCGCGGTGCTCGAACAGACGCTGGGCGAGCCGGTGACGGCGACCGATACCGCTCTGCCGATGGTCGAGCTGCAGCTGGACCGCTGACAGCCGCCGCGTCAGCGGGCCAGCAGGCGTGCTGCTTCGGCGGTGAGCCCGGCCATGATGTCGCCGGCCGGGGCGCTGGGCCCGATCAACCCGGCGGCCTGGCCGACGGTGACGTTGGCGGTGCGGTAGTCGGCTTCGGCGACGGCCTGCCGGTACTGCGCGGCGACCGGGTCGCCCGCGGCCGCCAGGTCGGCTTCAGCGCCGTGCCAGCGGTCGGTGAAGGCGTTGCGCAGCACGCTCATGGTGTGCCCGGCCGGCCACCGGTAGCCGCGGATCACGTCGTACACACCGGTGCGGCAGGTGCTGTCGCCGGTGGCGGCCGCGACCGTCTCGCGCGCCGCGGGGGTGGTCAGTGCTTCGGCTGCGGTGTAGAACAGGCTGCCGCACAGCACCCCGGACGCGCCGAGCATCAGCGCCGCGGCCAGCCCCCTCCCGTCGGCGATGCCCCCGGCGGCCAGCACCGGAACCGTGGAGTCCCGGGCGGCGACCAGGTCGACGATCTCGGGCACCAGCGTCATGGTGGTGCGGCAGCCGAAACCGTGCCCGCCGGCCTCGATGCCCTGTGCCACCAGCACGTCGGCGCCGCAGCCGAGCGCCCGGTCAGCCTGGCCGAGATCCTGAACCTGGCAGATCAGCCGGGCGCCCGAATCCCGGACCGCCGCAGCAAACGGTGCCGGATCGCCGAAGGACAGCATGACCGCCGCCGGGCGGTAGCTCAGCGCCACGTCCAGCAGGGCCGGTTGTTCGGCCAGTGCCCAGGTGATGAACCCGCAGCCCACCCGGGCGTCACCGGCCCGGTCGAATTCGCGTCGCAGCCAGCCTTCGTCGCCGTAGGCGCCGCCGATCAGGCCCAGCCCGCCCGCGGCGCTCACCGCCGCCGCAAGGTAGCCGCCGGCGACGTCGGCCATCGGCGCGGACACCACCGGATGCTCGACATCGAGCAGGGCGGTGAATGCGGTGGAAAGTGCGCTGGCAAACAACACGAATACCTCCCCAATCCGGCAACAATTCGGTGTAAAGCGGTGCACATATATCCGGGGAAAACCGGTGCCGGAGTTAAAGTATTCCCCAGTGCCAGGTGCGGCCCCAGCACAATTTCTCGCAGCTGCTCGACGGATTGAAGGGACGGGATCAATGGCTGATCGAAGCGCCGCGGTGCGCAAGTATTTGACCGAAATGATCGGCACGTTTGTTTTCATGTTCGCGGTGATCGGCATCGTATTGTCCGGCACCGAATGCGTTGCCGCCACCGCACTGGGCATCGGCTCGGTGCTGATGGTGATGGTGTATGCCAGCGGCCACATCTCCGGCGGCCACCTGAACCCGGCGGTCTCCATCGCCGCGTATTTGCGCGGCGCCCTGCCGTTGGGGGATCTGGGACCCTACATCGTTGCCCAGTTGGTCGGTGCCCTCGCCGCCTTCGGCGTGGGATTCGGGCTGTGGCATGACAAGTACTCGACCGGGACTCTTGACCTGAGCGGCACGATCTGGCCGGCATTCCTCGCCGAGCTGATATTCACCTTCGCGCTGTGCTACATCGTGCTGCACACCGCGACCAGCAAAGACAGCGCCGGCAACAGCTTCTACGGTCTGGCGATCGGGTTCATCGTGACCGTCGGCGTGGTGGCGGTCGGCGCCATCTCCGGCGCCGCGTTCAACCCGGCGATCACCTTCGGGTTGATGCTGTCGGGCATCTTCGCCTGGAAATTCCTGTGGGTCTACGTTCTCGCCCAGGTGCTCGGCGCGGTCGTGGCCGCCTACGCCTACAAGGCGACCAGCCTCGACGAGCACGCGCACGCCCGTAAGGGTTAAGCCGCCGATCCCAGGGCCCGTACCCCGCCGCCGGCGGTGTGCGGGCCCTGAACCGTCATCACCGCGAACACCGCCGCCAGCAGCGCTGCCGGCACGGTGTTCGCCGCGCGGTTGCGGACCCGCAGGTGAATGCCGAGCGCGGTGGCGAAATACAGCGTCAACGCCGCGGTGGTGGCCCGCGCGACACCCGGGAAGCGGAACACCGAGGCCAGGCCCAGCGCGGTGGCGGCCTTGGCCACCGGTACCGCCCAGCGCAGGCCGGGCGGGATCCGCATGGCGTCCATGTTCGCCGCGACGTAGGGCACCGGGATCGCCGATGCCGCCGCATCACCGGCCAGAAACACCGCCAGCGCCGCGTACGTCGGGCGCGCGGTCAGCACGCTCACGCCATGCCGGGGTCGAGCTGCGGCGGCAGCATCGCGCCCTCGACCGGCTTACGCGCATCGGCCTCGGCCTTGGCGACCGCCTGGGCGATCGCCGGGTCCGTCTGGGTGGTGAACCAGTCGGCGACCTCGTCGCTGTCGTCCTCCGGGCGAGCGGGAGTCTCGTCGACGGGCGAGGGCTGGTAGCGGAAGACGCCGTCCTCGCCGGGGGCACCGAGCAGCTTGGTGAAGCCCTGCAGGGCGGTGCCGAAATCGCTGGGCACCACCCATACCTTGTTGGCCTCGCCGCGGGCCATCTCCGGCAGCACCTGCAGGTACTGGTAGGCCAGCAGTTCCGGGGTCGGCCGGCCGGCCTTGATCGCGGCGAACGTCTTCTCGATCGCCTTGGCCTGCCCCTGGGCCTGCAGGTAGGCCGCAGCCCGCTCGCCCTGGGCCCGCAGCATCCGGGATTGCCGGTCGGCCTCGGCGGCCAGGATCGCCGCCTGCTTGGCGCCCTCGGCGGTGAGGATCTCGGCCTGCTTCTCCCCCTCGGCCTGCTTGATCGCGGCCTCCCGCTGGCCTTCGGCGGTCAGGATCATCGCCCGCTTCTCCCGGTCGGCCTTCATCTGCTTCTCCATCGACGCCTGAATCGACGGCGGCGGATCGATGCTGCGCAGCTCCACCCGGGCCACCCGTAGGCCCCAGCGGCCGGTCGCCTCGTCGAGCACGCCGCGCAGCTGGCTGTTGATCACCTCGCGCGAGGTCAGGGTCTGCTCCAGCGTCATCCCGCCGACCACGTTGCGCAGGGTGGTGGTGGTCAGCTGCTCGACGCCGACGATGTAGTTGCTGATCTCATAGACCGCCGCTTTGGGGTTGGTGACCTGGAAATAGACGACGGTGTCGATGTTCAGTGTCAGGTTGTCCTCGGTGATCACCGGCTGCGGCGGGAACGACACCACCCGCTCACGCAGGTCGATGCGGGCGCGCACCCGGTCGATGAAGGGCACCAGCAGGGTCAACTGGCCACTGACCGTGCGGCTGTAGCGGCCCAGCCGTTCGATCACCGCCGCCTCGGCCTGCGGAATCAGCGCGACCGACTTGGCCACCACGATCGCCGCGAACACCACCAGGACCGCCAGCAGCACCAGGCCGGTCGTAGCGCCTTCCATGAGCACTCCCTTTCTCTACAGGACCTTGCCGACCACCGCGGTGGCCCCGTCGATATGCATCACCGTGACGTGTTCGCCCGGCTCGAAGACGTCGCCGTCGACCAGGGGGCGCGCCGTCCACACCTCACCGTCGAGCTTCACCTGGCCGCCGTGTTGCTCGACGCGGTCGAGCACCAGAGCGGTCTTACCCTGCAAGGCCCGCACCCCCGTCTCGGCGCCCACCCCGGACCACAGCCGGCGTCGCAGGGCCGGGCGTACCAGCACCAGCAGCAGCACCGAGACCACCAGGAACACCGCACCGTCGGTCCAGACGGGCAGATCCGTCAGCCAGCTGACCCCGGCCGCCGACAGCGCACCGCCCGACAGCATCAACAAGAACATGTCGCCGGTGAGCGCCTCGGCACCGGCAAGCCCAAGTGCGAAGACCAACCAGACCAGCGCAGCCGACATGCGGCCAGGATAAAGCGTGTCGAACGATGGTGCGTGTTCGCACCGCCCTTCTCGGGCGTCGTCGGTTCAGACTGCGGGTGCGGCGTGAACGTCGGTTCCCGCTTCAACCAGGCTGGTTTCACCGGCACACGAAGGGTGCCCCAGTCGCACGACTTCACCGTCGGCTGGTCGTCAGCGCCGAACCACTTCCTCCGCTGGTGCCACGTCGGCCTCTGGGCGAAAGCGCTCACCGCGGCACGCGGCAAGGTTCGCTCCCAGACCGGCCGCCCGTCGGCGGCCCTGACGCTGCTGTGGTCGACTCTCCCCCGCAAGCAGGTGGGACCTCTCCCCCGCAAGGGGCGTACCCCAACCCGCGTCAAGGCATCCCCGCTGGCCGGCCCGCGCGGCTTTGACGATGCCCCGAAGGTTGAGGCGACCGTGGCCGAGGCAGCCACCAAAGCCGGGATACGAATCGACATCAGGTCTGGACCCGAAACCCGCGACCGGGTTCTGGGCCCAGCCCCGCCGCTGGGTAGCCGAACCCACAACCGGCTCGATCAACCACTGTCGGCGTATGGGTCGCCAACACGAAGCCACCCTCGAAGAACGCGAGGGCTTCCGCTACGTCAACCAGATCACGCAGCTTCTACACCGACTCGACCGCACCTAGTCGTTCGACACGCTTTAGCTCGCGCGCACTCGAAACCGGGCGCAGCAGGGGGCATCCGGTGGACAACTACACTGCGTTGCATTATGTGGTGCCCGAGTGTCTCCCTGTCGGTGTGGGCCAACGCCTGGCTCGCCGGCCGGGCCGCGCCCGACGACGTATTGGACGCACTATCGGCCTGGGCGCCAGTGCAATCGGTGGCCGCCTATGACGCGATCAGCATCGGCGAGGCCGGTCTGCGCTGGTCCGGCGCACCCGACGGCGGTGCGGCGTCGCTGCTGCAGGTGGTGCGCGGCGCGGCGGCGCCCGGCGCCGGTTCCCGTATCCACCCGGTGTTTCCGGTACCGGGCGATGTGCGCGGGCTGCCGGCCGGAACCCTGTTCGCGCGGGAAGCGATCCTGGCCGGTGAGGCGGTGCTCATCGGGTCGTCTGACGCTTCCCCACCGGTCGGGCTGGTGCCGGCCTATCTGGAGGACGCCGACTCCCCCGACGTCGCCGAATTGTGCTGGACGGCTTTCCCGCTGACCAGCGTGCCGGTGGCCGAGCAGCACGATCTGGGTGACGCCGAGTACGCGTTGCGCTCGGCGGTGCGCACAGCCGCCGAAGCCTTGGGGTCCACCGGTTCGCGGTGGGCCGACTACGGTGTCGAGGACCCGCGGCTTCGGGTCGAGCAGATGATGGAAGCCATGCTGTTGCACCGCATTCCGGATCATGCGCCGACCCGCGCGGTACGGGTGCTGCACAGCGCCGCCCACGTCGAGGCGATCATCGCGGTCAGCGCCGATCTGCTGACCGCCAGCGCGCACTCGTCGGCAGCGGCGCAGCGCGCCGTGGATGCGGTGCAGCCGCTGTCGGCGACGGTGCGTTCGTCGCGCAGCGCCGCGGTGAGCGCGATCCTGCACTCGGCCTGGCGCGATTAGCGCGCGGGCGCCACGTCGGCGATGCAGTGCGAGGACCCGCAGCGCGCCCCGTTGACACCGAATCCGCAGCCCAGTGCTGCGCCGCCGGCGACACGTTCGGGTCTGCCGCCGTCGCGCAGTTCCTCGATGAGTCCACGCGCCAGCCGCGCCAAGCGGCGGTCGGCGTTCGGCGTGCTGGCGCGCGCGTAGGCGATGCCGGCGGCCTGGGCCTGCAACCGCACTTCGTGATCGAGGTCCCAGATCACCTCGATGTTGTCGCTGAGGAATCCGATCGGGCACACGATCACCGCGGGCACCCCCGCCTCGGCCAGGGCAGTCAGGTGGTCTTCGACGTCGGGCTCCAGCCAGGGCACCTGTGGCGGCCCGGAGCGCGACTGCCACACCTGGTCGTAGTCGGGGTATCCCGCCGCGGCGGCGACCAGGCCCGTGGCGTGGGCGACCTGGCTGCTGTAGAGCCGCGGGCCGTAGCGTTCGTCGGCGGCCACCGGGATCGAGTGCGCGGTGAACACCAGGCGGGCGGTGTCGCGCAGGCCGGCCGGCAAGGTGTCGGCGGCGGCCGCAATCGCCTCGGCGAACATCGCCACGAACAACGGATGGTCGAAGTACTGGCGCAGCTTCACCAATTCGGGGGCCCGCTCCCCGACCGCCTGCCGCGCGCGGGTGATGTCTTCCGAATACTGATCGCACCCCGAATAGCCGCCCCAGGCCGAGGTCGCGAAGACCGCGGCGCGCCGGATCCCGTCGGCGGCCATCCGGGCGACGACGTCCTCGACGTAGGGCTCCCAGTTACGGTTGCCGAAATACACCGGCAGGCCCGGCATTTCGGCACGCAGTGCGTCAGCCAGCTCGCGGTTGATCCCGTTGATCGGCGACACCCCGCCGAAATGCAGGTAGTGCTCGGCGACGGCGTCGAGCCGGGCCGGTGGCACGCCGCGCCCCCGGGTGACGTTCTCCAGGAACGGCCGGACCTGCTCGGGCCCTTCGGGTCCGCCGAAAGAGAGGAGTAAGACCGCGCCTACATCCATCCCCGTCCTATCTACAGCAACTGGGTGTGGGCGCCGCCGTCGGCGTAGACGACCGTGCCGGTGGTGGCGGGAAGCCAGTCCGACAGCAGCGCGCACACGGTCTTGGCCACCGGGGTGGGGTCCTTCATGTCCCAGCCGACCGGGGCGCGCTGGTCCCAGCCCTCCTCGAGCAGCCGAATCTGCTCACCGGCGCCCTCGCCCAGCGCACCACCGACGATCGCACTCATCGCCAACGTCCGGATCGGCCCGGCCGCAACGAGATTCGACCGCACGCCGTGCGGGCCCGCCTCACGCGCGACGAAGCGGTTCACCGACTCCAGCGCGCTCTTGGCCACCGTCATCCAGTTGTAGGCCGGCATCGCCCGCGTCGGGTCGAAGTCCATCCCGACGATCGATCCGCCCGGGTTCATGATCGGCAGCGTCGCCTTGGCCAGTGAGGCGTAGGAGTAGGCGGAGATGTGAATGCCCTTGGCGACGTCCTCGTAGGGGGCGTCGAAGAACGGGTTGACGCCCATCCCGGTCTGCGGCATGAACCCGATCGAGTGCACCACGCCGTCGAGCTTGTTGCCCTGCCCGATCACCTCGGTGATCCGGTCGGCCAGGGTGTCGAGGTGTTCGGTGTTCTGCACGTCGAGCTCGAGCAGCGGGGCGGGCTCGGGGAGCCGGTCGATGATGCGCTGGATCAGCCGCAGCCGATCGAAGCCGGTGCAGACCAGCTGCGCGCCCGCCTCCTGGGCCACCTTGGCGATGTGAAAGGCGATGGAGGAGTCGGTGATGATCCCGGTGACCAGGATCCGCTTGCCGTCGAGAATGCCTGCCATGAAAAGTCCTTATCTCTCAGTGGCCCTCAGTGGCCCATGCCCATGCCGCCGTCGACCGGAATGACCGCACCGGCGATATAACTGGCGTCCTCGGACGCCAGGAAGCTGACCGCGCCGGCGACCTCCTCGGCGGTGCCGACGCGCTTGGCCGGGATGAACTCCAGTGCCCCGGCCTGGATCCGCTCATCGAGCGCCCGGGTCATCTCGGTGTCGATGTAGCCGGGTGCGACGACGTTGGCGGTGACGCCCGCCTTGGACAGCTCGCGGGAGATCGAGCGGGCCATGCCGATCAGACCGGCCTTGGCGGCCGCGTAATTGGCCTGGTTGCCAATGCCCCACATGCCCGAGACGGACCCGATGAAGATGATCCGGCCGAACCGCTTGCGCTGCATGCTGCGTGATGCGCGCTGCGCGACCCGGAATGCCCCGGTCAGGTTGGCGTTGATGACCTCTTCGAAGCGCTCCTCGGTCATCCGCATCAGAAAGGCGTCCTTGGAGATACCGGCGTTGGACACCAGCACCTCCACCGGGCCCTGGTGCTCCTCGACCTCCTTGAACGCCCGGTCGACGGCGTCGTTGTCGGTCACGTCGCACACCACCCCGAACAGGCCCTCGGGGGCCCCGGAGCCCCGGTGGGTCACCGCGACTTTGTGCCCGTCGGCGGCCAGTCGCTGAGCGATCGCCAACCCGATGCCCCGGTTTCCGCCGGTGACCAGCACCGAGCGGGAGACGAATGGCGGCTTGACGGGGTTTTCTGCAGCATCTGTCACCCGGTCAACTTATCGGACCAACGCGTTGACTCTGCGCTGAGGGCGCGAGCTACTCGTACTTCTGCGCCGTGCGCGCAGAGTCAACGGCCCGCTGATACCTCAGACCGGCAGCCGCCGGTTCAGCAGCACTGCTGCCAGCCCGGCCAGCGCCAGGATCAACGAGCCCAGGCGCAGCCAGCCGGTGGACGCGTCGCCGCGGATCGTCTCGTAACCGATCTGGTCCTGCAACGTGGCGTAGACCTCCTTGAGCTGCGCCAGGCTGGAGGCGGTGTAGGCGGTGCCGCCGGACAAGTCGGCGATCTTCTTCAGGGAGTCGTCATCGACCGGCACCGGCTGGCGTTGCTCGTTGATCTCGACGTAGCCGTACGGCGTACCGAACGAGATCGTCGAGACCGGCACCCCTTGGTCCTTGGCGGTGCGCGCCGCAGTGAACGCCCCCTTGGGGTTGTCCGGGTTGGACGGGACGGTCTCCTTGCCGTCGGAGAGCAACACGATGCGGGCCGGCGGGGGCGTGTCACCGCCGCCGATCACCGCGCCCACCGTGGCGATCGCCTGCAGCGCGGTGAAGATGCCCTCGCCGGTGGCGGTCCGGTCGGCCAGTTGCAGCTTGTCGATCGCTGCCTTGGTGGCCTCGCGATTGGTGGTCGGCGAGGTCAGCACGGTGGCGGTGCCGGCGTAGGCGATCAGACCGAGGTTGATGCCGGCGGTCAGCTCGTCGGCGAACTGCTTGCCGGCCTCCTGCGCGGCGACCAGCCGGCTGGGCTCGACGTCGGTGGCCCGCATCGACTGCGACACGTCGATCACCAGCATCACCACCGCACGGTTGCGCGGGATCCGCACATCGTGGGTCGGGCCGGCCATCGCGACGGTGAACAGCAGCAGCGAGCTCACCAGCAGCACCGCCGACAGGTGCCGCCAGCGGGTCGGCGCCTTGGGTGCCACGCTCTCCAGCAGATCCATGTTGGCGAACCGCAGGATCCGCCGCTGCCGCGCCACCTGCATGAGGATGTACAGCGCGACCAGCCCCATGACGACGAACAAGAACAGGAAGAACCACGGGTGCGCGAAGCCCGACAACGTCATCGGCCCAAGGAGCGGCAATGTCATAGCAGACCTGTCTTTTGCATGCGGGTCGGAATCAGGGCATCCCCGCCAGCGCGCCGCGCCGGCGTGACTCAACGAATCGGACGATGTCGGCGATCCAGTCCCGGTCGGTACGCAGCGACAACAACGGCGCCCCGCAGCTGCGCAACGCGTGGGCGACGTCGGCGCGGTGGGCGGCAGCGGCCCGGGCGAAGTCGTCACGCAGTTTGGCGTCGATGGTGAACTCCCGGGTGACGCCGGATTCGGTGTCCTGCAGCACCACGTCGCCGACCTCGGGCAGCTCGACATCGCGCGGGTCGAGCACCTCGATGCCCAGCACCTCGTGGCGGGCGGCGATCGCGCGCAGCGGGCGCATCCAGTTGATCGGCCCGAGGAAGTCGCTGATCACGACCGCCATGCCGCGCCGCCGTTCGGGCCGGCGCAGGGCGTCGATGGCCGCCGCCAGGTCGCCGCGCACCCCGACCGGGGCCCGCGGAATGGTGGCGATGGTGCGCAGCAGTGTCTGCTCGTGGTTGCGCCCGGAACGCGCCGGCACCCGCACCACCCGCTCGCCGTTGGCCACCAACGCGCCCAGCCGGTTACCGCCGCCGCTGTTGAGGAAGATGATGGCCGCGGCCGCGGCCACCGCCAGATCACGCTTCTCGCAGGTCGACGTGCCGAAATCCATGCTGGCCGACATGTCGATCACCAGCCAGGTCTCCAGCTCCCGGTCGGCGATCATCTGGCGCACGTGCGGATGGGTGGTGCGCGCCGTGACCGACCAGTCCATCCGGCGCACATCGTCGCCGGGCTGATACAGCCGTGACTCGCCGGGCTCGGAGCCGGGGCCGGGGATCAGGCCGAGGTGATCACCGTGCAGCACCCCGTCGAGCTTGCGTTTGACGGTCAGCTCAAGGGTCCGCAGCGCTGCCGCCAGCTTGGGGTCGCGGATGTCGCCGCGCAGCATGGACGGCGGTGCGGTGCTGGTTCCCGGGTCTGGTGCGCCCTGCCCGGTGCCCGGGTCGCTCACCGACCGCTGGCCACTGCCGCCGCGGTCGGGGCACCCGGCGACGCCGAATGCGGCTGCTGCGGAACGGCATTCACCTGCGGCAGCGCCACGGTCTGCAGCACCCGGTTGATGACGATCTCCGAGGTGATCTCGTCGGCGAGCGCGTCGTAGGACAGCACCAGCCGGTGCCGCAGCACGTCGGGGATGACCTCGATGACGTCCTGCGGGATCACGTAGTCACGTCCGCGCACCAGGGCCAGCGCCCGGGACGCGGAGATGATGCCCAGCGAGGCCCGCGGTGACGCCCCGAAGGACAACCAGCTCTTCACGTCCGGCATGCCGAACTGCTCGGGCTGCCGGGTCGCGGTGATGACCCGGACCACGTAGTCGACCAGCGCGTGGTGCACGAAGTTGTTGGCCGCCAGCCCCTGCAACCGCAGCAGGTCGCCGGGGTTGAGGATCTGCTTGGGCTCCGGCGGGGTGACCCCCATCCGGTAGATGATCTCGCGCTCCTCCTCCGGCGACGGGTAGCCGACGTTGATCTTGAACAGGAAGCGGTCGCGCTGCGCTTCGGGCAGCGGGTAGACGCCCTCGTGCTCGATCGGGTTCTGGGTGGCCATCACCAGGAACGGGTTGGGCAGGGGAAAGGTCTTGCCGCCGATGGACACCTTGCGCTCCTGCATGACCTCCAGCAGCGCCGACTGCACCTTGGCCGGCGCCCGGTTGATCTCGTCGGCCAGCAGGAAGTTGACCATCACCGGGCCGAGTTCGGTGTCGAACTCCTCGCGGCCCTGCCGGTAGATGCGGGTACCGATGATGTCGGTGGGCACCAGGTCCGGGGTGAACTGGATGCGGGCGAACGTCCCGCCGACCACCTTGGCGAAGGTCTCCACCGCCAGCGTCTTGGCGACCCCGGGCACACCCTCGAGCAGCACGTGGCCCTTGGCCAGCAGCCCGACCAGGATCCGCTCGACGAGCTGGTCCTGCCCGACGATGACGCGCTTGACCTCGAAGATGGCCCGCTCCAGCGCGTGTACGTCGGCGGCCAGACCTGAACCGGGGCCTTGGGCACCCTCCGGGCCGGGGAAACCGCTGGCGCCCGCGGGCGTCCCATCCGATGACGTCATCGAGAAATCCTCCACAAAGGTCGGTCAGACACAACTGCTTGCACGGCCCGGGGCCGAGGGGCAGCGTCGTGCCCGCGTTTCACTATTCCAGGGTTCGCAGCATCCGTCGACGTAAGGTGCGTCAGTACTCGATGATGCGGGTCAGGTACGGCGTCATCCCGGCGGTCCGCACCGGGCTGACGACCACCTTGCCGGCGCTGCCCGAGGCCTCCAGCATCTTCCCGCCGCCGAGGTACATGGTGACGTGCTGGCCGCCACCGGGGCCGTAGAACATCAGATCACCGCGACGGGCCTGGCTGGGCGGAATGTGCCGGCCGGCGTTGTACTGGTCGCCGGAGAACCGCGGGATCAGCACGCCGACGCCGGCGAACGCGTAGCGCATCAGCCCCGAGCAGTCGAAGCCGACGGTGCCGGCCCCGGAGTCGATCCCCTTGCTGGGACCGGTCAGGGAGCCGCCGCCCCAGGAGTACGGCACGCCCAGCTGCGATCCGCCGCGGCGGATCACGTACTCGATGGCCTGCTTGCCGTGCACCCGCTGGCCCGGTGAGACGTTGGTCTGATCGCCGACGTTGAAGCCCAGCCCGGACAGGAACTTGCGGCCCAGGTCCATGGTGGTCTGGGTGGCCTGCGCGGTGGCCTGCAACGACGCGTTGGCCACCGCCAGCGGATCACCGGGGGCCCCGGCGCTGATCGTGGCCGGCAGGGTGGGATCCCATCCCGGGTCCGCCGCGGCCGGCGCGGCCAGGCCCAGCATCACCGGGCCCGCCACCAGCAGCGACCCGATGAGGCGAGATAACCGTCGTGCATTCAGTCGCATTCGCTCCACCGTCAGTATTCGATGTATCGGACAACAAAGGGCGTCATGCCGCTTTTCCGCACCGGCGACACCTTCACCACCTGGCCCACGTCGGGGGCCTCGAGCATCAGGCCGTTGCCGAGGTACAGCGTGACGTGCTGGCTGCCGCCGGGGCCGTAGAAGATGACGTCGCCGCGGCGGGCCAGCGCCGTCGGGATCTGGCGGCCCATCTTGTACTGCGACCCGGAGTAGTGCGGCAGTTTGATGCCCACCCCGGCGAAGGCGTACAGGATCAGTCCCGAGCAGTCGAAGCCGACGGTGCCCGAACCGGAGCCGATGCCGCGGCTGGGCCCCGCGGCGGTGCCACCGCCCCACGAGTAGGGCACGCCGCGCTGGGAGAGCGCCCGGCGGATCACATATTCCGAGGCCTGCCGGCCGTACACCCGCGGGATGCGGCCGTTGGTGATACCGGAGTCGTCGGGTTTGGCCAGCCCGATCGACTGCAGGAACTGGCGGCCCAGGTTCGAGGTCACCTGTGCTGAGGTCTGCGAGATCCCGAGCACCTGGTTGATCACGGCGATCGGGTCGCCGGGGATGTTGGCGCTGGGCACCATCGGCAGCGTCGGATCCCATTCGCCATCCCACTGCTCGCCGCGCTTGACGGCCTGCGGGGCCGCGGCAGGGTTGCCCCACCGGTCACCGGCCGCCGCGGGCGGCTGCGGGGGGCGAGCGGCGGCGAGCCGGGCCTGGGCCCGATCACGCTGGGCGGCCAGCCGGTCGATCTCGCCCTGCTGCTCGCCGAATTTGCGCTGGGTCTCGGTGAGCGCGGCCACCGCGGCGTCCTGGCTGGATTGCGCGTCGGCGACCGCCTGGTCGGCCTTCTGCTTGGCCAGCCGGGCTGCCGACTCCTTGTTGAGCTGCTCGGTACGGGCCCGCTTGAGGTTGTCCAGCGCCTGCTGGGAGCTGAGCGCCAGGGTCCGGCCGGCGGCGGCGGTGGCGATCATCTCCGACGGGTCGGTCGCGGTCAGGTAGCTCTCCGACGGCCCGTTGACGTAGGTCGACGCGGCGAAGGTGTTGAACCGCTTCTGGGCGGCGACGATGGCGGCGTCGGCATCGGCGATCGCCTGGCGGCCGGCCTCCACCTCGTGTTGGGCGGCGGCCGCGTCCTCGCGTGCGGTCTGCAGCTCCACCAGGGCCTTGTTGACGCCCTCCTTTTGTTGCTGGATCTGTGCGCCCAAGTCGTGCAGTTGCTGATTGGCCTCCGCGACGTCGGCGATCAGCGCGGCGATGCCGTCGGGGTCTGTTACCGGCTGAGCCGCCGCCAACCCGGGCGTGCCCAACAGCAGCGCGACGCTGAGCACCGACGCTGCGGCGGGGTGGCGGAGCGGGGCGGCCTGCCGGAAGACAGAGCCATCGGAGCCACAGCGGATGCGTCTCATTCGGCTTGGATCTCCTCGGACTCTCAGCAGGCGGCGCCGCGCTTCGACCGGCGGCAAAGCACAGTTACAACAGCTACGCCTTTTGAACCATACGTCACATCAGTCACTGGAGAAACGTTCGTAACAAACTACGTCGTTGTAATTAAGCCGGTTGTGACCAAGCGGTGACCTCGTTCTTTGCCGCAGCCTGAATAGGGGCGATCAACCGATCGCCCAGGGGCGAGGATTGTCCCAGTTGAGAGCGCTATTCGGCGGCATCGACGCGCTCAGAGGCGCGTTTGCTGCGCTGCTGCAGGAACCGGGTGCCGACGGCCGCCGCGGCCACCCCGATCAACAGCGCCACCGTCATTCCCGTCCACGGCAGATCGGGGGTGTTCAATTCATTGACGAAATTCTGCGCCGAGGTCACCGGATCACCGGTTTTGGCGTGATCCTCGGCGGCCTCCAATTTGGCGCGGTGAAATTGTCCGCTGTAGCTGCCGACGTAGGTAGTGCTGAGCACCAGCACGGTCGCATCCGGATAGTCGTAGCCGACCACCGTGGCGACGTCACGCAGCGCGGTGTCCATCCCGGGGTTGCGGGCGACCTCGACGATCTTGAGGTCGATACCGTCGCGGGCCGCGTCGGCGACCACGTTGCGCAGCGCCGGCACGTCGGCGGCCGGCGCGCTCACTCCGTCGACGGCCACGGCGACTTTGACCAGCGCCATGCACTCGTCGGGCGGGGTCGCCGGGTCGAGGCCGACGGTGATGCAGAGCTCGCCGGGAATGTAGGCCGGCGGATGCAGGGTGGTCACGAGGGATGACGGTATCAACCACGCTCGAGGTGAGGTAAACCTTACTTTATACAGGACAATCGTACTGTTAGAGTTATCGCGCCCGTCGGCGCGGACCCGTCGACGCAGGAGAACTCAATCTCGGGGAGTTGAAGTGACCAGCACAGATTCGCTGAATTCGTTCGGAGCCCGCGACACCCTCACCGTGGGTGACGAGGACTATCAGATCTACCGCCTCGACGCCGTCCCCGGCACCGAGAAACTCCCCTACAGCCTCAAGGTGCTGGCCGAGAACCTGCTGCGCACCGAGGACGGCGCCAACATCACCAAGGACCACATCAACGCGATCGCCAGCTGGGACCCATCCGCCGAGCCCAGCGTGGAGATCCAGTTCACCCCGGCGCGGGTGGTCATGCAGGACTTCACCGGCGTGCCCTGCATCGTCGACCTGGCCACCATGCGCGAGGCCGTCGCGGCGCTGGGCGGTGACCCCGAGAAGGTCAACCCGCTGGCCCCGGCCGAGCTGGTGATCGACCACTCGGTGATCCTGGACGTCTTCGGTCGCGCCGACGCCTTCGAGCGCAACGTGGAACTGGAGTACCAGCGCAACGGCGAGCGCTACCAGTTCCTGCGTTGGGGCCAGGGCGCCTTCGACGACTTCAAGGTGGTCCCGCCGGGCACCGGCATCGTGCACCAGGTCAACATCGAGTACCTGGCCCGCACCGTGATGGTGCGCGACGGGGTCGCCTACCCCGACACCTGCGTGGGCACCGACAGCCACACCACCATGGTCAACGGCCTGGGCGTGCTGGGCTGGGGCGTGGGTGGCATCGAGGCCGAGGCCGCCATGCTGGGCCAGCCGGTGTCGATGCTGATCCCCCGGGTGGTCGGGTTCAAACTGACCGGTGAGATCCAGCCCGGCGTGACCGCCACCGACGTGGTGCTGACCGTCACCGACATGCTGCGCCGCCACGGGGTGGTGGGCAAGTTCGTCGAGTTCTACGGCAAGGGCGTGGCCGAGGTGCCGCTGGCCAACCGCGCCACCCTGGGCAACATGAGCCCCGAATTCGGTTCCACGGCAGCGATTTTCCCGATCGACGAAGAGACCATCAACTACCTGCGGCTGACCGGACGCAGCGAGCAGCAGCTGGCCCTGGTGGAGGCCTACGCCAAGGCCCAGGGCATGTGGCACGACCCGGCGCGCGAGCCGGCCTACTCCGAGTACATCGAGCTGGACCTGGGCACCGTCGTCCCCTCGATCGCCGGCCCCAAGCGCCCGCAGGACCGCATCGAGCTCTCGGATGCCAAAACCGCGTTCCGCAAGGACATTCACAACTACGTGGGTGAGGACAGCGACGCCCCGCACAGCCAGCTCGACGAGGCGGTCGAAGAGTCGTTCCCGGCATCGGACCCGGCGGTGCTGTCGTTCGCCGACGACGACGCGGCAGTGCCCTCGGCGGCGCAGAACTGCAGCGGCCGGCCCAGCAAGCCGGTCAAGGTGTCCTCGGCCGACCGCGGTGACTTCATCCTCGACCACGGCGCCGTCGTGGTCGCGGGCAT
Organism: Mycobacterium sp. NGS16; assembly: GCF_059813225.1. Classification (NCBI taxonomy): domain Bacteria; kingdom Bacillati; phylum Actinomycetota; class Actinomycetes; order Mycobacteriales; family Mycobacteriaceae; genus Mycobacterium; species Mycobacterium sp. NGS16. The sequence goes on from NZ_JCALEE010000009.1 coordinate 26,997, forward strand.
CACCTCGTGCACCAACACCTCCAACCCCGAGGTGATGCTGGGTGCGGCGCTGCTGGCCAAGAAGGCTGTCGAGAAGGGCCTGACCTCCAAGCCGTGGGTCAAGACCAACATGGCACCCGGCTCGCAGGTGGTCACCGACTACTACAACAAGGCCGGCCTGTGGCCGTACCTGGAGAAGCTCGGCTTCTACCTGGGCGGTTACGGCTGCACCACCTGCATCGGCAACACCGGCCCGCTGCCCGAGGAGATCTCCAAGGCGATCAACGACAACGACCTGTCGGTGACGGCGGTGCTGTCGGGCAACCGCAACTTCGAGGGCCGCATCCAGCCGGACGTGAAGATGAACTACCTGGCCTCCCCGCCGCTGGTCATCGCCTACGCCATCGCCGGAACCATGGACTTCGACTTCGCCACCGAGCCGCTGGGTCAGGACACCGACGGCAACGACGTGTTCTTGAAGGACATCTGGCCGTCCACCGCCGAGATCCAGGAGACCATCGCCTCCTCGATCGACCGGGACATGTTCGCCAGCTCGTATGCCGATGTGTTCAAGGGCGACGAGCGCTGGCGTTCGCTGCCTACCCCGGAGGGCAACACCTTCGCTTGGGACGAGAAGTCGACGTATGTGCGCAAGGCGCCGTACTTCGACGGCATGCCCGCCGAACCGACCCCGGTCGCCGACATCACCGGCGCCCGAGTGCTTGCGCTGCTGGGTGATTCGGTCACCACCGACCACATCAGCCCGGCCGGTGCGATCAAGAAGGGCACCCCGGCCGCCCAGTATCTGGAGGCCAACGGCGTCTCCCCCAAGGACTTCAACTCCCTGGGCTCGCGGCGCGGCAACCACGAGGTGATGATCCGCGGCACGTTCGCCAACATCCGGCTGCGCAACCAGTTGCTCGACGATGTGTCCGGCGGCTACACCCGCGACTTCACCGTCGACGGCGGCCCGCAGGCGTTCATCTTCGACGCCGCGCAGAACTATGCGGCGCAGAACATCCCGCTGGTGGTGCTGGGCGGCAAGGAGTACGGCTCCGGTTCGTCGCGTGACTGGGCGGCCAAGGGCACGGTGCTGTTGGGGGTGCGCGCGGTGATCACCGAGTCGTTCGAGCGCATCCACCGCTCCAACCTGATCGGCATGGGCGTGATCCCGCTGCAGTTCCCGGCCGGGGAGTCCGCGGCATCGCTCAAGCTCGATGGCACCGAGGTGTACGACATCACCGGTATCGAAGAACTCAACAAGGGCAAGACCCCGAAGACGGTGCACGTCAAGGCCACCAAGGCCGACGGTAGTGCTGTCGAGTTCGACGCCGTGGTGCGCATCGACACCCCCGGTGAGGCCGACTACTACCGCAACGGCGGCATCCTGCAGTACGTGCTGCGCAACATGCTCAAGGCCAACAAGTAGCCCGCGTAGGCGGCGAACTGCTGATGCCCAGGGTCAGCGAGGACCACCTGGCGGCCCGGCGTCGCCAGATCCTTGACGGCGCGCGCCGGTGCTTCGCCGCCTACGGCTACGACGGGGCCACGGTGCGCCGGCTGGAGCAGACGGTCGGGCTGTCGCGGGGGGCGATCTTCCATCACTTCCGCGACAAGGACACGTTGTTCTTCGAGCTGGCCCGTGAGGACGCCGAGCGGATGGCCGACGTCGCCTCACGTGAGGGCCTGATCGGCGTGATGCGGGACATGCTGGCCGCGCCTGAGCAGTTCGACTGGCTGGCCACCCGCCTGGAGATTGCCCGCAAGCTGCGCCACGACCCGGAGTTCAGCCGGGGCTGGGCGGAGCGGTCAGCCGAATTGTCCGCTGCCACAACGGATCGGCTGCAGCGCCAGAAGCAGGCCGGCCGGCTGCGCGACGACGTTCCGGCCGACGTGCTGCACACCTATCTGGACCTGGTGCTCGACGGCCTGGTGGCACGGCTGGCCTCCGGCGAGGATCCCCAGCGGCTGTCCGCGGTCCTCGATCTGGTCGAGGACTCGGTGCGGCAGCGCTGATTTCGGCCCCGACATCGGCCGAACGTGCACCCACTGCGGAAAAATTGCAGCGAAATCGCAGTGGTTACACGCTCGCTTAGCGCGAACGGGTGCGGTGGTTGGGTCCCCCGCGGCTGCGCATCGCCACACCCGACTCCCGCAGCATGCTGTGTACCGATCCGTACGACCGCCCGGTAGACGCCACCAGGCTTCGGATGCTGGCCCCCCGTTCGTAGGCGTTGCGCAATTCGACCAGCTGTCGATCGCGCGCCTTGTCCGGCTTCGTCGTCGCCACGTCCCCTCACCATCCCCTCGCCGACCCAACGGGTTCAGCGTAAGAAGGCCTCGGCGATACCGGGCGGCTTTGGCCGAAATGCGGCCTTGCTATGCCAACTCGATCAAGTCGCGGTACTCCTGCGACCAGTGGTCCTCGGTGCCGTCGGGCAATAACACCACCCGCTGCGGGTCGAGCGCCTCGGCCGCCCCCGGGTCGTGGGTGACCAGTACGACCGCGCCTTGATAGCTGCGCAGCGCGTCGAGCACCTGCTCCCGCGAGGCGGGATCGAGGTTGTTGGTCGGCTCGTCGAGCAACAGCACGTTCGCGGTCGAGGCCACCAGCCCGGCCAACGCCAGTCGGGTCTTCTCGCCGCCGGACAGCGTTCCGGCCGGCTGCTCCAACTGCGGTCCGGTGAACATGAACGCGCCCAGCAGGCCACGCAGATCCTGTTCGCCGGTGTCAGGTGCGGCGTGCCGGATGTTCTCCCACACCGTGGCGGCGTTGTCGATCGTGTCGTGCTCCTGGGCGAAATAGCCGATCTTGCAACCGAATCCGGGCTCGAGTTGACCGGTATCGGGTGTTTCCACGCCGGCCAGCACGCGCAGCAGCGTGGTCTTGCCGGCGCCGTTGAGGCCCAGGACCACCACCCGCGATCCCCGGTCGATGGCCAGGTCCACGCCGCTGAACACCTCCAGCGATCCGTAGGTCTTGGTCAGGCCGCTGGCCATCAGCGGAGTCTTCCCGCACGCGGCCGGGGTCGGGAATTTGATCCGGGCGACCTTGTCGGCGACGCGTTCCTCGTCCAGCGCGGCCATCAACCGGTCAGCGCGTCGCAACATGTTCTGCGCCGCAACGGCTTTGGTCGCTTTCGCGCCCATCTTGGCGGCCTGGGTGCGCAGCGCCGAGGCCTTGCGTTCGGCGTTGGCGCGTTCCCGGCGGCGCCGCTGTTCATCGGTGGCCCGGGCGTCGAGGTACTTCTGCCAGCCCATGTTGTAGACGTCGGCCTCGCCACGCACCGCATCGAGGAACCAGACCCGATTGACCACGTCGGCCAGCAGATCCACGTCGTGACTGATCAGCACCAGTCCCCCGCTGTGGCCCTTCAAGAAGTCGCGCAGCCAGCCGATCGAATCGGCGTCCAGGTGGTTGGTCGGTTCGTCGAGCAGCAAGGTGGTGCTCGAACCGGCGCCGCCGGAACCCCCTTCGCCGGCGGCGAACAGGATGCGGGCCAGCTCCACCCGGCGCCGTTGGCCGCCGGACAGGGTGCGCAGCGGTTGCGTCAGCACCCGCTCGGGCAAGCCCAGGCTGGTGCAGATCCGGCCCGCTTCGCTCTCGGCCGCATAACCGCCCAGTGCGGCGAACCGCTCCTCGAGTTGGCCGTAGCGGCGGATGGCGCGGTCCCGTTCGGCGTCGTCGACGACCTCGGCCATCAACACCTGCTGCTTCTCCAAGTCGGCCAAGATCGCATCCAGGCCGCGGGCCGACAGCACCCGGTCGCGGGCCAGGACGTCGAGATTGCCTTCGCGGGGATCCTGCGGCAGATAGCCGATCTCGCCGGTACGGGTGATGGTGCCCGCGTAGGGCTCGCCTTCACCGGCGAGGATGCGCAGCGTGGTGGTCTTGCCGGCGCCGTTGCGGCCGACCAGGCCGATCCGGTCGCCGGGTTGCACCCGCAGCACCGAGCCGACCGAGTCGAGCAGGGTGCGCGCTCCGGCGCGGACCTCCAGGTCCGTAGCGGTGATCACGGGCGCGCATTCTCCTGAATCGATTACTTGTCGTCGGTGAAGACCGGTGGGCGCTTCTCGGCGCGCGCAGCGACGGCTTCCTCGAAGTTGCTGGTCAACAGGCGCACATAGAGCTGTCCAAGCCCCTCGGCCTGCATGTGCCCCTCCAGACTACCGGCATCGAGTCCGCTCCACAGCGTCCGCTTGGTCAGTTCGGTGCCCGGCCGGGAGAATCCCGCGATCCGCTCGGCCAGCTCGTAGCAGGTGTCCAGCAGATCCGGGCCGTCCACCACCCGGGAGACCAGGCCGATCCGCTCGGCTTCGGCGGCGTCGACGTCGCGGCCGGTGAGCATGATCTCGAACGCCCGCGAGGCCCCGATCGCCCTGGGCAGCAGGTAACTCAGTCCCAGTTCGCTGGCGGTCAGGCCGTTGTTGATCCCGGCCGCCCGGAAGTAGGCGCCCGTCGCGGCGACCCGGATGTCGGCCGCCAGGGCCAGGCACAGGCCGCCGCCGATGGCGGCGCCGTTGACCGCGGCGATCACCGGCTGGTGCAGCCGGCGCAGCGCCAGGATGATGTCGTCGAGCAGTTCCATCGACCGCAATCCGAAACTCGGGCGGGTGAGCCCGGCCACGTGCGGCACCGAACCGGCCGACTTGTGGTCGGCGCCCGAGGAGAAGCCCCGCCCCGCGCCGGTCAGCACCACCACGCGGACCGCGTTGTCGTAGCTGATCTCGGCCAGTGCATCGCGCAGCGGCACCATCACGTCGAACGCCATCGAGTTCATCCGCTCGGGGCGATTGAGTGTGATCAGGGCGACCTGCGGACGGGGCCGTTCGACTAGGACGAATTCGGAGCCGGGCTCGGATGCGGTGGTCACCGTTGCACGCTATCGCGTGCGACGCCTCAGACCTGTTCGGGCTTGTCCTGGGCGGCTTGTTCGGCCAGGGCGGCCTCGACGTCGAGATCCTTGACCTGCTGAACCAGATGCTCCAACGCCGCCGGCGGCAGCGCGCCGGCCTGGTTGAACACCAATGTGCCCTTCTTGAACGCCATCAGGGTGGGGATGGAGCGGATCTGGGCGGCGGCGGCCAGTTGCTGCTCGGCCTCGGTGTCGACCTTGGCGAAGACCACGTCGGGGTGGTTCTCGGAGGCGGCGGCGAACGTCGGCGCGAACGACCGGCACGGCCCGCACCAGGAGGCCCAGAAATCGACCAACACGATGTCGTTATCGGCGATGGTTTCTTCGAATTTCGCTGCGGTTAAGTCTTGAGTTGCCATGATTGGGCCAACGCCCGGGCTTCCCGCGGTGTTCCCGGCCCGGCCGGGCAAAGACCGAGCCGCTTACACAGCGGGCTCACAGCACAGAGCTAGCTGTGCGCTAACTCGGCCATTGACGGTGGTAGCACCTGCCGGCGGCACCGTGGCCGCCGACGTCGACGATCGGAGAACTGCTGATGTCCGCCCGCCCCAGCACCCCCGCGATCTACGCCCTCACCGGCGCCGCCGCCGTGTTCGGCGCCGCGCTGTTGGTCCCGGCAGCGGCCCACGCCGAGGGCGACCGGGTGATCGGCCCGGTCACCTCGGTCTCCGGCAACACCTTCGAGGTGGCCCGGCCGGCCGGGGCCACCACGGTGGCCTACACCGACGCCACCCGCATCGTCGAGCCGGTGCCCGCGCAACTGGGCGAGATCACCGCAGGCACCTGCATCCGCGCCGGCGCCACCCCGGACAGCGCCCCCGCCGACAGCGGTGCGATCTCCGCGAAATGGGTGGCGATCAGCGCCCCGGTCGACGGCAAGTGCCCGCAGCGGCCCGGTGGCGCCGACGCCCCCGCGCCGCCGGTACCGCATCGCGGGGTCCGCGGGGTCGTCGACTCCGTGGCCGGCAACACCCTCACCGTCACCGGCGCCAGCGGGCAGACCACCACCGTGACGGTCACCGACGACACCCACCTGCGCAGGATGGTCACCGTGGGCGCCGGGGTGATCAGCGCCGGCAAGTGCGTCGCCGCCCGCGGCACCCGCGACGGTGACGGCGTGCTGCAGGCGACGCGGGTCAGTGTCTGGGCGCCCGACGGCGACGCCTGCCCCGAACCGGCGGTGTAGGGCCGGCTACCCCAGCACCTTCCCGTAGGTCTGCCGGCCCATCAGATACGTCGCCTCGACCGCGACGTCGCGCAGGTCGGCCGGCGGCACCCGGCGCGGATTGTCGGAGAGCACCACCAGATCCGCGTACTTGCCGGCCTCCAGGCTGCCGATCTCGGTATCCAACCGCAGCTGCCAGGCGGCGTTGAGCGTCTGCGCCCTGATCGCGGCGTCGACACCGATCCGCTGCTCGGGGGCCAACACCCGGCCGCTGCCCTTGGCGATCCGGTTCACCGCGGTGGCGATGTTGCCGATCGGGTCGGGCGGGGTGACGGTGCCGTCGTTGTGGAAGGAGGCGCGCAGCCCGGCATCGAAAGCCGAGCGCGCCGACATCCAGTGCGCCCCGTGATCGGGGCCGAACAGTTTGTTCACCAGCACATCTCCCCAGAAGTAGATGTGCTCGATGAACAGGCTCGGGGTGACGCCCAGGTGCGCCGCCCGGGCGAACTGGTCGGGCCGCATCGCGCCGACGTGTTCGAGCCGGGGCCGCAGCGCCGGGGGCACCTGCGCCTGCTCGAAGACGTCCAGCACGACGTCGATCGCGGCGTCACCGTGCACATGGCAGGAGACCTGCCAGCGCTGATCGATGAAAGCCGTTGCCAGCTCCTGGATCTGCTCGGGGGTGTAGTTCATCCCGCCGCGGTGGTCGCGGCCCAGGCCCATGCTCGCCGTGGTCGCATTGTTCAGATACGGGAAGGTGGTGAAGATGTTGCCCTGCCATGGCGACCCGTCCGCCCACAGCTTCATCCCGATCTTGTCGAACAGCACGTCCGCGCCGGCCCGCTTGCCGCGCACATTGTTCGGGTCTTCGGCCAGCTCCGGCGTACCGATCTCGTAGGCACGGACGCGCACTGCGCAGTCGGCCTGCTGGGCCAGCTTGCTGAACACCTCCGATTGCGAGCGCGCGTCATAGGAGTGCTCGGTGGCCGTGGCGATACCCGCGCGGGCCAGCTGCGCATAGGCCCAGCGCAGATTGTCACCGGCGTTGGCCATGATCGCCCCGGAGAACGGAGCGGTCAGCGCCTTCAGCGCCGCCGCCTCGCGCACCTCGCCACTCAGCTGCCCGTCGGGCCCGTGCAGATACTGCGCCCCGGCCGGGTTGGGGGTGGTCTTGGTGATCCCGGCCGCGGCGAACGCGGCGGTGTTGGCGTAGCCGGCGTGCCCGCTGTTGCTGATGATCACGACCGGGTTGTGCGGCGCCAATCGGTCCAGCTCGGTGCGGCTGAACGGACGCAGCCCGGTCTGCAGCAGCGGGTCCACCCCGTTGAGCAGGATCGGCTGGCCCTTGGGTGTGTCGGCCACCGCCTCGGTGAGCTTTTCGAACACGCCGCCGGCGCTTGAGACCGTGAAGGGGCGCACGTCGATGGCCGGCGGGGCCAAGGTGGTGCCCATCTCGAACGGGTGGCCATGCGGTTCCACGAACGCCGGCAGCAACGCCCGCCCGCGCAGGTCGACCACCGTGGTCCCCGATCCGCGCAGCCGCAGCACCTCCTCGGCAGTGCCCACCTTGCTGATCCGGGCGCCGGTGACGGCGAGCGCTTCGGCCTCGGGAAGCCCTGGCGCCACCGTCACCACCGGGCCGCCGATGAAGATGGTGTCCGCGCCCGGCCCCCGCGATCCGCATCCGGCGAGCCCGCCGACCGCCGTGCCGGCCGCCGCAGCGGCCATCCCCGCCAGGAACCGTCGCCTGCTCGTCGTCACCGTGTGTCTGCTCTTCCTCAGTCGCAGTCGACCGCCGCCGCCAGCGGCCTTACGCGGTTCACGCGACGAGTATGGCAGCGACCCGCGCGCGTGCGCCGACCAGCCACCCGGCGGCGCATCAGGTCAGGTCGTCGTGGTCACCGCGGACCCAGGCGGCGTGCCGGTCGGCCGAGAACCGGACCGCGGCCGCGGCGTCGGTGTCGATGGTGTTCGCCTGCAGCCCGTAGATGCGGTCGAAGCGCAACCGCGCCAAGGTGTCGGCCATCCGGTGCACCACCGCGGCTGAGAGCGGAATCCGATTCGGATAGCTGCGCAGGAACGCCACGGTACGCCGGTCCGGGTTCGGGAAGATGGTGTCACCGACCAGCAGCACCCCGCGCCCGTCGGCGCCGTCGTCCCAGCAGGCCACCGCGCTGCCGGGGAAATGGCCACCGACCTGTACAACCGCGAGGGTCGGCGTCAACTCCAGCCGGTCCGACCAGTAGCTGATCACCGGGTCAGGGCGCATCACCCAGCGCGCGTCGGCGGCGTTGACGTAGACCGGCACCCCACCGAGCCGGCGGCTCCACTGCACCTGGGCGCCGAACATGTGCGGGTGGCTTGCGACGATCCCGACGACCGGGCCGTGCTCGGTCACCGCGGCCACCGCGGCGTCGTCGAGGAACCCCGAGGGATCCCACAGCACGTTCCCGCCCGCAGTGCACACCAGCTTGCCCAGCTGGCCGATGCCGAGCGGCGGGGTGCTGCCGACCGCGATCAGCCCGGGTTCCAAGTCGGCGACGGTGGAGCGCATCCCCTCGGCGACCAGCTCCTCGAGCGTCGCCCACTGCTGGCCCTCGGCCGGCACCCACTGCCGCTCGTCGGCACAGATCGCGCAGACATCCGGCGTGGCAGCGTGCTCGACGCCGCATGTCCGGCACAGCCAGAACACGCGGCCGGCTCCGCTTAGACCGTGAAGCCGACGGCGCGCATCATCTCGCGGCCCTCGTCGGTGATCTTGTCGGGGCCCCAGGCCGGCTCCCACACCCAGGACAGGTCGACCTTTTTGACCAGGCCCGCGCCCACCGTGGCGTTCTCGATCTGCTCGGCGATCATGTCCTGCAGCGGGCAGGCCGGCGAGGTGAGCGTCATGGTCACGACGGCGGCCGGGCCGTCCTCGTCCTGCCGGATCGACAGGTCGTACATCAACCCCAGGTCGACGACGTTGATGCCGATCTCGGGGTCGATGACGTCATGCATCGACTCCTCGACCTCGGCCAACAAGTCTTCCGGTGCGGTTTCGCTCATTGCTCCATCTCCTGAGTTGTCACACCGGCCGATGCCAGCGCGTGTTCTTCTGTCTTTGCAAGCGTTTGCGCCAACGCGTCCTTGAATGCCATCCAGCCGAGCAGCGCGCACTTGACCCGTGCCGGATACTTGGCCACCCCGGCGAACGCGACCCCGTCGCCGAGCACCTCCTCGTCGCCCGCCACGGTCCCCCGCGACGAGATCATCTCGTGGAACGCGTCGAAGGTCGCCAGCGCTTGCGGAATCGTCGTTCCGATCACCTCGCAGGCCAGCACCGAGGTCGCCGCCTGCGAGATCGAGCAGCCCTGCCCGTCATAGGAGATGTCGGCGATCGTCGTGCCGTCATCGGAGAGCGCCACCCGCAGGGTCAACTCGTCACCGCAGGTCGGGTTGACGTGGTGCACTTCGGCGCCGTACGGCTCGCGCAGGCCACGGTGCTGCGGGTGCTTGTAGTGATCGAGGATCACTTCCTGATAGAACTGCTCCAGCCGCATCCGGTCACGCTCCCCCGAAGAATTTCACGGCCCGGTGAATCCCCGCCAGCAGCCGCTCGACCTCGTCGTGGGTGTTGTACACCGCGAACGACGCCCGGGCGGTGGCCGCCACGTTGAACTTGCGGTGCAACGGCATTGCGCAGTGGTGACCCACCCGCACCGCGACCCCGTCGTCGTCGAGCACCTGGCCGACATCGTGCGCGTGCACGCCGTCGATCACGAACGAGACCGGCGACCCGCGGTCGGCCATCGTGGTCGGCCCGACGATGCGCACCCCGTCGATGCCGGCCAGCCCCTCGAGGGTGGCGGCCACCAGTTCGCGTTCGTGGGCTTCCACCACGTCCATCCCGATCGCGTCCAGGTAGCGGGCGGCCGCGGCCAGCCCCACCACCTGCGAGGTCATCGGGGTACCGGCCTCGAAACGTTGCGGCGGCGGCGCATAGGTGCTCGCCGCCATCGTCACGGTCTCGATCATCGAGCCGCCGGTGATAAACGGCGGCAGCGCCGCCAACGACCGGCCGTAGAGCACCCCGATCCCGTTGGGGCCCAGCATCTTGTGGCCGGAGAACGCGGCGAAGTCGACGTCGAGGGCGTGCAGGTCGACCGGCTGGTGCGGCACCGATTGGCAGGCGTCGAGCACCGTGAGCGCACCCACCGCGCGGGCCCGCGACACCAGCTCGCCGACTGGGGCCAGTGCACCGGTCACGTTTGAATGATGGGTGAAAGCAACGACTTTGACCCGCTCATCGAGCTGCAGCGAGTCCAGGTCGATGCGGCCGTCGTCGGTCACGCCGTACCAGCGCAGGGTGGCGCCGGTGCGCCGCGCCAGCTCCTGCCACGGAATCAGGTTGGCGTGGTGCTCCAGCTCGGTGGTGACGATGACATCGCCGGGGCCGACCGCGTTCTCGAAGCGGTCATCACCGAGCGCATAGGACACCAGGTTCAGCGATTCGGTGGCGTTCTTGGTGAACACCAGCTCGTCGGTGTCGGCGCCGACGAAGGCCGCGATGGCGCCGCGGCCGTCCTCGTAGGCGTCGGTTGCCTCCTCCATCAGCTGGTGCGCCCCCCGGTGCACCGCGCCGTTGGAGTTCAGCAGAAACTCGCGCTCGGCATCGAGCACCTGCAGCGGGCGCTGGGAGGTGGCACCGGAATCCAGGTAGGCCAGCCGGCTTCCGCCACGCATGACGCGATGCAGGATCGGGAAGTCCGCCCGAATCGCGTCGAGGTCCGGCGGCGCCGGACGACTGACCGACAGTGTCATTTCTCAGGCCTCCGCTGTCGCCTCGGCGGTGAAGCGTTCGTAGCCGTTCTCCTCCAGCTCGTCGGCGAGTTCCGGACCGCCCGACTCGACGATGCGCCCACCGGCGAAGACGTGCACGAACTGCGGCTGGATGTACCGCAGGATGCGGGTGTAGTGCGTGATCAGCAGCACGCCGCCGTTCTCGGCCTCCTGGTAGCGGTTCACCCCTTCGCTGACCACCCGCAGCGCGTCGACGTCCAGGCCCGAGTCGGTCTCGTCCAGGATCGCGATCTTGGGCTTGAGCAGGCTCAGCTGCAGAATCTCGTGGCGCTTCTTCTCCCCGCCGGAGAAGCCTTCGTTGACGTTGCGCTCCGCGAAACCCGAATCGATGCCCAGCTCGGCGAACGCCGCGCGTTGCTCCTTGATCCAGGTCCGCAGCTTCGGGGCCTCCCCGCGCACGGCGGTCACCGCGGTGCGCAGGAAGTTCGACATCGACACACCCGGCACCTCGACCGGGTACTGCATGGCGAGGAACAGACCGGCGCGGGCGCGTTCGTCCACGGTCATCTCCAGCACGTCCTGGCCGTCGAGGGTGATCGATCCGGACGTCACGGTGTACTTGGGGTGGCCGGCGATCGCGTACGACAGGGTGGACTTGCCCGACCCGTTCGGCCCCATCAGGGCGTGCGTCTCACCGGAGTTCACCGTCAGGTCGACGCCGTGCAGGATCGGGATAGCCGAGGTGCCGTCATCGGCGCCGCCCGGGGAGACACTGACGTGCAGGCCCTTGATTTCCAGTGTGCTCATTGGTGATTGGTGTCCTTAAGTCGTGGTGGCTAGTTGTTCTCGGTGACCGCGAGTTCACGCTCGACGGCTTCGGAGAGGCGCTCCTGGATGAACGGCACGGGGATCTTGGCGATGATCTCGCCGAAGAAACCCCGCACGATCAGGCGCCGGGCTTGTTTTTCCGGAATGCCGCGGGCCTGCAAGTAGAACAGCTGCAGGTCGTCGAAGCGCCCGGTGGCGCTGGCGTGGCCGGCCTGGACGATCTCGCCGGTCTCGATCTCGAGGTTGGGGATCGAATCCGCGCGGGCGCCGTCGGCCAGCACCAGGTTGCGGTTCACCTCGAAGGTGTCGGTGCCCACGCCCGCCGCGCGGATCAGCACGTCGCCCACCCAGACGGTGTGCGCGTCCGGCAGCGCCGAATCCGGGTCGCCCTGCAGCGCACCCTTGTAGAGCACGTTGGAGCGGCAGTTGGGCTGGCTGTGGTCGACCAGCAGCCGCGATTCGAGGTGCTGGCCGTCGTCGGCGAAGTACAGGCCGAGCAGCTCGGCGTCGCCACCCGGACCGTCAAAGCGGACCCGGCCGGTCAGCCGCACCACCTCCCCGCCCAGCTGCACCGCGGTGTGGCGCAACACCGCATCCTTGCCCAGCGCCGCGTGGTGCATGCTGACGTGCACCAGGTCGGCGGCGGCCTCGGCGAGCCACACCACGGTCAGCTGCGCGGCGTCACCGACGACGAATTCGACGTTGTCGGCGTAGGTTCCGCTGCCCCGCACGTCGATCACGACGGTGGCACGCGACAGGTCCTCGGCGCGCAGCTGCAGGTGCCCGTAGGCCGTCGCACCGGAACCCGGACCGGTGACGGTGACGGTGATCGGCTCCTCGATGCTCGCGCCCTTGGGCACGGTGACCACCGTCGCCTCGCGGAACGCCGAGAACGCTTGGGCCGCAACACGGTCGGCGGGAACTCCGGCGGCGCCCAGCCGGTCATCACCGCGCGCCACGGTCTCGCTGCGCACCGCCGCATCCGCCGAGACCTCGATCGTGGCCGCGGCGTCGGCGACCGCGGAACCGTCGTGTAGGCCGCGCAGCCGGCGCAGCGGGGTGAATCGCCAGATCTCGTCGCGGCCGTGCGGCACCTCGAAGGCGTCGACGTCGAACGAGGTGAATTGGGTTCCCTTGTTGATGCTTTCGGCCGCTTCGGTGAGGTTGGTTCCGGAGAGGGAGGTCGTCACTAGCCCACCGAGCCTTCCATCTGCAGCTGGATCAGCTTGTTGAGCTCCAGGGCGTACTCCATCGGCAGTTCCTTGGCGATCGGCTCGACGAAGCCGCGCACCACCATCGCCATCGCCTCGTCCTCGGTCAGGCCCCGGCTCATCAGGTAGAACAACTGGTTCTCGCTGACCTTGGACACGGTGGCCTCGTGGCCCACGGTGACGTCGTCCTCGCGGATGTCGACATACGGGTAGGTGTCGCTGCGGCTGACGTCGTCGACCAGCAGCGCATCGCATTTCACGCTCGACTTCGCGCCGTGGGCGCCCTTGTGGATCTCCACCAGGCCCCGGTAGGAGGAGCGGCCGCCGCTGCGCGCCACGGACTTGGAGACGATGTTGGATGAGGTGTTGGGCGCCAGGTGCAGCATCTTGGCGCCGGTGTCCTGGTGCTGGTCCTCGCCGGCGAACGCCACCGAGAGCACCTCGCCCTTGGCGTGCTCGCCGGTCATCCACACCGCCGGGTACTTCATGGTGACCTTGGAGCCGATGTTGCCGTCGACCCACTCCATGGTGGCGCCCTCTTCGGCCCGCGCCCGCTTGGTGACCAGGTTGTAGACGTTGACCGACCAGTTCTGGATGGTGGTGTAGCGGCAGCGGCCGCGCGGCTTGACGACGATCTCCACCACCGCCGAGTGCAGCGAGTCGCTCGAGTACACCGGTGCGGTGCAGCCCTCGATGTAGTGCACGTAGGCGTCCTCGTCGACGATGATCAGGGTGCGCTCGAACTGGCCCATGTTCTCGGTGTTGATCCGGAAGTAGGCCTGCAGCGGGATGTCCACGTGCACGCCCTTGGGCACGTAGATGAACGATCCGCCGCTCCACACCGCGGTGTTGAGCGCGGAGAACTTGTTGTCCCCGGCCGGGATCACGGTGGCGAAGTGTTCCCGGAACAGCTCCTCGTGCTCCCGCAGCGCGGTGTCGGTGTCGAGGAAGATGACCCCTTGCGCCTCAAGGTCTTCGCGGATCTTGTGGTACACCACCTCGGATTCGTACTGGGCGGCTACCCCGCCGATGTAGCGCTGCTTCTCGGCTTCCGGGATGCCGAGGCGGTCATAGGTGTTGCGGATGTCGTCGGGCAGGTCATCCCAGGTCTGGGCCTGCTTCTCAGTGGACCGCACGAAGTACTTGATGTTGTCGAAGTCGATGCCGGACAGATCCGAACCCCAGTTGGGCATGGGCTTTTTCATGAACGTCCGGTACGCCCGCAGCCGGGCTTCCAGCATCCACTCCGGCTCGTTCTTCTTTGCGGAGATGTCGCGCACGACGTCCTCGGTCAGGCCACGCTGGGCGGCGGCGCCCGCGACATCGCTGTCGGCCCAGCCGTATTCGTAGCGGCCCAGCGACGCGATCGTCTCTTCCTGGGTCGCCGGCTCGGCGCCTGCCGGGGAGACCGCTGCGGCGGCCTCGGGGGTGAGTGTCATGGTGACGCTCCTTTGATGCTCGTGGTGGCTTCGGCGCAGGCTGTGCGCCGAAGGTCGGTAAGTGCGGTCAGCGACGTTTGCTGCTCTTGCCGGTCTTGGTGGTCTTGTTGATCAGCGGTACGTGGGTGGTGCAGACGTAGCCGCCGTCGGCGATGGTCGCCAGCCGCTGCACGTGGGTGCCGAGTACTTCGGCCATGGCCTGCCGTTCGGCCCGGCACAGCTCCGGGAACTCCTTGGCGACGTTGGCCACCGGGCAATGGTGCTGCAGGATCTGCACCCCCGGGACACCGCCGTCCACCCGGGCGGTGGAAGCGGCGTAGCCGGCCTCGGTCAACGCCGCGGCGATCCGTTCTGCGGTGGCCTCCAGGTCCCCGTCGGAGTCACTGTCGGCACCGGCGGCGACGGCGGCGACCTCGGACAGGATGCCGTCGATGCGCTGGCGGGCGAAGGCGACCACCGCGTCCTCGCCGCCGATCTCGCGCAGCTGACGCATCGCGGCCACCGCGAGGTCGTCGTAGCGGTGGCCGAGCTTGCCCCGACCGGCAGCGGTGAGCTGGAACCGCTTGGCCGGCCGGCCGCGCCCCACCTGCTGCCAGGACGCCGGCGCATGTGCCTCGGCGTCACCCATCTCGATCAGGGCATCCAGGTGGCGCCGCACCCCGGCGGCCGACAGTCCCAGCCGGGCGCCGATCTCACCGGCGGTGATGGAACCGGACTCCATCAGCAGGCGCACCACCGCCTGACGGGTCCGGCCCTCCGGTGAGTCGTGGCCGCCGGCGACGTCCGGCTGAGTCGCAGGCGAAACCGCACCGCCGGGACGTTGCCCGGCGGTTTCGGTGGCGGCCTTCGCCTCAGCCTCGAATTTCACAACACCAGTGTGACGCAATTCCGGGGCCGGGTCTAGAAAGGGTTACCTCAGTTCGGCCGGAATCGGCAGTTACGCTGGTCACAGCCCGCGCGCCTACCGGCGGGGCCCGAGGGTCTCGGCGGGCGGCCGTTACGCTGCTGGGATGGCAGCCCGCCGGCACTCGCTGAGCACGTCGATCGCGCACCTGCACGGCGATGAGCGCACCGTCGGCACCCCCCTCAACGACGCCGAACTGGTCGCGCTGCGGCGCACCCGGCTGTTCGGCGCGGCCGGCACCGTGCTGATGGCGATCGGGGCGCTCGGGGCCGGTGCGCGGCCGGTGATCCAAGACCCCACCTTCGGGGTGCGGCTGCTCAACCTGCCGTCCCGGCTGCAGACGGTGGCGCTGACCATGACCACCACCGGCGCGGTGATGATGGCACTGGCCTGGCTGATGCTGGGCCGTTTCGCTCTCGGCAAGCGGCGGATGTCACGCAGCCAGCTCGACCGCACCCTGCTGCTGTGGATGCTGCCGCTGCTGGTCGCCCCGCCGATGTACAGCAAGGACGTCTACTCCTACCTGGCCCAGAGTCAGATCTCCCGGCTGGGACTGGACCCCTACCGGGTGGGCCCGGCGCCGGCGCTGGGGCTCGACCACGTGTTCACCCTGTCGGTGCCCAGCCTGTGGCGGGAGACGCCGGCCCCCTACGGACCGCTGTTCTTGTGGATCGGCCGGGGAATCTCGGCACTGACCGGCGAGAACATCGTCACCGCGGTGTTGTGCCACCGGGCGGTGGTGCTGCTGGGCGTCGGGCTGATCGTGTGGGCGGTGCCGCGGCTGGCGGCCCGCTGCGGGGTGGCCGAGGTCAGCGCCCTGTGGTTGGGCGCGGCCAACCCGCTGCTGCTGATGCACTTGGTCGCCGGGATCCACAACGAGGCCCTGATGCTTGGCCTGATGCTGACCGGCACGGAGTTCGCCCTGCGCGGGATCACCGCGGCCAAGCCCCTGCTGCCGGGTCGGCGCCGGCGGGTTCATGCGGCGGTCCCAGCTTCGCCTCTCCTCCGTCGAGCCTCGCTGAACCGCCGGCGGGACTGGGCTCCGCTGGCCGCGTTGCTCCTCGGCGCGGTGCTGATCACGATGTCGTCGCAGGTCAAACTGCCGTCACTGCTGGCACTCGGCTTCGTGGCGATGGCCCTGGGCTGGCGCTGGGGCGGTGACCTGCGGGCGTTTGTGCTGGCCGGGCTCGGAAGCAGCGCGCTGGCGGCGGCGGTGATGGGCCTGATCGGCTGGGCCAGCGGGCTGGGCTTTGGCTGGGTGTTCACCCTCGGCACCGCCAACGTGGTCCGCAGCTGGATGTCGCCCCCGACGCTGCTCGCCCTGGGCACCGGCCAGGTGGGCATCCTGCTGGGCCTGGGCGATCACACCACCGCGGTGCTCTCGCTGACGCGTGGCATCGGCGTGCTGATCATCGCGGTGATGGTCATCTGGCTGCTGCTGGTGGTGTTCCAAGGCCGGCTGCATCCGGTCGGCGGACTCGGCGTCGCGCTGGGCATCACGGTGCTGCTGTTCCCGGTGGTGCAGCCCTGGTATCTGCTGTGGGCGATCATCCCGCTCGCCGCCTGGGCAACCCGCCCGAGCTTCCGCATCGCGGTGATCGCCGTCACGCTGGTGGTCGGCATCTTCGGGCCGACCGCCAACGGCGACCGCTTCGCGTTGTTCCAGATCGTCGACGCCACCCTGGCCAGCGCCGTCGTGGTGCTGGCGTTGTTCCTGCTGACCTACCGGCACCTGCCGTGGCGGGAGCTGCCCGCCCCGCCCGGCCGCCCGGCCGATGAGCCGAGCCCGGGACCCACCCCGCGGTCCGCCGCCGTTGCCGACGCTTACGCTGATTCCCCGTGAACTCAGCTGTCGCGGTGCGGTTGCGCGGAGTGCGCAAACGTTACGGGGCCGGTCCGTCAGCGACCGAGGCGGTCGCCGGCCTTGATCTCGAGGTGCACACCGCCGAAGTATTCGCGCTGCTCGGCCCCAACGGTGCCGGCAAGACGACGACGGTCGAGATGTGCGAGGGCTTCGTCCGCCCGGACGCCGGCACCATCGAAGTGCTCGGACTCGACCCGGTTGCCGACAACGCCCGGCTGCGGGAACGCATCGGGGTGATGCTGCAGGGCGGCGGCGGCTACCCGGCCGCCCGCGCCGGCGAGATGCTCAAGCTGGTGGCGTCGTATTCGGCGAACCCGCTGGACCCGCAGTGGCTGCTGGACACCCTCGGCCTGACCGATGCGGCGCGCACCACCTACCGCAGGCTCTCGGGCGGCCAGCAACAGCGACTCGCCCTGGCCTGCGCCCTGGTCGGTCGCCCGGAACTGGTGTTCCTCGATGAGCCCACTGCCGGCATGGACGCCCACGCGCGCCTGCTGGTCTGGGAGCTGATCGACGCGCTGCGCCGCGACGGTGTGACCGTGGTGCTGACCACGCACCATCTTCGGGAGGCCGAGGAGCTCGCCGACCGGTTGTTGATCATCGACCACGGGACGGCGGTGGCCGCCGGGACCCCGGCGGAGCTGACCCGCAGCGGCGCCCAGGGACAGGTGCGGTTCACCGCACCCCCGCGCCTGGATCTGTCGTTGCTGACCACCGCGCTGCCGGAGGGCTACCGGGCCAGCGAGGTGCAGCCCGGCGAATACCTCGTCGAAGGACCGGTCGACCCGCAGGTGCTGGCGACCGTCACCGCCTGGTGCGCCCGCCTCGACGTGCTGGCCACCCAGCTGCGGGTGGAACAGCGCAGCCTGGAGGACGTGTTCTTGGAGCTGACCGGACGGGAGCTGCGCGCATGAGCCATCAGTCGTTCCCACCGGGCACTTTCACCCCCGCCCCCCGGCCGGCCGGCGTACCGGCCATGCTGGCCGCGCAATACCGGCTGGAGCTGACCCTGCTGCTGCGCAACGGCGAGCAGCTGCTGCTGACGATGTTCATTCCGATCACGCTGTTGATCGGGATGTCGGTGCTGCCGCTGGGCCCGTTCGGCGAGGGCCACGCCGAGCGCGCTACCACCTTGCTGCCGGTGATCATGTCGCTGGCCGTGATCGCCACCGCCTTCACCGGCCAGGCGATCGCGGTGGCCTTCGACCGCCGCTACGGGGCACTGAAACGACTGGGCGCCACCGCGTTGCCGGTGTGGGGCGTGATCACCGGTAAGTCCCTGTCGGTGGCGACGGTGGTACTGCTGCAGTCGGTGCTGCTCGGGGTGATCGGCGTCGCGCTCGGCTGGCGCCCACCGCTGATCGGGCTGGGGCTGGGTGCGGTGGTCATCGCGCTGGGCACGGCATGCTTCGCGGCGCTGGGCCTGCTGCTCGGCGGCAGTCTTCGGGCCGAGATCGTGCTGGCCCTGGCCAACCTGATGTGGTTCGTGTTCGGCGGATTCTCGGCGCTGACGGTGGAGACCGATCTGGTGCCCGGCACCATCCGCTGGCTCGCCCGGCTCACCCCGTCGGGGGCGCTCACCGAGGCGCTGGCCCAAGCGCTGACCGTCTCGTTCGACTGGTTCGGGGTCGCGGTGGTGGCGGTGTGGGGGCTGCTGGCCGGGGCCGGCGCGGTGCGCTGGTTCCGCTTCAGCTGACGCCGGCCTACTACGACCTGTAGTTACCGATCCTCTACGATCCCTGCGTGGGACGATTCCTGATGCGCCTGGTGGATCTGCTGCCGGACCCGAGCCTGCGCACCCAGCGGCTGCTGGCCGCCGCGGTCGTCTTCACCCAGGGCTTCATCTCGGTGACCGGTGCGATCGTGCGCGTCACCGCCTCCGGGCTGGGCTGCCCCACCTGGCCGCAGTGCTTCCCGGGCAGTTACGTCCCGGTGGCGGTTTCGGAAGTTCCGCGGATCCATCAGGCCATCGAGTTCGGCAACCGGATGGTGACCTTCGCGGTGGTCATCACCTCGGCGCTGGCGGTGCTGGCGCTGATCCTGGCGCGGCGGCGCACCGAGGTGCTGGTCTACGCCTGGTTGATGCCGGCCTCCACGGTGGCACAGGCGGTGATCGGCGGGATCACGGTGCGCACCGGGCTGGCCTGGTGGACGGTGGCCGTACACCTGCTGGTCTCGATGCTGATGGTCTGGCTGGCGGTGCTGCTCTATGTCAAGGTCGGCGAACCCGACGGGGCTGCGACGGTGGTGCGTCAGCGGGTGCCGGCGCCGCTACGCACGTTGACGGGGTTGTGCGCCGCCACGCTGGCCACCGTGCTGGTCACCGGCACCCTGGTCACCGGCGCCGGGCCGCACGCCGGCGACAAGAGCGCGACCCGCACGGTGGCCCGGCTCAAAGTCGAGGTGGCCACGCTGGCTCACCTGCACGAGTCTTTGCTGATCGCGTTCCTGGGGCTGCTGGTGGGCCTGGCGTTCGGGCTGGCTGCGGTGCGGGCGGCCACGCCGGTGCTGCGCCGGCTTGCGGTGGTGATCGTGTTGACCTTCGGGCAGGGGCTGATCGGTGTCGTCCAATATTTCACCGGGGTGCCCGCCGTGCTGGTCACCATGCATGTGGCCGGCGCGGTGCTGGTCACCGGTGCGACGGCGGCGCTATGGGTGTCGTTGCGCGAGCGGGCCCAGCCCGAGCCGCTCTAACGCCGCCCCGACTTCGCGGGCGAAGCGGCGCTGCGCCCGGTCACGTTCGTCGGCATCGATATCGGCCCAACCCAGTTGCGGCGCAACCAGGTCCAGGCCGACCAGTCGCGCGTCGGCGGCGGTCCCGGTGACGTCGGCGCGGGCGTAGAGCAGCTCCTCGATCCGGATGCTCAACCGTTCGGCGGCTGCGCGCAGGGCGGCGCGACCGACATCCCACAGCTCGAAGTCCGGGTCGCTACCGGCCGCGCCGAACGCGTGCGAGCGGCCTCCGCCGAAAAACACCAGCGCCGTGTGGCTGCTCGATCCGCCGGGCGAGGTCGGCACCCCGTCACACTGCAGATCGGCCAGGTAGCGCCGGTCGGCGTTCCAGGCCACCGCTTCCGGCGGGTTCAGCAGGTTGCGCACGCGCTGGGTCCACGCCGCGAATTCGGCGCGCCGGTGCGGGGCGCCGCCGGCCGTGCGCAGGATCACCAGGTCCGCCTCGAGGGTGCCCGGATCGTCCCAGGGCAAGCGGTGGGCGTGCAGCCCCCGATGCCGCAGCGCGGCGACCAGGCCCGCGTCGTCGGCCGCGGCCGCACCGTCATCGTCACCGCGCCGCGGATCGCCCGCCAGCACGATGCGCGGGTGGAGGATATCGGGCCGGGCCAGCTTCATGCAGACCTCACAGTCGGAGATGATAGTCACCATGTACGCCGTGGAAGTCGCCGCGACCGGCGGCCCAGAGGTCTTGACCCTGGTCGACAGGCCCCAGCCCTCCCCCGCCGCCGGTGAGGTGGTGATCCAGGCCGAGGCGGTCGGGGTCAACTACATCGACACCTATTTCCGCTCCGGGATATACCCGGCAGAACTGCCGTTCGTGGTCGGCAGCGAAGCCGCCGGCACCGTGGCCGCGGTCGGGGCGGGGGTGACGTCGCTCAGCGTGGGTGACCGCGTGGTGACTGCGGCCGCGACCGGCGCTTATGCCCAATACTGCACGGCGCCAGCATCTTTGGTGGCCGCGATCCCCGCGGGCGTCGACTCCGGCGTGGCGGCGGCCGCGCTGCTCAAGGGTCTGACCGCGCACTACCTGATCACGTCGGTGTATCCGGTGCAACGCGGCGACACGGTGTTGTTGCACGCCGGCGCGGGCGGGGTGGGGCTGATCCTGACCCAGTGGGCCACGGCGCTTGGCGCCCGGGTGATCACCACGGTGTCGACTCCGGCCAAGGCCGAATTGTCGCGTCGGGCCGGCGCGGTCGAGGTACTCGACTACCCCACTGATGCCGCCGGGTTCGGCGCCCGCATCCGGGAGTTGACCGGCGGCAGCGGGGCCGCTGCGGTGTACGACGGCGTAGGTGCGGCGACCTTCGACGCCAGCTTGGCCAGTCTCGCGATCCGGGGCACGCTGGCGCTGTTCGGTGCGGCCAGCGGTCCGGTTGCGCCGGTGGATCCGCAACGGCTCAATGCCGCCGGGTCGGTGTACCTGACCCGGCCGAACCTGGCTCACTTCACCCGTACCGCCGAGGAATTCTCCTGGCGCACAGCAGAATTGTTCGACGCGATCGCGACAGGCCTGATCGCGGTGACGGTGAGCCGGCGTTACCCGCTGGCCGAAGCGGCCGCGGCGCACCGGGATCTGCAGGCCCGCAAGACCACCGGCTCGATTGTGCTGGTGCCCTAGCCGGCCCGCCAACCGTCGGGCAGCAATGGCAGCCGTGGGCTGTCGGCGAATTCCGCCGCGGCCAGCCGGGTCAAGCCGGTCGCGTTGACGCCCGGCCTGCTCACGCTCCCGCTGTCGCCCAGCGGCCCCGCCCCCTGGCCCGAGTCGGCGCCGACTTTGATTACGGCGTCGCCGTGGTCGCGTTTGATCGCGCGCCGGCGGCGGCGCGCGCGTGCTCGTGCGGTGGCCGCAGCCGCCACAGCGGCAGCATCCGGCTCCGGTGCTTTCCTGCTGGCGCTCGCTGGGGCACTCGCCCCGGCGCCGGTGCCGACCCGCGGCGTGCATCCGGGCCCGCCGCCGACCAGGTACGGGTAGGCAAACGCCTGTGCTGCCGCCGGCGGGGGCGCCGGGGCCGGCGGCGGGCCGGCGGGCGGGCCGGGCGCCGCGGGCGACGACGCCGCCGCCGGCGCCGCCACGGCCGGCATGCCGGGGGCGCTGCTGACAACCGTCGGGACCGCCGGTGTAGCCGACGGGGCGGCAGGGAGCGCTGCGGTCGCGGCGGGGGGTGCGGGCAGGCCGGCCAACCCGCCGAGTCCGCCCAACGCGCCGGCGGGGGCGGCCGCTGTGCCGGCGGCGAGCGCCAGCATCGGAGCCGACTGGCTGACGGCGGTGGTGAATTGCGCCACGTGCGTCGGCCAGTCGAACAGGGCGACGGCGAGCAGGTACTGCCACGCCGCCGTCGGGTTCTGGGCGCCGGAGTACTGGAAATTCTCCAGCAGTTCCAGGGCGCGGGCCAGGTACCAGATCGGCTCACTGGCGTTGGCGTAGTAGTCGTAGACGTGCCCGTTGAGCGTTCCAGCGGTCGGATCCCAGTTCACTCCGACGTTCTTGAGCAGCTGCGCGATCGCCAGATCCAGCGGGCTGCCGACCTTCGGATCGTGGGCGACCAGTCCGTCGGAGATGCCCAGCCGCTCCAGAAAGTCGCGTAGCGGATCGCTCGACTGTCCCGGGCCGGCGATGATCGGCGGAGCGGCGGCGGTGTCCGTAACCGAGGCCACCGCCGACTCTGTCACCGCCTCATAGGCGGTCATCGTCGTGGCCGCCTGCACCCACATCCGCGCATAGTCAGCCTCGTTGACCGCAATCGGAATCGTGTTGATCCCAAAGAAATTCGTCGCCACCAACACCGCGTGCACCGCATGGTTGGCCGCCAGCTCCGGCAAGGTCGGCATCGCCGCCAACGCGCTCAGATAGGCCCCGGCGGCCACCTCACACTGCGTCGCTGCTGCGGCACTGCTGGCAGCCGCTTGGCTCAGCCAGGCCAGGTACGGGGCATGGGCCGTGACGTACGCATGCGCGCTGGGCCCCTGCCACGCCCCGGATTGCACCGCGGCCACCACCGCGGTCAGCTCCTCGGCCACGGCGGCGTACTCGGCGCTCAGCTCCGCCCAGGCCCCGGCGGCCGCCATCAGCGGCCCGGCTCCCGGGCCCGCACTCAGCAACGCCGAATGCACCTCTGGCGGCGACGCCATCCATACCCCTGGCACGCCCACCGAGTTTAGTGCATGGAACTTTAGTTTTCGCCTACCCGAACTTTATTGGGTGTCGTCGTCCCCATCCCAGCTGCCCGGCACCATCGGCTGCTGCGGCCCGCCGCCGAACGCGCCGGCCAGCCGGGCCATCCCCGCCGCGGCAAACTGCCCCTTGGCGGCATTGCCGGCGAATCCCAGCGGCCCGGCACCGCGCTCGGCGGCCACCACCGGCTCGACGTCGGGCAGTTGCCAGTCCGGATCGACCCCCACGCCCATCGTCATGAACTGATCGCCGTGGTCGTGTTTGGTGGCGCGCCGCCGGCGCCGGGCCTGCGCGCGCTCCCGGTTGGCCTCGCGGGCCGCGGCCGCCGCGGCGGCGCTGTCGGGTTCGGGCGCCTTGCGGGCCGCACGGGCGGCGGCGCCCATCCCCGAGCCCGAGCCGATGCCGGGCCCGCCGATCAGGTAGGGCGGGACGAACGACGCGCCGGCCGGCGCCGGCGGCGCGCCGGCTGCCGGCGCGGGGCCCGCGGCCGCGCTCGCCGGTGCCGGCGGCGCCGGGGCCGATGCGCTGACCGTGGCGGACACCGCCGGGGCAGGTGGTGCGGTGCCCGCCGCCGGCAACCCAGGCCCGGCCGGGTCGCCGGGCAGCGCCGGGATGGGCG
The DNA here is from genome assembly GCF_059813225.1 of Mycobacterium sp. NGS16. Lineage (NCBI taxonomy): Bacteria > Bacillati > Actinomycetota > Actinomycetes > Mycobacteriales > Mycobacteriaceae > Mycobacterium > Mycobacterium sp. NGS16. The sequence continues at coordinate 50,612 of NZ_JCALEE010000009.1, forward strand.
GCGCCGGCTGCGGCGGCCCGGCCAGCCCGGCCAACCCGGCGAAGCCGCCCACGGCGCCGACCGGGGCGACCATCACTCCGACGGCGATGGCGAACAACTGGGGCGTTTGCCCCGCCCAGGTGGCGATCTCGGCGATGTGGGTCGGCCAATCGAACTCGGCAAGCTGGACCAGATACTGGAAGGCCAGTGTCGGATTGTGTTGGAGATACACGCCGAACTGTTGGAAGTCCTCGAACAACTCCAGCGACCGGACCAGCCAGAACATCGGCTGGCTGGGATCGGTGTACTGGTCGTAGGGAATGCCGTTCATCATGGCGTGGGCGGGGTCCCAATTGACCTGTCCATTGCTGACGGTGTTCAGCATCTTGGCGATGAGCTGATCCAGCGGATCGTTGACGGTGGGGTCGGTGTGATCGTGGTCGTCCTGAGGCGTTGCCGCATCGGCTTTGGCGATCTGTGGCGCCGGGCCGGTATGCGGCGTCGAGGCCACCGCGGCGCCGGCCACCGCCTCATAGGTCGCCATCGTCGTGGCGGCCTGCACCCACATCCGCGCGTAGTCGGCCTCGTTGACCGCGATCGGAATCGTGTTGATCCCGAAGAAATTCGTCGCCATCAGCGCAGCATGCACGGCATGGTTGGCCGCCAGCTCCGGCAAGGTCGGCATGGCCGCCAGGGCGGCCGTGTAGGCCGTCGCCGCCGTCTCACTTCGCGCCGCGGCCGCCGCACTGTCGGCACCGGCCTGGGTCAGCCAGGCCAGATACGGCGCGTGGGCCGCCACGTAGGCCTCCGCGCTCGGCCCCTGCCACGCCCCGGACTGCACCGCCCCCAGCATCACCATCAGCTCGTCGGCGACCGCGGTGTACTCGCTGTCCAACGCCGACCACGCGGCCGCCGACGCCAGCAGTGGTCCAGGCCCCGGCCCAGCGCTCAACAACGCCGAATGCACCTCCGGCGGCGACGCCATCCACACCGGGGCCAGCGTCACGACCGACCCACGCTGTTGAACATGATTTTCATTATCGAGGATTCAATACCACCGCGCCCGCCGACGCAAGCCCTGTTCACCCTCGTTTAGCCGCGCCCCCGGCACACCGGGAAGCGGCGCGGCTGGCACCATCGCCGATATGCCGATTCCGCAGTTCATCGTCGACCTCCGGGCCAGCATCGGCTCCGCCCCGCTGTGGCTGATCGGCGTGACGGCGGTAGTGCTGCGCGGCGAGGAGGTGCTGCTGGTCGAGCGGGCCGACAACGGTATCTGGGCGCCGGTGACCGGGATCGTCGATCCGGGTGAGGAGCCGGCCGACGCCGCCGTCCGCGAAGTCGCCGAAGAGACCGGGGTCGTCGCGGTACCGGAGCGGCTGGCCTGGGTGCACGCCACCGCACCGGTGATCCACGCCAACGGGGATCACGCCCAGTACCTCGACCATGTCTTCGCCATGCGCTGGGTGGCCGGCGATCCCTACCCGGCCGACGACGAGAGCACCGACGCGCGCTGGTCGCCGCTGACCGCGCTGCCCGACATGCCCGAGCGGATGCGGACTCGCATCAGCGCGGCGCTGGGCGGGAGCGGCCAAACCCGGTTCGAGTGGAACGGCGGGTCTTAGAACACCGTGGGCAGGCCGATGGCCGAGTCCACCGCCAGTGCGCAGAACACCACCGCCAGGTAGTTGTTCGACTGCAGGAACAGCCGCAGCGGTTTGACGGGCTCACCGCGGCGCACCCCGGCGTAGAGCTGGTGGGCCATGGTCAAGAACCACACCCCGGCCAGGAACGCGACCGAGGCGTACAGCCACCCGGCGGCGGGCACCAGCGCCAGCGTGGCCGCCACCGTCGCCCAGGTGTAGACCACGATGCGGTGCGTGACGACGCGCTCACTGGCGACCACCGGCAGCATCGGCACCCCGGCCGCGGCGTAGTCGTCCTTGTACCGCATCGCCAACGCCCAGGTGTGCGGCGGCGTCCAGAAGAAGATGACCGCGAACATCACCAGCGCCGGCCAGCCGATGGTGCCGGTCACTGCCGACCAGCCGATCACCACCGGCATACAGCCGGCCGCCCCGCCCCACACCACGTTCTGCGAGGTGTGCCGCTTGAGCAGCATCGAATAGACCAGCACGTAGAAGGCGATGGTGGCCACCGCCAGCAGGCCCGACACCAGGTAGGTGGTGCGCCACAGCCAGACGAACGAGATCGCGCCGAGCACCAGGCCGAACACCAGCGCATTGCGGGTCGGCACCGCGTCGCGGGCCAACGGCCGCCGCGCCGTGCGCTTCATCACCTTGTCGATGTCGGCGTCGACGACACAGTTGAGCGCGTGAGCGCCCGCGGCGGCCAACATCCCGCCGATCAGGGTGTTGAAGATGAGCAGCGGATTCACCGTGCCGCGGTCGGCCAACAACATCGCCGGAATGGTGGTGACCAGCAGTAACTCGATGATCCGTGGCTTGGTCAACGACAGGTAGGCCAGCAACGTGGAACGTATTGCGCGTATTCGGCGCGGCGCGGCGCGCTCGCGAATACTCACGTGATGACTCCTCAGATTGCAGCAGCGACGCCAGCGTCTACTACGAACGATGGTAGACCGCGCAGCCGGGTCGGCCGAATCGCAGGGTCGATTCGTGGGTAATCCACACGGCGACCAGAGCGGCAACACCGCCCGTGCGCGCACTAAATTGTTGGCGGCAACCCGCTGCACGCGGCTCCGCCGCCCTCGCGATCGCCGCTAGGGTGAGAACTAACCAGGCTTGCCTAGACATAACTCGAAGATGAGGACTTCAAGTTCGTGACCACTGCTGCAGAGATCTCCGCCCTTACCCGCCCCCACCATCCCGACGACTGGGCCGAGATCGACTCGGTCGCCGTCGACACCGCCCGGGTGCTGGCCGCCGATGCGGTGCAGAAGGTCGGTAACGGCCACCCCGGCACGGCGATGAGCCTGGCGCCCCTGGCCTACACGCTGTTCCAGCGGGTGATGCGCCACGACCCCTCCGACACGCACTGGCTGGGCCGCGACCGGTTCGTGCTGTCCTGTGGGCACTCCAGCCTGACCCTGTACATCCAGCTCTACCTGGGCGGGTTCGGCCTGGAGCTGTCCGACATCGAGGCGCTGCGCACCTGGGGCTCCAAGACCCCCGGGCACCCGGAGTTCCGCCACACCAGGGGTGTGGAGATCACCACCGGCCCGCTCGGCCAGGGTCTGGCATCCGCGGTCGGGATGGCGATGGCCGCGCGCTATGAGCGTGGGTTGTTCGACCCGGACGCCGCCCCCGGCGAGAGCCCGTTCGACCACTACATCTACGTGATCGCCTCCGACGGCGACATCGAAGAAGGTGTCACCAGTGAGGCGTCCTCGTTGGCCGCGGTGCAGCAGCTGGGCAACCTGATCGTGTTCTACGACCACAACAAGATCTCCATCGAAGACGACACCAACATCGCGATGTGTGAGGACACCGCCGCCCGGTACGAGGCCTACGGCTGGCACGTGCAGCGCATCGAGGGTGGCGAGAACGTGACCGGCATCGAGGAGGCGATCGCCAACGCGAAGGCGGTCACCGACCGGCCGTCATTCATCGAGCTGCGCACCATCATCGGCTACCCGGCGCCGAATCTGATGAACACCGGGAAGGCTCATGGCGCGGCACTCGGCGACGACGAGGTGGCCGCCACCAAGTCCGCGCTCGGGTTCGACCCGGACAAGTCGTTCGATGTCCGCGAGGACGTGATCACCCACACCCGGGGTCTGGTGGGCCGCGGCAAGGCGGCGCACGAGGCCTGGCAGGCCGACTTCGAGGCGTGGGCGGCCCGCGAGCCGCAGCGCAAGGCCCTGCTGGACCGGCTGACCGCCGGTGAGCTGCCGGATGGCTGGGACGCCGACCTGCCCTACTGGGAGCCCGGCTCCAAGGCGGTGGCCACCCGCGCCGCCTCCGGCAAGGTGCTGTCGGCGGTCGGGCCGAAGCTTCCCGAATTGTGGGGCGGCTCAGCCGATCTGGCCGGCAGCAACAACACCACCATGGACGGTGTCGACTCGTTCGGGCCGGCGTCGATCTCAACCGGCGAATACACCGCGAACCCCTACGGGCGCACCCTGCACTTCGGTGTTCGCGAGCATGCCATGGGCGCGATCCTGTCCGGCATCGTGCTGCACGGGCCGACCCGCGCCTACGGCGGCACTTTCCTGCAGTTCTCCGACTACATGCGGCCCGCAGTGCGGCTGGCGGCGCTGATGGACATCGACCCGATCTACGTGTGGACCCACGACTCGATCGGCCTGGGCGAGGACGGACCCACCCACCAGCCGATCGAGCACCTGTCGGCGCTGCGGGCCATCCCCCAGCTGTCGGTGGTGCGTCCCGCCGACGCCAACGAGACCGCCTACGCCTGGCGCACCGTGTTGGCGCGCGGCGCCGACAGCGGCCCGGTCGGGATGATCCTGACCCGGCAGGGGCTGCCGATCTTGGAGGGCACCGACCCCGAAGGCGTCGCACGTGGCGGCTACGTGCTCGGTGGCGCCGGCACCGAGCAACCCGACGTGGTGCTGATCGCCACCGGGTCTGAAGTGCAGCTCGCCGTGGAGGCGCAGAAATTGTTGGCGGACAAGAACATCAACGCCCGCGTGGTGTCGATGACCTGCCTGGAATGGTTCGAGTCGCAGCCGGCCGAATACCGCGACGCGGTGCTGCCCCCGGCGGTGTCGGCGCGGGTCGCGGTCGAAGCCGGGGTCGCGCAGTGCTGGCATAAGGTGGTGGGCGACACCGGCGAGATCGTGTCGATCGAGCACTACGGGGAATCCGCCGACTACAAGACGCTGTTCCGTGAGTTCGGTTTCACGGCCGAGGCCGTCGTCGCCGCCGCCGAACGCGCCCTGGACAACTGAGGACAACTGCAGTCAATTGAGAAGGAGCGCACCATGACTCAGAACGAAAGGCTTGCCGCTCTCAGCGCCGCCGGCGTATCGGTGTGGCTTGACGATCTGTCCCGCGACCGTCTGACCTCGGGCAACCTGGCCGAACTCGTCGCCACCCGCAGTGTCGTCGGGGTGACCACCAACCCGACCATCTTCCAGAAAGCGCTGGAGAAGGGCCACGCCTACGACAAGCAGCTGGCCGAACTGGCCGCGCGTGGCGCCGATGTGGACGCGGTGATCCGCACCGTCACCACCGACGACGTACGCAACGCCTGCGACGTGTTGACCCAGGCGTGGGAGGCGTCCGACGGCGTCGACGGCCGGGTGTCGATCGAGGTCGACCCCCGGCTGGCTCATGACACCGACAAGACCATCGCCCAGGCCGTCGAGCTGTGGAAGATCGTCGACCGGCCGAACCTGTTCATCAAGATTCCCGCCACCAAGGCAGGGTTGCCGGCCATCACCGCGGTGCTGGCCGAAGGCGTCTCGGTCAACGTCACGCTGATCTTCTCCGTGGAGCGGCACCGCGAGGTGATGGACGCCTACCTGGCCGGCCTGGAAGCCGCCAAGGCGGCCGGCCACGACCTGTCCAAGATCCACTCGGTGGCGTCGTTCTTCGTCTCCCGGGTGGACACCGAGATCGACGCGCGGCTGGAGAAACTCGGCTCGGCCGAGGCGCTGGCGCTGCGCGGCAAGGCCGGGGTCGCCAACGCCCGGTTGGCCTACGCCGCCTACGAAGAGGTCTTCGCCGGCGAGCGCTTCACCGCGTTGGCGGCGCACGGCGCCCGGGTGCAGCGGCCGTTGTGGGCCTCGACCGGGGTGAAGAACCCGGATTACCCGGCCACCCTGTACGTCACCGAATTGGTGGCCCCGCACACCGTCAACACCATGCCGGAGCCGACCTTGGAGGCGGTGGCCGACCACGCCGATATCACCGGCGACACCATCGCCGGGACCGCGGCGGCGTCCCAACAGGTCTTCGATCAGCTCTCGGCGGTGGGCATCGATCTGACCGATGTGTTCCTGGTATTGGAGAACGAGGGCGTAGACAAGTTCGAGGCGTCCTGGGGCGAACTGCTGGACGCCACCGCGTCGCAGCTCGACGCCGCCAAGTGATCTGATGGCGGGCGCAGGGTCAGCGCGCAACACCTCCGCGGGGTGGCAGAACCCGCTGCGGGACAAGCGGGATAAGCGGTTGCCCCGGATCGCCGGCCCGTGCGGCGTGGTGATCTTCGGGGTCACCGGCGACCTCGCCCGGCGCAAGCTGATGCCGGCGATCTACGACCTGGCCAACCGCGGGCTGCTACCGCCGACCTTCGCCCTGGTCGGGTTCGCCCGCCGGGACTGGGCCGACGAGGACTTCGCCGACGTGGTCTACCAGGCCGTCAAACAGCACGCCCGGACCCCGTTCCGCCAAGTGGTCTGGGACCGGTTGGCTGCCGGATTCCGGTTCGTGACAGGCACCTTCGACGACGACGCCGCCTTCGCCCAGCTGGCCGCGACCCTCGAGGAGCTCGACGCCGAGCGCGGCACCGGCGGCAATCACGCCTTCTATCTGTCGATTCCGCCGGCCGCCTTCCCGGTGGTGTGCGAGAAGCTGCACGCGTCCGGGCTGGCCCGCCCGCGGGAGGGCCGCTGGAGCCGGGTGGTGATCGAGAAGCCGTTCGGACACGACCTGGCCAGCGCGGTCGAGCTCAACAGCGTGGTCAACAGCGTCTTCCCGGAGGAGTCGGTGTTTCGCATCGACCATTACCTGGGCAAGGAGACCGTCCAGAACATCCTGGCGCTGCGGTTCGCCAACCAACTGTTCGACCCGATCTGGAACGCGCACTACGTCGACCATGTGCAGATCACCATGGCTGAGGACATCGGTCTGGGCGGCCGGGCCGGCTACTACGACGGCATCGGCGCCGCCCGCGACGTGATCCAGAACCACCTGCTGCAGTTGCTGGCGCTGACCGCGATGGAGGAGCCGGTCAGCTTCTCCCCCGCCGAGTTGCAGGCCGAGAAGATCAAGGTCCTCTCGGCGACCAAGCTGGCGCTGCCGCTGGATGAGACCACCTCCCGGGGGCAGTACACCGCCGGCTGGCAGGGCGGCGAGCACGTCGTCGGTCTCCTCGACGAGGAGGGCTTCGCCCACGACTCCCGGACCGAGACCTTTGCGGCCATCACCTTGGAGGTCGATACCCGGCGCTGGGCCGGCGTGCCGTTTTACCTGCGCACCGGAAAGCGGCTGGGCCGGCGGGTCACCGAGATCGCGCTGGTGTTCAAGCGGGCGCCGCACCTGCCGTTCGACGACACGATGACCGACGAGCTGGGCAAGAACGCCCTGGTGATCCGGGTGCAGCCCGACGAGGGCATCACCTTGCGGTTCGGGTCCAAGGTGCCCGGCCATCTGATGGAGGTCCGCGACGTCAACATGGACTTCTCCTACGGCTCGGCGTTCTCCGAGGATTCGCCGGAAGCCTACGAACGGCTGATCCTCGACGTGCTGCTCGGTGAGCCGTCGCTGTTCCCGGTCAATGCCGAAGTCGAATTATCTTGGGAGATCCTGGATCCGGTGCTCGAGAACTGGGCGGAGCACGGCGGACCTGAGCCGTACGTGGCCGGCACCTGGGGTCCCCGGTCGTCGTTCGAGATGCTGGCGCGCTCCGGGCGGGAATGGCGGCGGCCCTGATGATCATCGACCTGCCGGACACCTCCACCAACGCGATCAACAAGAAACTCGATGAGTTGCGCGAGCAGGTCGGTGCGGCCACAACCGGCCGGGTGCTGAGCCTGATCATCGCCTTGGGAAGCACCGAGAACGACCTGCTGCTCGACGAGTCCATCGCCGCGGCCAACATGGCCAGCCAGGAGCATCCCAGCCGGGTGATCGTGGTGATGACCGACGACACCGAGGCCCGCCACGCCCGGCTGGACGCCCAGCTGCGGATGTTCGGCGACGCCGGCGCCGGCGAGGTGGTGGTGCTGCGGCTGTCCGGCCCGCTCGCCGGGCACGCCGACGCGGTCGTGGTGCCGTTCCTGTTGCCCGACATCCCGGTGGTGGCCTGGTGGCCCGAGATCGCCCCGGCGGCACCGGCCGAGGACCCGCTGGGTGCGCTGGCGGTGCGGCGGATCACCGACGCCACCAACAGTCCCGATCCGCTGGCGGCGATCAAGGGCCGGCGCAGCGGCTACACCGCCGGAGACACCGATCTGTCGTGGAGTCGCATCACCTATTGGCGGGCGCTGCTGGCCTCGGCGATGGATCAGCCGCCGTATGAGCCGATCCGCTCGGCGCTGGTGTCCGGACTGCCGACCGAACCGGCGTTGGACATTCTGGCCGGCTGGCTGGCCAGCCGCATCGACGGGCCGGTGCGCCGCGCGGTGGGCGAGCTCAAGATCGAGCTGGTGCGCGACAGCGAGACCGTGGTGCTGAGCCGGCCGCAAACCGGGGTGATCGCCACCTTGAGCCGCACCGCTACTCCGGATGCGCTGGTTCCGCTGCCACGCCGGGTGACGGCCGAGTGCCTGGCTGAAGACCTGCGCCGGCTGGACCCCGACCCGATCTACGGCTCCGCGCTGGGCGGCCTCGAGGAAGTGGAGTACCTGTGACCGTAGCGACCTACCGCGACACCGATGAACTCATCGCCGCCGCCGGCGATCGGCTGGCCGATGCGATCGAGGCGGCCGTCGCCGCCCGGGGCCGCGCGCTGATCGTGCTGACCGGCGGCGGCAACGGTATCGCGCTGCTCAAGCGCCTCGGCGAGCACGCGGCACGGATCGACTGGACATGCGTGCACCTGTTCTTCGGCGATGACCGGTTCGTCCCGGCGGACGATGCCGAACGCAACGACAAGCAGGCCCGCGAGGCGCTGCTGGGCCGCATCGAGATCCCGGCCGCCAATGTGCACGCCATGCCGGCCAGCGACGGAGAATGCGGCGACGACCTCGACGCCGCCGCGCAGGCGTATCAGGAGGTGCTCGCCGCCAACGCCGAACCCGGCCAGCCCGCACCGGATTTCGACGTTCACCTGCTGGGAATGGGCCCGGAGGGCCATATCAACTCGCTGTTCCCCGACACCCCCGCGGTGCGCGAAACCACCCGCCTGGTGGTCGGGGTGCCTGACTCCCCCAAGCCGCCGCCGCGCCGTATCACGCTGACGCTGCCCGCCGTGCGCCGCTCCCGCCAGGTGTGGCTGGTGGTGTCCGGGGCGGCCAAGGCCGAGGCGGTGGCCGCGGCGATCGGCGGTGCGGACCCGGTCTCGGTGCCCGCCGCCGGCGCGACGGGGCGCGAGCAGACGGTGTGGCTGCTCGATCAGGCCGCGGCCTCGCAGCTGCCCGCGCAATCTCGCTGACCGGGACTCGACGCTGTTTGCCACCACGTCATAATGAGCGACATGGCAGACAGAGGGTCGAACACCGGGGAACGCAAGCGGCTCAAGACATTGGCGCAGGCGGCGTTGAACGCCGACGTGACCGTCGGGCAGCTCGAGGATGTGCTGGGTGGCCTGGGCAACACGATGAACGCCTTGAACAGTTCACTGGCCGGCCTCAACGCCACGGTCGAACGCCTCGGTGACGGCCTGGACCATCTTGACGAGACCATGGCCAGTCTCGACGACCTGGCCCGCCGCCTGGTTGCCCTGATCGAGCCGGTGGAGACCATCGTCAGCCGGATGGACTACCTCGTCGCCGTCGGCGAGACGGCGATGTCGCCGTTGGCGGCGACCGAGAACGCGGTGCGCGGCATGTTCAACGCGATGCGCAACCGGGTGGTGCGCTAGCCACCGCCTGCGCGGCGCCCGGCCGGCTCAGGCGTACTTGATCAGCAGGCCCACCGCGATGATCGAGGTCAGCCAGATGGCGATGACGAAGTAGGTCAGCCGGTCGAGGTTCTTCTCCACCACCGTCGAGCCGGACAGGCTGGACTGCACGCCACCGCCGAACAGGGTCGACAGGCCGCCACCCTTGGCGCGGTGCAGCAGCACCAGCAGAATCACCAGCAGGCTGGTGATCACCAAGAGGATCTGCAGCGTCAAGATCATGCCGCTACCCTACCGGTCGCCGCGCCGCATCAGGGCAGGGGCCCGCCGGCGGCCAGCGCGGCCAGCATGGCGAACTGCTCGCCGTCCAGCGACGCCCCGCCGACCAGCCCGCCGTCGACGTCGGGCTGGCCGATCAGCTCGCCGATGTTCTTGGCATTGACCGAACCGCCGTAGAGCACCCGGACCGTGTCGGCGATTTTGGGCGAGGCGAGCTTGCCCAGCTCCGCGCGCACCTCCGCACACACCTCCTGGGCATCGGCGGCACCGGCGACCCGGCCGGTGCCGATCGCCCACACCGGCTCGTAGGCGATGACACTCTGGGCGATCTGGTCGGCGGACAGGCCGGCCAGCGAGCCACGCAACTGGTCCAGGCAGTGCTCGACATGGCCACCGGCCTCCCGGATCTCCAGGTGCTCGCCGATGCAGATGATCGGGGTCAGGCCGTGTTTGAGCGCGGCGGCCGCCTTGGCGGCCACCAGCGCGTCGTCCTCGCCGTGGTAGCTGCGCCGCTCGGAGTGCCCGACGACGACGTAGCTGCAGCCCAGCTTGGCCAGGAACGCCCCGCTGATCTCACCGGTATAGGCACCGGAGTCGTGCGGCGAGAGGTCCTGGGCACCGAAGGTCAGCCGCAGCTTGTCCCCGTCAACCAGAGTCTGCACGCTGCGCAGGTCGGTGAACGGCGGCAGCACCGTCACGTCGACCTTGTCGTAGTACTTGTCCGGCAGCGAGAACGCCACCTTCTGCACCAGCGCGATCGCCTCGAAATGGTTGAGGTTCATCTTCCAGTTGCCGGCGATCAGCGGTTTGCGACTCATTGCGCCCCTCCGGTCTCCAAGGCCTGCAGGCCCGGCAGTGCTTTGCCCTCAAGGTATTCCAGCGACGCCCCGCCTCCGGTGGAGATGTGCGAGAAACCGTCTTCGTTCAGACCCAGGGCTCGCACCGCCGCGGCGGAGTCCCCGCCGCCGACGACGCTGAACGCGCCCTTGCCGGTGGCCGCCGCGATCGCCTCGGCCACGCCCTTGGTGCCGGCGGCGAATGCCGGGAACTCGAACACCCCCATCGGGCCATTCCAGAAGATGGTCTGGGCGTTCGACAGCAGCGCGGCGAACCGCTCCACCGAGCCGGGACCGATGTCCAGGCCCATCTTGTTCTCGCCGATGGCGTCCGCCGCGACGACCTCGCCGGTGGCGGCGGCGTCGAACTTATCGGCGACGACGATGTCCACCGGTAGCCGCAGCACGTCACCGTAGTCCTCCAACAGCTGGCGGCAGGTGTCGACCATGTCGGCCTCCAGCAGCGAGGTGCCCACCGGCAACCCCTGGGCCGCCAGGAAGGTGAAGCACATGCCGCCGCCGATGACGATGGAATCGGCCTTGGTCGCCAGCGACTGGATCACACCCAGTTTGTCGGAGACCTTGGACCCGCCCAGCACCACCGCGTAGGGGCGCTCGGTCGACTCGGTCAGCTGCTGCAGCACCTGGATCTCCGCGGCCACCAGTGTCCCGGCGTAGGACGGCAGCAAGGTGGCGACGTCGTAGACCGAGGCCTGCTTGCGGTGCACCACCCCAAAACCGTCGGAGACGAACGCCCCCGGTGAACCGTCCGGGGCGGCGACCAGCTCGGCCAGTGCCCGGGCCAGCGCGAGGCGCTCGTTGTCGTCCTTGCTGGTCTCGCGGGGGTCGAACCGGATGTTCTCCAGCAGCAGCACGTCACCGTCGGTAAGGCCTTCGGCGCGGGCCAGCGCATCGGTGCCGACCACATCACCGGCCAGCTGGACGTGGCGGCCCAGCTGCTCACCGAGCGCCTTGGCGACCGGCGCCAGCGACAGCTTCGGGTCGGGCTGGCCCTTGGGGCGGCCCAGGTGCGCGGTCACCACCACCTTGGCGCCGGCCTCGACCAGCGCGCGCAGGGTGGGCACCGAGGCGGTGATCCGGCCCGGGTCGGTGATCGTGTCACCGTCGAGGGGGACGTTCAGGTCGGAGCGCACCAACACGCCCCGACCCGAAACTCCCTCGGCGATCAGTTCTGAAACAGCCTTGACCGAAGACACAGCCACGATCGCGTTACAGCGACTTGCCGACGAGGGAGACCAGGTCGACCAGCCGGTTGGAGTAGCCCCACTCGTTGTCGTACCAGGAGACCACCTTGGCCTGGTTGTCGATCACCTTGGTCAGCCCGGCGTCGTAGAGCGAGCTGTGCGGGTCGGTGACGATGTCGCTGGAGACGATCGGGGCGTCGTAGTACTTCAGGATGCCCTTCATCGGTCCGTCGGCGGCGGCCTTCATCGCCGCGTTGATGTCGGCGATCGAGGCAGACTTGCTCAGCTCGGCGGTCAGGTCGGTGACCGAGCCGGTGGGGATGGGCACCCGCAGCGCGTAGCCGTCCAGCTTGCCCTTCAGCTCGGGCAGCACCAGGCCGATCGCTTTGGCGGCGCCGGTGGAGGTGGGCACGATGTTGACCGCGGCCGCCCGCGCCCGGCGCAGGTCGGAGTGCGGACCGTCCTGCAGGTTCTGATCCTGGGTGTAGGCGTGGACGGTGGTCATCAGGCCCTTGACGATGCCGAACTCGTCGTTGAGCACCTTGGCCAGCGGGCCCAGGCAGTTCGTGGTGCACGAGGCGTTGGAGATGATGTTCTGGCTGCCGTCGTACTTGTCGTCGTTGACGCCCAGCACGATGGTGATGTCCTCATCGGTGGCCGGCGCGGAGATGATCACCTTCTTGGCCCCGGCGTCCAGGTGACCCTTGGCCTTGGCGGCGTTGGTGAAGATGCCGGTGGACTCGACGACGACGTCGACGCCCAGGTCGCCCCAGGGCAGCGCGGCTGGGCCTTCTTTGACCTCCAGCGCCTTGATCTTGGTGTTGCCGACGACGATGGTGTCGTCGCCCTCGAGGCTGACGTCGTGGGGCAGCCGGCCCAGGATGGAGTCGAATTTCAGCAGGTGCGCCAGGCTGGCGTTGTCGGTCAGGTCGTTGACCGCGACGATCTCGATGTCGGTATTGCTGCCCTGGGCTTTCTGCGCGTCCAATGCCCTGAAGAAGTTGCGCCCGATGCGGCCGAAGCCGTTCACGCCTACCCGGACCGTCACTGGTCTCTCCTCGTGTCGCCTAGTTTGCTGGTGTACTCGACGCCAGCCTAGTGCGTGATGGAACCCACAGGTCCTTCGGTACGCCGGACCGGGAACTCGTCGCCGGGTTCGGGCCAGGGTTGGCGGCTGAGCATGTCGGCCACCGCCACGTAGCCGGCTTCGATCAGCCCGGATTGGGCGTCGAGGATGCGGTAGGCCTGCTCCTTGCGGTGAATGGGTTGGCCCTCCAACACGATCACCCGCAGGTCGCCGTCGGCGAAGCGGCAGCGGCGCTGCACCGCCGCCAGCAGCTGCTCGTTGTGCAGGTGACCCTCCCCGAAGTTCCACCCGATCAGCGGCCCGGCGATGATCTCGCCGTCGCGGATGCTGTAGTCGGCTTCGTTCTCGAGTGCTCGCGGCAGCAGCCCGTTGAGCGCGCGGCCGTGCAGGTGCATGGCGCGGAACGCTCCTGCGACCTTGTCGCCCACCAGCTCGGCGGTGGACCGGTCATAGAGCTTGGCCAGCTGGTTGATGACCAGCGCTGAGCTCTTGACGACGTTGGCTTCCAGGATGTCCTCGGCACCGGCGCGGAAGCACCACAAGCTGGTCGCCCAGTTCCCGGCGTAGTAGCGCATCGCCGGCAGGAACGAAATCTGCTGCGGGAACAAGTTTCCCGCGATCGGGAGGACCACCAGGCCGGTGAGCAACAGGGCTAGCAGCAGTGGCGAATGCAGGTCGTACACGCTGATTTCGGCGTGTTGGCCGAACAGGAAGAACAGCGAGAACAGAAAGAACACGTTCCATTCCAACGGCACTCCCATCGGGAGGTTGGAGATGATGTTGAGGTGAAAGATCACCATGAACGCGATCAGCAACCAGCGCCACGGGTGATCTGCGGCGACGAACACCAGCAGCGCCGGCACGATGAACTCGGCGGTGGTGCCCCCGACGTGCGCCATCAGCTGCGGAATCCGGGTGGGCCGCAGGTCGTTCACGTGATCGCGGTAGAGCAGCTGCTTGAAGCGGGTGAAGATTCTCGGCCGCAGTAGAGCGTTATTGCTCATCATCACCGCCACCACGTACGGGAAGTGATGGTTGAGCTTGGATGTCGCGGCGCCCCACCACAATCCGAGGAGGACGATCTTGAACGCGGCCATCTGATCGACGTAGGGGAACAAGAACACCAGCAGCGTCAACCCGTAGTGCTCGGCGCGGGCGGCCAGGAAGATGGTCTTGTCTCGCAGACCCAGCAGAACCAGGGCAACGATCAGCGGGACCACCAGTGTCGGGTTCAGCAGGCCCACCGGCCCGGGATCACCCTGTCCCGGTGACAGCAGCAGCCAGGTGCCGGCGACCAGCACGCTGGCATACAGCGCCACATCGGCGGCGCTGCGGGTGTCCCCACGGGTCAACGGCACCTTGCCCGGCCAGGGCGGCAGCCGGATCGTGTTGGGCCGCAACCAATACAACACACCACCGATCGGTGGCCAGAATCGGCCGGTCAGTGGTCCCGATCCGCAGCCCAGACCCAGGATCTCGAACAGCAGGCTGAAGACGACGGCCTTCTGATACACGATCGGCTGCGTCCACCATTCGGTGATCCGGCCCAGCCCGCCGAGGCCCGGGGTCACCGCGATGACCGCCGCCGCGCCGGCGGTGTAGGCCGCGATCTTGAGCAGGTAGAGCAGATAGACCGCAGACGGGGTGCCGAAACCCTGTTCGGCCCAGTGCCGGCTGCAGACCTGCACCCGGGCCGGCCACGGGGTGGTACGCCATGTCGCGGGGTCCACGTCGGGAACCGACGGTGCGATGAATCCCATGTTGGCCTCACTCCCCTGACTGGTACTTGTTCAGTTATAGCGATACGCGTCCGACGGTGAGGGCGATTCATTCACCGATCGGACCGCACCCGACCCACTGGTCACGCCGCCAGACGGCAGGGTGTTTGCCCGCCTTTCAGCGACAACTCCGACCAGTTCGGTTCCAGCACAGCAGTTGTCGCTGAAAGCCGGGCAATCACCACATAGTCGAGCCGCCCGGCCGCTCGTCACCGGAGCTGGATGCACGCATCCCCTGGCGACCCCTCAGGCGTCTTCGAGCAACTCCGGCGTGACAGCCGACTCGGTGTCCGGGATGCCGTCCTGCTTGGCCTTGCGGTCGGCCATCGACAACAGCCGCCGAATACGCCCGGCCACTGCGTCTTTGGTCATCGGCGGGTCGGCCAGCCGGCCCAGCTCCTCCAGCGAGGCCTGCCGGTGCTCGACGCGCAGCCGGCCGGCCGAGGCCAGATGATCGGGCACCGTGTCACCGAGAATGTCCAACGCGCGTTCCACCCGGGCCGCCGCCGCCACCGCGGCGCGCGCCGAGCGACGCAGGTTGGCGTCGTCGAAGTTGGCCAGCCGGTTGGCGGTCGCACGCACCTCGCGGCGGATCCGGCGCTCCTCCCAGACCAGCCGGGTGTCCTGGGCGCCCATCCTCGTCAGCAGCGCACCGATCGCCTCGCCGTCGCGCACCACCACCCGATCCGCTCCGCGCACTTCGCGGGCCTTGGCGCTGACCCCGAGCCGCCGCGCCGCACCGACCAGCGCCAGCGCCGCCTCCGGTCCGGGGCAACCGACCTCCAGGGCCGAGGACCGACCCGGCTCGGTCAGCGACCCGTGCGCCAAAAATGCTCCCCGCCAAGCCGCTTCGGCGTCGGCGACGCTGCCGCCGACGACTTGGGCGGGCAGGCCGCGCACCGGCCGGCCCCGCAGGTCCAGCAGCCCGGTCTGGCGGGCCAGCGCTTCCCCGTCCTTGGTGACGCGCAGCACGTAGCGGGTGTTTTTGCGCATCCCGCTCGCCGACAGCACGTGCACTATCGCGTTGTAGCCGTACAGGTCGAAGATGTCCTTGCGCAGTCGGCGCGCGATGACACCCAGATCCACCTCGGCTTCGACCACGACCCGGCCGGCCACGATGTGCAGCCCGCCGGCGAAGCGCAGCAATGCCGCGACCTCGGCGCGGCGCGCCGAGACCGAACTGACCACGAGACGGCTCAGTTCGTCCTTGACTTCGGCCGTCATCGCCACGACTTGTCACCTCCCGGCCCGAGCCCGCTCGGTCCACTCACGCCGGATTGCCGGCCCCCGCCCTCGGCCGGCGTCGCGACCGGTGTCGGGATCGTCAGCGACGATGCGCCGGTGTCCCGATCCCCGTCCAGCGCTGCCGCCAACTTTCCTGGGTCATGTAAAGGTGTACCAGGTCGGGCCACGTCGACGAACCGAACCTCCGCCGCGAACAAGGTCGCGGCCCGGCGCAGCTGTTCGCGTTCGCGCTCACTGGGCACCCGCCCGGCGTCGATGATGATGTGGTCGACGGTGAATCCGGGCGCATGCTGGGCCAACACGTGCAAGTGCCGCTCCACCGAGAATCCCGCGGTCTCCCCCGGTTCGGCGACCAGGTTGAGCACCAGAGCGCGCCGGGCCGTGGTGCTCTGCAGCGCCGTCGCCAGCCCGGGCACCAGCAGGTGCGGGATGACGCTGGTGAACCACGACCCCGGCCCCAGTACCACCAGGTCCGCGGACATGATGGCGTCGACGGCCTGGCGGGTGGCCGGCGGATTGCCCGGCAGCAACCGGACCCGGCGCACCTTGCCCGGGGTGGTCGCGATCGCCACCTGGCCCCGGATCACCTCGAACAGCCGCGGGTCGGCGTCGAGGCCGGAGACGTCGGCTTCGATCTGCAGCGCGATCGGGCACATCGGCAGCACCCGCCCCTTGACCCCCAGCATCCGGCCCAGCTCGTCGAGCGCCGCCACCGGGTCGGCCAGCACCTCGTTGAGGCCGGCCAGCAGCAGGTTGCCGATCGGGTGGCCGGCCAGCGCACCGGTGCCGCCGAACCGGTGCTGCAGGATGGTTGCCCACAGCCGTCCGGCGGGGCTGTCGGAGGCCAGCGCCGCCAGCGCCATCCGCAGATCGCCCGGCGGCACCACGTCCAGTTCACTGCGCAACCGGCCCGAGGAGCCGCCGTCGTCGGCCACGGTGACCACCGCGGTGACGTGCGGCGTGAGCCGACGGGCGGCCGACAGTGTCGCGTACAGGCCGTGCCCGCCGCCGAGCGCCACGATGCTCGGGTTGCCGTGGGCGGGCTCAACGCTCATTGGCGCCGCTCCTCCTCATCGCTTCGCAAGCTCCGCTGTGCATCGTCGCCGGCGCAACTCATTCGCGGCCCAGATCCCGGTGCAGCACCCGCACCGACAGCTCGTCCTTGTCGTCCTGGGTGTCCAACCGCGTCGCCAGCGCCTCCGCGATGGCCACACTGCGGTGTTTGCCGCCGGTGCACCCGATGGCCACGGTCATGTATCGCTTTCCCTCTCGTCGATAGCCGCCCACCACCAAGGACAGCAGCCGATGGTAGGCCTCGAGGAATTCGTCCGCACCCGGCTGGCTCAGCACGTAGTCGCGCACCGCCGGGTGCTGGCCGGTGTGCGGGCGCAGTTCGTCGACCCAGTGCGGGTTGGGCAGGAACCGCACATCCATCACCATGTCGGCGTCCATCGGCAGGCCGTACTTGTAGCCGAAGGACTCGACCGTAATGGAGGTGGGCGCGGTCACGGCGTCCCCGCCGAACATCTCCTCGATGCTGGCCCGCAACTCGCGCACACTGAGCACCGAGGTGTCGATGACCAGGTCGGCCACCGCGCGGACCGGTGCGAGCATGACCCGTTCGGCGGAGATGCCCTCGGCCAGCGTCTGTTGGCCCTGCAGCGGATGGCTGCGGCGGTTGTGTTCGTAGCGGCGAATCAGCACGTCGTCGCCGGCCTCCATGAACAGCACCCGCGGATTGATGCCGCGCGTCGCCAGCTCGTTGCGCACTGAGTCCAGGTCTCCGGTGAACCCGGCCGAGCGGACATCCATCACCACCGCCAGCTGGGTGATCCGTGAGCCTGCCGCCAAGCCCAGGTCCACCATCCGGGTGATCAGGTCTGGCGGCAGGTTGTCGGCGACGTACCAGCCCAGGTCCTCGAGCACCTTGGCCGCGGTGCCGCGCCCGGCGCCGGAGAGTCCGGTGACCAGCACCACGTCGATACCGGCGCCGTCACCGGGGCCGGCGACGTCGCGCTCCCGCACGCCTTTAGGTGTGTCCGTGGTCATCCCGACATCCGTTGCTGTTCAGCGGCGCCCGTCGCGCCGTCGGCCCCCAGCGCCTCGAGAACGGCCGCCGCGGTCGCCGCGCCGATTCCCGGGATCGAGGTGAGCTCCTCGACGGTAGCCTTTTTCAACCGTGCCACCGAGCCGAAATGCGAGATCAGCACCTTGCGCCGGTGCTCGCCGAGGCCCGGCACCGCGTCGAGCACCGAGGCGGTCATCCGCTTGGAGCGTTTGCTGCGATGGTAGGTGATGGCGAACCGGTGGGCTTCGTCACGGATCCGCTGCAGCAGATACAGGCCTTCGCTCTGCCTCGGCAGGATGACGGGGTCCGGCTCGGAGGGCACCCACACCTCCTCCAGGCGCTTGGCCAGGCCGATGGTCGCGACGTCGGTGATACCGAGCTCGGCGAGCACCGCTGCCGCGGCATTGACCTGCGGCGCGCCGCCGTCCACCACGTAGAGGTTCGGCGGATAGGCGAACTTTCGTGATTTGCCTTCCGGGGCAAGCACTTCAGGGTCCAGATGGCGACGGAACCGGCGGCGGGTCACCTCGGCGATCGAGGCCACGTCGTCGGAGCGGCCCTCGCCGGCGGCCTCGCGGATCGCGAAGTGGCGATAGTCCGACTTACGGGGCAGTCCGTCCTCGAACACCACCAGGGATCCGACCACGTCGGTGCCCTGCACATGGCTGATGTCCACGCATTCAATGCGCAGCGGCGCATCGGGCAGACCCAGTGCCTCCTGAATGTTCTGCAGCGCAGCGGATCTGGCGGTGAAATCCCCGGCTCGCTTCAACTTGTGTTGTTGCAGCGCTTCTTTGGCGTTTCGCTCGACGGTCTCGGCCAGTGCGCGCTTGTCACCGCGCAACGGCACCCGCAGCGACACCCGCGAGCCCCGCAGGTCTGACAGCCAGCTGACCAACTCCTCGGCGTTGGCCGGCAGGCAGGGCACCAGCACTTCGCGGGGCACCGGATTGGTCGGCTCGTCCGCGGATCCCCCCAGTTCGGCCTGATCGCCGTAGAACTGGGTGACGAACTGCTCGACGAGCTGCTCCAGGGAGTTCTCGGAATCGCCCGGATCGCCGGGCTTTTCGACGATCCAGCCACGCTGGCCGCGCACCCGCCCGCCGCGCACGTGGAACACCTGGACCGCCGCCTCCAACTCGTCGTCCGCGAAGGCCACCACGTCGGCGTCGGTGCCGTCACCGAGCACCACGGCCTGCTTCTCCAGGGCTCGTTTCAGCGCCGAAACATCGTCCCGCAGCCGCGCGGCCCGCTCGAAATCGAGTTGGTCGGAAGCGGCCAGCATCTCCTGTTCGAGGCTGCGAACCAGGCGGTCGGTCTTGCCGGCCAAAAAATCGCAGAAGTCGTCCACGATCCGCCGGTGTTCCTCGGCGCTGACCCGCCCGATACACGGTGCCGCGCACTTGCCGATGTAGCCCAGCAGGCAGGGCCGGCCGATCTGCCGGTGGCGCTTGAACACCCCCGCCGAGCAGGTGCGGGCCGGAAACACCCGCAGCAGCAGGTCCAGGGTTTCCCGGATGGCCCAGGCGTGTGAGTAGGGCCCGAAGTAGCGCACCCCTTTGCGGCGCGGCCCGCGGTAGACCATCAGCCGCGGGTACTCCTCGTTGAGGGTGACCGCCAATACCGGGTAGGTCTTGTCGTCGCGGTAGCGGACGTTGAACCGCGGATCGAACTCCTTGATCCAGTTGTATTCCAGCTGCAGCGCCTCGACCTCGGTGTTGACCACCGTCCACTCCACGCCTGCCGCGGTGGTCACCATCTGGCGGGTGCGCGGGTGCAGGCCGGCGACGTCGGCGAAGTACGACGTCAGCCGCGACCGCAGGCTTTTCGCCTTGCCCACGTAGATGACCCGGCCGTGCGGATCGACGAATCGGTAGACGCCGGGCTCGACGGGAATGGAGCCGGGCGCCGGGCGATAGGTCGCGGGGTCGGGCACGGCTACCAGGCTACTTTCTACGGCGAGCAGGCGTGAAAGCCCCTTTTGTCAGGCGAAACAGCGGGTTTCACCGGGGGCAGCTCCCGTTTGCGGGGGACTTCTCGCCAGGGGGCCGGTAACGCGCGATCAGGGCCCGCAGCGTACGCATGGCCGCCACGGCGTGCTCTTTGTCGGCGGACTGGATGGCCACCAGCGGAATGTATTCGTCGTCGGGCAGCTCCAGCCGGGCCCAGCGTTTGCCCGGCGGGAAGGACACGCCGACCACCTGCGACCACGGGATCAACCGATCGCCGAGCCCGTTGCACACCGACACCCCGGACGCTCCCGCCCGCACCCGGGCCCGCGTCCACAGCAGCAGCGAGCCGGCCACGATGACGCCCAGCACCACGACCGCCACCCGGTCGTAGGTGCGAAAGATCACCCCGCTGGAGCGGATCGTCAGCAGAAAGCTCACCACGACGTGGATCACGACGATCAGGATGGCTGCGCTCCACAAGCCGATGCGCATCAGGCGCGGGCGCACCTGCAGCTCCCACTGCTGGGGCCCGGACGGGCCCGTCACAGCACGGCGCGCAGGTCGCGCAGGGTCAGCGCCGTGCTCAGCGCGGCCGCGGCGGCTTGGGCGCCCTTGTCCTCGGCCGAACCGGGCAGCCCGGCGCGGTCCAGCGCCTGCTGCTCGTCGTTGACGGTGAGCACCCCGTTGGCCACCGGTGTTGCCGCATCCAGCGACACCCGCGTCAGGCCCTGGGTCACCGCGTCGCAGACGTAGTCGAAATGCGGTGTGCCACCGCGGATCACCACGCCGAGGGCGACCACCGCGTCGTGGTTGCGGGCCACCTCCTGGGCCACCACCGGGATCTCGATCGCCCCGAGCACCCGTACCACCGTGGGTTCGGCGACGCCGGCGTCGCCGGCAACCCTGACCGCACCGGCCAGCAGGGCATCACAGATCCGGGTGTGCCAGGTGCTGGCCACGATCGCCAGGCGCACACCGGAGGCGTCGAGCGCCGGCATGTCCGGCACACCGCTACCGCTCACAGCGCTCCGCCGAATTCGTCTGGCAGGTGCGAGGATTCGTCGAAGTCCTCCAGCCCTGTCAACTCGTGGCCCATCCGGTCACGTTTGGTCTTCAGGTAGCGGATGTTCTCGGCGTTGGCTCGCACCGGCAGCGGCACCCGCTCGATGATGTGCAGCCCGTAGCCGTCCAGGCCGACCCGCTTGGCCGGGTTGTTGGTGAGCAGGCGCATGGAACGGACCCCTAGGTCCACCAGGATCTGCGCCCCGATGCCGTAGTCGCGGGCGTCGGCCGGCAAGCCCAGCTTGAGGTTGGCGTCGACGGTGTCGTCGCCGGCGTCCTGCAGCTGGTAGGCCTGCAGCTTGTGCAGCAGCCCGATGCCGCGGCCCTCGTGCCCGCGCATATAGAGCACCACCCCGCGGCCCTCGTGGGCCACCATCGCCAGCGCGGCGTCGAGCTGCGGCCCGCAGTCGCACCGCCGTGAACCGAACACGTCGCCGGTCAGGCATTCGGAGTGCACCCGGACCAGCACGTCGTCGCCGTCGTTGTGCGGGCCGGCGATCTCGCCGCGAACCAGCGCGACGTGCTCGACGTCCTCGTAGATGCTGGTGTAGCCGACCGCCCGGAACTCACCGTGGCGGGTCGGGATGCGGGCTTCGGCGACCCGCTCGATGTGCTTTTCGTGTTTGCGGCGCCACTCGATCATGTCGGCGATCGAGATCATCGCCAGGCCGTGTTCGTCGGCGAAGACCCGCAGCTCATCGGTCTTGGCCATCGCGCCCTCGTCTTTTTGGCTGACGATCTCGCAGATCGCCCCGGCCGGCTGCAGCCCGGCCATCCGGGCCAGGTCGACCGCGGCCTCGGTGTGCCCGGGGCGGCGCAGCACCCCGCCGTCCTTGGCGCGCAACGGCACCACGTGACCGGGGCGGGTGAAATCGTCGGCGACACTGCCCGGGTCGGCCAGCAGGCGCATGGTCGTGGCCCGGTCCGAGGCCGAAATCCCGGTGCCCACATTGTTCTTGGCGTCCACGGTGACGGTGTAGGCGGTGCCGTGCTTGTCCTGGTTCACCGCGTACATCGGCAGCAGGCCGAGCTTGTCGCAGATCGCACCGTCCAGCGGCACGCACAAGTACCCGGAGGTGTAGCGCACCATGAACGCCACCAGTTCCGGGGTGGCCTTCTCGGCGGCGAAGATCAGGTCGCCTTCGTTCTCCCGGTCCTCGTCGTCGATGACGACGACGGCCTTGCCGGCCGCGATGTCGGCAACCGCCCGCTCGACGGTGTCCAACTTCGTCATCTATGCCACCTTGGGTCGTTCGCCGTCGGAGCGCAGCGGATACCTGACGCCCGAGCAGCGGCTTCAGTCAAGTATGAACTACCGCGCGAGCCCAGTCGTAATTCCACCCATCGCACCCAGCGGCGCAGCGTGCCCCGAGGCGGGGAAGCCGAAGCCGGCGACCGCCGCGTGCACCCGGGCGATCGGCGGGCCGAGCCGCTGGTGCTCAACGGTGCGAGCCGCGGAAAGGGGCCGGGTTCGCCGGGCCCGCACCCGCCGCCGACGGCGACGACGAAGCGGTGTGCCGTACTCGAACCTGAACCCGGACGGTGTGCTCGGTTCGGATTACCACGACTGCGCCCTGATACATGAGGGGATGAACCCACAACGCATCATCGACTCCGGCCGCGGCATCAGCCCGCCCTGGACCCCGACGATCGTCGATGCCGCCCAGCATTTCCTGTGCCGCGACAGCTGGTCCCTAATCCCGAGCCAGTAGCCGCTCGACGTATTTGGCGATGACATCCACCTCGAGATTGACCACCGTGCCGACCGGCGCGCGGCCCAGGGTGGTCAGCTCCAGGGTGGTCGGAATCAGCGAGACCTCAAAGAAGTCGTCGGGGTCGCGGCCGAGCGCCGAGACCGTCAGCGAGGTGCCGTCGACGGTGATCGAGCCCTTCTCCACCACGTAGCGGGCCAACGCGGCCGGCAGCGCGATGCGCACCACCTCCCAGTGCTGTCCGGGGGTGCGGGCCACCACGGTCCCGGTGCCGTCGACGTGGCCCTGCACGATGTGCCCGCCCAGCCGGCTGCCCAGCGCGGCCGCCCGCTCCAGGTTGACCCGGCCACCCACCTGCAGTTTGTCCAGGCTGGAGCGGTCCAGGGTCTCCCGCATCACGTCGGCGGAGAACCGGCCGCCGGGCAGCACCTCGACCACGGTCAGGCACACCCCGTTGACGGCGATCGAATCGCCGTGGCGGGCGTCGGAGGTGACGGTGGGTCCGGCGATGACCAGGCGCGCGGCGTCAGCCAGCTCTTCCCGGCCGACCAGCTCGCCCAGTTCTTCGACGATTCCGGTGAACATCACATCAGGCTATGTCGGTGGTAGACCGTCCCGGCAGGCCGGCCTCGATACGATGTCTGCCATGCGCAGACTTCTGATTGCCCTGGCAACCGCCACCACCGCCGCCGCGCTGTTCGCCGGCTGCTCATCCAAGGACAGCGGCGGCCCGTTGCCGGACGCGACGACGCTGGTCAAGGAGTCCGCCACCACCACCGCCGACCTCAAGAGCGCGCACCTGGCGCTGTCGGTAACCGGCCAGATCAAGAACCTGCCGGTCAAGACCCTCGAGGGTGACCTGACCAACGAGCCGACCACCGCCGCCAAGGGCAGCGCGACGATCACCATGCTGGGCAGCGACGTCGACGCCAAGTTCATCGTGATCGACGGCGACCTGTTCGCGGCGATCACCGGAGACGACTACGACAACTACGGCGCCGCCGACAAGATCTACGACGTGGCCGCGATCTTGAGCCCGGACAAGGGGTTGGCCAACATGCTGGCCAACCTCAAGGACCCGAAGGCGCAGGGCCGCGACACCATCAACGGCCAGAAGACGATCCGGGTCACCGGTGAGGCGCCCGCCGACGAGGTGAACAAGCTGGCACCGCAGCTCAAGGCCACCGCCCCGACACCGTGCACGGTCTGGATCCAGGAGGAGGGCGACCACCAGCTGGTGCAGGCCAAGCTCGACCCCAGCGCGGGTAACTCGATCCAGATGACGCTGTCGAACTGGAACGCCCCGGTCAGCGTCGACAAGCCGGCAGGAGCGTAATGCGGGTCAATCGCCGACTCGCGATCAGCGCAGGCAGCCTCGCGGTCCTGCTCGGCGCCCTCGACACCTATGTCGTGGTCACGATCATGCGCGACATCATGGCGCCGCAGCCGGCCGGTGTCGGCATCCCGATCAACAAGATCCAGCAGCTCACCCCGATCATCACCTGCTACCTGCTCGGCTACATCGCCGCGATGCCGCTGCTGGGCCGGGCCTCTGACCGGTTCGGCCGCAAGCTGCTGCTGCAGGTCAGCCTGGCCACCTTCGCGGTCGGCTCGGTGGTGACGGCGCTGTCGACGGACCTGTCGATGCTGGTGGTGGGCCGCACCATCCAGGGCATCGCCAGCGGCGCCCTGCTGCCGGTGACCCTGGCGCTCGGCGCTGACCTCTGGTCGCAGCGCAACCGGGCCGGGGTGCTCGGCGGGATCGGCGCCGCCCAGGAGCTGGGCAGTGTGCTCGGCCCGCTGTACGGCATCTTCATCGTCTGGTTGCTGCGCGACTGGCGCGACGTGTTCTGGATCAACGTGCCGCTGACCGCGATCGCCATGGTGATGATCCACTTCAGCCTGCCGTCGCGGGCCGAGGCCGCCGAAGACGGGGCTCCGCCCGAACGCGTCGACGTCGTCGGCGGCCTGCTGCTGGCGGTGGCGCTGGGCCTGGCCGTGGTCGGGCTGTACAACCCCGAACCCAGCGCCAAGCAGGCCCTGCCCGACTGGGGGCTGCCGGTGCTGGGGGCGGCCCTGGTGGCTACCGTGGTGTTCGCGGTCTGGGAGCGGTTCGCCCGCACCAAGCTGATCGACCCGACCGGCGCCCGCTTCGGGCCCTTTATGGCGGCGCTGGGCGCCTCGGTGTGTGCCGGGGCGGCGCTGATGGTGACGCTGGTCGACGTCGAGCTGTTCGGGCAGGGCGTCCTGGGCATGACACAGAACGAGGCCGCCGGGCTGCTGCTGCGGTTCCTGATCGCGTTGCCGGTGGGTGCGCTGATCGGCGGCTGGATCGCGACCCGGGCCGGGGACCGGTCGGTGACGTTCGTCGGCCTGCTGATCGCCGCCGGCGGCTACTGGCTGATCTCGAAATGGCCCGTTGATCTGCTGGCCTACCGGCACGATTTCTTCGGACTGTTCTCGCTGCCGGCCCTGGACACCGATCAGATGCTGGCCGGCTTCGGGCTGGGCCTGGTGATCGGCCCGCTGACGTCGGCGGTGATGCGGGCGGTGCCGCCCCGCGAACACGGCATCGCCGCATCCGGTGTGGTGGTGGCCCGGATGACGGGCATGCTGGTCGGGATGGCCGCCCTGTCGGCGTGGGGGCTGTACCGGTTCAACCAGATCCTGGCCGGCATCCCGAAGGTTCCCGGGGGCAGCCTGGCCGAGAAGATGGCCGCGACCGCGCACAACTCCAAGCTGGCGTTCGCCATGATGTACGGCGAGATCTTCGGGATCACCGCGCTGGTCTGTGTGGTGGGCGCCGTGCTCGGGTTGTTCATCGGCAGCAACGCCGACCACGCCGAGGACCCGGAGCTGCCCGAAGCGCAAGCCAGCCTCGCCCGCTGAAAGCGGCTCCCAGCCTCAGTTGGGGACCAGCGACAGCAGCAGGTCCGGGCCGATCGGCTCCACCGAGTCGTAGCGCCAGCGCAGCGCCCGGGCGATGCTGGGCACCCCGACGTCGTCGACGGCGGTGATCGGCCCGCCGAGCAGGATCGGCGCCACATAGGCCAGGATGCGGTCGATCGCCCCGGCCCGCAGAAACGCGCCGGCCAGCGTGGGCCCGCCCTCCAGGAGCACGTCGGTGCGGTCCGAGAGCGCCCGCAGCACCTCGGCCGGGTCATGGGTCCGAATCACCATGGTGCGCGAATCATCGTTGAGCACATGCGCGTCGGCGGAGATCTCCCGCTGCCCCACCACCACCCGCAGCGGCTGCCGGTCGGCCAGGGTGCCGTCGGGCAGCCGGGCGGTCAGCGTCGGATCGTCGACGAGCACCGTGCCGGTGCCGACCACGATGGCGTCGGCGGCGGCGCGGCGGCGGTGCAGATCGGCCCGGGCGGCCTCGCTGGTGATCCACTGGCTGGATCCGTCGGCAGCCGCGCTGCGGCCGTCGATGCTGGTGGCGTACTTCCAGGTGACGTGCGGTAAGCCGGTGCGCTGTTTGTGCAGCCATTCCCGCAGCGGCCCGGCGCGCACCGCGTCGGCCTGCACGCCGGCGAGCACCTCGAGCCCGGCCGCGGCCAGTCGCGCCGCCCCGCCCGCCGCCTCCGGGTTGGGGTCGTCGACGGCGTAGGCCACCCGGGCCACCCCGGCGGCCAGCAGGGCGTCCACGCACGGCGGGGTGCGGCCGTGGTGATTGCAGGGCTCCAGCGTGACGACCACCGTGCCTCCGGCGGCCAGCTCACCGGCGCGGCGCAGCGCCACCACCTCGGCGTGGGCCTCCCCGGTCGGGCCGGTGCCGCCGACGCCGACCACCCGCCCGTCCCGGTCGAGGACAACCGCGCCCACCGGCGGGTTGGGATAGGTCTTGCCCTTGACCCGCTGCGCCTGCTCGATGGCGAGCAGCATCGCGGCATCGTGGCCGGCGGCGTCGGTGGCCGGCTTGGTGCTCATGCGCGCAGATGCGGCGACGCGGTGAGGGCTTGGCGGCGCAGCGATTCCACCGCAGCGGCCGGGTCCTCGGCGCTGTAGACGGCCGAGCCGGCGACGAAGCAGTCCACGCCGGCCTCGGCGGCCTGTTCGACGGTGTCGGTGTTGATGCCGCCGTCGATCTCCACCAGGATGCTCAACTCCCCGGCGTCGACCAGCTTGCGGACCGCACGCACTTTGCCGAGCACCTCGGGGATGAAGGACTGTCCGCCGAAACCGGGCTCCACCGACATCACCAGCAGGGTGTCGAAGTCGCGCAGGATCTCCAGGTAGGGCTCCAGCGGGGTGCCCGGTTTGATGCTGAGGCCGGCTTTGGCGCCGGCGGCCCGGATGTCGCGGGCCACCGCGATCGGGTTGTCGGTGGCCTCGGCGTGGAAGGTGACGTTGTGGGCGCCGGCTTCGGCGTACGGCGGCGCCCAGCGGCCCGGGTCCTCGATCATCAGATGGCAGTCCATCGGGATGTCGGTGGCCTTGAGCAGACTTTCCACCACCGGCAGGCCGATCGTCAGATTGGGCACGAAGTGGGCGTCCATCACGTCGACGTGCAGCCAGTCCGCGCCCTTGACGGCGGCGGCCTCCTCGGCGAGCCGGGCGAAGTCCGCCGACAGGATCGACGGGGCGATCATGGGTCGTGACACGAGCCTCAGCCTACTTGCAGCGCCGCGGCGAACATGGCGTCGGTGCCGTGCCGGTGCGGCCACAGCTGCACGTGCGGGCCGTCCCCGAGCTGATCGGCCGGTGCGAACAGCGGCCGGGTGTCCAGGGCGGTCACCGGGTGCCGCCGCAGCGCATCGGCCACCACGCCGACCGTTTCGGCCAGGTGCGGCGAGCACGTCGCATACAGCACCACGCCCCCGGGCCGGGTCAACGTGATCGCCGCGGACAGCAGTTCGCGCTGCAGTTTCGCCAGCTCCGGAATGTCGGCGGGCTGGCGGCGCCACCGCGCTTCGGGGCGGCGTCGCAGCGCGCCCAGACCGGTGCAGGGCACGTCGACCAGCACCCGGTCGAAGCCGGGTTGGAGTCCGGTGTCGCGGCCGTCGGCGGTCAGCACCTGCACGTCGAGGCCGCGGGTGTTCTCCGCGACCAGCGCGGCGCGCTGGGGCGCCTGCTCCACGGCGGTCACCCGGGCCCCGGTCTCGGCTGCCAGCGCCGCCAGCAGTGCGGTCTTGCCGCCCGGCCCGGCACACAGGTCCAGCCACCGCCCGGTGTCGCCGTCCACCGGGGCCAGCGCGCATGCGCGGGCCACCAATTGACTGCCCTCGTCCTGGACCAGGGCTTGGCCGCCGCGTACCGGCGGCAGCCGCCCCGGGTCGCCGCCGGACAGATACACCGCATACGGCGAATACCGGCCCGCGGTGCCGTCCACGGCGGCGGCCAGCTCGGCGGCGGTCAGGACGCCGGGCCGGGCGGCCAGGTGCACCTGAGGACGCTCGTCGTCGCCGGCCAACACCGCGTCGAGTTCCCCGGCGGCCGGTCCCAGCGCATCGGCGAAGGCCTGCGCGATCCAGCGCGGGTGCGCGCGGGTGAACGCTGCGTGGCCGATGGGATCGGTGGCCGCATCCGGGGCCAGCTCCGCGGTCCAGGACGCTTCGTCGCGGGTGCTGATGGTACGCAGTACGCCGTTGACGAAACCTGCTCGTGCCGAGTCGAATTCGATGGCCGCCTGTTCGACCGTGGTGGACACTGCGGCATGCGCGTCGACCCGGGTGCGCAGCAGCTGGTAGCTGCCCAGCCGCAGCAGGTCCAGCAGCACCGGGTTGATCGCATCGGGTGAACGCTGCGCCGCCGCTCCGATGATCGCGTCGAGCAGTCCGCGGACCCGGCAGGTTCCATAGGTCAGCTCGGTGGCGAAAGCCGCGTCGCGGCCGGTGATTCCGCGTTCGGACAACAACGCCGGCAGCGCCAGGTTGGCGTAGGCGTCTCGCTGCGAGACCGCCTGCAGCACGTCGAAGGCGGCGCGCCGCGCCGGATCCAGAGGTTTACGACGCGGTGGGCGCGGCCCGCCGGCGGGCCGCTGCGGACGACGCGGCGGGCGGGTCATGACGCGCGCACGGTCGAGTCGAGCCGGGCGCCGCGCGCCCAGTCGGCGGCGTTCATCGGTTTCTTCCCGGGCGGCTGAACCTGCCCCAACCGGACCGGCACCGATCCGGTGCCGACCCACACGCTGCGTCGGTCGATCTGAATGACCCCGGGCGACAGGTCTTTTGGACCGTCATCAGCGGAGTCGGCGATGGCCACCGGGCCGAGTTTGACGCGCAGGTCACCGATCACCGTCCAGGCTCCGGGTGCCGGGGTGACGGCCCGGATGCGGCGCTCGATCACGGCAGCGGGCAGCTCCCAGCGCACCCGGGCGTCGTCGACGCTGATCTTCGGCGCGTAGCTGACCCCCTCCCGCGATTGCGGCACCGCGTTCAGCGCCCCGTCGGCGATCCCGTCGAGGGTGGCCGCCAGCAGTTCGGCACCCGAGACCGCCAACCGCCCGAGCAGCTCACCGGCGGTGTCATCGGGCCGGATCGTCTCGGTGACGACCCCGTATACCGGCCCGGAATCCAGTTCCGGCTCGATCCGAAACGTCGTCGCACCGGTCACCTCGTCACCGGCGGCGATGGCCGCCTGCACCGGCCCGGCACCCCGCCAGGCCGGCAGTAGCGAGAAATGCAGATTGACCCAGCCGTGCCGCGGTAGCGCCAACAAGCCGTCGCGCAGCAACGCCCCGTAGGCGACCACCGGGCAGCACTCCGGCGCGAGTTCGGCCAGCTCGGCGACGAACTCGGCCGAGTTCGGCTTGTCCGGCCGCAGCACCGGGATGTCGTGGTCGAGGGCGAAGCGCGCCACTGGAGACGGCTGCAGGTGCCCCCGCCGCCCGGATGCCGCATCGGGGCGAGTCAGTACCGCGACCACCTCGTGGCGCGGCGAGTCGATCAGCCGTCGCAACGACGGCAACGCGGTGTCCGGGGTGCCGGCGAAGACGATGCGCACCGGGACAGTTTAAGGAAGCGGCAGGGCGCCGCGACCGCTACCGCACGCCCTCATCGCGGGCCTGGATCATGCCGCGCCACAGCTCGTGGGCTGTCCGCACGCTCTGGTCCAGTGGTTGCGCGGTGTCGATGCGCTGCGCGGTGTCCCACTGGAAGTCTTGGGCGGAGAGCGCGGCCGCGATCTGCGGTGTCGCGTCGGAGTTGCCCGGCGCCCGGTTCCTGATCCGGTCGGCGGCGACATCAGCCGGTACCGCACAGCGGATCTCAGCCACCGCTGCGTGTTTGGCGACGGCCAGGCGGTGGGCATCGGCACGGATCTTCGCGTCGCGCCAGGTGCCGTCGAGGATGACCGACTGGCCACCGTCCAGGTACCGACCCGCCCGATGCAGCATCGCCTCGTAGACGGCTGCGACGTTGGCCGGGGCATACAGACCCGCGCCGAGGCTGCCCGGCTCGCCGCTGAGCCGCCCGGAGCTGCGCAGCTCCTGACGCACATCGTCGGTGGACAGCACCACCGCCCCCACCTGTTCGGCCAGCTTTCGGGCCAGCGTCGACTTTCCGGTTCCAGGACCGCCACCGACGAGCACCAGCCGAACCGCGCCGTTCTCCAAATGGCGCAGGGCGATGTCCAGGTGGGCGGCCGCGGCCGCCTCGGCCCCCGCTCTGCGCTGCGTCAGCCGTACGCAGTCCACTTTGGCTCGCACCACCGCCCGGTAGGCGAGATAGAAATCCCGCAGTGACGACGGCGCGGTGTCGCCCGCATGCGCGGCGTAGCTGTCCAGAAAGGTGTCGCCAAG
This sequence comes from Mycobacterium sp. NGS16, assembly GCF_059813225.1. Lineage (NCBI taxonomy): Bacteria > Bacillati > Actinomycetota > Actinomycetes > Mycobacteriales > Mycobacteriaceae > Mycobacterium > Mycobacterium sp. NGS16. The sequence goes on from NZ_JCALEE010000009.1 coordinate 81,231, forward strand.
GTCCTTGCGTCCGAGGAATTCCAGATCCATCGCAAGGAAGGCGGCGTCATCGATGCCGTCGATGTAGCGCAACTCGTCGCTGAACTCCAGGCAGTCGAGTAGCACCGGCTGGTTGTCGGCCCAGAAGATATCGTCGGCGAGCAGGTCGGCATGGCCGTCGACGATGCGCCCCTGCTCGACCCGCTGGGCGAACAAACAGGCCCGGCCGGCAACGTATTCGGCGGCCAGCGCCTGCACACGCCGCACGGTCTCGGACGGCACCGCGGTGTCGGCGTGACGTTGCAGGGTGGGGAAATTGTCATCCCAGCGCCGCCGGATCGCCTCGGGCGTGCCCTGCAGGCTGATGCGGGGGCCGCGTTCGGCTCGCTGATGAAAATCGGCCAGCAGGGCCGCGATGCTGTCGAGCACGTGCTCGACGGGCTCACCACGCTTCACCATCGAAGCGAGGCGATCCTCGTCGTGATAGCGGCGCATCACGATGATCGGTTCGGAAGCGGCGCCGGCGGGGTCACTTAGATGCGCGATCCCGAAATAGCTGTCCGGGGAGAGTCGGCTGTTCAGCTCTACTTCGCGCGCGCACGCCTGCTCACGCTGCGCGGCCGCCCGGAAATCGAGGAAGTCGGTCTGCACCGGCTTCTTGGCCTTGAAGGCCCGTTCGCCGGCCACCACCACCACGCCGGTGTGCGTTTCATAGGCCTGGATGTAGGGCGCCGCTTGCGGCGCGTCCGCGTCGCCGTGTGTCGCGAAATCCATGCCGTCCAGTGTTCACCCTCGCGGCCAGGTCACCGAGCGGGCCGGCTGGTAACGGCGGCAGACCCGTGGGAAAGGGGCCGGTCGCGGGCCCAATGGCGCGGCCCGAAGTGCTAACGGCCCTTCCGTCGGCTTGGGAGTCGAGCAATCATGGAAGGCAGTTAGAGATCGGAGGCCAGGATGTCTGCCCCGATGGTGGAGACCGAGACCGTCAAGGATGCGGTGCGGGCGGCATGCCGTGCCCCGTCGCTGCACAACATCCAGCCGTGGCGGTGGGTGTTCGACGGTGCTGCGCTGCAGTTGTTCCTCGACCCGGGCCGGGTGCTGCCAACCGACCGGGCCGGGCGTGAGGCGATCATCGGTTGCGGTGCGGCGCTGGACCACCTTCGGGTGGCCATGTGCGCCACCGGCCTGCGCGCCGGCATCGAGCGGTTCCCCAATCCCAACGATCTCAATCATCTGGCGTCGATTCGATTCGCTCGGATGGAGTACGTCACCGACGGTCACCGCCGTCAGGCAGCAGCGATCTGGCAGCGCCACAGCGACCGCCTACCGATGCAGTCTCCGACGGACTGGCAACTGTTCGAACCGGTGCTGCGCAACCGCCTCGGCCAGCACGACGTACGCCTGGATGTACTGCCTGAGGACGCCCGGCCCCGCCTGGTGCAAGCATCACAACTCGCGGAGTCCTTGCGGCTCTACGATTCGGCTTACCACGCCGAGTTACGCCGGTGGACAGTGCCGTTCGCCGAATCCGCGGGCATTCCCTACAGCGCGTTGGCGTCGGCCGATGAAGGTAGCCGGGTCGATGTGGGCCGCGCGTTTCCGGCCGCCCACCACCCGGAACGACGAGTTCGGATCCAGCAGGACCAGGCGACGATCGTGGTGCTGTCGACCGGGAGCGATTCCCGCGCCGCCGCGCTGACGACCGGCGAAGCACTCTCGGCGGTTCTGCTGGAATGCACGATGGCCGGCCTGGCCACCTGCCCGCTGACCCACCTCACCGAAGTTCAGGTGTCCCGGGAGATCGTCGAGACGCTGGTGGGCGGCAACGCGGTACCACAGGTGTTGATCCGGATCGGGCACGCGCCCGCAACCGACGAACCACCACCGGCCACCCCGCGCCGCCCGCTCGAGGACGTCCTGGAGATAACCGGCGGGTAGCGGCCGGCGGCGGTCAGCCGATATGCAGCGGGTCGATCTGTACCCGCACCGGATGGTGCGACCCGCGGGCGCTGAGCACCCCGATGCCGTGGCGCAGTGCCGCCGAGAGCGCCAGGCCATGATCGCGGCCGACCCGGGCCAGCATCCGGATCACCGGTAGTTCGTCCGGGACACCGGCCGGGCGCCGCACCCCCGGCGGCAGCGGCACCGGGCCGAGCACGTCAGCGCCGTCGGGCAGCCGTGCCTGCTCCAGGAGCGCGGTCACCGACTCCGGGTCGCCGTCGAGGGCGGCCATGTGCACCGCCGGCGGCAACCCGACTTCCGTGCGCGTGGCCAGCTCGGCCTCGGCGTGGCCGACCGGATCCCACCGGATGAGGGCCTGCACGGTCGGGATCGACGAGTCGGCGACGACCGTTACCACCCCGCCCGCGTCACGGTCACGTACCAGCGCCGCCGCCGCCATCCAGCGTCGCAACGTGTCCTCGGCGGCACGCAGGTCCTGCCGGCCCAGCAGCGCCCAGCTGTCCAGGAGCAGCGCCGCTCCGTATCCCTGCGGGGCCCGCGGCTCGGCGCCGGGCGTGGCGATCACCAGGGCGGGGCCGTCGGCGGTGCGATCGACGATGGTCTCGCCGGCGGAGGTGACGACCGCGGTGCCCGGGAAGGCGCGGCCGAGTTCTTCGGCGGTGCGGCGGGCGCCGACGACCACCGCCCGCACGGCATCCGAGCCGCAGCGCGCGCACCGTAGCGCCGGGTCGACCCGGCCGCACCAGCGGCAGACGGCGGCACCGCCGCGGTCCGGCAGCGACAGCGGGCCGGTGCAGTGCCGGCATCGGGCGATGGTGCGGCAGCGTCCGCACGCCAGCGACGGCACATACCCGCGCCGCGGCACCTGCACCAGCACCGGTGCACCGGCGGCCAGCGCGCTGCGCGCGCTCTGCAGCGCGACCGAGGGCAATCGGGCGGTGCGTGCGGCGGCGTCACGCTCCTCGGCGTATCCGGTGTCATCGAGGGCCACCACCCGCGGCGCTGCCGCCCGCAGCACCGTCCGCGGCGCCACGAGGTCGTGCGCCCACCCGGCCCGTACCAGCGCGTGTGCTTCGGCGGTGCGCGTGTACCCACCGATCAGTGCGGCGCAGCCCGCCAGGTGCACGCGCAGCATCGCCACCTCGCGGGCGTGCGGGTAGGGCGCTCGTGGCTCAGCGAGACTGTCATCGCCGTCGTCGAAGACCATGACCAGTCCCAGGTCGGCCAGCGGGGCGAACACCGCACTGCGGGTGCCGATCACCAGCCGGGCCCCGCCGCGCAGTACTGATAACCAGCGTCGGTACCGGGTGGCCGGCCCCAGGCCGGCCGATAACGCGACGACCGCGGACTCGTCGATCCGGGCCGTTGCGGTCCGGCACAAGGCGTCGATGTCGCGTTGGTCGGGCACGATCGCTAGGGCCGTGCGTCCGGCTCGAATCGTCTGTGCAGCAGCCTCGACGAACCGGTCGGCCCACGAATCGCCCGGCAGCACCTGCCACACCGCACGCGCCGCGCGGCCCTCCCCGAGCGCCGCCAGGAACGGTCCGCCCGCCCGGTAGCGCTGCCAGCCGGCCGGATCGACCGGTGCGAGCACGGGGGCCGGCACCGGTGGCACCGCCTCGCGTTCTACCCGGGCGTGCCGCGGCGGTACCGCCAGCCGCAACACGTCGGCCCGGCTGCCGCAGTAACGGGCTGCGACCGCCTCCACCAGCCGGCGGACCTCGGCGGTGAGCACCGGTTCGGCCGAGATCACCCGCTCCAACCGGCCCAGCCGCCCGGCATGGTCGGTATCGGCGCGGCGCTCCCAGATGAAGGCGTCGACCAGCCGGCCGTGGAAGCGCACCCGCACCCGTGCTCCGGGCTGGGCGTCCTCGGACTGCTCCGGGGCGACCAGATAGTCGAACTCGCGATCTAGGTGCGGCACCGAGAGCATCGGCAGCACCCGGGCGATGGGCTCGCTGTCAACGCTCACCACGCAGGTGTAGCAGACTCCGCCGACCGCGGCAGCCGCTGGTTCACAAGCCGGGCGGTCTGTGGATCGGCGACCGCACCGTTATCGGCGCGCAATTACCTTGCGGCGGTATGCCCGAGGAGCGTGGGGCGCATGCGGCGGCGGCGCGCGCCCGCGAAGCATCACTGGTCTGCCGGCAGCAGGCCGCGGCGCCAACCGATCAGCTGCTGTCGGTGACGCTGCGCGGCGCGGTCGATCAACTCCACGAGGGCCGGCGGCGTCTGGACGCCATCGGCGCCGAGATTCGCGAGGTGCTGGGCGATCCGCGCCGGGCGGCCTTGGACACCCCGGCCGGCGCCCGCCAGTTCCAGCTCTTTCTGGCCGCCAAGACCCGCGACATCCGCCGGGTCGTCGCCGACGCCGTCGCGGACAACCGGGCCCGTACCGCGCGGCTGCGCTCAGTCGGCGACGGCTATCGCGTCGCAGCCAAGGATCGCGATCGGCTCAACCGGCAGCTGCTCGCCGACGACATCAGCCGGGTGGAGAACGCCGCCGAGGCGATCAGCGCCGCCGAGATGATCCGCTACGACAACGCGCTCCGGGTCCGGGATGCGCTTGGGGTCAACGCCGCTCACGGCCCGGTGCTGCTGATCAGTTATGACCCGGCCGCGTTCGGTGGCCGGGGCCGGGCCGCCATCGCGATCGGCGATCCCGACACCGCCGACAACACCACTGTGCTGGTACCGGGGGCGCACAGCAGCGTCCGCGACGGCTACCTGTCGCACCCGGACGGGGTGAACCTCTACCGTGAGGTCGCCCGTGCCGATCCCACTCGATCGAATTCGGTCGTTGTGTGGATGGGCTACCGCGCCCCGGACAGCCTGTTGGATCCCGCGGTGGCACAACCGGATTCAGCGCGAGCCGGCGGCCGCCTGCTGGCCGCCGACGTCAACGCCCTGCGGGCGGCGCACCGCGGCGCGGCGCATATCACGGTGATCGGGCATTCGTACGGTTCGACGACGGTGGCCGACGCCGCGGCCGGCTTCGGGATGCGGGCCGACGACGTGGTGCTCGTCGGTTCGCCCGGAACCGACCTGGCGCGCAGCGCCAAGGATTTTCACCTGCCGGCGACAGGGCATGTGTATGTGGGTGCGGCATCCTCGGACCCGATCACCGGATTCGCCGGTGAACCGCAACTGCCGCTGCCCGGAACGGCGGCCACCGTCGGGCTCGGCCGTGATCCGGCCGCCGACGGCTACGGCTCGACTCGGTTCAAAGCCGAGGCCCCTGGCCTGTCCTGGCCGATGGCCGACCACAGCTCCTACTTCGCACCGGGCACCGAATCGCTGTTCAGCATCGGCGATATCGCCTCGGGCCACGGCGACGCGCTGGCACACGACCACATGACCGCACCGCACCGTCGTCGGCTTCCCGCATTCGACCCCGAACGGCTGCGTCCGGGCACCGGAGGCCACCGGCATTGACCGCCAGTGGGTTTCAGCCAGCGGCTGTCTGTTCGGCCCGCTGCGACCGGCCGAAGAAGAAACCGGCCGTGATGAGCAGTTGCGCCGCGGCATAGGCCCACCAGATCGGCACGGCCAACACCTCGTTGCCCAGCACGAACCGGCTGATCGCGATCATGGCGTCCGACACCGCGAACAGCACCGCGCCCACCGCGGTCCAACGGGTGGGCAGCTTCGCCAGCAGAGCTGCGCACACCATGGCACCGAGCACCACGACGTAGACGGTCACCGGCACCGTCATCTGTTCGCGGACCAGGCCGGGCCAGAACCACACCAGCAGAGCCAGGCAGCTCACCGCGATCAAGCCCACCCCGAGGAGCCTGCTTCGCGACACCGCTGCCAGCGGAACCAGCGCCCCCAGAAAACACAAGTGCGCCAACAGAAATGCCGTCAGCCCGGCCACGAACGACGGCTCCCACCACGGGATGGCCAGCAACCAGTCGCCGGCCGCCGACAAGATCAGCGCGGGGATCAGCCAGCGCGCCTCGCGCAGGATCGGGTGCGCGGCCGCGGCAACGGCCAGCAGCACCGCCATCGCCGCCTTGAACGCCGGTTGGCCGATCCAGTGCCCCGTCAACGCCTCCCCCGGCGCTGACCGCAACGCCAGCACGGTCAGAAAGACGCCGTAGCCCGCACCGACCCAACCGGCCGCGGCCCAGGCGGTGGGGACCAGCCGCGTTGCGTACGGTGTTCTCATGCCGCTCACCGAGGATGACTCCGCTATCGATCCCATAGTGCTGAAGGTACTGGACGCCGTCCCCTTCCGACTCACACTTGCCGACGGTGTCGAGGCGGCGCGCCGCCAGATGCGTGACCTGCCACGCCGGCCGGTCTACCCCGACCTGCCCAGCGAGGACCGGGTCATCGACGGCCCGGCCGGGAACCTGCCGGTGCGTATCTACCGGCCACCGAGCGCGGGCAACGGCCCCGCAGCCGTGGTGGTGTTCTTCCACGGCGGCGGTTTCGTCGCCGGCGACCTCGACACCCACGACGGCACCGCCCGCCAGCACGCGGTCGACGCCGACGCGGTCGTGGTGTCGGTGGACTACCGGTTGGCGCCCGAGCACCCATTCCCCGCTGCCGTGCAGGACGCCCTGGCGGCCACCGAGTGGGTGGCAGCGCACGCCGCCGAACTGGGCGTGGACCCGGCCCGGCTGGCGGTGGCCGGGGATTCGGCCGGCGGCAACCTGGCTGCGGTGGTGGCTCAACTGGCCCGCGACGCCGGCGGGCCGGCGATCTGCTTTCAGCTGCTGTGGTACCCGGCCACCACCTACGACATCACGTTGCCGTCGTTCAGCGAGAACGCCGACGCACCGATCATCGACCGTGACGCGATCGCCGCGCTGACGCTGGCCTATGCCGCCGGCGTGGACCTGAGCGATCCGCCGCCGACGCTGGCCCCCGCGCGTGCCGCGAATCTGGCCGGCCTGCCGCCGGCCTACATTGCGGTGGCCGGCCACGACCCGTTGCGCGACGACGGCATCCGCTACGGCGAGCTGCTCTCCGCGGCCGGGGTGCCGGTGCAGGTGCACAACGCCACCACGCTGGTGCACGGCTACCTAGGCTATGCCGGGGTGATCCCGGCGGCTACCGAGGCCACCGACCGCGGGCTGGCGGCGCTGAAAGCGGCCCTGCACGGTTGATATCCGATGCGGCTGAACCAGGTCACCCTCGGCTGCACCGACATCGACCGGTCGGAGCGGTTCTACCGGCTGCTGGGTCTGCGGCTGATCGTCAAGACTGACGATTACCTGCGGTTCGAGTGCCCGGCCGGGGACAGCACCTTTTCGGTGGAACGGGTCACTACGGTGCCGGCCGACGAGCAGGTGACGATCTACTTCGAAACCGACGACGTCGACGGCGAATACCGGCGCCTGCGCGACGTGGTCGAGTTCAGCCAGCCGCCCACCGACATGCCCTGGCTGTGGCGAGAGGCCAGGCTGCGTGATCCCGACGGGCACCCGCTGTGCCTGTTTCACGCCGGGGACGCCCGCCGGAATCCACCGTGGCGGCTCGGCCGGCCAGATTCGCCGTAACACGGCACCGGCCCGCTGTTCGGCGCGCGACCGTCGAGCGGTAGCAGCGACGAGGAGCCGAGCACTGCGTCGACGGTTTCTGACCGCTGCCGCCCACCGCCGAACGTGAAGCTGGTTTCACGTTCGGCGCCGAGTGTGAAGCTGCCTTCACGTTCGGCGGGGGTGAGGCAACCTAAATGGCGCGCTTGAGGTCGTCGACCTTGTCCAGCCGCTCCCACGGCAGGTCGATGTCGGTGCGGCCGAAGTGACCGTACGCCGCGGTCGGCGCGTAGATCGGGCGCAGCAGGTCCAGATCGCGCACGATCGCGCCCGGGCGCAGGTCGAAGACCTCGGGCACGATCTTCTCGATCTTGACCGGGTCGACGGTGGCGGTGCCGAACGTCTCGATGAACAGACCGACCGGGGCGGCCTTGCCGATGGCGTAGGCGACCTGCACCTCGACGCGCTGCGCCAGGCCTGCGGCGACGATGTTCTTGGCAACCCAGCGCATCGCGTAGGCGGCCGAGCGGTCCACCTTCGACGGGTCCTTGCCGGAGAAGGCGCCGCCGCCGTGCCGGGCCCAGCCGCCGTAGGTGTCGACGATGATCTTGCGGCCGGTCAGGCCGGCGTCACCCATCGGCCCGCCGACGACGAACTTGCCGGTCGGGTTGATCAGGATGCGGGTCGACGAGGAATCCAGCGTCTCGTGGGCGAGTTCGGCCAGCACGGTGTTGATGACGTGCTCGCGCAGGTCGGGGTCCAGGGTGTTGACCAGGTCGATGCCCTCGGCATGCTGGGTGGAGATCACCACGGTGTCCAGCCGGGTCGGGACGTCATCCTCGTACTCGATGGTGACCTGGGTCTTGCCGTCCGGGCGCAGGTAGTCCAGCGTGCCGTTCTTGCGCACCTCGGTCAGCTTCCGCGACAGCCGGTGGGCCAGCGCGATCGGCAACGGCATCAGCTCCGGGGTGTCGGCGATCGCGTAGCCGAACATCAGGCCCTGGTCGCCGGCGCCCTGGGAGTCCAGCGGGTCGGCCGCGCCTTCGACGCGGGCTTCGTGGGCGGTGTCGACGCCCTGGGCGATGTCGGGCGACTGTGCACCGATGCCGATGTTGACGCCACAGGTCTCGCCGTCGAAGCCCTTGTCTGACGAGTCGTAGCCGATCTCCAGGATGCGCTCACGCACGGTGTTGGTGATGTTGGCGAACGCCTCCCGGGCGTTGGTCGTCACCTCCCCGACCACGTGGACCTGGCCGGTGGTGACCAGGGTTTCCACCGCAACCCGCGACCGCGGGTCGTCGGCGAGCAGTGCGTCGAGCACCGAGTCGCTGATGGCGTCACAGATCTTGTCGGGGTGTCCCTCGGTCACCGACTCACTGGTGAACAGCCGACCCTTTTCGCTCACAATGTCACCCTTCCGTGCATCTTCCGCACTGTAAAAAGTTAGGCCGGGAAAATATATCGTCTGTGTCCTCTGCGGACTGAGCGCTGTCCCCCGCCTGCGTCACAACCCCCGGCTCGCTACCGTAGCAGCGTCCTCATCTGTCCTGCCCCTGCAGGAATGCCGCGACCGCGTCGACGATGCGACTGGCCATCAGTGTCTTGGAACCCGGCTCCAGCGCGGACTCGGTTCCGTCGGCGGCCAGCAGCCACCCGTCGTTGTGGTCCACCTCGAAGGCGCGGCCGTCCCCGACGGCGTTGACCACCAGCAGATCGCAACCCTTGCGGCGCAGTTTCGCCCGCGCGTGAAACAGTACGTCGCCGTTCTCATCGCCGGTCTCGGCGGCGAAACCGACGATCGCGGCCATATTGGGCAGCTGCCCCTCATCGCGTGCTCGCACCGCGCCGGCCAGCACGTCGTCGTTGCGGATCAGGTCGATGGTGGGGGCCCCGTCGTCCTCCCCCGGACCCTTCTTGATCTTGGCCGGCGCCATGCGGGCCGGGCGGAAGTCGGCGACGGCGGCGGCCATCACCAGCACCTGCGCCTCGGGGGCGTGTTTGGTCACCGCGTCGTGCAACTGCTGGGCCGAGCTGACCCGCACCACGTGCACACCCGCCGGGTCGATCAGCCCCGCGGTGTGGGCGGCGATCAGGGTGACCTCGGCGCCACGCTGGGCGGCCACCCGGGCCACCGCATAGCCCTGTTTGCCCGAGCTGCGGTTGCCGATGAACCGGACCGGGTCGATCGGCTCCCGGGTGCCGCCGGCGGTCACCAGCACCTTGCGCCCGGCCAGGTCGTAGGGCAGCGCGTCGCCGCGCTCGAGCAGCAGCGAGGCGAAGGTGTTGATCTCCTCGGCCTCGGGCAGCCGGCCCGGTCCGGTGTCGGTGCCGGTCAGCCGGCCCGAGGCGGGTTCAAGCACCACCGCGCCGCGTTCCCGCAGGGTCGCGACGTTGGCGACGGTGGCCGGATGCTGCCACATCTCGGTGTGCATCGCCGGGGCGAACAACACCGGGCAGCGCGCGGTGAGCAAGGTGGCGGTGAGCAGGTCGTCGGCGCGGCCGGCGACCGCACGGGCCAGCAGGTCCGCGGTGGCCGGCGCCACCACCACCAGGTCGGCCTGCTGGCCGATGGCGACGTGCGGGACCTGCGGAACATCGTCGAAGACGCCGGTGTGCACCGGCTGACCGGAGAGCGCCTCGAAGGTGGCGGCCCCGACGAACTGCAGTGCGGATTCGGTCGGCACCACCTGCACCTGGTGGCCGGCCTCGGCCAGCTGGCGGACCACCGTGCACGCCTTGTAGGCGGCGATGCCGCCGGAGACGCCGACGACGATCCGCTTAGCGTTCACGGGTACCGGCCCCGAACCTCTGCTACTCGCCTTCGGTGTATTCGAGCAGGTCGCCGTGGATCTCGCGCAGCGCGATCGACAGCGGCTTCTCCTGCAGGCCGGGCTCGACCAGCGGCCCGACGTATTCGAGGATGCCCTCACCGAGCTGGTTGTAGTAGTCGTTGATCTGCCGAGCCCGCTTGGCCGCGTAGATCACCAGCGCGTACTTGCTCGACGCCCGCTGCAGCAGCTCGTCGATGGGCGGGTTGGTGATGCCGAGCGGCGTGTCGTAACCGCCGATCAACGCCGGGTCGAACTCGTCGGTGTCGGTGGCCGTCTCGGCCGGTGCGGTACTCACTAAGACATTCTCCTGGCTATTTGAGGACTGAGGCTGGCTGTGGGTCGGTCACGCCTGCTGACGGTGGTCCGGGTCAGGCCGGACCTGGTGCGGACTCCACCAGCAAGGATACCAATTCTGAGCAGGCGGTTTCCAATCGAGCGTTGACGACGACCGCGTCGAAGTCCCCCTGCGCCGCCAGCTCGGTGCGCGCAGTGGCCAGCCGGCGTTCCATGACCTCCGCGGATTCGGTGCCACGCCCGACCAGCCGGGCCCGCAGCGTCTCCCAGTCCGGCGGGGCCAGGAAGACGGTGATGGCTTCCGGCAAGGCCTTCTTGATGGCTCGGGCCCCGGCCAGATCGACCTCGATCAGGACGGGCCGGCCGGACCTGGTCGCCTCGGCGACCGGGGCGGCCGGGGTACCCGATCGCTGCAGGCCACCGTGGATGTCGGCCCACTCGAGCAGCGCGTCCGATTCGATCAGCCGCTCGAACTCCTCTGACGTCACGAACCGGTAGTCGACCCCGTCCACCTCGCCGGGCCGCGGCGCCCGGGTAGTGGCCGACACGCTGAAATACAGGTCCGGTACCCGCTCCCGCAGGCAACGGACCAGGCTCGACTTACCGACCGCGGATGGACCGGACAGCACCACCACACGCCCCGTGGGTCGGCTGTCCGGTCCTCCACCGGCATTCACCGACAGGTCAGGAGAAGTCGAACTTCTCCAGCAGCGCCTTGCGCTGCCGGTCGCCCAGGCCGCGCAGCCGGCGGGTGGGGGCGATCTCCAGCTCGGTCATGATCTCCTGCGCCTTGACCTTGCCGACCTTCGGCAACGCCTCCAGCAGCGCGGAGACCTTCATCTTGCCCAGGACCTCGTCGGTCTCGGCGTCCTTGAGCACCTGCTTGAGATTGGTGCCGCCACGCTTGAGCCGGTCCTTGAGCTCCGCTCGGGCCCGACGCGCGGCCGCCGCCTTCTCCAACGCGGCGGCGCGCTGCTCGTCGGTCAACTGGGGAAGGGCCACGATTCCTCCGTCTCGTCATCATCGACCACGTCGATGTTCTTCTTGTCTCGGCCGGGTACTCCCGTCAGAGACGACGACCGTACCCACGCCGTCTGACGAAATCTAACCCCACCCCCCGTTTCCGGCTACAAATCCCCAGCGTGCGGCGGCTGCGGACGGCCATCCGCTCGGCGTCGCCCAAGGTCGGACGACCGGTCCCCCAGCGGCCGCGTCCACCCCGCGCCGATCGCAAAAACCTGCTTCTAGCTGGTCTTTTGTCGGGGCCGGGTGGGCCGGGCAACCTGCTGGACAAGGCCGTATGCGGCGCCGTGCAGGCCGGTGGGACCCCGGCAGCATTGAATTCGCACCTCACGGCGTGTCGGGCGTGTCGACCAACCCCAGCTACCGGACGTAGTTGCCGGCACCGAAGCGGCGCGGCGCCGGCCGCAATCCCACCGCTACCGACTACCACACCTGCGGGAAGCGACCGCAATCGGACCGAAGCCGCCGGCACGCGTCACCCTAGGCATTTCTGAGGGAAATCGTATCTCCCACTGCCCGTTGGCATTTCACAGCCGGACCGGATTGCATTGACAGCCTCTTCGAGGGTTCCCTCGATTGGATCGAGGCAGCGAGAACGTCAAGGGAGTTGATTTCATGAGCATCCGACGCGTGCTGTGTGCCGCCGCGCTGTCGGCGGGCGTCGCCGTGACCGGCCTGCTCGGTGTGGCGAACGCCGCACCCGATATCGCCACCACCAAGGAGACCCCGACCCCCCAGCCGGCCCCCGGCGTCAAGCTCAACCACCACGACCAGAAGAAGCTCGACAAGTACCTCAAGAAGCACCCGGAGATCGCCGTCCCCCACGCGGGCGCGCACTGATTCTTGACGCGCAGCGGCGGGTCACCGTATCGGTGGCCCGCCGCTGAACTTCGGCTTACCCAGCACGTCCGCCGGGCTGGGATGGCACAGTGGCGGGGTGGCAGAGGTTCCGCGGCGGACGCTGCATCGTGGGGCGAAGTTGGCCGGCCTGCCGTTGGGGGCCGCCGGGCGAACGGTGCTCGGGTGGGGACGCAAGCTGGCCGGCGCCGACGCGGAGTTGATCGCCGAGCAGTTCTCGGCCCGCAGTGCCGAGCAGGTTTTCGCGGTGCTCGGCGACCTCAAGGGCGGCGCGATGAAGTTCGGCCAGGCCATGAGCATCTATGAGGCGGCCATCCCTGAGCGGTTCGCCGAACCCTATCGGGAGGCGCTGACCCGGTTGCAGGCGTCGGCGCCGCCGATCCCGGCCAAGCAGGTGTATCGGGTGCTGGACGGCCAGCTCGGTCTGCGCTGGCGTCAGCGGTTCGCCGAGTTCGACGACGAACCGGTGGCGGCGGCCAGCATCGGACAGGTGCACCGGGCGGTGTGGCATGACGGCCGGGTGGTGGCGGTCAAGGTGCAGTACCCGGGCGCGGACACGGCGCTGCTCTCGGACCTGCGGCAACTCTCCCGGTTCAGCCGGCTCATCGATCCGCTGTTCCCCGGGCTCGCGGTGCGGCCAATGCTCGATGAGCTGCGCGCACGAATGACCGAGGAGCTCGACTATCGGCACGAAGCCGACAATCAGCGTGCGTTCGCCGCCGCGTTCACCGGCGACCCGGAGTTTCTGGTGCCGGCGGTGGTGGCGTCCGCGCCCAAGGTGCTGATCACCGAATGGGTCACCGGCCGCCCGCTGGCGAAGCTGATCGGAGGCGGTGACCAAGACGCCCGGAACGAGGCCGCCCGGCTGCTGTTCGAGTTCTGCGCCGCGTCGATGTCACGTACCGGGCTGGTGCACGCCGACCCGCATCCGGGCAACTACCAGCTCACCGGCGACGGCCGGCTGGCGGTGCTCGACTTCGGTGCGGTCGCGCCAGCTCACCGGTCGGCGCTGCGGTACCTGGACAACATCGCGCTGGCCGGTCTCGTCGACTCGGCGCTGCTGAGCGAGCTGCCCGCGGAGCCGCGCTCGGTGGTGCTGGCCGAAGTCGCCGAGACCCTGCGGGAGATCGGGTTCAGTCCGTCGCGCACCGAGGTCCAGCCGGAGGACGTGCTGGCGCGCTTCGGCCCGCTCACCGAGCCGCTGATGGTGCCGCGGTTCCGGTTCAGCCGCGGCTGGCTGCAGAGCGCCACGCCGCGGATGCCCGGCCTGGCCCGCGGCGAGGACGTCCTCGGCGGCGCGACGTTGGGCCTCCCGGCCGAGCATGTGCTGATGTTGCGCACGCTGGTCGGTCTGGCGGCGGTGGCCTGTCAGCTCGAGGCCGAGGTCGCCTTGCGCGATATCGTGACCCGCTGGTATCCGGGCTTCGCCGAACCGACGATCCCGCCCCGGCTGGCCGGCGCGCTGGGCCTGGATTGACGCCGGCCCTAGCCGGCCAGATAAGCCACCGCATCGCGTAACCGCGCGGCGGCGTCGCGCAGCGCCGCGACGCCGGGGCCGGCGCGCAGCACCTCGCGGGAGACCGCGGGCAACAGCGTGCCCGGAGCGGCCCCGCCCAGCCCGGCCAGCGCCTCGGGGCGCCCGCCTTGGGCCCCGATGCCCGGGATCAGCACCGGCCCGCCCAGGGCGCTCAGGTCGGGCACCTCGCGCAGCGTGGCGCCGACCACCACCCCGACCGAGCCGGGTCCGGCGCCGGCCTGGTTCACGTCAGCAACGGCGTCGACGATGGTCTGCGCTACGCTGCGCCCGTCGGTCTGGGCGCGCTGCACGCTCGCGCCTTCCGGGTTGGAGGTGGCGGCCAGCACGAACACCCCGCGGCCGTGGGCGGCGGCGGTGTCCAGCAGCGGCTGCAGCGACCCGAAGCCCAGGTACGGCGAGGCGGTCACCGCGTCGGCGGCCAGCGGTGACTCGCCGGCCCAGGCCGCCGCGTAGGCGGCCATCGTCGAGCCGATGTCACCGCGCTTGGCGTCCGCCAGCACCAGCACGCCGGCCTCGCGCAGCGCCGCGATGGTGCGCTCCAGCACCGCGTAGCCGGCCGAGCCGTAGGCCTCGAAGAACGCCACCTGCGGCTTGACCACCGCGAACCCGGCGAACGCCGCCACACAGGTCTCGCTGAACGCGGCCAGCCCGTCCGCTGTCGCGGGCAGGCCCCAGCCGCTCAGCAGTTCCGGGTGCGGGTCGATGCCCAGGCACAGCGGCCCGCGGGCCGCGGTCGCTTCGGCCAGCCGGGCTCCGAAACTCATTAGTGCCCGCCGAGCGCGCTGTGCAGCTCCTGCAGGGAGCGCACCCCGATATCGCCCCGGATCCCGGCCTCAATGCCCTGTACCGCCGCCGCGGCGCCCTGCACGGTGGTCACGCAGGGGATGTTCACGCTGACCGCGGCCGAGCGGATCTCGTAGCCGTCCACCCGCGGACCGGAGTTGCCGTAGGGGGTGTTGATCACCAGGTCGACCTCGCCGGCCCGGATCGCGTCCACGGCCGATGACACCGGACGCTCCGGGCTGGGCTCCTCGAAGTTCTTGCGCACCACCTCGCACGGAATCCCGTTGCGGCGCAGCATCTCCGCGGTCCCCTCGGTGGCCAGGACCCGGAAACCCAGGTCGGCCAGCCGTTTGACCGGGAACACCAGCGAACGCTTGTCGTGGTTGGCCACCGACACGAAAACCGTACCGTCGGCGGGCAGCGACCCGTAGGCGGCGGTCTGGCTCTTGGCGAACGCGGTGCCGAAGTCGCGGTCGATGCCCATCACCTCGCCGGTGGATTTCATCTCCGGACCCAGCAGCGAGTCGATGCCGGAGCCGTCCGCGCGGCGGAACCGGTGGAACGGCAGCACCGCCTCCTTGACCGCGATCGGGGCGTGCGGGCCGACGGTGGCCCCGTCCCCGGAGGCGGCCAGCAGGCCCTCGGCCCGTAGCCCGGCGATGGTGGCGCCCAGCATGATTCGTGCGCAGGCTTTGGCCAGCGGTACCGCGGTGGCCTTGGACACGAACGGGACTGTCCGGCTGGCCCGCGGGTTGGCCTCCAGCACGTAGAGCACGTCGTCTTTGAGGGCGAACTGCACGTTGAGCAGCCCCACCACCCCGACGCCCTGGGCGATGGCCTCGGTGGCGCGGCGCACCTTCTCGATGTCGCTGCGACCCAACGTCACCGGCGGCAGCGCGCACGCCGAGTCGCCGGAGTGGATGCCGGCCTCCTCGATGTGCTCCATGATCCCGCCGATGTAGACCTCGGTGCCGTCGCACAGGGCGTCGACGTCGATCTCGATGGCGTCTTCGAGGAACCGGTCGACCAGCACCGGATGCTCGGGTGTCAGCAGCGCCGCCCGGGTGATGTAGCCGCGCAACGTCTCCTCGTCGTAGACGATCTCCATGCCGCGCCCACCCAGCACGTAGGACGGGCGGACCAGCACCGGGTAGCCGATATCGGCGGCGATCCGCTTGGCCTGCTCGAAGGTGGTCGCGGTGCCGTAGCGCGGCGCCGGCAACCCGGCGCCTGCCAGCACGTCGCCGAACGCGCCGCGGTCCTCGGCCAGATCGATGGCCTCCGGGCTGGTGCCGACGATGGGCACCCCGGCATCAGCCAGCCGCTGGGCCAGCCGCAGCGGGGTCTGTCCGCCCAGTTGCACGATGACGCCGACCACGCCGGGGCCGCCCTGACCGGACTGCTGTTCGGCGTAGTACACCTCGAGCACGTCCTCGAACGTCAACGGCTCGAAGTAGAGCCGGTCGGCGGTGTCGTAGTCGGTGGAGACCGTCTCGGGGTTGCAGTTGATCATCACCGTCTCGAACCCGGCCTGGCTCAAGGTGGTCGCAGCATGCACGCAGCTGTAGTCGAACTCGATGCCCTGGCCGATCCGGTTGGGCCCGGAACCCAGGATCAGCACCTTGGGTTTGCTGTCCTGGGGGGCCACCTCGGTCTCGGCGGCCGGGTCGAGCTCGAAAGTGCTGTAGTGGTACGGCGTTTTGGATTCGAACTCCGCCGCGCAGGTGTCGACGGTCTTGAACACCGGGTGGATCCCCAGCCGGGACCGCAGCAGCCGCACCCCGTCCTCGCCGGCCAGCTCCGGACGCAGTACGGCGATCTGATGATCCGACAGGCCGCTGTATTTGCAGCGCCGCAGCAGATCCGCATCCAAAACGGGGGTCGCGACGACCTCGGCGCGCAGCGCCACCAGGCCGTTGATCTGCTCGACGAACCATGGGTCGACCCCGGAGGCCTCGGCGACCTGCTCGACACTCGCGCCGAGCCGCAGCGCCAGTTCGATGTCGTAGAGCCGGCCCTCGGTGGGCGTGCGCAGCCTGTCGAGGGCGGCCTCGGCCCCACCGTCGGGGTCGGGTTTGGTCCAGAACCCGGCCCGCTCGGTCTCCAGCGAACGCATCACCTTGCCGAGTGATTCGATAAAGTTGCGGCCCAACGACATCGCTTCGCCCACCGACTTCATCGTGGTGGTCAGCCGCGGGTCGGCGCCGGGGAACTTCTCGAACGCGAAGCGCGGTGCTTTGACCACCACGTAGTCCAGCGCCGGCTCGAAGCAGGCCGGGGTCTCCTTGGTGATGTCGTTGACGATCTCGTCGAGGGTGTAGCCGATGGCCAGCTTGGCGGCGATCTTGGCGATCGGGAAGCCGGTGGCCTTCGACGCCAGCGCGGAAGACCGGGACACCCGCGGGTTCATCTCGATCACGATGAGCCGGCCGTCTTTCGGGTTCACCGCGAACTGGATGTTGCAGCCCCCGGTGTCCACCCCGACCTCGCGCAGGATCGCGATGCCCAGGTCACGCATCCGCTGGTATTCCCGGTCGGTCAGCGTCATCGCCGGGGCGACGGTCACCGAGTCGCCGGTGTGCACGCCCATCGGGTCGACGTTCTCGATCGAGCAGACCACCACGACGTTGTCGTTGCCGTCGCGCATCAGCTCGAGCTCGAATTCCTTCCAGCCGTAGATCGATTCCTCGATCAGCACGTTGGCCGTCGGCGATGCGGCCAGACCGTCTCCGGCCATCCGGGCCACCTCGTCGAGGCTGGCCGCCAGACCGGAGCCCAACCCGCCCATGGTGAACGAGGGCCGGACCACGACCGGCAGGCCGAGCTCGGCGACGGTGTCCTCGACCTCGGCCATGGTGTAGCAGACCCGGGAGCGGGCCGACTCGCCGCCGACCTTGGCGACGATGTCCTTGAACTGCTGGCGGTCCTCGCCACGCTGGATGGCCTCGAAGTCGGCGCCGATCAGCTCCACGCCGTAGCGTTCCAGCACCCCGTGCTCGTGCAGCGCGACCGCGGTGTTCAGCGCGGTCTGCCCGCCCAGGGTGGCCAGCAGGGCGTCGACCTTGTTGCCGCGTTCGGCCTGCTGGGCGAGTACCTTTTCGACGAACTCCCAGGTGATCGGCTCGACGTAGGTGTTATCGGCATACTCCGGGTCGGTCATGATGGTGGCCGGATTGGAGTTGACCAGGCTCACCTGCAGGCCCTCGGCCTTGAGCACCCGGCACGCCTGGGTGCCGGAGTAGTCGAATTCACAGGCCTGTCCGATCACGATCGGCCCGGAGCCGATCACCAGGACATGGCGCAGGTCGGCGCGGCGCGGCATTACTTCTCCCCTGCCATCAGGTCGACGAACTGGTCGAAAAGGTATTCCGCGTCGTGCGGACCGGCCGCGGCTTCGGGGTGGTACTGCACCGAGAAGGCCCGGCCGTCAACGAGTTTCACGCCCTCGACCACCCCGTCGTTGGCGCAGGTGTGGCTGACCACCGCCGGACCGAAATCGGTGTCGAAGCGCTGGCCCGCTTCTCCCTCCAAGGCGAAGCCGTGGTTCTGCGCGGTCACCGCCACCCGGCCAGTGGCGTGGTCGATCACCGGGATGTTGATGCCGCGGTGGCCGAACGTCATCTTGTAGGTGCTCAGCCCCAACGCCCGGCCCAGGATCTGGTTGCCGAAACAGATTCCGAACAGCGGGATTCCGGCGCCGATCACCTCGCGGGTCAACGCCACCATCGCCTCGGCGGTGGCCGGGTCCCCGGGGCCGTTGGACAGAAACACCCCGTCCGGCTTCAACGCGGCGATCGCGGCGAAGTCCACCGTCGCCGGCAGCACGTGACTGCGGATTCCGCGCCGGGCGAAGTTACGCGGTGTGTTGGTTTTGATGCCCAGATCCAGGGCGGCGACGGTGAACCGGTGTGCGCCGTCGGGTTCCACCACATATGCGGCGTCGGTGCTGACCTGCCCGGCGAGGTCGGCGCCGAGCATGGACGGCTGCTCGCGGACCCGGTTCACCAGTTCCTCGGCCGGGGCGAGCGCGTCACCGGAGAACACCCCGGCCTTCATCGAGCCGTGGTTGCGCAGGTGGCGCACCACGGTGCGGGTGTCGACGCCGGCCACCCCGACGATGCCCTGGCGCACCAGTTCGTCGTCCAGGGTGCTGCTGGCCCGCCAGTTCGAGGCCCGCGGCGACGGGTCACGGACCACGTAGCCGGCCACCCAGATCTTCTCGTCCCGGCTCTCACCGTCCTCGCGGTTCCAGCCGGTGTTGCCGATCTGCGGGGCGGTGGCCACCACGATCTGCCGGTGGTAGCTGGGGTCGGTCAGCGTCTCCTGGTACCCGGACATGCCGGTGGAGAACACCGCCTCCCCCAGGCTCTGGCCGACGGCTCCGAACGGCCGTCCGGTGAAGATCCGGCCGTCCTCAAGGACCAGGGCGGCACGCGCGTTCATGTGTTGTCACCTTCCAGCCAGCGGGTGTAGTCGGCACGGTCGTCGGCGCGGAAGCCGGTGTCCATTTCGGTGCCCGACGGCAGGCGCCAGCGGATCGCCAGCACACCGTCGTGGGGTCGGGTGGGCAACGAGGGGATGGTCCGGCCCGCGATACCGCGTTCGGTGCGCACCGCGACCACCGAATCCTGCGGAATCCAGATCGGCCGGGCTCCACTGCGCTGCACCATGATTCCCTCCGGGTAGCGGGTCAGCACTGCCTTGGTGCGATAACCCAGGTCGCCCACGACCACCCGGTCGTTCCACTTCGGCGCCAGCGTGCAGCCCAGATACAGGCCGCGGGTGGGGGCGACCGAGGGCGGGCCTACGGTGTCGGGCACCGCCGGCAGCGTGCCGATCAGGGCCTCCTGCAACTGGCCGCGGCGCCGCCAGCCGCGCATCATCAACCGGATCACCACCCCGATCAGCACCACCAGCAGGAACGCGAAGATCAGCGAGGCGACCATCGTGGGCGTGTTCATGCCGGGCTCTTCCCGTCCCGGGCGGTGATCCGGCCGCGCAGCAGCGTCGCGGTGACGGTCGCCGGAAGGGTCATCTCCTCATACGGGGTGTTGGCCGACCGGCTGGCCAACTGTTCGCCGGTCACCACCCAGCTCGCCTCCGGGTCCACCACGGCCAGATTGGCCGGTTCGCCCACTTGCAGCGGACGGCCCTGATCGGGCAGCCCGACGATCTCCGCGGGCCGCTCGCTCATCACCCGGGCCACGTCCCGCCAGGTCAACAGGCCGGGCTGCACCATGGTGGCCACCACCACCGACAGGGCGGTCTGCAGACCGAGCATCCCGGGCCGGGCGGAGGCGAACTCACAGGTCTTCTCGTGCTCGGCGTGCGGGGCGTGGTCGGTGGCCACGCAGTCGATGATTCCCTCGGCCAGGGCCCGGCGCAGCGCGGCCGCATCGGCGGCCTCACGCAGCGGCGGGTTGACCCGGTTGCGGCCGTCGTAGTCGGCCAGCCGGGTGTCGTCGAGCATCAGGTGATGCGGCGTGACCTCGGCGGTGACGGAGATGCCTTGTGCCTTCGCCCATTTGAGGAGCTCGACGGTTCCGGCGGTGGACGCGTGGCAGATGTGCAGGCGGGCACCGGCATCGCGGGCCAGCAGGACATCGCGGGCCACGATCGACTCCTCGGCGGCCCGGGGCCAGCCGGCCAGCCCAAGCCGGGCGGCGTTGGGCCCCTCGTGGGCGACCGAGCCGACGGTCAGCCGGGGTTCCTCGGCGTGCTGGGCGATCAGCACCCCCAGGCCGGTGGCGTACTCCAGGGCGCGGCGCATCACCAACGGGTCGGCCACGCAGACCCCGTCGTCGGAGAACATCCGGACCCCGGCAGTGCCGGCGGCCATCATGCCCATCTCGGTCAGCTGGGTTCCGCCGAGTCCGACGGTGACGGCGCCGACCGGGTGCACGTCGACCAGGCCGACCTGCTGGCCGCGCGCCCAGACGTGGTCGGTGACCACCGGGGAGTCGGCGACGGGTTCGGTGTTGGCCATCGCGAACACCGCGGTGTAGCCACCGAGAGCCGCTGCCGCCGAACCGGTTTCGATGTCCTCGGCGTACTCGCGACCCGGTTCCCGCAGATGGGTGTGCAGGTCCACGAAGCCCGGCAGCAGCACTTGACCGGGTGCGTCGACAATGTCGCATCCGGCCGGGGCAGCCAGTCCGGTAGCGATCTCGGCGATCTGGCCGTCGTGCACCAGCACGTCGACCTGATCGCCCTCGCCGTAGCACCGCACCCCGCGGATCAGCACGCTCATGACGCTGCGTCCTCTCCGGCCGACCCGGCGGACTCACTGCCCACCAGTAGATGGAACAGCACCGCCATCCGCACATGTACGCCGTTGGAAACCTGTTGCAGCACTGCGGATTGTGACGAGTCCGCGACCGACGAGGCGATCTCCATGCCGCGCAGCATCGGGCCGGGGTGCAGCACCACCGCGTCGTCGCCCAGCATCGCCCGGCGCTTCTCGCTCAGCCCGTAACGCACCGAGTATTCGCGCGCCGACGGGAAGAAGCCCCCGGTCATCCGCTCGGCCTGCACCCGCAGCATCAGCACCGCGTCGGCGGCCGGCAGCTCGGCGTCGAAGTCATAGCTCACCGTCACCGGCCAGTCGGCCACCCCGACCGGCAGCAGGGTCGGCGGGGCCACCAGCACCACCTCGGCGCCGAGCGTGGCCAGCAGCTGCACATTGGAACGGGCCACCCGGCTGTGCACGATGTCGCCGACGATCACCACCCGGCGGCCCTCAATGCCGCCGAGCCGCTGACGCAGGGTCAGCGCGTCCAGCAGGGCCTGGGTGGGGTGTTCGTGGGTGCCGTCACCGGCGTTGATCACCGCCGGGCCGCCGTCGTCGGCGTTGCGCGTCCACTCGGCCAGCAGGTGCGCCGCACCCGAGGCCGGGTGGCGTATGATCAGCGCGTCGGCGCCGGCGGCCCGCAAGGTGAACGCGGTGTCGCGCAGCGACTCCCCTTTGTTCACCGAGGATCCCGACGCCGACACGTTGATCACGTCGGCGCTCATCCACTTGCCGGCCACCTCGAAGGAGACCCGGGTGCGGGTGGAGTTCTCGTAGAACATGGTGATCACCGTGCGTCCGCGCAGGGTGGGCAGCTTCTTGACCTCGCGCCCGACCAGGGCCTGGGCGAACCGGTCGGCGTCATCGAGGATGGCGGTGGCCTGGTCAAGGCTCAGATCGCCGGCCGCGAGCAGATGCCTGGCGGTCATCGGGTGATCACCACCGCGTCGCGGCCGTCGTGTTCGGCCAGCAGCACGTGCACGCTCTCACCGCGCGCGGTCGGCACGTTCTTGCCGACGTAGTCGGCGCGCACCGGCAGTTCCCGGTGGCCGCGGTCGACCAGCACCGCCAGCTGCACGATCCGGGGCCGGCCCTGATCGCGCAGCGCATCCAGCGCGGCCCGCACCGACCGGCCGGCGTAGAGCACATCGTCGACCAGGATCACCAGCGCGTCGTCGATGCCGCCGGCCGGGATGGAGGTCGATTCCAGCGGCCGCGGCGGCTGGCGCATCAAGTCGTCGCGGTACAAGGTGATGTCGAGGGCACCGTGGCCGACCTCAACCCCGCAGAATTCGCTGATCTTGGCGGCCAGGCGATCGGCCAGGGTGACACCGCGGGTCGGAATGCCCAGCAGCACCACCCGCGGGGCACCCGGGGTGTCCGGGTCGTCTAAAGCGGTCTTCTCGATGATCTGGTGCGCGATACGAGAGATCGTGCGACCCACGTCCGACGAGGACATCAATTCCCGGTCGGTGCTGGAATTACCGGCAGCGCCCATGCGAAACCGCAGGACCTCCTTCTCCGCCTCGCGGGACGGATCGTTAAAGGATGTCGAACTGCCGGGTAGCCTAGCATCCGCTCGGCTCCCACCGGTCTGCCGCCGCCCCCGGAACGCCGTACCGCTCCGTCAGCTTCCGATTGGGACGAATCCGCTGCCTGGCCGTCGCCGGCGTTAACGTCATCGCGGATCGCGCTGAACTTCGTCAGGTACGTAAGTCCTCTCGGAGGCGCGAACTTGGTGCCTCAGTCGGGCGGGTTGGGAACGGATGCGCCATCAGCGCCCGGTGTTCCCGGCGTTCCGTCGGCCCCGCCGTTGCCTCCCGTGCCGCCGGGGTTCTGAGTTGTGCTTCCGCCATTACCGCCGTTACCGCCGGCACCGTTGCCGTTGGGGCCGACCTGGCCTCCGTTGCCGCCGTTACCGCCGGTGCCACCGGCCAACGCACCAGAGCCACCGTCTCCGCCGTTGCCGCCGACGCCCCCGATGCCGCCGTCTGCGCTTCCGCCGTTCCCGCCGGTCCCACCCTGGCCATAGGAACTGGCTACAGACCCAGTACTTATACCAGTGCCGCCATTGCCGCCGTTGCCGCCGTCACCACCCTGGCCTCCGGTGCCGGCACCGCCGCCGCCACCGCCACCACCACCGGCACGCATTGAGCCGGCGGAGCTGTTGCCTTCTCCGCCCCGGCCGCCGGTGCCGCCCACTCCACCGTCGCTGGCACCGCCGTTGCCGCCGGCACCACCGTTGCCGCCGTTGCCGCTGGAACTCAGACCAGTGCCGCCGCCCATGCCGCCCGCACCGCCGTGGCTGGCAACCCCACCATCAGTGCCATCGCCGCCGTTGCCGCCGTCACCACCGGTCCCGCCGTTACGGCCGCCGCCCAAGGGGCTACTCATGCCGCCGTCGCCACCGTTGCCGCCGGCCCCGGCCACGCTGCCGGCACCGCTGGCCGCACCGCCATTACCGCCGTTGCCGCCTGCACCGCCGTCACGGGCGCTACCCGCCGCGCTGCCCGGGGCACCGCTACCACCGTCACCGCCCCTGCCCGCGGTGCTGTCAATACCGTCGGCCGCGCCGCCATTGCCGCCGTTGCCGCCCGCGCCGCCATCGCGTGCGCTGCCCACGGCACTGCCGACGCCGCCGGCGCCACCGTGACCACCGTTGCCCGCTGCGCTGCCAGCGCCGCTGGCCGAGCCTCCGTCGCCGCCGTTACCACCGACCCCACCATCGCGGCCGCCACCCAGACCGCCGCCGGCGCCGCCGTTACCACCGTCGCCGCCATTGCCGGCGGTGCTGTTGTCACCGGTAGCTGCGCCGCCGCTGCCGCCGTTGCCACCGGGGCCGCCGTCACTGCTGCCTGTGCTGCCCGCGTTAACGCCGCCCTTGCCGCCATTACCGCCGTTACCAGCGTTGCTGTCGGCACCGGTGGCCGCGCCGCCATTGCCGCCGTTACCACCGGGGCCGCCGTCTCGGCCCATCCAAACGCTGGTCTGGCTGCTGTTTCCACCGTCACCGCCAACACCGCCGGTGCTGCCGACTCCCTCAGCGCTGCCGCCGTCACCACCGTTGCCGCCCGCGCCGCCGGCGTTACCGGTGGCGTACCAGCCCGGTGAGCGACCGCTGACACCACCGCTACCGCCGGCACCACCGCTTCCGCCGTCGCCA
Organism: Mycobacterium sp. NGS16; assembly: GCF_059813225.1. Taxonomy (NCBI): domain Bacteria; kingdom Bacillati; phylum Actinomycetota; class Actinomycetes; order Mycobacteriales; family Mycobacteriaceae; genus Mycobacterium; species Mycobacterium sp. NGS16. The sequence goes on from NZ_JCALEE010000009.1 coordinate 105,436, forward strand.
ACCGAGTTTCCGCCGTTGCCGCCGTTGCCACCATCGCCGTTGGTGCTGAACAACATTCCGCTACGGCCACCGGCGCCGCCATTGCCGCCGTCGCCCGCGTGCAGGCCATCCAGCCCAGCCCCGCCGTCGCCGCCGGTACCACCGTTGCCGATCCAGCCACCCGCGCCACCGGCACCGCCATCGGCCCCGGCGCCACCGCCACCGCCGGCACCACCGTTGCCCAGCCAGCCGCCGGCACCGCCGGCGCCGCCGGCCACACCGGCTTCGTCGCTGCTCCAACCGGTGCCGCCGTCACCGAAGATCCAGCCGCCATTACCGCCGTCAACATGGGTCTCGGTCCCGTCGACGCCGTTGCAGATCAGGCCGCAGGCGCCGCCGAAAGCGAAGAGCGGGTTGATGAAGTCGTTGAACTGCACACCGGACGGGCTCTCGATCCACTCCTGCATCGCGGTGTGCAGCGGCAGATAGACGTCGTTCTGGAACCAGTCGGCGAAATCGGTGCCGACAGCCGCGCCGGGCAGGTCATCACCGTTGAACAACGACGCGAGGTCGACTGTCGACGCCGACTCCAGCCCGCTCCAGTAGCCGGGGTCGAACACCACTCCCCATACAGCGGGATCCAACAGGTCGGTCAGGAAGTCATCGAAGTCAGCCTGGGCTACCGGCGCCAATCCGAATGCCGCCAACGCCCCGACGGACGCTCCGGCAGCAGCCACTCGCCGCGCCGACGCAGATCCATTTTCCTTAAGCCAACCTGAGATTTTCACCCTGTGTTCCTATCACGGAAGCGGGAGCACCGCATTTCGAGTGTGAGCCCAGGCCAACCACCGCCGCGCCGCTAATCTGGGCCGGGTGAATCTCGATCCGAATCAGGCGTCCCTCCGGGAGGCCTGCGACGCCGGCCTGCTGGCCGGCGTGGTGACCGTCGTCTGGCAGCGCGGCCAGGTGCTCCAGGTGAACGAGATCGGCTATCGCGACGTCGGGGCCGGCCTTCCGATGACCCGCGACACCGTGTTCCGGATCGCCTCGATGACCAAACCGATCACGGTCGCCGCGGCCATGTCCCTGGTCGATGAGGGCCGGCTGCGGCTGAGTGACCCGATCGCCACCTGGCTGCCGGAGTTCGCCGCGCCGAGCGTGCTGGTCGACCCGGCCGGACCGCTGGACAAGACCACGCCGGCCCGGCGGGCGCTCACCATCGAGGACCTGATGACGCACCGCTGCGGGATCGGCTACGGGTTCTCGGTGCCCGGCCCGATCGCGCGGGAGTATCAGCGGCTGCCGTTCGGGCGCGGCCCGGAGGCCTGGCTGAGCGCGCTGGCCGCGCTGCCGCTGGTCGATCAGCCCGGCGACCGGGTGACCTACGGGCACGGCATCGACGTGCTGGGCGTGGTGCTGTCCCGGATCGAGGGCAAGCCGCTGCCGCAGGTGCTCGACGAGCGGATCCTGGGGCCGCTGGGGATGGCCGACACCGGGTTCTGCGTCTCCCCCGAGCTCCGCGGGCGCAGCGCCACCATGTACCGGCTCGACGGCGACATGTTGCGCGACGACGCGATGGGACCGATGCCGATCACCATGCCGGCGTTCCCGAACGCGGGCGGCGGGCTGATGTCGACCGCGGATGATTACCTGGCGTTCGCGCGAATGTTGCTGGCCGACGGCGTGTTCGACGGCACCCGGGTGCTCTCGGCGGAATCGGCGGCCGCGATGCGCACCGACCGGCTCACCGACACCCAGAAGCGCCACCCGTTTCTGGGGGCCCCGTTCTGGGTCGGCCGCGGCTTCGGGCTCAACCTGTCGGTGGTCACCGATCCGGCGCGTTCTCAACCGCTGTTCGGGCCGGGGGGTGCCGGCGCGTTCAGCTGGCCGGGCGCCTACGGCACCTGGTGGCAGGCCGATCCGGCCGCCGACCTGATCCTGATCTATCTGGTGCAGAACGCCCCGACGCTGTCCACCGAGATGGCCGCTGCTGTCGCCGGCAATACCGCGATCGCGAAACTGCGGGTGGCGCAACCGAAGTTCGTGCGGCGCACCTATCGGGCCCTGGGGTTGTAGCGCATCCTCATCAGATCATCGCGATCGGCGAGACCTTAACGCCGGCCTCCAGCGCGCCGGCCAGCTCGCGCGCGGTGTCGTAGTCGAAGACGACGTGACCGCAGATGATGTCGACATCGCGTTTGATGCGTTGCAGCGGATTGTCCACGAAATGCACGCTGGCGCCGGAGGCTTCGAGCAGATCAGCGATCACGGCGCGGGATTCGTGCACGATGTGGGCGGCCGCGGCGCGGGCCTGCGCCCGGACCGACCGGCTGATCCGTTCGCGGCCATCGACCGCGTCCTGAAGCCGGGCCACCGTGGCGTCGCGCAGCCCGCGCAACGCTCCCAACCGCACCCGCGCATCCCCGAGGCGGATCTGCGCAGCGGGCTGATTCTTCTGCGCCGCACCGGAATACGCCAATACTCGCTCCTCGAGTCGCTGGGCGTAGAGGTCGGCGACCCGTTCGGCCGAGCCCAGCGCGGGCATCGCGGCCACCAGTGCCAACGCCGGGACCATCGGCCACCGGTAGGCGGAGCCGTCATGCAAGGCGGCCCCCGGCGCGGTGCCCGAGTAGATGTCGGCGACTTTGACCAGCCGGTGCTGGGGTACCCAGACATCCTCGATGACGACGTCGTTGGAACCGGTCGCCCGCATTCCGGCGGTGTGCCACACATCTTCGATGCGGATATCGGACGCCGGTAGCAGCACCAGCGCCGGGTAGGGCCCGTCGTCTGGTCCGCAGATCGCTCCGACCAGGATCCAGTCGGCATCGGCCACCCCGGTGGCCCAGGACCATCGCCCGGACAGCCGGATGCCGTCGCCGTCGGGGGTGCCGCGTCCGGTCGGCGCCAACGGCGCGGGACACAGCACCGGACCGGAGGCGAACACCTCGTCCTGTGCCTGCTCACCGAAGAGTGCGAGCATCCAGTTGTGCAGGGTGTAGAACCCCAGCGTCCAGGCACTGGAGGCGCACCCGTGCGCCATGCGGCGGATCGGTTCGAGGATCTCGGGAAACTCTGCCTGCTGTCCGCCGTAGCGTGCCGGCAGCAGCAGCCCGGGCAGCCCGGAGCGCCGGTAGTCGTCGATGGTGGCAGCCGGCAGCCGGCGCAGTTCCTCGGCTTCGGCGGCACGTTCGGCCAAACGATCGATGAAGTCCCCCGTCAGTACCGCCGCCGCCCGCACCATGCCCGGGACCGTACCATACCTTTTGGTATGGCGATTAGTGGCGCAGCATCACGTCCAGGAACTGTTCACGGCGGCCGACGGCGCGTGGACTGGGCCGCGAGCCGGACAGGTGCAGAAAGCCGATGCCGGCGGCGAACGTGGCATTAGCGCGCATATCAGCCTCATCGGGGTCGAAGCCGTCATCGAGAAAGACCTGACGGACCGCCTTGAGCACGCGCCGATCCGAGGTGCGCACCGCCTCGGCGACGTTCTCCTCCGAGCGCGCCCATTCGCGCATCGCCCGTTCCAGCATCCAGTGCCGCGGACCGACCAGCGAGGTCATCATGCGCGAAAGTCGTTCGCGCGGAGGCAACTCCTCCAGCGCGTCGAAGTCACCGCGGTCCTCGTCGCGGACCGCGGCCCAGGTGTCGACCAGCGCCTGGCGATAGGCCTTCATGTCGGCAAAGTGCCAGTAGAAGCTGCCCTTGGTGACGCGCAGGCGCCGGCAGAGCCGGTCGATGGTCAGGGCCTTGAGCCCGTCCTCGGCCAGAATGCGGAACCCGGCTTGCACCCAGTCCTGCACGGACAGTCGCGGATTGGTGGTGGCTTCGGCCATGCCGACACACGGTACTGACCCGGGCCGGCGCTGCCTAGGGCTTGCCCGGTTGTCGCCGTTATACGCCGGTGTGCAGGCCCGCTTGCTGCAGTGCGCGACGCGCGTAGGCGCGCACGTCGGCGTCGCTGTCCTTGACCGCGAGGCTCAACGCGTCGCGTGCGGCGACCTCCGAGGCGGCCCAGCGCGTCAAGCCCAGCACCGCGGCTTTGCGCACGTCGAGGTGCGCATCTTCGAGAGCCACGGTCAGGCGCGGCACCGCCACCGCTGCGCGCGCACCGGCCAGCGCGCGGGCCGCGCCGACCCGCACCTGCCACGCCGACTCGCCCCGTGCCGTCTCGACGGCGGCGATATCGGCGTCGCCGCAACCGACTTCGCCGAGGGCGGCCAGTGCTGCGGCGCGCACCAGCGGGTCCGGGTCACCGATCAGGGCCCGAACGGTCTGCGCCCCGGCCCGCAACGTCGCACACGCATTGGCGACCGCGATGCGCACCTCACGGTTGGCGTCCTGGGCGGCCGCGGCCACCGCCGTCGCGTCGTCGGCCGAGACCAGCGCACGCACCGCCTCGATGCGCACCCGGTGGTCGGGATCGGCCAGCGCGGCGCGATACCGCGCCGGGTCACCGACCCGGCGGCTGGACAGCAGATACACCACGCAGGCGCGCACCACCGGGTCTGCGGAGTTCCGGTGCACGCCGGCCGCTGCCGGGTCGGCCAGCACCTCGACCAGTTCACGCGCACCGTCGGCGGCGGTGCGGCGCACCGCGGCGTCCTCGTCGGCGAGCGCGTCGAACAACGCGGATTCGTATCCGCCCGGGGTGTGTTCGGTCAGGGCGGCGACCGCGGTACGGCGCACCGCCGGATCCGGGTCAGCCAGGAATTCGGCCAGGTCGGCCAAGGCGGGTTCTTCCAGGGCGACGACCACCGCGATCCGGGGCGACGGCGGCTGGGCAGAAGCCGGTGCCGGGACACGTGATCGTGCCGTCGCCGGAGCCTGGCCGCCCAGCAGCGGCGGCTGCGGCACCGCCTGCACCGACTGGTCGGCCGGGGGCAGCCGATCGAACTCGGGCACCGCAACGAAATACGGAGCCACCGGGCGTTTGAGGAACTCCATCGCCCCGTCGGCCCGCTTGCGCACGTTGAGGTGATAGCCCCACTGCCCGTCGTCGCGGCCGGGCAGATCGGCGCGCTCGTGGTAGAGGCCCCAGCGCGACTCGGTGCGCGTCAAAGATGTGCGGGCCGCCAGCTCGGCGCAGTCCCGGATGAACGACACCTCGACCGCCCGCATCAACTCGTGCGGGGTGCGGGCGCCCATCTCGGCGATCTCGCCGCGCATCCGCTCGAAGGTGTGCACCGCCAGCGACAGCTTCGCGGCGGTCTTGGGCGGCGCCACATAGTCGTTGACGAACCGGCGCAGCTTGTACTCCACTTGCGGTTGCGGGGGGCCGTCGGGGTGGCGCAGCGGGCGATAGATCAGCTCGTGGGCATCGGCAAGCTGATCGGCCGGAAGATCCTGCGGCGCCGAGATATCGGCCAGGGTGGACGCCGCGTGCGCGCCGGCCAGGTCGCCGAACACGAACGCGCCGATCATGTAGTTGTGCGGCACGCAGGCCAGATCGCCCGCCGCGTACAGGCCCGGCACGGTGGTGCGGGCGTGTTCGTCGACCCACACCCCCGAGGCGGAATGCCCTGAGCACAGGCCGATCTCCGAGATGTGCATCTCCACGTCATGGGTGCGGTAGTTGTGGCCGCGGTTGGCGTGAAAAGTCCCGCGGGTGGGCCGCTCGGTGGTGTGCAGGATGTTCTCCAGCGCCGAGAGCGTCTCATCGGGCAGGTGCGACACCTTCAGGTAGATCGGGCCCCGCGCGGAATCGATCTCCGATTTGACCTCGGCCATCATCTGGCCGGACCAGTAGTCGGAGTCGACGAACCGTTCTCCCAGCGCGTTGACCTGATACCCCCCGAACGGGTTGGCCACATAGGCGCATGCCGGGCCGTTGTAGTCCTTGATCAGCGGGTTGACCTGGAAGCATTCGATGCCGGACAGTTCGGCGCCGGCGTGATAAGCCATCGAGTAGCCGTCGCCGGCGTTGGTGGGGTTCTCATACGTGCCATACAGATAGCCGGAGGCCGGGAGGCCCAGCCGCCCGCACGGCCCGGTGGCCAGCACTACCGCCTTGGCGCCGACGGCGACGAATTCGCCGGTGCGGGTATGCAAGGCGGCCGACCCGACCGCGCGGCCGTTCCGGGTGAGCACCCGTACCGGCATCAACCGGTTCTCGATGCGGATCTTCTCGCGCATCGAGCGCTGCCGCAGCACCCGGTAGAGCGCTTTTTTGACGTCCTTGCCCTCGGGCATCGGCAGCACGTAGGACCCGGAGCGGTGTACGCGGCGCACCGCGTACTCGCCGTGCTCGTCCTTCTCGAACTTCACCCCGTAGCGCTCCAGGCGCTGCACCATCGCGAAGCCGCGGGTGGCGGTCTGATACACGGTGCGCTGGTTGACGATGCCGTCGTTGGCCCGGGTGATCTCGGCGACGTAGTCTTCGGGTTCGGCCTTGCCCGGGATGACGGCGTTGTTGACCCCGTCCATGCCCATCGCCAGCGCGCCGGAGTGCCGCACGTGCGCTTTCTCCAGCAGCAGCACCTGTGCGCCGTGCTCGGCGGCGGTGAGTGCGGCCATGGTGCCGGCGGTTCCGCCGCCGATCACCAGCACATCGCAGTCCAGCCGCAGCGGCTGGGTGACATCAGGTATCTGAATCATGAATGGTCCAATGCGGCTAGAAGCTCAGTGCGCAGCGCGGGTTCGGTTCGGCGGCTGCGGGGTTCGGGGACGTCGACCAGGGCCCGCAGCGGCTGCCCGGCGCGGCCCAGCACCGCCACCCGATCACCCAGCGCCAGCGCCTCGTCGACATCGTGGGTAACGAACACGACCGTGGTGGGATGCGCTTGCCAGGTGTCGATCAGCAATGCCTGCATGGCGGCGCGGGTCGCGCTGTCCAGCGCGCCGAACGGCTCGTCCATCATCACCGCACGGGGTGCGCCGGCCAGCCCGCGGGCCAACTGGACCCGTTGGCGCATCCCGCCGGAGAGGCTTTTCGGCAGGTAGTCGGCGAACCCCTCCAGACCCAACTCGGCGATCCACCGCTCGGCCTCGGCCCGGCGCCCGGTGCGGGGCACACCGCGCAGCCGCAGCGCCAGCTCGATGTTGGAGCGCACCGAGCGCCACGGCAGTAACGCGTTGTCCTGGAACACCATCCCGCGGTCTCCGGAGGTGGTGGTGACCGCGATCTGGTCGGCCAGGATTCTGCCGTGCTCGGGGGCCAGCAATCCGGCCAGGGCACGCAGCAGGGTGGACTTGCCGCACCCGGACGGTCCGGTCAATACCAGGATCTCGCCGGGTCGCACCGCCAAGCTCAACTCATCGATGACCGGGGTGCCGGTGTAGGACAGCCGGACCCGGTCCAGGGTCAGGCTCATGCCGGCGGTCATCGGCCGTTCTCCGCGCCGCGGGGCAGCCAGCGGGTCAGCCGGCGCCCGACCAGCTCGACGGTCGCCGACGTGGCGAATCCGAGCACGCCGATAGTGATGATGCCGACGAACACATCCGGGTACGCCAGCACGGTGTAGGCCTGCCAGGTGCGGTATCCGATGCCGAGCCGGCCGGAGATCATCTCCGCGGAGATCACGCAGATCCAAGACACCCCCATGCCGACCGACAGGCCGCCGAACAGGCTGGGCAGAATTCCGGGAAACACCACCTGGCTCAACACATCCCAGCGTCCACCGCCCAGGGTGCGCACCGAGTCCTCCCACAAGGTCGGCAGTGCGCGCACCGCATGCCGGGTGCTGACCAGAATCGGGAAGTAGGCCGCCAGGAATGTGATGAATACGATGCCCTGTTCGCCGGCCGGGAACAGCAGGATCGCCACCGGGACGACGGCGATCGCCGGGATGGGCCGGACCAGTTCGGTGAGCGGGCCCACCACGTCCGCAGCGACCCGGGAGCGCCCCAACAGGATGCCGGTGGCCAACCCGGCCGCCGCGGCCAACCCGAATCCGGTGAGGATCCTGATCAGCGACTGCGCCAGATCCAGCCAGTACGCCTCGGTTCCCAGCCGGCGCACCAGGGTCGTGAAGACCTCGTCGACGGTGGGCAGGGTGTCGAACCGCAGCCACCACCGCACGTCGGCGACGGTCAACAGCTGCCACAGGCCGATCGCGACGGCCACCGACGCCAGCCGCAGCAGCCACGCCCACCGTGCCGACCGCGGCCGGCGCGGCGCCCGGTCGACGGGCACCGACGCCGCCGGGGCACCGGTGATAACCGCGGTCATGCCGCACCCGCCAGCGCCTGCTGATAGTCCAGCGCGACGGCGCCGGGATGCGTGGCAAGGTAGCGTTGCGCACCCGCGGTGGTGTCGAACGGTAGATGGCGTGCACCGTCGCGGACCCAGGCGGACTTGTCGGCGAACCAGCGGGTGCCTAGTTCGGCGTCCTGGATATAGGCCGCCCGGACGTGATCGCCGCGGGCGTTCGCGGCCTGTACGGCTTTGAGCAGGGCGGTCGCATCGGCGACGGACACGGTGGTGTCCGATCCGTCTAGCCAGAGTTCGCCCCCGGTCGTCGCGGGTTTGTCGATGGCGGCGACCGCCTGCTCGTAGTCGCGTTTCCGCTCGGCGAACGCCGCGCGCAGCGGCCCGTCGACGACGAAGCCGTCCACGTCGAGGTCGGCGAAGTCGCCGATCGGCTTCAGGTAGGGCACATCGTTCTTCAACGCCTCGACCAGCGCCGGCTTGAGGGTGGTGTCGAACGACGTGCCGCCCGGCCCGTTGTAGAGGTAGACGACCTCTTGCGGTAGCCCACTGCCTTCGGCGACGATCCGGGCCGCCTCCAACGGTTTGCGTTTGAGGAAGTCGGTGGCGTCCAGCTGCGCCTGCAGGAACGCGCCGAGCACTTCCGGGTGGTTCTGCGCGTATGTGCGACGCACGACCACCCCGTGCCAGGTCGGGTAGTTGAGCTCGGCCCCGTCGTAGAGCAGTTTCGCCCGGCCCTGGTAGACCAGCAGCCCGGGCCAGGCCACGAACTGTGACAGGCCTTGCACCTGACCGGATTCCAGCGAGGAGGCGCCGACTTGTGGTTGCTGGTTGAGCACCTCCACGCCGGCGCCGGTGCCCGCCAGTGCACGCAGCAGGGTGCCGTGGCCGGCCGATCCCACGCTGGCCGAGACTTTGGCGCCGGCCAGATCGGCCAGCGAGTCGGCTCGCGAATCCGGGGCCACCACCACCATGTTCAGTGCGCCGGCGGGGTGATAGCCGGTCACCGAGACGATCTCGGTGCGGGCCTGCGCATTGGTCTGCGTCCGGACCCCGTTGACCAGCATCGGGTAGTCGCCCATCGAGCCGATGTCGATCTTCTCGGCGAGCATCTGCGCCGTGATCGGTGCCCCGGTGTCGTAATCCTGCCAGTCGACGCGGTATCGGGTGCCGGTCCGGCTGGTGATGTCGGCGAGCCGGCGCTCCAGGTAGCCGCGAGCCCGCAGCAAGGTGCCGGCGGTCGCGGTGTTGATGGTCTTGGACTGATAGCCCACCACCACGTCGACGGAATCACCCGACGGCGCGGAGTCCAATGAGCAGCCCGCCGCGATAACGGCCGTGCAGACCAGCACGATCACGGATCTCTTCATGAAACACCTTGGTGGTCAATGTATTCAACGGATGAGGTAGGGCATATTGACGGTGACCGCACCGGTCGGGCAGCGGGCGGCGCACGGTCCGCAGTACCAGCACTCGTCGACGTGCATGAACGCCTTGCCGTTGTCGGGGTTGATCGCCAGTGAGTCCAGCGGGCAGATGTCGACGCACAGGGTGCAGCCGGAGATGCACAGTGATTCGTCGATCGTCACCGGGACGTCGGACCGGCTGTTGACCAGCGTCATGGAATGCTCCTTGTCAGTTTGCCGCGCATGGTGACCCGGTCACCGCGCATCCGGATGTATTCGAGGTCGACGGGTGTACCGTCGGAAAGGCTGGTGAGGCGCTCCAGCATCAGCAGCGCCGCGCCGCCGGGGATCTGCAGGATCGCCGCCGAGTGCGGGTCCGCCGGTATCGCCTCCAACGCCAGGCTCGCGTCGCCGAGACGCTGCCCGCTGATCTGCTCGAGCAGCGGGAAGACATCGTTGGTCTCCAGCGGGTGCGCCAGCACGGCGGCGCCGATGTCCGGCGGCAGATAGGTCTGATCCAGGCTCAGCGGCACGTCGCCCAGGTACCGCAGCCGCTCGACGAACACCACCTGCGCACCGGGTTCGAGCGTCAGCCGCCGGGCCACCAAGGGTGGGGCGGATACCGTGGTGGCCACTCGCACTTCGTTGCGCACCTCTTGACCGTCGAAGGTCTCCTGCAGACCAAGCAAGGTGTCCAGGTCGTGGTCGTATTTGTGCTGTGCCACATGAGTGCCGGTTCTCGGTCCCCGGTGGATCAGTCCCTCGGCCTTCAGGGCGGCCAGTGCCTCACGAATGATGTTGCGGGACACTGCGAATTCGGCGGCCAGCTCCGCTTCGCCGGGCAGGCCGTCGTCGTAGGCACCGCCATGGATCTGGTGGCGCAGCACGTCGGCGACCTGCCGCGCCCGGTCCGCGCGGCGGATCGGCTGCGGGGCGACACGGGCTTCGGGCATGCAGACACGCTAAGGGCACGGCGACACCCGATGGCAGTGCAGCCAATTGAGCTGTTCAGCGGGGTGATTCATTGCGCCACCAGGCAACACCCGGCTGCCAGCGGAAATCCGTATCGGCGCGGGTATTGCGCCGCAGCGGTGCCGTCGGGCCGGGTAACAATCGCGGTGAGGCTAATCGGCTACGGCCGGTGCCCGCGCATAACGGGCCAGAGCCTCCGGAGTGAACACCGCCAGACCCAGCTCGGGGTTGTAGCCGTGGATCTCCTTGACGTCGAGTTCGGCCAGGAAGTACAGGATGTCCTTGGAGATCACCTGCCCGGGGACCAGCACCGGGAAGCCGGGCGGATACGGCACCACGAACGTGGTCGACACCAGGGTCTTGCCGTCGGCGACCCGGCGGCCGGCGTCGCCGAGCAGCACATGTTCGCGGTCGGCCTCCTCGTAGCCGCCGTAGAACGCCGAGCGCATATCCCCGAATGAGCTTGCGCCGTCGGGCCGAAACGCCTGATCGAACTCGCTGAAGTCGGGCAGCGGCGGCAGGTCCTCGGTGATCTCGACGATTCTGCGCTGCTGCAGCGCGCGGTCGTCGGTGCTGGCCGCGTTCCAGGCGCGGTCCAATTCGGTCGAGACCCGGCGCAGCGCGTCAAGCAGGTAGTGCACGGACGACCAGGTCACGCCGATGGTGAAGATCAGCAGCACGGAGTTGATCGAGGTCTTGTTGATCTGAATTCCGAAGCGCTGCATGAGAATCTTCTCGCGGAAGTCGTAGCCGCTCATGCCGGTCTTGCCGACGAACAAGGTGACCCGGGTCGGATCGAGCACGAACTCGTCGGAGCGCCACGCCTCGTTCCACTCCGCCAGCGCACCCTGGCGGACCTGCCGGTAGGAGCTGACCGTCGAGGCCCGGAACCGGTCGGGCACCAGGTCGTCCTCGTCGAGGATGCGGAACCACTTCTTGATCAGCCGGTCCTTGCGGACCCGGTGGCGAAACACCAGCGCCATGTCGTAGACCCGCCGGACCATCTGAAAGCCTTCGATGTCGACCTGCCGGCGCGCTAGATCCAGCGATGCCAGCAGCTGCTGATTCGGCGAGGTGGAGGTGTGGGTCAGAAACGCCTCGGTGAACGATTCACGGGCCAACGCGTTGAAGTCCTGATCCCGCACGTGGATCATCGACGCCTGCCGCAGCGCCGACAACGATTTGTGGGTGGAATGGGTCGCATAGACCCGCACCCGCGCGCCGGGTTCGGGCAGCAGCCGGTGCTCGCTCCACTGGTCCCGGTCGATACCTGCCATCCCGGCGCGCCATTCCCGGTACTCCGCGGCGTAGCGGGGCGAGGCCAGCATGGTCTCGAGGCGTTCGGCGGCCACCATCGCGGTGCGCTGCCGGGCCCACGGCACCGCGGTGGCGAACGCGTACCACGCCTCATCCCACAGGAAGCAGATGTCCGGCTTGATCGCCAGGACCTCCTCCATCACCCGCTGCGGGTTGTAGACGACGCCGTCGAAAGTGCAGTTGGTCAGCAACAGCATCCGGACCCGGTGCAGCTGCCCGGCGGCCTCCAGGTCCAGCAGTGCGCGTTTGATGGTGCGTAGCGACACCGCGCCGTAGATCGCGAACGGCGCCAGCGGGTAGGCGTCCAGGTACAGCGGATAGGCCCCGGCCAGCACCAGCCCGTAGTGGTGCGACTTGTGACAGTTCCGGTCGATCAACACGATGTCACCCGGGCGGGTCAACGCCTGGACGACGATCTTGTTGGCCGTCGAGGTCCCGTTGGTGACGAAGTAGGTGTGGTCGGCGTTCCAGGTCAGCGCGGCCTTGTTCATCGCCACCCGGATGGTGCCGTGCGGGTCCAACAGCGAATCCAGCCCGCCCGACGTCGAAGAGGTCTCGGCCATGAAGATATTGCGGCCGTAGAACTCCCCCATGTCCTGCAGCGAACGGGAGTTGAAGATGCTCGCGCCGCGCGCCACCGGCAGCGCATGGAACTGCCCGACCGGCTCGGCGGCATAGGCCCGCAGCGCATCGAAAAACGGTGTGGCGTAACGCTTGCGGATCCCGGCGAGCACCGTGCTGTTCAGGTCGGTGGCATCGTTGAGCCGGTAGAAAGTACGGTCGTAGACATCCGGCTCGTCCTCGGTGTCGGCGGCGATCGACTCGTCGGTGATCAGATACAGGTCGATGTGCGGCCGCAGCAGGCGCATCCACTCCCCGCATTCGATGGCGTCGCGACCGCAGTCGACGATCCCGGCGTCGTCGTTGGCTCCCAACAACGTATTCATCAACGGCACCCGGTCGCGCGAGCGCAGCGGCAGGTCGTGGCGGACGATCGCGGCCTGGATCTCGCCGTTGAGCGCGACCGCGGTGACGGCGTCCTCGACGCTGGAGACCACCAGCAGTTCGATCTGCACCTCGTCGTCGGGATTGCGCAGCGCCCGCAGGTTTTCCGCGAGGCTCTCCGGGACGTCCGGCGGCGAGTCGTCGGCCAGCAGCACGGTGTAGAACTGCTGCTGGCGGGCTTGAGCCACCAGCTCTTGGTCCGACAACGGCGACCCGAGGTCGAACAGCGCCGCCCGGTCGCCGTAGTCCGACAGCAGCCGCACCACCAGCGACACCTTTTCGCTCAGCGACACCGTCGCCATCGCCTGCAGGTAGCCGCGGAAGGCGGCCAGGTTCGCCGCGCCGGGAAACAGCCAGTACCGCTCATAGGCGCCGAGCCGGTCCAGCAGGCGCTTGACCCGCGCCGCGTGGTGGGTGGTGTCCAGGCCGGACCGATTGGCCTCGGCCAGCTGCCGGCAGGCGTCGTCGAGCAGATTCCAGGTGTCGACCCGCGAGTACGACGGGTTGGCCACCGCCGCTAGCGCCGAGACCCGCAACCTGCGGCGCTGCCCGTCGCTGTCTGCGCTCATAGGGCCAGTGTGGCCCGAGTCACTGCGGGGCGGGGCGCTTTCGCCGGAGCTCCGGTAGGCGGCCGCCGCGGGTCTGAGGCCCTCCGCTTCCGGGAGCCAAACGCCGGATCGCGACGGCTGCCGGCGCCGGCAGCCTTGATCGCGGGGGCCGAACGGTAGTTGCCCACCGCGGCCACTGACGCCGGTTACTCCTCCGGGCCGGACCCGGTCGGCGCTTCAGGCTCGGGGGCCCGCGTGGCCGCCTCACGAACCGCCTGCGATGCCGCCCGCAGCTGCGGGGTCACCAACATCACCTGGCCCAGCACGCCGTTGACGAAGCCCGGCGAGTCATCGGTGGACAGCTCCTTGGCCAGCTTCACCGCCTCGTCGACGGCGACCGGCTCGGGTACGTCCTCGGCGTGCAGCAGCTCCCAGATCGCCACCCGCAGGATCGCCCGGTCGACGGCCGGCAGCCGCTCCAGCTTCCAGCCCTGCAGGTGCGAGGTGATCAGGTCGTCGATATGGGCGCTGTGGGCGGCAACCCCGTTGGCCACCGTGACGGTGTAGGGGTGCAGCGGTGCCACGTCGGGCTGCTGGCTGGCCAGCTCAGCGCGCAGCGCCGCGCCCTCGGCCGGGGTCAGGCCCCGGGCCTCGGACTCGAACAGCAGATCGACGGCGCGCTTGCGGGCCTGGTGCCGGCCTTTAACGGGTCTCGGCGGCTTCCCGGCGGGCATGATCAGGAGTTGACCCGTCCCAGATAGCTGCCGTCGCGGGTGTCGACCTTCAACCTGTCTCCGGTGTTGATGAACAGCGGCACGTTGATCTGGGCACCGGTCTCCACGGTGGCCGGCTTGGTGCCCGCACTGGACCGGTCTCCCTGCAGGCCGGGCTCGGTGTGGGTGACCTCGAGTTCGACGCTGACCGGCAGCTCCAGATACAGCGGCACGCCGTTGTGGAACGCGATCTGCACCGGCATGCTCTCCAGCAGGTAGTTCGCCGAGTCACCGACCAGCGTCTCGGGCAGCGGGTGCTGCTCGTAGTCTTCGCTGTCCATGAACACGAAGTCGTTGCCGTCGCGGTACAAGAAGGTGGCGTCACGGCGGTCGACGGTGGCGGTCTCGACCTTCACGCCGGCGTTGTAGGTCTTGTCGACTACCTTGCCCGACACCACGTTCTTGAGCTTGGTGCGCACGAAGGCCGGGCCCTTGCCCGGCTTGACGTGCTGGAATTCGACGATCTGCCAGAGCTGGCCGTCGATCACCAGCACCAGTCCGTTCTTGAAGTCAGCAGTCGAAGCCACGTTTTCTACGTCTCCTAGAGAATGGTCAGTTCCTTGGGGAACCGAGTCAGCAGTTCCGGGGCTTGCCCGGCAGTATCAGCGACCACGAGCGTGTCCTCGATGCGGACGCCGCCACGATCAGCCAGATAGACGCCGGGTTCCACGGTCACCACAGCACCGGCAAGCAGTGTACCGTCGGCCGCCGCGTTGATTCCCGGCGCTTCATGAATCCGCAGCCCCACCCCGTGGCCGAGGCCGTGGCTGAAGGTCTCGGCGTAGCCGGCGTCGGCGATCACCGCGCGCGCGGCGGCGTCGACATCGCGCAGCCGGGCACCCGGGTGCAGCGCCTCCCGGCCGGCCCGCTGCGCCGCCGCCACCACCTGGTAGATCTCGGCCTGCCAGTCCGCCGCCGGGCCCAGCACGAAGGTGCGAGTCATATCGGAGTGGTAGCCGGCCACCAGCGCGCCGAAGTCGATCTTGACGAAGTCACCGGCGGCCAGCACAGCGTCGGTCGGCCGGTGATGTGGCACCGCCGAGTTGGCGCCGGTGGCCACGATGGTCTCGAAGGAGGCCGCGTCGGCGCCGTGATCGAGCATCAGGGCCTCCAGTTCCCGGCCGACCTCCCGCTCCGTGCGGCCCGGCCGCAGCCCGCCGCGGTCCACCAGGTCGCGCAGGGCGGCGTCGGCGGCCTCGCAGGCCAACCGCAGCAGGGCGACCTCACCGGCGTCCTTGACCTCGCGCAGCGCCTCCACCATGCCCGAGGCGCGAACCAGTTCGGTGCCGTCGGCCGCTTTGGACAGCGCGTCGAACCCGTCCACGGTGACCACGTGCCCCTCGAACCCCACCCGGCGCGCCCCGGCCGCCGCGGCGTGGGCGACCAAGTGGCTGGGTCCGGCACGCTCGATCACCGCCTGCAGGTCGGGGGCCTGCTGGGCGACCTGGGTGCGGTAGCGGCCGTCGGTGGCCAGCAGCGGGGTCCGTTCGTCGGCATAGATCAGCAGGGCACCGGCCGACCCGGTGAACCCGGACAGGTAACGCACGTTGACCAGGTCTGTGACCAGCATCGCGTCCAGCCCGGCCGCACCGAGTGCGGCGCTCAGACGCAGTCGACGGGAGGAATGTGTCACGCGGTGTGACGGTACTCGCTACGCTGTGCCCCCATGAGCAAGTGGTTTCTTCGCGGACTGGTCTTCGCAGCCCTGATGGTCGTCATCCGCCTGATCCAGGGTGTGTTGATCAACGCCTTCGAAGCGCAGGCGGGCCTGATCAGCCTGATCCTGATGATCTTGTTCGTGATCGCGGTGATGGTGTGGGGCCGCTCCGACGGCCGCGCCGACGCCCGAGCCAACCCCGACCCGGACCGGCGCGAGGACCTCGCCATGACCTGGCTGGGTGCCGGGCTGGTCGCTGGTGTCCTCAGCGGGGTCGTGTCGTGGATCATCGCCCTGGTCGACAAGGCGCTCTACGTCAGCACCTTGTTCAACGAGCTGACCAGTTTCGCGGCCTTCACCGCATTGCTGGTGTTCGTTCCGGCGGTGGCGGCGGTCACGCTGGGACGCCGTCGCGTGGACAAGGACTACGAGAAGATGCCGCACCGCCACCACGGCCTGGCCGCCCACGAGGACGCGCCTGCCACGGATGTGTTCGCCACCGTGGGCGCCGCGCCGGTGGCTGCCGAGGACGCCGCCGCGACCCAGACCGACGCGGGCGCGACGCTGGCCGGCCCGGCCGCGGGATTCACCACCGAGGAGTTCCCGGCCGTGGAGTACCCGGCCGACGAGACCACCGACACCAGCGAGATCCCCCCGATCCCCGACGAGGGCGGCCAGGCTCAGCCGGGCGACTCGGCCAGGTAGCGCAGCGCCAGCAGGTAGCCCCGCACCCCCAAGCCGACGATCACCCCGCTGGCGATCGGGCTCAGGTAGGAATGCCGCCGAAAGTCTTCGCGCGCATGCACATTGGAGATGTGCAGTTCGATCAGTGGCGCGCTCAACTCGGCGCAGGCGTCGCGCAGCGCTACCGAGGTGTGGGTCAGGCCGCCGGCGTTGAGGATCACCGGTTCGGCGGCGTCGGCGGCGGCATGAATCCACTGCAGCAGTTGCGCTTCGCTGTCGCTTTGGCGCACCACGACGTCGACGCCGAGTGCGCTCGCCTCGGCCTCGATCAGCGCCTGCAGGTCCGCATACGTGGTGTCGCCGTAGACATCCGGCTCGCGCAGGCCCAGCCGCCCCAGGTTGGGCCCATTGATGACGTTGATCCGGTTCACCGTCGCTCCAATCGGAAGCGCTTGCCCACCTCGTCGTAGGCGGCGGCCAGCAGTAGCGGGTCGGGCCCTTCCAGGCGGCCCGGCTTGGCCAGGCCGTCGAGCACCACGAACCGCAGTACCCCGGCGCGGTTCTTCTTGTCCCCCATCATGTATTCCAGCAGCGCCGGCAGCGCGCCCTCGTAGTAGTTGACCGGCAGGCCCAGCGACAGCAGGATCGACCGGTGCCGGTCGGCGGTCTCGTCGTCGAGGCGTCCGGTGACGCGGGCCAGCTCGGCGGCGAACACCAGCCCGACCGAGACCGCGTCGCCGTGCCGCCACTGGTAGTGCTCCAGCGCCTCGATCGCATGCGCGAGAGTGTGGCCGTAGTTGAGGATTTCGCGCAGCCCCGACTCCTTCTCGTCGGCGGCGACGACATCGGCCTTGACCGCGATGGAACGCCGGATCAGCTCGCCCAGTACCTCACCGGTCGGATCCATCGCGGCTTTCGGATCGGCTTCGATCAGGTCCAGGATCACCGGATCGGCGATGAAGCCGGCCTTGACGATCTCGGGCATGCCGGCGACGATCTCGCGCTGCGGCAACGTCTCCAGGGTGGCCAGGTCGACGATGACAGCGGTCGGCTGATGGAACGCGCCGACGAGGTTCTTGCCTGCCTCGGTGTTGATGCCGGTCTTGCCGCCGATCGCGGCGTCGACCATCGCCAGCAGGGTGGTCGGCACGTGCACGATCGAGATACCGCGCAGCCAGGTGGCCGCCGCGAAACCGGCCACGTCGGTCGCGGCGCCCCCGCCGAGGCTGACCAAAGCGTCGCGGCGGTCGAGGCCGATGCGGCCCAGCACCTCCCAGATGAAGCCCAGCACCTGCAGCGACTTACCGTCCTCGGCATCGGGGATCTCGATGCGGTGCGCCTCGATTCCCTTGTCCGCCAAGTAGGTTCGGATTCCCTCCGCGGTCGCCTCCAACGTCGGCTGGTGCAGGATCGCGACCTTGTTGCGACCGGCGAGCAGCTCGGCGAGATCGCCGAGCAAGCCTTTGCCGATCACCACCGGATACGGCGGGTCGGTGGCCACCGTCACGGTGATCGGCTCGGGAATCTCGGTCACTTGCGTCCTCCGGTCTGTCGTGCGGCCAGGGTGGCGGGAGTGGGCGGTGAATCGGCAGACACCGGTGCCGCCGGCGGCCGGGGCCCGGCGGCCCGGTCGCTGCGTTCGGCGGCGTCCAGCCGGGACACGATATAGCGCACCACCGCTCCAGGGTTGCGCCGGTTGGTGTTGACCCGGATCGTCGCCAGCCGCCGATACAGCGGCACCCGCTGGGCCATCAGTTCGCGGAACTTCTCCGCGCGGCCCGGCCCGGCCAGCAGCGGCCGTACCGTGCTGCCGCCGGTGCGCCGTACCCCTTCGGCGGCACTGATCTCCAGGAACACCACGGTATGCCCGGCCAGCGCGTCGCGGACCCCGGCGCTGGTGACAGCTCCCCCACCCAAGGACAGCACGCCGTCGTGATCGGCCAGTGCCGCGCGCACCACGTCCTCCTCGATGCGGCGGAACTCAGCCTCGCCGTCGGTGGCGAAGATGTCGGCGATGCTGCGTCCGGTGCGCGCCTCGATGGCGGCGTCGGTGTCGAGCATCTCGACGCCGAGCGCCTTGGCCAGGCGCCGGCCGATGGTGGACTTGCCCGCCCCGGGCAACCCCACCAGAACCGCTCTGGGCGCCACCGGCTATCCCGATGCCCGCGCCTGGTCGCCCACCGGCCCGCGCTCGGCCACCGCACGCCGGTATGCCTCGATGTTGCGCCGGGTTTCGGTCAGCGAGTCCCCACCGAACTTGGCCAGCGCCGCTCGCGCCAGCACCAGCGCCACCATGGCCTCGGCCACCACCCCGGCGGCCGGCACCGCGCACACGTCGGAGCGCTGATGGATCGCAACCGCTTCGTCGCCGGTGGCCATGTCGACGGTGGCCAGCGCCCGCGGGACGGTGGAGATCGGCTTCATCGCCGCACGCACTCGCAGGGGCTGCCCGTTGGTCATGCCGCCCTCCAGCCCGCCGGCGCGGTTGGTGGAGCGCACCACACCGTCGGGGCCCGGGTACATCTCGTCATGGGCCGCGCTGCCGCGTCGGCGGGCGGTGGTGAAACCGTCGCCGATCTCGACCCCCTTGATCGCCTGGATGCCCATGATCGCCGCGGCGAGCTGACTGTCGAGACGGTCGTCGCCGCTGATGAACGACCCCAGCCCGATCGGCAGGCCCGAGACCACCACTTCCACCACGCCGCCCAAGGTGTCGCCGTCGGCCTTGGCGGCCTCGATCTGGGCGATCATGGATTCCTGCGCTTTGGCGTCGTAGGCCCGGACCGGGCTGGCGTCGATAGCGGCCAGGTCGTCCGGCTGCGGCACCGGCCCGTCGTAGGCTTCGGAGGCGCCGATCGAGATCACGTGCGAGATCACCTGCACACCCAACGCCTGCTCCAGGAACGCCCGGGCAATGGTGCCCGCGGTGACCCGCGCGGCCGTCTCGCGCGCGCTGGCCCGCTCGAGCACCGGGCGGGCGTCGTCGAAACCGTATTTGAGCATGCCGGCGTAGTCGGCGTGGCCGGGCCGTGGCCGGGTCAACGGCGCATTGCGGGCCCCGCCTTCGGCGTCGAGTACGTCGGGATCCACCGGATCGGTGGCCATCACCGTCTCCCATTTGGGCCACTCGGTGTTGCCGATCTCGACCGCGATCGGGCCGCCCAGGGTGACACCGTGGCGCACCCCGGACAAGACGGTGACGGCGTCGGCTTCGAATTTCATCCGAGCGCCGCGACCGTAGCCGAGGCGACGGCGGGCGAGTTGGGCCGCGATGTCAGCCGAGGTGACGGTCACTCCGGCGACCATGCCCTCGACCACGGCGACCAGCGCGCGACCGTGTGATTCCCCGGCGGTTATCCAACGCAACACGTGTCCCATCTTCCCATGCCGGTGTTGGGCGCCCCGGGTTGGAGGACCCTACGGTTGCGCATGCAGACGGCTCAGTACGGCGAGAAACGCCGGGAGCAACCCCGCGAGGGACTCAGGAGCCGTTCTTGAGGATCAGATAGGTGACGGCGTCGGGGCCGTTGCTGGGCGAGGTCACCGCGTTGAGCTGGCTGCCCGCGTTGCCGACGATGCCGTCGAGGATGCGGTCGAAGTCCTCGGCGGAGGTCTGCGGGTCGATCAGCACCAGCGGGGATTCGCCGGGCGCAACCGCGGTACTGGGGTCCAGCAGGTAGCCGCCGAGCGAGTCGGCATTTCCGGCCGAGGTCTGCGCGAACAGGTCCAGCCACTGCACGGTGGCGTCGGTTCCCTCGGCGTTGGACAGCGCAACGGCGGGAACCTGCACGTCAGGAAGGGACGGCGAGGCGATGTTGGTGGCCAGCACGGCACCACCGACGACGACCGCGGCAGCGGCCACACCCCCAATTACGGCTCGCTTCACGGTCACCCCCTTTGAAACCCACGACCCGGTCAGCACAAGTCAATACTGCGATATTAACTAATAGCGGGCTGAGGAGCAAACGTTTCCTGTCAAGGCTAACCACGGCGTTAATTTGTTTCGCTTATCTCGACGTCGGCGGTGACCTCCATAATTGGCCGAACGAGGCGTCCTCAGAACATTCCCAGACCTGCCGCCAGCGCGCTGGCCAGGCACATCGATGGGCCGTGCGGGATGGAGGGCCCCCGGCGCCCCAGCGCGGCGAGCAGGCCGCACACCCCGGTCAGCAGCGGAGCGCACAGCGCCGCCAGCAACCACACGTCGGCGCCGAAAGAACCGGTCAATGCGCCGAGCCCGGCGGCGAGTTTGACGTCGCCGGCGCCCAGCCCGGCTGGTGCGATCAGGTGCACGGCCAGATAGACCGCGGTCAACGCCGCCGCCCCGGCCAGCGCCGCAGTCCCCCGCCCGGCCGCGGCCGCGACAGCCGGCGCCAGCACCGCCGCGGGCAGGGTCAGCCAGTTCGGCAGCCGGCGCTGCCGGATGTCATAGCCGCTCAGCAGGATCAGCCACGCCACCACCAAAACCGCCCCCACCGCTTCCACGGCGTCATGCTCAGGCCGGGTCGGCGATCGCGCAAGTCATCGCCGCGCGGGGCGCAGGCCGGCCGGTGAACAGCTCGACTTGGGTGAACGCTTGGTGTAGCAGCATCTGCAGGCCGCTGATCACCGTGCCGCCCGCCGCGGTGACCGCCGCCGCCAGCGGCGTCGGCCACGGGTCATAGATCGCATCGAGCAGCACCGGCACCCTCGCCAGCGCCGGCGCGTAGCCGGCCGCGACGTCGGCCGGGAGGGTGCTGACGGTCACCGAGGCGGATCCGGCCGCCTCGCCCAGCGCGGCACCATCGAGGGCGCAGTAGCGGGCCGGCACCCCGACGTCGGTGGCCAGGGCGACCACCCGGGCGGCGGTGTCGGGATTGCGCGCGGCCACCGTGATGTGGCTGGCCCCCAATTCGGCCAACGCCACCACCGCGGCCGGGGCGGTGCCGCCCGACCCGAGCACGATCGCCTCCCCCGCCACCGGACCGGCCGATGTCAGCGCCCCGCTCACCCCGTCGACGTCGGTGTTGTCGGCCAGCCAGCCGGTCGCGGTGCGCACCAGGGTGTTGGCGGACCCGATCCGCTCGGCGCGCGGGGTGCGCTGATCGGCGAAGGCCAGCGCGGCGAACTTGCCCGGCATGGTGACCGATACGCCGACCCATTCCGGCCCGAATCCGGCTACCAGCGCCGGCAGCTGCTCGGCGTTGCACTCGATGCGGTCATAGGTCCAGTGCGGCAGACCGAGGGCCCGGTAGGCCGCCAGGTGCAGTTGCGGTGAGCGGGAGTGCGCGATCGGCGACCCCAGAACGGCCGCCTTGCGCGGCCCCGGCTCAGCGGGAGCTGTCGAGGACACCGTTGTCCAGCGCCATCTCGATGTTGTTCAGGTGCTGTTGATAGTTGTGGGTGAACAAGGTGGTGCCGTCCTGGTCGATCGTCACGAAGTACAACCAGTCGCCCGGCTCCGGGTGCTCGGCGGCCCGCAGCGCCTCGGTGCCCGGGGAACAGATCGGGGTGGCCGGCAGCCCGGCGGAGGCGTAGGTGTTCCACGGCGTCACCTTGGCCCGGTCGGCGTCGGTGGTGGCCACCTCCTGGCGGTCCAGCGGATAGTTGACCGTCGAGTCGAACTCCAGGCGCTGGGGTTCGTTGAGCCGGTTATCGATGACCCGGGCGACCTTGGCGAAGTCGTGCGGCAGCGCTTCGCGCTGCACCAGTGACGCCACGGTCAACAGTTCGTAGGGGGACATGCCCAGCTGCTCGGCGGTGGCGGGCAGACCGGATTTAGCCAGCTCGGCGGTGCTCTGGCCGATCACCTTCGACAGCACCACCGGTGCCGGCGCAGTGGGGTCGACGTTCCAGGTGCCCGCCGTGATCAGCCCCTCGATGCGGCGGTGGTCGTGGCCCATCTTGGTGACCGGCCCCAGCGCCCACTCCGGCACCGACAGGGCCTGCGGGGTCTCCGCCGCCGCGGCGCGCCGCAGATCCTGCACGTTGAGGCAGTGGCGATCGCCGTTGAGTTCCAGGCAGCTGGCCTCGGCGATCAGGGTGAACACGCCCGGGGTGACCGCGTTGGTCTTCATGTCGGTGGTGTCGTCGAGTTGGCGGCCTTCCGGGATCACCAGCTTGCCCACCCGGTTGGCCGGGTCGGTCAGTTGTTGCACCGCGGTGGCGGACGGGATCTGGGCCCGCAATCGGTAGAAGCCGGGCTGGATGGCGGCGATGGCACTGTTGTGCTGGGCGACGTCGAGGAACTTTGCGACGTTGGCGATCACCCCGGCGCCGTACATGGTCTCGGCGATGGCGGTGGTGAAGTCGCCCTCGTGGACCTCGATCAGCACCTGCTGGCCACCCTCACCGGTGTAGTCGAGGAGCGGGCCGCGCGAGTGCCACAGCTTGGAGCCGAGGAACACCCCGGTGATCACGGTCAGGGTGACCAGCACGATGCCCAGGCCGCCGACGACGCGCCGGTGCCGGTGGCGCCGGCGTTGCCGCCGATCCTCGCGGGCCCGCTGGGTCCGGCTCATCCGGCGGCGCGGCGGTCCGACCGCCGCGGGTTTGGCCTTCGTGGCACGGTTGTCGTCAGCCACCGTTGTCCTCCGTTGGCGCCGCCGCGGGGCACGAGGCACGGCGCTGGTCGAGCCAGCTCTGCAAGATCGTCACCGCGGCAGCCTGGTCGATCACCGAGCGCTGACGTTTGGACCGCACCCCGGCCGCCTGCAGGGACCGCGCGGCGCTGACGGTGCTCAGGCGTTCGTCAGCCAGCCGCACCGGGGCGCGCCGATTCCGCTTGGCCAGCATCCGGGCCAGGTCGTCGGCGACCGCGATGGCGTCCTGCGCGGCCGATCCCGTGCGGTCGGCCAGGGTGCGGGGCAGCCCGACCACCACTTCGACCACGTCGAATTCCTCGGCCAGATCGGCCAGCCGGCGCAGGTGCGACCCGGAGGCGTGCCGGCGGACGGTCTGAACCGGCGTTGCCAGCAGGCCGTCGGGGTCGCTGCACGACACCCCGATGCGCACGCTGCCCACATCCACCCCGAGCCGTCGTCCGCGGCCGGGATCGTCCGGCCCGCCGGGCCGGTCCGGGGTGCGATGCTGCGGGAAGGTCACGCCGGCGCGCTCCGGGCGACCGCCGCACGGACCGCCGCCAGGGCGGCGTCGATGCCGGCCGCGTCCTTACCGGAGCCCTGCGCCAGGTCGGCCTTGCCGCCGCCGCGGCCGGCCACCGCCGCCGCCAGGTCTTTGACCAGATCGTCGGCGCGCAACCCGAGGTCCCCGGCGGCGCTGTTGGTGGCGACGACGTAGGGCACGCTGCCGTCCGAACCCGAAGGCGGGTCGGCGATCAGCGCCACCACCGCCGGGCCCTCACCGAGTTTGCCGCGGATGTCGCCGGCCAGCGAGCGCAGATCGCCCCCGCCGATCCCGCCGGACATCCGCTGCGCCACCAGGCGCACGTTACCGACTTGTTCGGCGCTGGCGGCGGCATTTGCCGCAGCCGCGCGCGCATTGGCCAGCCGGACGCGGTCGAGTTCCTTCTCCGCAGCCTTGAGGCGCTCGACGAGGTTTGCTACCCGGGCCGGCACCTCTTCCGACGGCACCTTGAGCGAGGACGCCAGGCCGGCCATCAGTGCCCGTTCCTTGGCCAGGTGGCGGAACGAGTCCAGCCCGACGTAGGCCTCCACCCGGCGCACCCCGGAGCCGACCGACGATTCACCGAGCAGGGTCACCGGGCCGATCTGCGCCGAGTTGTGGACGTGGGTACCGCCGCACAGCTCCAGCGAGAACGGCCCGCCGATCTCAACCACCCGCACCCGCTCCGGGTACTTCTCGCCGAACATCGCCATGGCGCCCATGGCCTTGGCCTTCTCGAGCTCTTCGGTGAAGGTGTGCACCTCGAAGTCGGCCTGCACCGCCTCGTTGGTGACCTCTTCGACCTGGCGGCGCTGTTCGTCGCTGAGCGGGCCCTGCCAGTTGAAGTCGAAGCGCAGATAGCCCGGCCGGTTCAGCGAGCCGGCCTGAACAGCATTGGGCCCCAACACCTGCCGCAGCGCGGCGTGCACCATGTGGGTGCCGGAGTGGCCCTGGGTGGCACCCTTGCGCCAGCCCGGGTCCACCGCGGCGGTGACGGTGTCGCCCTCGACGAACTCGCCCGACTCCACATTGACCCGGTGCACCCACAGGGTTTGGGCGATCTTCTGTACGTCGGTGACCGCGGCCTTGGCTGGCCCGGCGCTGATGGTGCCGGCATCGGCGATCTGCCCGCCCGCTTCGGCGTAGAGCGGCGTGCGGTCCAACACCAACTCGACGCGGTCTGCGGCAACGTCTTCATGCGACACCACCGGCACTCGCTTACCGTCCACGAAGATCCCGAGAATCCTTGCCTCCGAGGACAATTCATCGAACCCGGTGAATTCGGTGGGGCCGGCGTCGATCAGCTCCCGGTAGGCGCTCAGATCGGCGTGGGCGTGTTTGCGGGCGGCGGCGTCGGCCTTGGCGCGTTGGCGTTGCTCGGCCATCAGGGCGCGGAACCCGGCTTCGTCGACGGCCAGACCGGCTTCGGAGGCCATCTCCAGGGTGAGTTCGATCGGGAAGCCGTAGGTGTCGTGCAGGGTGAAGGCGTCCTTACCGGACAGCACGGTGACCCCGGCGGACTTGGTGGCCGCCGCGGCTTCGTCGAACAGCTTGGAACCCGAGGCCAGGGTGCGGTTGAACGCGGTCTCCTCGGCCACCGCTATCCGGGCGATCCGGTCGAAGTCGGTGACCAGTTCGGGATAGGACGGGCCCATCGCGTCGCGCACGGTGGCCATCAGCTCGGCGACGATGGGACCCTCGATGCCCAGCAGCTTGGCCGAGCGGATCACCCTGCGTAGCAGCCGGCGCAGCACGTAGCCGCGGCCGTCGTTGCCGGGGCTCACCCCGTCGCCGATCAGGATCGCCGCGGTGCGCGAGTGGTCGGCGATGATCCGGTAGCGCACGTCGTCGGCGTGGTTGCCGGTGTCATAGGGGCGCGCGGCGACGGTGGACACTTTGTCAATGACCGGCCGCAGCAGGTCGGTTTCGTAGACGTTGTGCACGCCCTGCAGCAGGAACGCGACCCGTTCGATGCCCATCCCGGTGTCGATGTTCTTGCGCGGCAGCGGCCCGAGGATCTCGAAGTCCTCCTTGCCAGCGCCTTCGCCGCGCTCGTTCTGCATGAACACCAGGTTCCAGATCTCGATGTAGCGGTCCTCATTGGCGACCGGGCCACCGTCGACACCGAATTCCGGGCCGCGGTCGTAGTAGATCTCCGAGGACGGGCCGCAGGGTCCGGGGATGCCCATCGACCAGTAGTTGTCGGCCATGCCGCGGCGCTGGATCCGCTCGAGCGGCAATCCCGCGATCTCCTGCCACAGCGCGATGGCCTCGTCGTCGTCGAGGTAGACGGTGGCCCACAGCCGGTCCGGGTCCAGCCCGTAGCCGCCGTCGTCGACGCTGTTGGTCAACAGGGTCCAGGCCAGCTCGATCGCGCCGCGTTTGAAGTAGTCGCCGAACGAGAAGTTGCCGGCCATCTGGAAGAAGGTGTTGTGCCGGGTGGTGATGCCGACTTCGTCGATGTCCGGGGTGCGGATGCACTTCTGGATGCTGGTGGCGGTGGTATACGGCGGGGTGCGCTGGCCTAAGAAGTACGGCACGAACTGCACCATGCCGGCGTTGATGAACAACAGATTCGGGTCGTCGAGGATCACCGAAGCACTGGGCACCTCGGTGTGGCCCGCCTTCACGAAGTGATCGAGGAAACGTTTCCTGATCTCGTGTGTCTGCACTCTAAAGTCGCTTTCCCGCCGTTATCTAGACCGCACTACAGTACCGGGCTGCCGATCGCCTCCTTGACGCCAAGAGCCTGCGGTCGGCAATCAGGCGCTGTCGACGAAACTCAGCCGCACCGACCGCCGGGGGTTGTCCCGGTTGAGGTCGACCAGCACCACGGACTGCCAGGTGCCCAGCAGCGGTTCGCCGCCGGCCACCGGCACCGTGATGGACGGCGCCACAATCGCCGGCAGCACGTGATCGGCACCATGGCCCGGGGAGCCGTGCGCGTGCCGGTAGCGGTCGTCGCGCGGCAGCAGCCGCTCCAAGGTGTCGACCAGGTCGGCGTCCGAGCCGGCGCCGGTCTCGATGATCGCCACCCCGGCTGTCGCATGGGGTACGAACACGTTGCACAGCCCGTCTTGGTGGGCGGCGCAGAACGCCCGCACCTGCGCGGTGAGGTCGACGGTGCGACGCCGCGCGGTGTCGACGTCGAGAATTTCGGTGTCCATCACCGTCCAGCCTACGGGCGCGTCACCCCGGCGAGCAGACACAGAACCGCACGTTTAGGCCGGTTCGCGCACGAGGCGATCGACACCGCCAACCAGATCTTCGGCCAGGTCGGCGGTCCCGGACATGTCGCCGGGCTGTTCTCCGGACCCGATACCGACGCCCAGGACACCGCGGCGCCGTTCGCCGCGATGCAGGGCATGGACCCGCAGATCCTCAACGGTCTCGTCGAGGTCGATGGCGGGATCTTCGCCAACCAGCCGGTGCTGAGCCTCGGCGGCATCTACTACGACGTGGCCGTGGTGCTGTGGATGTTGGGAGGGGTCAACGCTTTTCGGATCCCCGGCGCCGATGAGTACAACGGGGTGGTCGTCAACGACAATTACACCGCGGCCGTCAACGCGATGTACGCCGCGGCCCTTGACAATCCGGTGGTCGGCGACGACGGCAACATCACCGACGTCGCCTACAGCAGCGAAGCCTCGATGATGATCTGGACCATGCTCAACGTCAAAAATCCCGACCCGATGGTGCTGGTCAACACGCTGATCGCCTCGCTGGACAACGGCGGCACGCCCGCGCTGGTCCCCAACGCCGGACTGATCCAGGTCGAGGGCAACCCCACCGACGGCTGGACCTTGGTCAGCTGGGCCGGGCAGGACGTCCCAGAGAATCCCGGAGCGCTGGGCGATCTGTTCCTGATCTGGCGCGATCTGGTGCTGCCGCCACAAGTGGCGCTCGACCATATTCTGGACGCCCTGGCATCCGGTGATTCGGCCGCGCTCACCGACGCCTTCCAGGACGGACTGGCCAGCATCTCCGCGGCGCTGGACAGTGTTCCTGACACGGTGACCAACCTGTTCGCCGAGCTCGCCGCCGGCACCTGGTGACCAGCAACCGCCGCCCCGAATCGGAATTTCACGACACTTCGCCGGCGAGTCGCGTCGGGAAATTCCGATTCGGGGCTGCCGGCTCAATCAGCGGCGGCGGATGATGGCCCGCAGCTTCTGCAGTCGCCCGCCGATCTCCCGTTCGTTGCCGCGTCCGGTGGGCTGATAGTAGTCGGCGCCGACCAATTCATCAGGCGGATATTGTTGTGGCACAACGCCGTCCGGGTGGTCGTGGGCGTACCGGTAGCCGACCGCGTTGCCCAGCGCCTGCGCGCCGGAGTAATGGCCGTCGCGCAGATGCGCCGGCACCGCCCCGGCCTTGCCGGCCCGGATGTCTCTCATCGCGGCGCCGAGTGCGGTGGTCACGGCGTTGGACTTCGGGGCGGTCGCCAGGTGCACGGTGGCGTGCGCGAGGGTCAGCTGCGCCTCGGGCATGCCGATCAGCTGCACGGTCTGGGCGGCGGCCACCGCGGTCGGCAGTGCAGTCGGGTCGGCCATCCCGATGTCCTCGCTGGCCAGGATCATCAACCGGCGGGCGATGAACCGCGGGTCTTCCCCGGCGACCAGCATCCGGGCCAGGTAGTGCAGCGCGGCGTCGACGTCGGAGCCACGCACGCTCTTGATGAACGCACTGATGACGTCGTAGTGCTGGTCGCCGTCGCGGTCGTAGCGCACCGCGGCCTGATCCAGCGACGCCTCCACGGTTTCGACAGTCACCCGCTCCCCTGCCTCGGCCGCCACCTCCAGCGCGGTCAGGGCACGGCGGGCGTCGCCGGCGGCCAGCCGGACCAGGAGATCGACCGCATCGGGTGCCACCTCGATGCGTCCCCCCAGGCCGCGGTCGTCGTCGATGGCGCGGTGCACCACCGTGGCGATGTCCTCGGGCCCCAGGGGACGCAGCTGCAGGATCAGCGAGCGGCTGAGCAGTGGGGCGACCACCGAGAATGACGGGTTCTCGGTGGTGGCCGCCACCAGCAGCACCACCCGGTTCTCCACCGCGGCCAGCAGCGCGTCCTGCTGGGTCTTGGAGAACCGGTGCACCTCGTCGATGAACAGCACGGTCTGCTCGCCGTAGGCGGCGGCGCGCCGGGCGGTGTCGATCACCGCGCGCACCTCTTTGACCCCGGCGGAAAGCGCCGACAGCGCCTCGAAGCGCCGTCCGGTGGCGCCGGAGATCAGTGAGGCCAGCGTGGTCTTTCCGGTGCCCGGCGGGCCGTAGAGGATGACCGAGGCCGCCCCGGAGCCGTCGACCAGCCGACGCAGCGGGGATCCCGGGCCGAGCAGGTGGTCTTGGCCGACGACTTCGTCGAGGGAGGCCGGGCGCATCCGGACTGCCAGCGGCGCGGACGTGCCCGCGCTCGGTCCGGACCCCTGCGGTCCGGGGGTCGGGTCTCCAGTCTCATTCGGCGGTCCCAGCTTCGCCTCTCCGTCGTCGAGCCTCGCTGAACCGCCGGTCAGGTCGAACAGTCCGTCGGACACGCCTTCAGGCATACCACGCGAGTTCGGCGCCGGAGTAGGTCACGGATCGAGGGGGTACTGTTCGCGCCAGCTGCGCGGTGACACGCCGTGGACCTTGCGGAAGAGCCGGGCGAAATACCCCTGGTCCGGTAGACCGACGCGGCGGGCGACCTCACCGACCGGCAGTTCGGGATCGTCGAGCAGCCGACGCGCCTCGGCCATCCGGCGCTCGGTGATCCAGTCCTGCACGGTGCGGCCGGTGCGGCGGCGCATGACCGTAGTCAGGTGCCCGCCTGATACAGCCAGTTCACGTGCCACATCGCGCAACGACAGCGGTTCGGCGTGGCGCCGGTCGATCACGGCCAGGGTCTTGGCGACCAGCGGATCACCGGCCCGGCGCACGCCGTCTTCCACCTCGTCGGCCAGCCGAGCACAGTCGATGAGCAGCACCGTCAGGTGCGCCAATGCTGCCTCTCGGTACCCGCGCCGGCGCGCGGCCAACTCGGCTTCGATTGCCTCGATCGCAGCATCCCAGACCGCTCGCCGGTCAGCCGGCAATTCCAGCGGCAGCCGCCCGCCGTGGCGTTCGTGCAGGAATACGAAGAGCTGCGGGTGTTTTCGCCAGGTCGACCAGGGCGCCCGGCGATGCTCGCCGAGGGCGGACGGGTCGAAGAACAGCCCGACGCCGTCGTCGTCACGGCGAATGTGGGTGGGGTCGACGATTTCGCCGGCGGCGATCAGGTGAACGAGTCCCGCCTCGCGGGCGTACCACAGCGCCGGGAAGTTGTGGACGTGCTCGCGATCGGACAGTTCGTGGTGCCCGAACCGGACCACCGAGACCGGCGGCGTTCGCGGGTCGGCCGGGTACTCGTGGACCGGCACCCCGCGACGCCTGCCGATCAACCGGGTCAACTCAGCCATTCCTCAGATCGTCCCAGTATTGGCAAGGATCGTCCGACTTTTTGGGAACCTCATGCTCGACCATCTATTCAGGGCCGCTGGCGTCGCGGCCGACACGCCGCCAAGCGCGGCGCGGACCCCACCGCCGACGGTCGGCGCACCGCGGTGGAGTATGTGCATTCCCTGAGTTTCCATGGACGCGGCCGAGTTATACCGCTTCATTCTTATGCTGCTTACATTCATGTTTCCCAGCCCTCTCGGCTCCGGCGCGCCCTAGGGTACGTAACACTCGTGCTGCAGAGCAGAATCAGATTCATAGTTAGCACTTGATCTTTCATCCCGGAAAGACGCCTGCACTGCGATCGAGAGCACCTGGGCTCACCCCGGTCACCGACCGCCTTCGAACAGGATAGAACGAGTTCTAATTTCTTGTATACAAATCAGGGGACTCTCAGTTAGCATCGTGATCGTTCGACTCCGTGCTGTGCATCACTAACCCGAAGGAGACCCCTTGCACGCCACAGTTCGCCCCTACGCCACCGCCGGCGTGGCACTGATCGGGGCCAGCCTCATCGCGGTCACGCCGCTGGCCGCGCCGTTGACGGCGCTGCCCGATGTTCAGTCGCCCGCGGTGGCGTTGACCGGGGCGTTCCAAGACGTCCTCAATGCCGCGTCGGCGAATGTGACGACGATGCTCAACAACTGGTACCTCGCGCCTGGCGTGGGTATGCAGCAGTTCTGGGCGAACCAGATGGATTACTGGGACCAGCTGCTCAACGACCCGGCGGGCTCCGCCAACGCCGTCAACGAGGAGATCCAGAAGCACCTCAACGCGGTGATCTCCGGGTTCGGACTCCAAGACACCACCGATGAAACCCATGCCACGGTCCTCAATCACACGATGGACGCTAACCACGCGTTGATGTTCGGACAGGTTTCTAACTACATTCCCGCTGACGTCGACGCCAGCCAGATCATGCCGATCATCGAATGGCTGGGATCCCCGCAGAGCGCGATCTTGATGGGAATGATCGGCCCGGGCATCAGCCCGTGGATCGCCCTGCTCAACAGCATCACCGACCATGACAGCCTCGGCGACACGTGGGCGAACGTGACCGGCGCCTTCTTCAACGGCGCCACCTTGAACCTGGATGCCCTGCTACCGACCATCAACGGGCTCGGGGTCTTCCCAGCCGGCATGAGCATGGACCACCTCGACATCGCCTTCGGCGGGCTGTTCTCCACCGGCGCCGCGCAGGTCGGCCCCTACGAGGTGCTCGGCCCCGGCGGCGAGGTCGCCGCCTCGGTGCCCGCAGTCGGCGGGTCGATCTTCCAAAGTGTCGGTATCGAATTCAGCGGGGTGCCCGTGCTGGGCTCCCTCGATCTCAACAGCGCAGCCATCGGCCCGATCGCGGCCTGGCAGGCCTGGGGCCAAACCGTCGGCGCATTGCTCGGCTCCGGATGGGACGGCAAGGGCCCGGTCGTGGTCACCCCGCCACTTGCCGGGGCGGAGCTGCCCCTGCTGCCTACCGACACCCTCGATGACGGCGGCGCCGGTGCCGCCACCGATGCGTTCGGCTGGCTGGGAGACCTACTCGGCCTCTGAAACCCATAAACCGTTATCCCCCGACAAGACTGCTTGAAAGAGGTACCTCCACGATGAGTCGTCATCACACGCACCCGCGCCGGCACGCCCGCGCGGTCGGCGCCGCCAGCGCCGTCGGCGCGTTCCTTGCCTTCGGAATGGCCCCTGTAACCACCGCACCACCGGCCCAGGCCGACGAATTCGATTGGATCGCCGATCTTTTCGACCCGTCGTCCTGGTTCGCCGTCGAACCCGCCGACGCCGGCACCTTCGACATGACCTCGATGCTCGACCAGTGGTTGTATGAACCGCTGCACACCTCGATGGAAGCCTGGATCAGCAGTGACTTCGGGGCCATGGTGAACGGCTGGATCAACACCTCCGCCGGTCAATTCCTCATCGGCGACGGCGCCGATGGCACCGCGGAGCACCCCGACGGCGGCAACGGCGGACTGTGGTTCGGCGACGGCGGCGACGGTTGGGACAGCACCGAGGCCGGGGTGGCCGGCGGCAACGGCGGCAACGCCCCCGGCTGGCTCGGCGACGGCGGCAACGGCGGCGACGGCGGCGCCGGTGCCAATGGCGGCAATGGTGGCGCCGGCGGCACCTGGATGGGCAACGGCGGCGCCGGCGGTGCCGGCGGAGCGTCGCTGGATCCCACCATCATCGGCGGTGACGGCGGTATCGGTGGCACCGCCTCGGCCTGGTTCTTCGGCAACGGCGGCAACGGCGGGATCGGCGGGGCCGGGGCCGACGGCGCAGCCGGCACCTACGCCAACGGCGGTACCGGCAACGGCGGCAACGGCGGCCACGGCGGCAACGGCGGGGCCGGCGGCCGCAGCGGCTTCATGTTCGGCAACGGCGGCAACGGCGGCGACGGCGGTGAGGCCGGCGCCAGCGGGGACGGCGCCACCGGCACTATCGATCACGTCGATGGCGGCGACGGCGGATTGGGTGGCTGGGGCGGAGCCGGCGGCGCAGCCGGTGCGCGCGGCTCCACCATCTACTCTTCCCCGGTATACGGGCAGGCCGGGCACCTCGGCGCCGGCGCTGACGGGGGCAATGGCGGCAACGGCGGCAACGCGTACCAGGACGCGAACGGCAACTACCTCGGCGACGGCGGCAACGGCGGCGACGGCGGTTATTCCAACGGTCTCTTTGCCCGGACCGGCGCCGGTGCCGATGGCGGCAGCGGTGGCAACGGCGGCGACGGACTCAACGGCGGCAACGGCGGCAACGGCCAAAGCGCCACCGCCAGCAACGGTGGTTCCGAGCCCGGCGGCAAGGGCGGCGACGGTGGTAACGGTGGCTTCGCCAGCGCCGGCAAGGGCGGCAACGGCGGCAACGGCGGCAGCAGCCGCGGTGGTGGGGCCGGTCTCGGCGGTAACGGCGGCGACGGCGCCACCGACGACGCCACCGTGAAAACCATCGGCGGCAACGGCGGCCGCGGCGGAAGCACACTCGGTGCCGACGGCGCCGGCGGCCGCGGCGGCAACGGTGGCACCGGCACCTACGCCGGCGGCAACGGCGGCGCCGGCGGCGGCGGTGGCCGCGGCGGCTACGCCGGGGGCGACGGCGGTGACGGCGGGACCAGCACCGGCTGGCAACACGACGGTGTCACCTATAGTCACGGCGGCAACGGCGGTGACGGCGGCAGGGGCGCTACTCCCGGTACCGACACCGCAGCCGGTGACGGCGGCGCCGGGGGTGCCGGCGGTAACGGCGCCACCGGCAACAACGTGGTCAGCATCGGCGGCAACGGCGGCAACGGCGGCGCGGGCGGAAGCGCTTCCGGTGGTGTCGCAGCCGGTAACGGCGGTAGCGGGGGCGCCGGCGGCAGCGGCACGGCATCCGGCGGTAACGGCGGCAGCGGCGGTAGTGGCGGTAACGCCACTGTCCCGCTGACCGGGGGCACCGGCGGCACTGCAGGTAACGGCGGTGCCGGGGGCGCCGGCGGAGACAGCGGCGGCGTCACGATGCCCACTGACAACCCCTACGGTGCAGGGCCCAGCCATGCCGGCAATGGTGGCAACGGGGGCAACGGCGGCACCGGCACGTCAGATGCCGGCGGCACCGGCGGCGATGGCGGTGCCGGCGGTGCTGGCGGTAATGCGCAAGGCACCGTCAACGGCGGCAACGGCGGCACCGGCGGAACCGGCGGCACCGGCTTCAAGGGCTCAGTCGCCACCAACCCCGCACATGCGGCCGGCGGCAATGGCGGCGACGGTGGCGTCGGCGGCAATGGTGGCCAGGGCGGCGCCGGCGGTACCGCAGTCTCCGGCAACGGCGGCGCGGGCGGCAACGGCGGTGCGGGCGGAACCGGTGGCGCCGGCGCCAGCGGCGGCAACGGTGGTACTGACAGTGCCGGCACCCAACTCGCTGGCGGCAACGGCGGCAACGGCGGGGCAGGCGGCAATGGCGGCCAGCACGGCACCGGCGGAGCCAGCTCCAGCGGGACGGCCGGCGCAAACGGGACCGGCGGCGCGGCCGGCAACGGCGGCGCCGGGGGCGCCGGCGGCACCGGCTCCCCCGCCGGGCAAGCCGGCACCGACGGTACCGACGGCCAGCCCGGCCAATAGTTCACGCACACCCGTCGGCCCCCTTCAACGGCGAAGGGGGCCGACTGGTGTCCGTTACCCAATCTGTCATTCGGGGTCGCAGCGTCCGACGGCATGGTCGTCGTGACACGAAACATCGGACGCTTCACGGCATTCGGAGTCCTGGGAGCGGTAGCGCACCTCTGGTCCGAACTTAGCGGTGCACGATCACCCCGCGGATGTTCTTGCCGTCGCGCAGATCCTGGTAGCCCTCGTTGACTTGTTCCAGGGTGTAGCGGCGGGTGATCAGCTCGTCGAGTTTGAGCTGGCCGGCGTCGTAGAGCCGCAGCAGCCGCACGATGTCGTACTGCGGGTTGGCCCCACCGAACAGGGTGCCCTTGATGGTCTTGCCGAACAACGCCAGCTGCGAACCAGAGATATGCACGTCGAGGTCCTCCAGCTTCGCCAGCGCGGCGATCACCACGGTGCCGCCCTTGCCGATGGTGTTGAACGCCGCGGTGGTGACGGCCTCGTCCAGGTCGCCGACGGTGATCAGCGCCTGATCGGCCATCTGCCCCCAGGTCAACTCGGCGACCTTGACCATCGCCTCCTCGGCGGTGGCGAAGGCATGGGTGGCGCCAAGCTTGAGCGCGGTGTCCCGCTTGAATTCCACCGGGTCGACGGCCACCACATACTTGGCGCCGGCGTGCGCGGCGCCCTGCACCGCGTTTATGCCGACGCCGCCGACGCCGTAGACCACCACGGTGTCCCCGGCGCGCACCCCGCCGTCGTAGTTGGCGCTCGCCCACCCGGTGGGCACCCCGCAGCCGACCAGCACCGCGGTCTCCAGCGGCAGCCAGTCATCGACCTTGACCACCGAGTGCTGCGAGACCGTCGCCCGCTCCGCGAAGGTACCCAGCATGCAGAACCCGCCGTAATCGGTTCCGCCCGAATGGAATCGGAAAGTGCCGTCGGGCATACAGCCCTCCAGGATGGTGGCGCCCATGTCGCACAGGTTCTGCCGGCCGGTCGAACAGTACCGGCACGCCCCGCAGCTGGGGATGAAGCAGCACACCACGTGATCGCCGGGCTTGACCTTGGTGACCCCGACCCCGACGTCCTCGATGATCCCCGAGCCCTCGTGCCCGCCGACGATGGGGAAGCGCGCCGGCCAGTCGCCGTCGGCCAGGTGCAGATCCGAATGGCACAGCCCGGCGGCGGTGAACTTGATCAGCACCTCGCCCGGGCCGGGCCCGTCGAGGTCCAACTCCATGATCTCGAAGGGCTGGTTGGGCGCATGCGCCACCGCGGCAATTGTTTTCATGCCCGCCATCCAACCCGCTCGGGTGACGGTGGTGTGCCGATTCAGCCGGATTGGCCGGGATACCCGGCTGCGTCAGCCTGCGCTGATGCCGGGCGGCGAATACGCCGGTTCGTCACGGGTTGGCGAATCGGCGAGTGCGTCTCGGCGACGACGCGACCGTCTCGCCGCCGTCCCCAGCGATGTTCTCGGGTCGGTGCGGTAGCGCAATACCTCGCGACCAGATCTCAGGCCGGTGCGGTCACAAAGTCGATCAGCTCCTCGACCCGGCCGATCAGCTCCGGCTCCAAATCGGTCCAGTCGCGCACCCGGCCGCGGATGCGCTGCCAGGCCGCGGCGATGTCGGCCTGGTCGGCGTGCGGCCAGCCCAACGCGGCGCAGATGCCGTGCTTCCACTCCACCTTGCGTGGGATCGTCGGCCACTGTTCGAGCCCAAGCCGCCCGGGTTTGACGGCCTGCCAGATGTCGACGTAGGGGTGTCCGACGATCAGGGTGTGCGCGCCGCCGGGGCCGCGGCGCACCGCCTCGGCGATGCGG
The DNA here is from genome assembly GCF_059813225.1 of Mycobacterium sp. NGS16. Classification (NCBI taxonomy): domain Bacteria; kingdom Bacillati; phylum Actinomycetota; class Actinomycetes; order Mycobacteriales; family Mycobacteriaceae; genus Mycobacterium; species Mycobacterium sp. NGS16. The sequence continues at coordinate 141,426 of NZ_JCALEE010000009.1, forward strand.
GTCTCCTTGGAGCCCGCGACCAGGTGGTCGACCAGCACGCCGAGCCGCCGGCCCGGTCCGGGCTGGAATTCGGCCACGATGCCGGTCAGATCGTCGATGCCGCCGAGGTATTCGACCACTACGCCCTCGATGCGCAGGTCGTCGCCCCAGACCTGCTCGACCAGCTCGGCGTCGTGGCGGCCCTCGACATAGATCCGGCTGGCCAGCGCCACCTTGGCGCGGGCGCCGGGCACCGCCACCGAGCCCGAGGCGGTGCGCGCGGGCGCCTTCGGTGCGGCCGGCCGCGGTTCGGTCAGGATCACCGGTTTGCCGTCAATCAGGTAGCCCGGGCCGAGCGGGAAGCCACGGGTGCGGCCGTGGCGGTCTTCGAGCTGGATGCGGCCGTATTCCACCCGCACCACGGCGCCGACGTAACCGGTCTGGGCGTCTTCGACCACCATGCCGCGCTGCACCGGGACCTCGGTGGAACGCACCTTGCGGGTGCGGTGCGGGTTGTCGGCGAGGATGTCGGTTCCATAGCGGTCTGCCACCCGAGGCAGCTTAGGCGGACGGGGCTCCCGCGAGTCGGAACCTGGCGACGTGATTCCGGCGCGTCTCGTCGTGAGATTCCGTCTCGCGGGGAGGGATGGCGCGTCCCCAAGCGGCAATTCATTCAAGGTTCTCTAAATTTCTAAGAGATCTCTCGCAACATACGTAACAATTACAACTTGAATAACTCTTGTCACCCTAACTTACTATTACCTCATCTAATAACAACAAACTCATTTGCATCGTTAGGCCGCCAAAATGTGCAATTACATCATTTATCGCGTTATGCTCGTGAACCTCACTGATAGACAACTATCACGGAGGTTGTGATATGCACCGGAACACGGCACGGCGTGTCGTGCAGCGCGGCACGCGGCACCTCGTATGGGCGGCATCCGGGCTGGTCACCGGGGGGATCATGGGGGCGTTGCTGGCATCGGCGGGCGTCGCCCACGCGGACGCCAACATGCTGGGCTGGGATGCGGTTGCACAATGCGAGTCCGGCGGTAACTGGGCCGCAGATACCGGCAACGGTTTCTACGGCGGATTGCAGTTCAAGCCGTCGACCTGGCGCGCGTTCGGCGGGGTCGGGTTGCCGTCGAAGGCCTCGCGGGAAGAACAGATCGCCGTGGCCAATCGGGTCCTGGATGAGCAGGGACCATACGCCTGGCCCAAATGCGGTCCGGGACGGGTATTCCCGTCATCGGTGAAGGGCTGGGTGCCCCCGGCGATGCGTCAGCTGCTCAAACCGTTCTGGTGAGACCGGCTACTTCGGCGCCAGGACCGCCTGGGTCTGGGTGACCCGGGCGACCAGCTTGCCGTGCTCGTCGGTCAGGTCGGTTTGCACGACGATCGTCGTGCGCCCGACGTGCAGCGGGAGGCTGCTCGCCGTGACAGTGCCCTCGCGTACCGCCCGGAAGAAATTGGTTTTCGATTCGATCGTCGAGGTGCTGGCACCCTGAGGCAGATTGGCCACCGCGCACACCGCCCCGACGGTGTCGGCGAACGCCATCAGCGCTCCCCCGTGCAGGATGCCGCCGGTGGTGCAGCGCTCTGGCGCCCAGGCCATCGTGGCGATCACCTGTTGGGGGGTCAGTTCGGTGATGTCGATGTCCAGCGCCGCCGCGAACGGCATGTTGGCGACGACCAGGCGCGCGAATTCAGCGGAGTCCATCCGCTCAGCCTGACGGACACCGCTGCGCCGTGTCGGCGTTTCAGCGCGGCTGGGGCGCCGCGTCGATCCCGGCCTCTTTGCGCTGCTGGGCGGTGATCGGCGCCGGGGCGTCGGTCAGCGGGTCGATGCCACCGCCGGACTTCGGGAACGCGATGACTTCGCGGATCGACTCCACCCCGGCCAGCAGCGCCACCACCCGGTCCCAGCCGAACGCCAGCCCGCCGTGCGGCGGCGCACCGAAACTGAAGGCGTCCAACAGGAATCCGAATTTTTCGGCTGCCTCGTCTGCGTTGATGCCCATCACCTTGAAGACTTGCTGCTGAACATCGCGGCGGTGGATACGGATCGAGCCGCCGCCGATCTCGTTGCCGTTGCAGACGACGTCGTAGGCGTCGGCCAGCACCGCCCCCGGATCGGACTCGATACGGTCGACGTGTTCGGGCTTGGGCGAGGTGAAGGCGTGGTGCACCGCGGTCCAGGCACCGGAGCCGACGGCGACATCACCGGCCGCGGTGGCGTCGTCGGCGGGCTCGAACAGCGGCGGGTCGACGATCCAGGTGAACGCCCACGCGTTCGGGTCGATCAGGTCCAGGCGCCGGGCGATCTCACCGCGGGCCGCGCCCAGCAGCGCCCGGGATGCTTTGGCCGGCCCGGCCGCAAAGAAGATGCAGTCCCCCGGCGCGGCACCCACGTGCCCGGCCAGCCCGGCACGCTCAGCGTCGGTCAGGTTCTTGGCCACCGGTCCGGACAGCTCTCCGCCCTCGCCCACCAGCACGTACGCCAGGCCCTTGGCGCCGCGCTGTTTGGCCCACTCCTGCCAGCCGTCCAGCGTCCGGCGCGGCTGCGACGCCCCGCCGGGCATGACGACCGCACCCACGTACGGGGCCTGGAAGACCCGGAAGGTGGTGTCGGAGAAGAACTCTGTGCACTCCACCAGTTCAAGGCCGAAACGCAGGTCGGGCTTGTCGGAGCCGAACCGGCGCATGGCGTCGGTGTAGGTCATCCGGGGCAACGGCGTCGGCAGGTCGTAGCCGATCAGCGCCCACAGCGCCTTGAGCACCTGTTCGGCGATGCCGATCACGTCCTCGGCGTCGACGAAGCTCATCTCCAGGTCCAGCTGGGTGAACTCCGGCTGGCGGTCGGCGCGGAAGTCCTCGTCGCGGTAGCAACGGGCGATCTGGTAGTAGCGCTCCATGCCGGCCACCATCAGCAGCTGCTTGAACAGCTGCGGACTCTGCGGCAGCGCATAGAACGAGCCGGGCTGCAGCCGCGCCGGCACCAGGAAGTCGCGGGCACCCTCCGGGGTGGAGCGGGTCAGGGTCGGGGTTTCGATCTCGATGAAGTCATGCTCGGCGAGCACGGCGCGGGCCGCCGCGTTGGCCTTGGAACGCAGTCGCAGTGCCGCGCCGGGGCCGTCTTCGCGACGCAGATCCAGGTAGCGGTGGCGCAGCCGGGCTTCTTCACCGGCCGACTCGTCGAGTTGGAACGGCAGCGGCGCAGCCTCGTTGAGCACCGTCAGCTCTACCGCGTTGACCTCGATGGCTCCGGTCGGCAAGTCCGGGTTTTCGTTGCCGGCCGGTCGCACTTCGACGACGCCGGTGATCGCAACGCAGAACTCGGCACGCAGCCGGTGGGCTTGCTCGAGCACCGCCGCATCCCGAAACACCACCTGCGCCACTCCCGAGGCGTCGCGCAGATCGATGAAAATGACTCCGCCATGGTCGCGTCGGCGCGCCACCCAGCCGGCCAGTGTGACGCTGCGCCCGGCGTCGGTAGCCCGCAACGAGCCGGCGTCGTGGCTGCGCAGCACGAAATACCCCCTGGTGTCAGGACAGTTCAGATAACGGTTCGAGCGTCGCCAAGTCTAGAGGCATCGCGCAGCCCTGCCCCGCGCCGGTCGGTGCTCTAAGCTGGCTCACTGTGACCAATGGCACCGATGACGTCGACTTCGACTACGACGACGAGGACGACGACGACGCCACCCCAAAGCAGACCAACAGCCTCAAATGGGGGCTGGCCGCCGTGGTCGTGCTCGCTGTGGTGGCCCTGGTGCTGGTCGGGGTGGTGCTGCTCGGCGGTGACCCCGGCAAGGGTTCGTTGGATGGCGCGGGCTCCAGCCGCAACGCCGCGTCCTCAGGCATCGCCAGCGCCGACGACACCGGGCCGGTCGCGATCATTATCAGCGACCCCAGTTGCACCGCGTGGAGTTCGATCAGCGGCAACCTGTCGAGCACGCTGTCGCTGCTGGGGCACGGCAAATGGAACGAGCGCGATCAGTCGATCCCGGCCTCGGCGTGGAACGACGAACAGAAGAAGGAGTACCTGGCCGCCGGGCAAGTGGTACGCAACGCCGCCGCACAGACCGTCGGGCTGGTGAAGCTCACGCCCCATCGGGTGATGCGTGAACTCTACGAGCAGTTCATCGCCTACGCCCGTGCTTTCGTCGAGCACATCCCCACCTACACCGAACGCGACGCCGCGCTGGCCGGTACCGCCCACAGCGCGGCATCGGCGTTGGCCGCGATCTGCGCGGCCGCCAACAACGGATCGGCGGCGACCCGCGCGCCGCTGGTCGAAGCCCAGTCCACGCCCACCAAGACCGCCTCGCCGGGTAACCCGACCAATCCGCAGCGCTACCTGACCGGGCCCAACCCGGTGTGTGCGGATTGGAAGGCGGCGCTGGACAAATTCGGCACCGACACCGCCGAGTGGACGGAGATCGATCCGAGCATCCCGGCGACCTACTGGAACCCCCAGCAGAAGGCGATCAACCTGGCGGTCGGCCCGGTGATGATCAGTCTGGCCAACAAGATGCAGCAGCTGGGCCGCCGCAGCAACAATCCCACGCTGCAGGATTTCGCGGAGCTCTCGGCGCAGTATCGGCGGGCGTTCGTGCTGTCGCTGCCGACCTACGATCCGTCGGACAACTATCTGGCCAATGCCGCGACGTTCCTGTCCACCACGGTGCTGGGCGGGTGCGCGTCAATACCGACGGCCGGCGGCTAAGCCGCCCCAACGGCCCCAACGCAAGAACCGGCGCAGCCTGCAGG